>NZ_JBGAKE010000008.1:0-231245 GCF_044224575.1 Nakamurella sp.
CCCGCGATCGCGGTCGCAGTCATAGTTGTGATCGCGATCGGCGATCAGCCCGCGCCGGTCACCGACTGGAACGCGTTCTGCACGGCGTTGATCACCTGCTCGCGGAACACCGCAAGCAGGGCGATGACCACGATGGCCGTCGTTATGATCGAGCCATGAGTACCCAAAAGGCGGTTGTCGGGGTTGCCCTGTATGCCCGGATGAGCAAGGACAACGAGCTCGGGATCGCCCGGCAGCTACAGGACGCCCGGGCCGAAGCCGCCCGGCAGGGTTGGACCATCGTGGGCGAGTACGTGGACGATGGCGTGTCGGCCACCAACGGCAAGGACCGGCCGCAGTATCTGCGACTGCTCGCCGCCGTCAAGCGAGGCGCCATGGACGCGGTGATCGTGTGGGACCAGGACCGGTTGTCCCGGGACCCCGACGAACTACGGCCATGGCTGGACCTTACGGAGGCCGGGCTCCGGTGCATCGACGTCGACGGCCGCGACCTGTTCGCCGACCGGTTCAACGCGCGGGTCGGTGCCGCCCGAGCAGAGGAGGAGGTCCGTAAGCTCAAGCGCCGACTCCGCCGTTCCCTGGCCCAGCGCGCCCAGACCGGCAAGCCGCACGGCCCGGTCCGGTACGGATGGCGCTGCGAGTTGATCGACACCGGCACGCGGCGGGTCCGGGTGGGAACGGACCAGCTTGACCCCGAGCCCGCCGAGGTGATCCGGGAGACTGCCAAGCGGTTACTAGAGGGTGAGTCCGTCCGGTCGATCAGTGCCGACCTGAACCGGCGAGGGCTGACCACGACCGGTGGCGGACGGTGGACCGGTGCGCAATTGCGAACGGTCATGCTGCGACCCCGGAACGCGGGTATCCGGGTGCACCGGGGCGAAGAAATCGGGGTCGGCGACTGGCCACCGATCTACGACCGCGACACCCACGACCGGGTGGCCGCACTACTGACCAACCCGGCCCGGACGCAGAACCGGGGCAGCGAGCGCAAGCACCTACTGTCGCTACTGGCCCGGTGCGGCCGGTGCGACACGCCGACGATGATCGTCAACACCGGGGGCACCTCCACGCGTCGGCCGTACTACGTGTGCCGCGACTGCCACCGATGCGCGCGGGTTCAGGAGCCGGTCGATGAGTTGGTGTCCGAGATGATGATCGCTCGGCTGTCCCAACCGGATGCCATATCCGTCCTGACGCCGCCGGACCGCGCCGACGACCTCGCGGACGCGGAGAATCGCCATGCTGCGATCAAGGCTCGGCTCGATCTCGCCGCCGACCAGTACGCCGACGACTTGATCACCGCCGACCAGCTCGGCCGGATCAGTGCGCGACTCACAGCGCAGATGGACGCCATCCGGACGCAGATCACGGCCCTACTGCCGCGCGCCGACCTCGGGGAGTTGGCGGGTCCTGACGCCCGAGCTAAGTGGGAATCCGCCTCGCTCGACGTCCGCCGGGCGGCGATCGACACCCTGCTGGTGATCACGATCCTGCCGGAGGCCCCGAAGGGTCGCGCACCGTTCAACCCCGAGTCCGTCCGCGTGGAATGGAGGGCATGATGACCGAGATCGACCTGCGGACCCGGGTCCGGATGAGCGACGGCCTCCGACGGTCCGGGTACGCGGTGCCGAGCCGCTACCGGCATTCGCCGCCGGTGGTGGTGTGGAAGACCGCCGGGTGCGGTTCGCGCAAACGGCCCTGCCGACTGCTGCGAGTGTTCCGGCGACCGGATGGGTGGTTGGTGCTGGCGGACGCCTTCCGCGTGCCCCAGGGCGAATGGCTGCGGCGAACTGGTACCGGCGTGAGCATCAATGACATCACCGACGGCAAGGCCGTGGCGTTCGGGATGCACCGAGTCCGAGGCGTCGACCGGGACCTACCGCTGGACGTCGATAGGTGGCCCCCGGCGCGGTTCGAGGTCGGATGCGACCACCGCGTCGCCATGGTCCCGCTGGTCGATCTCGCGTCGGACTGCCGTGCCGTACTCGCCGGGGTTGCGCAGCCGATCGAGCGCAGCATAACGTCAACCTGAAGTCGTCGTCCCACGACAACGATCATGATGGCGCCGGTATGGCCGACCACGTCAGGCGGGTGAGCCCTGACAAAGCCCGAAAGGGGCTTGGTCAGTCATGCACCCAGACGTTGCGCGTGCGCGCGCTCGCGTCGCTGTCGCCCATCGGCAGGGCGATCCCGCCGACATCGAAGTTGCCACCCGTGATCTCGCGGCAGCGAAGATCGCCGACTACGTCAGCCGGACGGTGGCCGCTGCTCCACCGTTGACAGCCGCCCAGCGGGACCGGCTCGCCGCGCTGTTTTCGGGCGGTCGGAATGCGTGATCCGAGGACGCGCGTGCTGGTCGTCGCCGGACGCTCCCGCTCGCGTGATGCCGCCAGCGGATGCGGGTGGTCACCGTGACCGCACCGGTCGATGATGTGCTGGCAGACCCCCGGACGCCACACCGGGGGACCAACTGCCGAAGGATCGCCCTACTGATCACTCGATCGCTGTTGAGGATAGTTCTCAGCCCTGCGGGTTGCCAACGTTCCGCGCGTTGGTGCGTGAGCAGCGTCGGCGTTCGTGGTTGAACTCTTGGTCGTCGACCGATCATGGCGGTTGGGATCGGGTCCGATCGGAGTTGGAATCTCACGGCAGCGTGCTCCGGCGGTCCGGCGAGGGCTACGTCGCGAGATGCCCGGCGCATGAGGACCGGAATCCGTCGCTGTCCCGGTGGTCGAGTTGTCCATCGGGCACCGGGCAAGGTGTTCCATCAGACCGGGGATACCAAGGACCGCAGCCTGTTTCGAGCGTCGCAGGTGCGGAAGGCCGTCGCGGCGAGCGACTCGGTATTCGTGGTCGAGGGTGAGAAGGACGTGTTGGCCCTGGAGTCCGTCGGCGCGGTCGCGACGTGCAACCCCATGGGTGCCGGAAAGTTCGACAAGATCGACCCGACCCCGCTGACCGGTGCCAACGTATTCGTCTGGCCGGACGCCGACGAGGTGGGGCGGAAGCACGCCGCGCAGGTCTGCGCGATCCTGGCCCCCATCGCCGCCTCCGTCACGATCGTCCGCAGCCAGCACGACGTCAAAGATGCGGCAGATCATGTCGCGGCGGGATACGGCATCCCCGACGACCTGATCGAGGTTCCACCGGACGTCATCGCAGCACCCACCGCGAAGCTCGTCACGCTGTCCAACGTCAAGCCCGAGCGCGTCGAATGGCTGTGGAATGGACGTATTCCCGCTCGGAAGGTGACCGTGGTCGACGGCGACCCATCCACCGGAAAGAGCACGCTGACGGTTGACATCGCCGCGCGCGTGTCGGCCGGGCGTGACTGGCCCGACGGTCAGCCGGGGAGCGCACTGGGCGGGGTCCTGCTGCTGTCCGCCGAGGACGGTTTGGCGGACACGATCGTGCCGAGGTTGCACGCGGCCGGCGCCAACCTGGGCAACGTCCACGCGCTGACCGAGGTGCCCAACCCCGAGGACCCCGGCCGGATGGTCCCGCCGTCACTACCCGCTGACATCCCGGTCATCCGAGACCTGATCCGGCGGAACGGAATCCGGCTGGTGATCATCGACGTCTTCATGGCGTACCTGTCCGGTCGGGTGGATTCGCACCGGGACCAAGACGTGCGGGCCGTGCTGCACCTGCTCGGCGCTGTGGCCGAGGAGACGGGCGCCGCGATCATTCTCATCCGGCACCTCAACAAGACGTCCGGCGGGAGCGCGCTCTACCGGGGCGGCGGGTCCATCGGCATCATCGGCGCCGCGCGTGCCGCTTTCCTGGTCGCCCGTGACCCCGACGACCCGGACCGCCGCATTCTGGCCCCGACCAAGATGAACATCGCCGCCGAACCGCCAGCGCTGGCCTACCGGCTGGAGAGCGTCCCGGAGTTCGGGTGTGCCCGCGTGGTCTGGGAGCCGGAGCCGGTCGACCTGGACGCGAACGCCCTACTGCGAGCACCGGAGAGCACCGACGAACGTTCGGAGTTGGATGCCGCCGTCGATTGGCTCCGGCACTACCTCGAATCGTGCGGCGCCACCGATCGCAGCGCCACCGTCAAGGCGGCGGGCAAGGACGCTGGATTCTCGGAGCGGACGATTCAGCGCGCCCGTCAGAGGCTCGACCTGGAGGTGGAGACCAGGATCGAGCCGGGTGGCAGGGCGGGCGTCGTCCGGCGGGTCAGCTACTGGTCCCTGCCCAACACACAAGACGTTGGCACGACCGACCCTGTTGGCACGACCGGCCCTGACCTGGGGAAACGCGACGACGCGCTTGGCACGACCGTTGGCACGACTGGCCCTGTTGGCACGACCTATTCGTCCGCGTCATCCGATTCACGTGAATTGACCGATCAAGTTGGCACGACCGATGGCACGACCGATGACACATACCCTGACCAGGCAAAACAACCTGAATTGCCTTACCCAACCAATGACCAGTTCGACCCCCTTGGCACGACCGTTGGCATGACTGCCCTGACCTGCGGAAACAACGTCTCCGAGGACCCCGAGACGACGGTCGTGCTAAGCGTGCCAAGTGTTGGGCACGGCACCGGCGGACCGGACAGATGTCGGATCTGCGACGGGCCGATCTACCTGCACCGACCGGGCCGCGATGTGTGCGACCGCCGCGACCCGGAACACGAAGCCGCCCGGGCCGCATGAGCCGCACCACCCAGCCATGACCCCTACTCGAAGGAGAAACCCCACGATGATCGCCATCAAGCCGAACGCGTCTGCGGGGGCACCGTGACCCCCGCTGAGTTGATCAAGTCCAAGCGGTGCACGCCGGGCTGTATCGCCGCGACGACCAAGGTGAACCGGTGCGGGTGCCCGTGTTCCGGCCGCTTTCATGCCCTCGTCGCCACGGCAGACGTCACCGCGTTGATCGACGCCCGCCGGTCCGGCCGGGACCGACTGGCCGACCTGGAGGTGATCAACCATGCCGCCGCCTGAGGCACCCGAACCCGTTTGCCCACAGTGCGGCGCAGCCTTTTTCGTCGGACACGAGGGCGGGCCGATCGAGGCCATGCACGTCTTCGATTGCCCGATCTTGATCGCCGAGGACAACACCAAGATGTCCGACTACGACCGGGCGGTGCACAGCGGACGCCGACGATTCCGCCGACCCCCGACCGCCGCCGAGGTGGCCCTACTCGCCGCACGCGGCTACTCCGACGCCGGGATCACCCACGTCTTCTACCCCTGGCCTCGATTGCTTCGCCGACGCTCGTGGCCGTCCCTCACCCCAACCCGAAAGGTCTAGCAAAGCCCATGAACCACAACGATGATCAGCCGGTCGATTGGCAGGCCATGCGGGCCGACGAGATCCGGATCGGCATCGAGCACGGGCTGACCCCCGACGCCGCTGCCCGTGCCGCCGATACCGTGGTCGCCTACCGGCGGGACGCAGCCGGAGGAACCTATATCGTCTCGCGGACCGTCCGGGAGGCCGAGATCCTCACCGACCCCGATGGGTTTCCGATCGGCGTCGACCCGGCCGAGTGGATCACCGAGCCCAGCCCGTTCTCAGCCGACGACGCGGGTGGAGTCTCCGGGTGGGTGCCCACCGACTGATTCCGCCCGGCGGGTCCTGGAGTGCAACCGGCCCCGAGCGCCGCTCAGATCGACGCTGCCGCAATAGCACCGGCCCGGCGGGGCAATCCCCCCACCGGGCCGGCAGCATGGCCAGTCAGCGGATTGAACTTTCGCAACCCTCGACCCGTCATCGAGGGATGGGGCTGAGGCATTTGCCTCGTGCCGATCCCTCGACCCGTCATCGAGGGATCGGCATGATTCATTTGAATCGTGCCGACCTCCCGCGCCTGATTTCACGGCTTCGAAGGAAAGCGGCGTATCGGCAACCCGGCCGTGATCTCTTGTCGCACCTCGGCGACGCCGAGTAGCCTGATGATCACGGTCACGTCGCCGGTAAGACGGGGTATTGCCAAGGGTTAACCGCCGACCTCAACGAGCGGGTAGCAGTACATCACCAGCGTTCTAGCAACGCGGGCGCCTACGGTCACCACGCGCCAGGAAATAAATGGACCGGCCTTCCGATCCGTTTCCGCCGTGCCCGTAAATCCGGCCCGGCGTTGATTCCGAAGCGAGAACGCCGACAATGGCCGCTACCACCGCAGGACCCCGGGGCCTTTACCCCGACACCACTTTCGTTGCCCGGGACCTTGTCCCCGAGGCGCTAATCTTCACCCTCACCACAAATGCTGGCGGGATCGAGGGCGACACCCCGGTCGTCCGGGTGCCGTACGTCTCCGCCGACGCTGCGGCTGCCTTTGTTCCGGAAGGGCAGGACATCACGGCGGTCGATCCGACGCTCGCCGAGGTCACCGTCTCGACCGGGAAGATCGCGGTCTTGACCAAGGTTTCGCGCGAGGCAGCGAGCTACCAGGACGCCGCGAATCTGATGACGGACTCGCTGCGACGGTCGATCATCACCAAGGCGAACGCTGCTCTGCTGACGAGCGCATCGGCACCGACCGGACTCCTGGCCACCTCGGGCGTGGTGGACGGCGGGACCCTCGGAGACGATGACCTTGACGTCGTCGCGGAGGCGATCACGTCGGTCGAGGTCAACGGCGGGACCGCCTCGCACATCGTGATGGATCCTGCATCGTTCGGCGTGCTGCGCGTCCGGAAGGTGGCGACCGGCAGCAACCTCCCGCTGCTGGGCGCTCCCGGTGAGCCCACCGGACGCACACTGTTCGGCGTTCCCGTGATCGTGAGTTCGGCGATGACAAGCGGGAAGATGTTGATCATCGACTCGACCAACATCATCTCCGCGTCCGGCGTCGTCACCCTCGCGACCTCCGAAGACCTGTATTTCCAGAGTGATTCGCGAGCGGTGCGGGTGACATGGCGGATCGGGTGGAAGGTCATTCGGCCGAACCGGATGGCCAAGATCACGGTCACGATCGCCTGATAGGACACGGACCCGCTGCCGCGCACCGGGGAGAGGGCATGGCAGCGGGTCCGGCCCCCACATAACGCCACAGCAGTTACGGCCGGCAGGCCCCGGGGCGCCCGTCCGATGCCCGCCGACCGACCGATCGGAGATGATGATCATGATCGCCGACACCCGAACCGCCCGAACCGGACACACCACCCCAGGGGGGCACCCCCGGATGCGGCTACGGCTAGACCGGGCGGGAGGGTGCTGCCAGTCCAAGCCCTGCCTGTCCTGGGGAATCTGCGCAGTTCAGAGCAAGTCTGCCCGTGCCACCGACTTAATATCGCGGTAAATCAAGGTTCGCCCAGGGAATTCGACCCGCAGACCCTAAAAGAATGGGTACCACCAGCCTTAGAATGGATGATAAAATGAAGCAACCGGTACGGCCGGAATTCTTGGAGCGAGGTCAGGAATTCTGGAACGCCATTGTTGGGAAATATGACCTGTCCGAGTCGGAAATTGCGTTGCTGATCGAGGCGTGCCGGACGATTGATATTCTGGATTCTCTCGACCAGTCAATTCGGGCCGAGGGTCCGACGATTCTCACGGACGCCGGCCGGACGGCCGTAAACCCGGCCGTCGCGGCGGCGAACAACGCCAGGACGACGCTTCGGCAGCTCATTTCCGCGCTGGCGCTGCCCGATGACGCCGGGGAACGCGTGCCCGGCGGCTACGCCATGCGCGGCAAGACCGGCGCGGCGGCCCGGTGGTCCAAGTCCCGGCGCACGGCATCCCGGGCGGGCTGACGATGGCCCGACTCCGATCCCACGACCCGGCCGGCGACGCCATGGTGCCGGCGGAGCTACGTGACCCCCGGCACGCGACCTGGTCCGACCCGGTGATGTTCGATGCGTGGTGCCGGGCGTATGGCATCGCGCACGTGGCCCAGCTGAACCTGGAGACCTGGGCGGACCGGTTCCGCTGGGCGTCCGACGCCTGGGCGATCACAAACATGATCGTCTTGCCCGGGACCCCGGCGATCCCCGACCGTGCTCGGCTCCACGACCTCGGCGTGCCGCTCGTTGGCGCGCTTGAAAGGGCACGGGCCCAAGCTGAACGCTGAGTTCACTGGCAGTCGTCCCCGCCCCTCGCGGGGCGAAGTCCGACAGGGCTTACACGATCAAACGTTCGATCTCCGAGAAGACGTCGTTCAGGACTTGGACCTCTACGGTGCCGAACGCTGAACTTCCACGAAGCACCCTCGGGTTTGCTCCCCAGATGCGCCTCGCGCGGGCCCAAGACCGCTTCGACAGGTTACACGCCTGCCAGTTGACAATCTCGACATCGCCCTTCTTGGGTGCGGCCCCGGCTCCATACGACGTGATCGGGACAAGCAGGACAACTTGGTCGTCCGCAGGCGTCCTATCCGAGAAGCCCACGATCAGAACGGGGCGAAACTTGCCCACCCCGCCGCTGGCGCCCGGTCCCGTGACGTCGTTGTAGGGAATCCAGGCATTCCAAAGATCGCCCTGCTGAAGTTTGACGCTCGACACCGAACGGGGTTAGTTCAGTCGTCCCACCGCTGTGCCATGTCACGGGCGATGTCGGTCGAAACATCATCGTCTTCGTCTACTTGGGAGAGGTCGAAGGTCATCGTCTTTGGACGCCCCGTGCTCATCCGACGACGTGCCGTGGCCACGGTCAGCAAGAAGCGCCCCGTGGCTCTCCGAACTGGCGGTGATGCGATGCTCGTCGCGTCGATCCAGAGTTCGGATTCAGCCGTCTCATCAGGCGGGCAATCCTGACCCACCACTACTGAACTCATCTCCGCCCCCTTCCAGAGTTGCTTGGACCGACTCCCCAAGACCGACCATCATAGTTGCACAGTCGTTCTCGATGTGCTCCCTGATATGAGCCAGCTCATCGCCCGAGGCAATCGACATTCCGGTGGATGGAAACCATCGGACGTCGGCGAAGAGCGAAAGCTCCGGTAGTTCGTCCGCTGGATCGGGAACGTAGGTTGGCCTGCTGGTGTCGGGATGCCGACCGATGGCAGGGTGCATGATTCTTGCCCGGAGTTCTCGGCTTGACACGACGCCCATCTCCGCTTGCAAGGTCGCCGAGTCGCTCGCCGCGTCGAAGAGCACGGAGGCATCCGTAGCTGCGAACTCGCCAAGATCCTGATGGAACGTAACATTTCGGGCGAAAATCCCACATGCAGCGCTATAGGACCCTTCTAGCGGAGCAGTCCAGCTTGATTGGTACTCGACCACCCTCACGCCATGTAACCCCAGCACGTCGTACGCACCGTCGAACAGGGGTCCGAGCGCATCAACTGTCAGGCTCGGGCTGCTGGTGCTCATGCTCATCGACTTCATCGTGATTGTGCCGCGCAGACCCCGGTGCCCCACGGCTACCGCAACCTCGTCGGCGGAGTCGTTCTTGAACGCGACGATCTCCAAGTGCTGGTCGATCCAATCCAGAAGATCCAGGCGCCGACGCTCGAAGGTCAGGATCGGATGCCAGGAGATCCTCAGCGTGGCAGTCCACCGCTGAACCATGCTTTGACGATAGCGCAGGTAGCGCGGGGGGCATTGTCGTGCCCACGTACGTCGACCAACGTGCTGGCCGAGGGGAAGAGGTGAGCTGGTGGGTGCCCTAAGTGAGTGATTATGAATCTCCACTGACTGTCATGACGGTGATCATCACCCAGCCGGGGACGTCGCCCCGATCCCGATCCTCGCGTTCCGCGGAGTTCAGTCGCGCCACAAGAGACAGCGTGACAGTGTTCAGCCATTCGAGTGCGCGGTCGGTCGGGGTCATGGTGGCCTCCAGGCTCGGTGCTTCGGCGTAGTGCGGGACGGCTCACTGGGCCACCGTGGTGATGGCCAGCAGTCCGGGGTAGAGGGCGAAGAGGATCGTGATCGGCAGCACCAGGAACACGACGGGCACCATCATGGCGATTTCCTTCCGCCCGCCGGATTCCAGCAGTTGCCGCTTCGACAGGGCGCGGACGTCGGCGGCCTGAGCGCGGAGCACATCGGCCAACGGGGTGCCACGTTCGATCGCGACGGCCATCCCGTCCAGGAACCGGGCGAGCGGCTCCAGGCGGGTGCGGTCCCGCAGATGGGTGAGCGCGGTCAGGAAGGGCGTGCCCGCCCGGGTCTCGGCGAGCACCCCGCTGAGCTGGCTGACGAGCGGCCCGTGCGCGAGTTTGGTCACCCGGTCGATCGCCCCGGTCGGGCTCTCGCCGGCGGTCACCGAAAGGGCGAGCATCTCGGCGATCACCGGGAACTCGGCGATGATCTCCTCCTCCTGCTTGCTGACGGTCTGGGTCAGCCACCAGTCGCGTCCGAGCACCCCGGCGGCGGCGGACGCGACGATCAGCAGGATCAGGATGAAGGGGTTCGATTGGCCCAGGAGCACCGCGAGCAGGCCGATCCCGGCGCCGACCGCGGCGCCGAGCGAGCCCCACAGCACCTGCTCGACCCGGAACTGGTCGACCGTCAGCGGCGAGGAGATCGCGGTCAGCCGCCGTTCGACGGAGCCGCGCCCGCCCATGATCTTGTCGACGAATCGGACGGCGTCTCGCACCAGCGGCGCGGCGAGCTTGCCCAACGCGCTGGAGGTCGGTCCGGCGGTGGAGCCGGTGAGCAGGCGGGAGGGACGTCCGGCGTCGGTGAGGTACGGCGCGATCCGGTCCGACATCGTCGGGCGGCGCAACGGCGGCGTGGCCAGGATCGCGATCAGCAGGCCGGCGGCGACGACGGCGCCGAGGATGCCGCCGAGCAGCCACTCGCTCATGGGGCCGCCGTCCCGGGACGCCTCGCAGGCTCAACCGTCCCGGCTCGGCCGGCCCCATGAGTTCTCCGATGGTTCGCTCGGCAAGCCTCGCTCATCGCAGCACCCGCCGATCCTCCGGCAGCCGGCCGATTCTGATCATCAGGCGGTAGGCGATGAACGACAGCGCGGCCCCGGCGAACAGGATGACCGTCCCGGTCGGCGTGTCGTAGGCCTGCAGCGTCTCGCGCTGGGTGGCCAGCAGGACCAGCACCAGCCACGGCGCGGCCACGGCCATCCGCGCGGCGTTGACCGACCAGGTCTGCCGGGCCAGCAGTTCGGCGCGGGTCCGGGCGTCGTCCCGGAGGAATCCGGACAGCGTCGACAGCAGCCGGCCCAGGTCGGTGCCGCCGACCTCGCGGGCCACTCGCAACGACTCGATGACCCGGTCGCCCACCGGATCGGCCAGGATGGCCTTGAGCCGGTCGAGCGAGTCGTTGAACCGCCCGGTGGTGCGGTAGTCCGCGCCGAATTGCCGGAACGGCTCGCGCAGCTGTTCGGGGCCGCGATCGCCGATCGCGGCCAGCGCCTCCGGCAGGGACAGCCCGGCCCGAACGCCGGAGGTCAGGTTGTCGACCACTTCCGGCCAGAGTTCGCGCAGGTCGGCCTGCCGCTTGTGACGCAATCGGGACACCATCAGATGCGGCACGGCGCCGGCGAACAGCGCGAAGATCAACGACACGCTGATCGACTGGGTCAGGGCCAGGCCGAGCACGGCGACCAGGACGGCGGACAGCGCCTGCAATGCGAACAGCTGGGCCGGCGACACGCTGGGCAGCCCGGCCTGCAGCAGACGTTCCCGGGTGCGTTCGAACGGTGGACGGCTCGGCCGCGGGGTCGTGACGGAGGACAGCCCGTGCCAGATCAGCAGCAGGCCGAGGCCCAGCATCAGACCCAGAAAGGCCCCCATGATCCTCCGTCCGCGTTCCTGCGCGATCGGGTGACGATACCCAGCAATGCGAGCCCGGCAGAAATTAACTTTCGGTGATGTGGATAACTCAAGATCAATAGTCGGCTGTGGCGATCGCGAGTCATTGACCACGGCTCAGTCCGCGGACATCGGATCGAATTCCGGGTCGTCGGTCGGAATCTGGCAGGGGTGAAAAGGGCTTCAATCGGGTGTTCCGATGACCGAATGGGGTCGTCGCTGGGTAACCGTGCGCCACGATCGGTGGCCACCGCCGAACGCGAGGAACAGGCCGGATCGGGCTGGATGAGGCCAAATCGGGCAGGGCCATGCGGACAACTCGGCGGCTGGTGGGAAGGGGGCGGGCCCCCTTCCCACCGTCAACCGATCTCTCCGAGCGCACCGTTGGTCGGGCAGCTGCGCGCCGTTCCCGATCGGACCGCGACCGGGAGGACACCGTCGCCGGCACGCCGGCGGACGACGGCCTTCGCGCGACCGAATTCGTCGGCGCAGGTCACCTGATGGCCGCCGGTCGAGATGGTCGTCGGCGCTGCCCGGATTCCATTCTTGACCGTCAGTCAGCTCCTTGACTATTTCGATCTTGATTTGCATGTTCAGCCGATCGGTTTCGGTCGTGAATCGACCAGGGCGTGATGCCGAATGTCGAACCGCGAATATCCACCCTGTCGCGATCGAAGGGACGGACATCGACCGGGCGCCGACATCGCGCAGGGAGTCGTCGATCTGGTTGAACGCAAGCGCGACGACGAGCAGGCATCGGCGCGCGCGAACATCACTGGGTCGGAAACGGCCGCGGCGGGCCGGCGTCGATGCGCTCGCGGTGCCGCCGTACGGCATCCTCGCTCATCGACCAATCAGATTCGACCCAGAACGTCGCCCCGGCGTCCGCCCACTCGCGGACCAGCTCGTCACCCGCTGCGCCGGCCGGGGACACGCCCTCGGCGATCACCTGATAGCCGTCCCAGGGCAGGCCGGCCGTGGCCCGCAACGGACGCACGGCGGCGACGACCTGTGCCAGGTCGGCCGGGCCGAACGGGGCCTCCGCCCCGCCGCCGACCGTGGTGGGCAGCAGACCGTCCCACCGGGCGGCCCGCCGCAGCGACGTCGCCGACGGGTACGCCCCGACCACCCACACCGGCACCCGGGGCTGCTGGACCGGCGGTGGCGGCGGCATGAAATCGGTGGGCGTGACCTGGTAGTGGGTGCCGGTGAAGGCGAACGGCTGCCCGCGCATCAGGCCGTCGTACACGGCGAGCCCCTCGTCGAGCTTCTCCGCGCGGACCCGGCGGCCCTCGTCCCGTTCGAAGGCCAACCACCCCTCGTGCAACGCCCCGAGGCCGACCGCGAGCTGCACCCGCCCGCCGGACAGCGCATCGAGGGTGGCGACCTTGCCGGCCAGGTCCCAGGGCCGGATGCGGGGAAGCGGGGTGAGCATGGTGCCCAACCGGATCCGTTCGGTCACCATCGCCGCGGCGGTGAGGGTCACCCAGGCGTCGGGCCCCCACACCGCCTCCCAGGTGAAGATCGCATCCCAGCCGGCCGCCTCGGCGGCGACGGCCAGGTCGGCGAACTCCCGCGCCGTTCCGGTGCTGATGACGATTCCCGCCTGCATTCGCGCCATGGTGCGGACTGTGCCAGAGACGTCCGACAGCGCGCCCTGTAGTCGGTCCGAAGTCCGCAGTCCGCCCGCAGCCGCAGTCAGCCCGACAGCCGGTCCGCCGGATCAGCGGAGTTTGATCGCCAGTTCGGTCTCGTACCGGTTCGGGTCGGTCTCCATGCGCGGGTCGGTCAGATAGATCTCCAGCCGGGCCACCCATCGTTCGACCCCGTCGAGCACGTCGCCGTCCACCTCGAGCCCGTCCGAGCGGGCCCGGTCGAGAAGTGTTTGCGTCGCGCCGGCCAGGCCGTCGAACGGGCCGACGTGGGTGAGCGTGGCGTACCGGCCGGCGGGCAGCTCGCCCACCTCGGTCGAGAACGGCGCGACGTGCTCCGGGAGCGCGGTCCCCGGCAGCACGGGCACGCCGACCTGCACCGTCATCGAGTCGCCCGTGATCTCCAGGTACCGGAAGAACGGCGCGCCGGCCGGGGTGCCGCCGTGGCTGGTCAGCGCGCCGATCAGGGCGGGGATCCGGTCGGCGATCTCGGCGATGGTGGCCCGGGTGACCCCGGTGGTGGTGCCGACGAACGGCACCGCCGGCCGGTCGTGGATATATGGTTCGGAACTGGTCATGGCGCCATTCGACCTCAGTCCGGCAGCCCGGGCATGCTGACCCCCGGGTCCCGGCCGAGCAGCACACCCCGGGTCAGCGACGCCGAACCGAACTTCTCCCGGACACCGTCCATCGCCCGGTCCAACGCGGCCGCGCGCGTCGGCGAGGCGGCGTCGGTGAACGGCAGCTCCAACTGCCCGCTGTCGTCGTCCAGGTTGCCGACCGCGATGCCGAGCAGGGTCAGGCCGCCGCGGTCCCGGATCAGTGGCATGGCCACCGCGACCAGGTCGCGGACGGCCTCCAACACGATCGGGGTGCGGGACGTCGCCCGGGCCAGCGTCCGGGACCGCGACGCCCGGGTGAAATCGTCGAACCGTAACCGGAGCACGACCGTGCGGCCCTCCCGGCCGGCCTTGCGCATCCGCCCGGTCACCCGTTCGACCAGGCTGATGACGGTGGCGTCGATCTCGGCCATGGTGTGCCGGCCCCGGCCCATCGCGTGTTGCGAGCCGATCGACCCGCGCCGCTTGCCGACCTGAACGATGCGCGGGTCACGGTTGTGGGCCAGGGCGTTCAGCTGCCGCCCGGACGCCCCGCCCAGGGCGGTCAGCAGGGTGGCCTCGTCCAGGGCCGCGACCTGGCCGACCGTGGTGATGCCGAGGGCGTGCAGCTTCGCGGTGGTCTTCGGGCCGACACCCCACAACCGCTGCACCGGCAGCGGGTGCAGGAAGTCGAACTCCCGGTCCGGCTCGACGACCAGCAGACCGTCGGGTTTGGCCACGCCGCTGGCCACCTTGGCCAGGAACTTGGTCCGGGCGACCCCGACGGTGATCTTCAGGCCGACCTGGTCCAGGACCCGCGCCCGCAGGCGGGCGGCCACCTCCGCGGGGGAGCCGGCGACCCGGCGAAGCCCGCCCACGTCCAGGAACGCCTCGTCGATGGACAGGCCCTCGACCAGGGGGGTGGTGTCCCGGAACACCTCGAAGACGTCCTTGCTGGCCCGGGTATAGGCGCTGAAGCGGGGCTCGACGACCTCGGCATCCGGGCACAACGCCCGCGCCTGCCGGCCGCCCATCGCGGTCTTGACGCCCATCGCTTTCGCTTCGTAGCTGGCGGCCAGCACCACCCCGCCGCCGACGATGACCGGGCGACCCTGCAATCGCGGGTTGTCCCGTTGCTCGACCGAGGCGAAGAAGGCGTCCAGGTCGGCGTGCAGGATCGACGCATCCGTCCTGCTCCCGCCGATCCGCACGAACACATGTTCGCATAACCGGGGGCCGGAGTCGAGGACCGACGCGGCCCCTGCCGGCGGTCAGCCCGCGGCGGCTCCCCGGTACGTACCCACGCTCCAGGCGTTGCCCTCGGGGTCGGCGAACGCGAACTCCCGGCTGCCGTAGTCCGTGTCGGCCGGCTCCCGCAGCAGCAGCCAGCCGGCGTCGGCGACCCGCCCGGCGAGCGCGTCGAGGTCGGCGGCGCTGCCGACGGACAGGTAGGCGGTGCCGGTGCCCGGCCCACCGGCCGAGCCCGACCACCGCGGCTCGCTCGGCTCCGAGCCGAACATGATGCCGCCGCCGTCCGGCCACAACAGTTCGGCGTGGGCGATGGGTCGCTCGGACCCGCCGCGGTGGACCACGGACTCGGTGAAGCCGACCACCTCGGTCAGGAAGCGCAGCGCGGCCTCGCCGTCGCGGTAGGAAAGGGTGGGCCAGGCCCCGGGCTGGGTGCGGATTGCTGTCGTCATGCCGGCGAGTCTGCCGACCGCGACCCGGAGTCGTCTTGCAGAAATGAGAGCTCCTCGGCGATCCACCGCCCCGGGCTGCACCCGGCGAACTCCCGCCACTCGGTGGTCAGGTGCGACTGGTCGGCGTACCCGGCATCCGCGGCCACCTCGGCCAGGCTCCGATCCTGCCGGCCGATCAGCCGCCGGGACCGGGCGAACCGGGCCAACCGGGCTAGATCCTTCGCTCCGACACCGATCTCGGCGCGCATCCGAGCGGTCAGGTGCCGGCGGGACCACCCCACGGCGCGCGCCGTGTCGGCGATCCGGGCCCGGCCGTGGCTGCCGACGATCAGCCGCCAGGCCCGGGCCAGCTCGGGGGCCGGCGGCGCCACCTCGGCGGCGGCGATGCGCGCGCCGAGCCAGCGGTCGACGACCGCGGTTGCCTCGATCCCGGACGAGCACTCGGCCAGCCGGCCGGCCAGCTCGGACCCGCCGACGGCCAGCTCGTCGATCTCCAGCACCTCGCCGGCCAGTGCGGACGCCGGGACACCGAAGACCGCCCGCGCGGCCAGCGGGTGCACCGCGAGCTGGATGCCGCGCTGGCTCGCCGTCGGCGCGTGCGGCAGGCGCCGGGGCATGACCACCGCCCGGGTGTGCAGGCCGCCGACGGGAACGTGGAACGCCGCGGACCGGACCCGCGACCCGAAGGGGACCTCGATGGGCAGTGCCCCGGACAGTGAGAACACCAGGGTCAGCCAGGGGCTGGGAAAGCCTCGATGCTCGCCCGGCATCGGCGCCATCCGGTAGCCGACCATGTCCCGCACGGCCCCCCGCGCGGCGACCGGCGGCGCCAGCCGGACCAGGGTCTCGGTGGCCGGGTCGGCAGACATGCCATCAACGTAGCGTCGGTCCGCCTCGATAGGGTTGGGCAGGTTTCGCCCGAGCCGCGGGACGACCAAATGGTGTGCCGGGAAGTCTGGTCGGCGGAAGGGTCCAGCATGCCAACGGAGTCCTCGTCGCTGTTCGCCCATGGATCGTGGGCGGAGGACAGCCGCCTCGCCCACATCCTGCGCAAGGAGACGGTCGGCGGCGCACTGCTGCTCGGCGCCGCGGTCATCGCGCTCGTCTGGGCGAACTCGCCGTGGTCGGCGTCCTACTTCGCGATGCTCGATCTGGTCGCCGGGCCCGAACTGATGCACCTGAACCTGTCGCTGGAGAGCTGGGCGGCCGACGGGCTGCTGGCTATCTTCTTCTTCGTCGCCGGGCTCGAGCTCAAGCGGGAGTTCGTCGCCGGCGACCTGCGCGACCCGAAGCGGGCGGCGGTCCCGGTGTTCGCGGCCGTCGGCGGCATGCTCGTGCCGGCCGTGATCTACCTGGTGTTCGCGGCGGGCACGGCGCCCAAGGGCTGGGCCATCCCGACGGCCACCGACATCGCGTTCGCGCTGGCCGTGCTGGCGGTGATCTCCACCCACCTGCCGTCGGCCTTGCGCACCTTCCTGCTGACCCTGGCCGTGGTCGACGACCTGCTCGCGATCATCGTGATCGCGCTGTTCTACACGGACGACCTGCAGCTGGGGTTCCTGGCGCTGGCGCTGGTGCCGTTGGCCGGGTTCGGCCTGCTGGTGCAGCGCCGGATCAGCCACTGGTACCTGCTGCTTCCGTTGGCCGCGGCCACCTGGATCCTCGTGCACGCCTCCGGGGTGCACGCCACCGTCGCCGGCGTGCTGCTGGCGTTCACCGTTCCGGTCCGCCCGCACGCCCGGGACAAGGAGCCGGGGACCGGGCTGGCGGAGCGCTTCGAGCACCTGCTGCGGCCGATCTCGGCCGGCGTCGCGGTGCCGCTGTTCGCGCTGTTCTCGGCCGGGGTGACGATCGGCGGGCTGAGCGGCTTCGCCTCGGCGCTGGCCGACCCGATCGCGCTGGGCATCATCTTCGGTCTGGTGCTGGGCAAGCCGATCGGCATCCTGATCGCCACCTTCCTCACCTCGAAGGCTCTGCGCCGCCCGCTGCAACAGGGCCTGACCTGGCCCGACGTCACCGGGGTTGCCATGCTGGCGGGCATCGGGTTCACCGTGTCGCTGCTGATCGGTGAGCTGGCCTTCGCGGCCAACCCGGAGGCCGACGACCACGTCAAGATCGCCGTGCTGACCGGATCGCTGACCGCGGCCCTGCTGGCCGCGGTGCTGCTGCGGTTGCGCAACCGCCGGTACCGCCTCATCTGGGAGGCGGAGAACCGGGACGACGACCACGACGGCATCCCCGACGTCTACGAGCGCGAGTAGCCTGCCCGGCGTGACCGACACCCCCCGTGCGCTCGTCCGACCGCCGTCGCCGCACCTGGCCGACGGCCTGCTCACCCACCTGGAGCGGGTGCCGGTCGATATCGACCTGGCCCGTCGCCAGTGGGACGGGTACGTGACCGCGCTGACCGACGCCGGCTGGGATCCGGTGGAGGTGCCGGCCGTGCCGGAATGCCCGGACGGCGTGTTTGTCGAGGACACGGTGGTGATGATCGGCGGCACGGCGGTGATCACCCACCCGGGCGCCCAGTCCCGCCGGCCGGAGACGCTGGGCACCTCGGTGACGGTGCGCGCCCTCGGCTACCCGACCGCGACGATCGACGACGGGTCGTTGGAGGGCGGCGACGTTCTCAAGATCGGCAGCACGGTGTACGTCGGCCGGACCGAGCGCACCGACGCGGCGGGCGTCGCCGCCCTGCGCCGGATCTGCGCACCGCTGGGCCACCGGGTGATCGCGGTGCCCACCACCAAGGTGCTGCACCTGAAGTCGGCCGTGACCGCGCTGCCGGACGGCACGGTGATCGGGTACCCGCCGCTGGTCGACGACCCGGGCTTCTGGCCGCACTTCCGGGCGATGCCCGAGGAGGGTGGTTCGCACGTGGTCGATCTCGGTGACGGGCGGCTGCTGATGGCGGCGTCCGCGCCCAGGTCGGCGGAGCTGATCGCCGACCTGGGGTTCACGCCGGTGCCGGTGGACATCTCCGAGTTCGAGAAGCTCGAGGGCTGCGTGACGTGCCTGTCCGTGCGACTTCGTCACGCTCCGTCGACCACGGCTTGAGGATCGATCGGGGTCGGCCCCGGTCGGCCCCGGAACCACCCCGTCGGGGTGTCACCCGCGGTGGCAACCGGATCGGGCGCGGGGGAAGATCGTCGGGGGCAATGACGCCCGCACAGCAACGAGAGGAACCTCGTGAAGAAGATCATCAACGACCCGACGACCGTCGTCACCGAAGCCTTGCAGGGCATGGCGTTGGCCCATCCCGATCTGATCACCGTCACCCTCGACCCGGCCACCATCGTGCGGGCCGACGCCCCGATCCAGGGCAAGGTCGCGCTCGTGTCCGGTGGCGGAAGCGGTCACGAACCGTTGCACGGCGGCTTCGTCGGTGCCGGCATGCTGGACGCGGCCGCGCCGGGGGCCGTTTTCACCTCGCCCACCCCGGACCAGGTCCTCGCGGCCACCCAGGCGGTCGACGGTGGTGCCGGGGTGCTGCACATCGTGAAGAACTACACCGGCGACGTCCTGAACTTCGAGACCGCGGCCGAACTCGCGGCGGCCGAGGATATCCAGATCAGCAGCGTCGTGGTCGACGACGACGTGGCCGTCAAGGACTCGACCTACACGGCGGGCCGGCGGGGTGTCGGTGGCACCGTGCTGCTGGAGAAGATCGCCGGGGCGTCCGCGGCCCGCGGCGACGACCTGGCGACCGTCACCGCGATCGCCCAGCGGGTGAATAGTCAGGTGCGGTCGATGGGCATGGCGCTGACACCGTGCACCGTCCCGCACTCCGGCGAGCCGTCGTTCACCCTGGCCGAAGACGAGATGGAGATCGGCATCGGCATCCACGGCGAGCCGGGCCGGCACCGGGTGAAGCTGCAGTCGGCGGACGAGATCGTCGCGACCCTGCTCGGGGCCGTCGTCGAGGACCTGCCGTTCACCAGTGGCGACCGGACCCTGCTGTTCGTCAACGGGATGGGCGGCACGCCGCTGATCGAGTTGTACCTGGCGTACCACTCGGCCCGGTCGTTCCTGGGCGAGCGTGGCATCGAGGTGACTCGTTCGCTCGTCGGCAACTTCATCACCTCGCTGGAGATGCAGGGCATGTCGATCACGCTGCTCAAGTTGGACGACGAGTTCATCGAGCTGTGGGACGCGCCCGTGCACACCCCCGCCCTGCGCTGGGGCGTGTGAGCCGATGACGTGTGACGCCGCGAGCACGGTCGCCGGGATCCGGGCGGTCGTCGCCACCATCGCCGAGCACAAGGTGGAGCTGACCCGGCTGGACCGGGACATCGGTGACGGCGACCACGGCGAGAACATGGCGCGCGGGTTCACCGCGGTGCTGGCCAAGCTGGATACCACCGAGTTCGACACCCCCGCCGCGGTGCTGAAGATGGTGGCCTCCACGCTGATCTCGACCGTCGGCGGGGCGGCGGGGCCGCTGTACGGCACCGCCTTCCTGCGCGCATCGACCGCGGTCAAGGACCAGCCGACGCTGGATGCCCAAGGTGTGGTGACCGCGCTGACCGCGGCCCGGGACGGTGTCGTCGCGCGGGGCAAGGCCGAGCTCGAGGACAAGACGATGGTCGATGCCCTGACGCCCGCGGTGAACGCGGCGCGGGCCGCCGCCGAAGTCGGCGACGACGTCGCCGCGGTGCTCCGGGCGGCGGCGACCGACGCGAACCTGGGCGCCGAGGCCACCATCCCGTTCCAGGCCCGCAAGGGTCGCGCCAGCTACCTGGGCGAAAGATCGATCGGGCACAAGGATCCCGGGGCGACGAGTACGGCCTACCTGCTCGCCGCGCTGGCCGATGCCGCCGCCGGATCCGCGGCCGAGTCGTCGTGACGGTCGGCATCGTGCTGGTCTCGCACAGCGCGCAGCTGGCGGCCGGCGTGGCGGAGGTGGCCGGGCAGATGGCGCCGAACGTGGCCATCCGGCCGGCCGGCGGGCTCGAGGACGGCTCGGTCGGCACCTCGTTCGACCTGATCACCGCGGCGATCCAGGAGGCCGACGCGGGCGACGGGGCGATCCTGCTCTACGACCTGGGTTCCGGGTACCTCACCGCCGAGACGGCCGTGGAATTCCTGGAGGGCGAGCAGGCCGACCGGGTGGTCATCGTCGACACCCCGTTCGTGCTGGGCGCGGTCTCCGCGTCGATCGCCGCGAACGTCGGCCTGGATCTGCGCGGGGTGGTCGGTGCCGCGCTGGAGGCGCGCACCGCGAACGGTCCCGGTGGGGTGCGGTCGGTCGACGAGTTGGAGTAGCGCCGCCCCCTTGGATTTCGGCACCGCGGTCTGGTCGTCCCGGGCCTGGCAGGCGGCCGCCGTCGAGTGGCTCGACCACCGGCTGGCGGATGCCGGGATCCGGCGGACCGGGCCGGTCGCGCACCCGCACATCCGGGCCTGGGCCACGGCGGTGCGGGTGCCCACCGACCGCGGCACGTACTGGTTCAAGGCGTGCAGTCCCGGTACCGCGTTCGAGGTCCGGCTGTACGCGGTGCTCGCCGAACGGGTGCCGGCCCACGTGCTGCGGCCGCTGGCCGCCGATCCCGACCGGGCCTGGATCCTGCTGCCGGACGGCGGGCCGCTGCTGGGCGAGCAGCTGTCCGGGCCCGCGCTGGCGCGGGCACTCGGCGCGGCGCTGGTCCAGTACGGGCGGGTGCAGCTGGACCTGATGCCCGCGGCGGGGCGCATGCTCGCGGCCGGGGTGGCCGACATGCGACCGGCCGCCATGCTGCAGCAGTTCGACCGGGCCGTGGCGATGACGGCCGCCGGCGTGCGGGACGACCCGGACCGGCGCGGCCGGCGCGCGGCGGTCGCCGCCGCCCGGCCGGCAGTCGAACGGTGGTGCGCGACGGTGGCGCAATCGGCCCTGCCGGCGAGCCTGGATCACAACGACCTGCACCCGCGGAACATCTTCTGGGACGGGGCCGGTTCCGGATCGGGGCAGGCCCGGTTCTTCGACTGGGGTGACGCGGTGCTCGCGCACCCGTTCGCCGCGGCGCTCGTCCCGCTGGGGATGGTGCGCCGGTTCCTCGACGAGCCGCTCGATGGGCCAGGCTTTCTCGCCGTCCGGAACGCCTACCTGGATCTGTTCCGCGACCTGGCGCCCGCCGAGGATCTGCCGGCGATGCTCGAGACCGCTTGCCGGGTGGCCAAGATCGCCCGGGCGCACACCTGGCAGCGGGCGATCGGCGCGGCCGCCGAGCAGGGCGACGAGGCGGCCGATCGGTTCCGCGACGCGCCGCTGGACACGCTGGTCGCGGTGCTCGACCAGGACTGGTTGACGGTCGGCTGAGCCGGTTCGCCGGTGGCCGATCAGGATTCGTGCAACAGCCGGGACAGCACCTGCTCATCGGCCGGGGACAGCGACCGGACGAACCGTTGCAGCACCGCCGCGTGGTCGTTGCCGGCCATGGCCCGATGCATCGCCGCCGCCACCTGGGCGGCCGGGTCGGTGACCGCCGAATAGGCGTAGCCGCGACCCTGCGGCTCGCGGACCGCCGCGCCCTTCTCCGTCAATCGGGACAGCACCGTCATCACCGTGGTGTAGGCCAGGTTCCGGTCGAGCCGGTCGCGAACCTCCCCGGGGGTCAGCGGGCGCGGACCCGCCGCCAGGACGCCGAGCACCTCCTGCTCGAGGTGTCCGGGACCGCGTCGCATGCCCATGTCCCCTCTCGCCCTCGGCCTGTGGTCCGGCCTGCGGCTCCGCGTCGAGCGGTGCGCGGCTCACATCGTAGGTCCGGCCGCACCCCGGTGGCGGGAGAACTACTACACAGCCTGTAGTACGGTACCTCTGCCTAGGCTACCCTTACCTAACTGCTGCAAGGAGTCCCATGCGTGTGCTGAAGATTCGCCGACCGCGACCCGCCAGGGTGCTGTCGGTGGCCGGAGCCCTGGGGTTGGTCGCCCTGGTGGCCGGCTGCGGTTCGGGTTCGGCCGGTTCGTCCGGGACATCCGCGTCAACGGCTGGATCGTCGGCCGTCTCGCCTGCGTCGGCTGCCTCAGCTGTCCCGCCGGCCGATTCGGCCGCCGCCTCCGCCCCGGCGTCGCCGGCCGCGTCCGCGGCCCCGGTGGCCGGTGGCACGCTGGTGCTCTACTCGGGCCGCAACAAGGACCTGGTCGGTCCGTTGCTGGAGCAGTTCACCGCCGACACCGGTGTGCAGGTGGAGTTCCGCGGCGGCGACTCCGGTGAACTCGCTGCGCAGATCCTCACCGAGGGCGACGCCTCCCCGGCCGACGTGTTCTTCTCCCAGGACGCCGGCGCCCTGGGTGCGGTCACCCAGGCGGGCCTGTTCGCCGCACTGCCGGCCGCGACCCTGGACCGGGTCCCGGCCGCATACGCCGCCGACGACGGCACCTGGGCCGGAGTGTCCGGGCGCGCCCGGGTCGTCGTCTACAACCCGACGCTCGCCCCCACCCCGCCGGACACCGTCGACGGACTGCTCGACCCGCAGTGGAAGGGCCAGATCGGCTACGCCCCGACCAATGCGTCCTGGCAGGCGTTCGTCACCGGCCTGCGGGTGCTGCGCGGGGAGGACGGTGCGCGGCAATGGCTGACCGCGTTCGCGGCCCAGGAGCCCAAGCCGTTCGAGCGCAACGGCGCCGTCCGGGACGCGGTCAACACCGGCGAGATCGCGTTGGGCCTGGTCAACCACTACTACCTGTACGAGAAGATCGCCGCCGACGGGGCGGCCGCGGTGACCGCGCAGAACCGGTTCATGGCGGCCGGCGACCCGGGCGGGCTGCTGAACGTGGCCGGGGTCGGCGTGCTGAAGACGGCGCCGAACGCCGAGCAGGCCCAGGTGTTCGTCGACTACCTGCTCTCCGACGCCGGCCAGGAGTACTTCGCGACCAAGACCAAGGAGTACCCGCTGGTGCCCGGCATCGCGGCCGCCCCCGAGGTGCCCCCGCTGGCCGACCTCAGCCCGCCGCAGATCGACCTGTCGGACCTGGCGTCGCTGGAGCAGACCCAGCAGCTGCTGTCCGAGGTGGGGTTGCTGACCCGGTGACCGGGTGACCTCGACCCAGCTGCACCCGCCCGCCCCGGACCCGGTCCGGGGCGGGCGCGGGCGTCCCCGCAACCGTCCCGACAGCCGTCCCCGCAGCGCTCCCCGGGGCCGGTCCGGGCGGCGGCCGCCGTGGCTGCTGGTCACCGCCGCCGCGCTGATCACCCTGGTCACCCTGGTGCCGCTGCTCTACCTGGGCGAACGCGCGATCGACCGGGGCTGGGGGTTCGTCGCCGACGAGCTGTTCCAGGTCCGCACGGCGTCCCTGATCGGTCGCAGCCTCGGCCTCGTTGCGGTGGTCACCGCGGCCTGTGGAGTGCTGGGCACCGCCCTGGCCGTCCTGGTCACCCGCACGTCGCTGCCCGGCCGCCGGTACACCACGGTGCTGCTCGCGCTGCCGCTGGCCGTGCCCAGCTACGTGGCCGCCTACATCTGGATCTCCGAGTTCCCCGGCCTGGCCGGCTTCTGGGGCGCGGCGATCGTGCTGACGATCGTCAGCTACCCGTATGTGTTCCTGCCCGCGGTCGCCGCACTCGCCCGGCTCGACCCGGCCCAGGAGGAGGTCGCCCGGTCGCTGGGCCGCTCCGGCGTCGCCGTGTTGTTCGGCGTGACGCTGCGGCGGGCCCGGGCCGCGATCGCCGCCGGCTGCCTGCTCGTCGGGCTCTACGTGCTCAGCGACTTCGGCGCCGTCGCGACCATGCGGTACGAGTCCTTCACCTGGGTCATCTACGGCGCCTACCGGGCCGGCTTCAACCCTTCCCGGGCGGCCATTCTGGCCCTGCTGCTGATGGTGTTCGCGGTCGCGCTGATCGTCGCCGAGGCGATGGCCCGTGGCCGGGCCAGCGCCTACCGGCTCGGCGCCGGCGTGGCCCGCCCGGCCCCGCTGATCCGGCTGGACCGGGCCGGCCGGGTGGCCGGGTTCGCGCTGGTCGGCGCCGTGCTGGCGGCCGGCCTGGTGTTCCCGCTGGCCGTGCTGGCCCGCTGGGTGGTCCGGTCCGCCCAGGCCTCGCTCGACCTGGGGGAGCTGACGGCCGCGCTCGCCGCCTCGCTGGGCTACGCGCTGGCCGCGGCCCTGGTCACCACCGCGCTGGCCGTGCCGGTCGCCCTGCTGGCCGCGCGCCACCGAGGACCCACCGTGGGCCTCATCGAACGGACCACCTTCCTGACCCACGCGCTGCCGGGCATCGTGGTCGCCGTCGCCGGGGTGTACCTGGGGGCGCGGCTGCTGCGCCCGCTCTACCAGACGTCGCCGCTGCTGGTGCTGGCCTACGTCGTGCTGTTCCTGCCGCTGGCCGTCGGGTCGATCCGGGCCGCCGTCGAGTCGTCGCCGGCGCGGTTGGAGGAGGTCGCGGTCTCCCTGGGCCGGTCGTCCACCCGGGCGTTCTTCGCGGTGACCGCGCCGATGGCCGCGTCCGGGCTGGCCGCCGGCGCGGCCCTGGTGTTCCTGGCCACGATGAAGGAACTGCCGGCGACGCTGCTGCTGCACCCGACGGGAACCGAAACGCTGGCCACCGGGTTGTGGAGGTACACCACCGTCAGCGACTACGGCAATGCCGCGCCGTATGCGGCCGCGCTGGTGCTGTTCGCCGCGGTGCCGACGGCGATCCTGGGTCGCTGGAGCGGACGGGCGGGGGAGATCCGTGGTCATTGAATTCCGGTCGGTGGGTCGCCGCCCGTCACCGGACCGGCGGCCGTTGGCGCATCCGGTGGTCAACGGGGACGCCGGCGGCCTGGTCGTCGCCGGGCTGACCAAGTCGTTCGGCCGGCAGCGGGTGCTCGACGACGTCTGCCTGACCGTGCCGCCCCGCTCGATCACCGCGGTGCTCGGCCCGTCCGGGTGCGGCAAGACGACGATGTTGCGGATCCTGGCCGGGTTCGAGACGGCCGACGCCGGCCGGGTGCGGCTGGCCGGGCGGGAGCTGGTCGGGCGCCGGACCTCGGTCGCGCCGCAGGACCGGCGGATCGGGCTGCTGCCGCAGGAGGGGGCGCTGTTCCCGCACCTGAGCGTGGGCGGCAACGTCGGCTTCGGCCTGCCGGCCGGGAAGGACCGGGCCGCCGCGGTCGACCGCTGGCTGGACATCGTCGGCCTCGCCGGCACGGCCGACCGGCGGCCGGAGGAGCTGTCCGGCGGCATGCAGCAGCGGGTCGCGTTGGCCCGGGCGCTGGCCGCCGACCCCGCGCTGATCCTGCTGGACGAGCCGTTCTCGTCGCTGGACGCGGCCCTGCGGATGACCGTGCGGGAGGAGATCGCGTGGGTGCTCCGGGACGCCGGGACGACCGCCGTGCTGGTCACCCACGACCAGGCCGAGGCGCTGTCGCTGGCCGACACCGTGGTGCTGCTGCTCGGCGGCCGGGTCGAGCAGATCGGCCCGCCGGCGCAGCTCTACCACCGGCCGGTCAGCCTGGCCGCGGCGGCGTTCGTCGGCGAGATCGTCGAACTCGCCGGGACCGCGTCCGGCGGGCACGTCGAATCGGGACTCGGCCGGTTGCCGGCCCGGATGCCGGTCCCCGACGGGCCCGTGACGATCGCCCTGCGGCCCGAGCAGGTGAGCCTGGCCGGAACGGAGACCGCCGCCGGGACGGAGACCGCCGCCGGCACGGGGGTCGCCGCGCGGGTGGTGGAGCACCGCTACTACGGACCGGACACGGTGATCCGGGCCCGGCTCGCCTCGGGTGAGCTGGTCGCCGTCCGCACCCCCGGGTACGCGCCGCGCCCGCCGGACGATGAGGTCGCGCTGGCCGTGGCCGGCGACGTGCTGGCCTACTCCGGTCAGCGCCGCGCCGGGGAGTGAAGCAGGTCCAGCAGCTCCGCCTCCAGCGCCACGAATTCGGGTGCGGTGAGCAGCCGGACCTCGCGCGGCCGGGGCAGTGGCACCGCCAGGTCGCGGATGATCCGGGCCGGCCGGGGGGAGAGCACCAGCACCCGGTCGGCCAGGTAGATCGCCTCGCGGATGTCGTGGGTGATCATCAGCACGGTCCAGTCGTGCCGCCGCCACACGCCCTGCAGCCAGCCCTGCAGGTCGGTCCGGGTCAACGAGTCGAGCGCGCCGAACGGCTCGTCGAGGGCGACGATCTCCCGGTCCTGCACGACCGTCCGCAACAGCGCCGCGCGCTGCCGCATGCCGCCGGAGAGCTCGGCGGGGTAGGCATTCTCGAAGCCGGCCAGCCCGAACTGCTCGAACAACGCGGCCGCCCGCCGGCGGCCCGCCGCCCGGGGAACCCCCTGCACGTCCAGACCCAGCACGGTGTTGTCCAGGATCGACCGCCACGGCATCAGCAGGTCGCGCTGCGGCATGTACGCGCAGTGCCCGACGGTGCCGGTGATGTCGGCCCCGGCCAGCTCGACCCGGCCGCCGCCGGTGGGCGGTTCCAGCCCGGAGAGCACGTTGAACAGGGTGCTCTTGCCGCAGCCGCTCGGCCCGATCACCGCGACGAACTCGCCCCGGCCGATGGCGGTGTCGATGCGGTCGAGCACCGGCAGCGGGCCGGCCGGGGTGGCGAACGTCTTGCTCACCCCGCGCAGCCGCAGGTAGTCGTCAGACATCACTGGCGTCGACGCTCCGCCTGTTCCAGGGGCAGACCAGCCGCTCGACCAGGTAGGTCAGTGCGAACAGGGTGATCGACAGGACCGCCGTGACGAAGACCGCCGCCAGCACCAGGTCGGTGCGGAACGAGTTCTTCTGCATGCTCATGTAGATGCCCAGGCCGCTGGTCGCGCCGACGTACTCGGCGAAGATCGCGGCGACCACCGCATACGTGATGCCGATCCGCAACGCGGTGAAGAACCGCGGCATCGCGCCGGGCAGCCGCAGGAAGCGGAACTGCTGCCAGCGCGACGCGCCCATCGACGCGAGCAGCCGGCCGGTCTCCCGGTCGGCGCCCGCGAAGCCCTCGATCAGGCCGATCGCCACCGGGAAGAACGTGGTCAGGATGATCACCAGCACCTTGGGCAGCAGCCCGAAGCCGAACCAGATGATCATCAGCGGGGCGATCGCGATGATCGGCAGGGTCTGCGAGCCGACCAGCAGCGGCACCAGCGCCCGGCGCAGCCACGGCACGAAGTCGACGGTCATCGCGACCGCCCAGCTGACCACCAGGGACACCGCGAACCCGATCAGCGTGACACCCAGGGTGGACAGCCCGTGCCGGGCCAGGTCGTCCCGGTTGAGCCACCCCTGCTGCGCCACTCGCAGCGGGGACGGCAGGATCTGCGGCCGCACCCCGGTCAATTGGACGGCGACCTGCCAGGCAAGGAGCAGGACCAGCACGACGAGCAGCGCGGGGCCGACCGTCCGCAGGATCCGCCGGACGCGAGAGGCGCCCGGCCCGGGCCGCGCGACCGGAGCCGGGCCGGCGGTCGGATCGGCAATCGGCTTGGCGGTCGGACCGACGTGGACCGGGCCCGTCGGTCCGGCATCCGGGCGGGTGGTCGGCGCGGATCGGATCGTCATGGGGTCAGGTACTCGTCGGTGAACAGCGTCGAGTAGTCCGGTTCGGCGGGCAGCGGGGCGCCGTCCGGCCCGATCAGCAAGCCGTTGTCGTACAGGAACTTTCCATAGCCGGACCACTGCGCCAGGGTTTGTGGGCCGACCTTTCCGTCGCCGTTCTTCAGGTACTGCGCGGCCAGCAGTTCCTGGCTCTCGCTGACCAGGGACGGATCCGGGAAGGCGCCGGGGTTGGCGTCCATCAGCAGCTGCGCGGCCGCGTCGGGGTTGTCTGCGGCGAACTGGTACCCGCGCTGCAGGGTCTGGACGAACGCGCGGGCCGCGTCCGGGTGCTCGGCCAGCCAGCTCCGGTTGCCGATGACGACGACGGAGTAGGCGTCGGGGAACCCGTAGTCGGTGTACGTGAAGTACTTCATCGGGGTGCCGTTGTGCTGCGCCTCGATGCCCTCCCAGGCCAGGAACGGGATGGTGAAGTCGACGTCGCCCGAGTACAGGGCCTCGTAGGCCGAGGTGCCGAGGGTGACCGTGGTGAAGTCGCCGGTGCCGCCGGCGTCCTTGATGACCGTCTTGAGTAGCGGTTCCTCGGTGGGGCCGCCGAAGCCGGCGTAGGTCTTACCGTCCAGGTCCTTGGGCGAGGTCAGGTCGGCCCGGTCGGCCCGCACCCCGATCGCGGTCGCCCAGTGCTGCAGCACGGCCAGCACGGAGACCAGGTTCGCGCCGGACGCCTGCGCCACCGTCGTCGAGTCCTGGAAGCTGATGCCGAATTCGGCGTTGCCGGCGTCGATGATCGTCTCGGGCAGCGCCGTGTTGTACGGCACGATCTGCACGTCCAGGCCGGCGTCGGCGAACCAGCCCTGCTGCAGGGCCGCGTACAGGCCGGTGTGGTTGGTGTTCGGGGTCCAGTCCAGGGCGAACCGGATGGTGGTCTTCTCGCTCGGGGTGGTGCCAGAGCCGTCCGCTGAGCCGGCCGCCGAGCTGCCGGGTGGGGAACCGCCGGCCGCCGAGCAGCCGACCACCGCAAGGACTGCGGCCAGGAGGAATGCGACGGCGGGTACGCGCCGCAGGCGGGGTCGCATCGAACGACAATCCCTTCGCTAGTACGAACTAGATCAGGTTCAACGGGTGTTTTCTCAGCCCCTGGTCGGGGCACCCCGTGTCGAGAGCTCACCCTACTCCTGCGCGGTCGACGGCCCGGTCGAGCGATCGGGCGAGCATCCTGGTGGCATCCGGCGGGGCCGGTCGGGCGGTAGTCCGGCCAGTCGGTGTCGGGACCGGCGGGCGCAGGTGACGGTGAACGGTGAGAGGGAGATCGATGGGTGTGACCGGGGTCGACGGCCGGAACCTGCGGCGGGTGGTGGCGGCCGCCGCCGCGGTGACCGCGGGGGTGCAGACCGCGACCGCGGTGCTGGCGCTGCGGCGCGGCCGTCGCGACTACGTCGACGCGGTCTGGGGGCCCGGCCTGGGGGCGATCGCGATCGCCGCCGCGGTCGTGGGTCGCGGCGACCGCACCCGGCGGTGGGCCCTGGCGGCGGCGACATCGGTCTGGGCGGCCCGGCTGGGCGGCCAGATCGCCGGCCGGCTCCGGCACAGCGACCAGGAGGATCCGCGCTACGCCGAGTACCTGGAGGGCGACTCCACCGCGGCGGTGGTCGGCAAGGTGTTCGTGACGCAGGGTCTGGCCCAGCTGGTCGTTTCGGCGCCCATCCAGCTGGCCGCGGCCAGCGCGCTGCCGCAGACGGCCCGGCGCCGCCTGCTCCCGGTGGGGCTGGCGGTCATGGTCGCGGGCGCGGCGATCGAGGCGCTGGCCGATCGGCAGAAGGACCGCTACCGGGCCCGCACGGACGCGGCGAAACCGCCGATCCTGGACACCGGCCTGTGGGGATGGTCGCGTCACCCCAACTACTTCGGCGACTCGTTGGTCTGGGACGGCGCCTGGCTCGCGTCCGCGGCGTCCGCCCCCGGCGGCTGGACCGTGCCGGCGCCGGCGCTGATGAGCTACCTGCTGGTCGTCGCCACCGGCGCCCGGCGGACCGAGCGCCGGATGCAGGACCGCCCGGGGTACCGCGACTACCAGCGGCGGGTGTCCTTCTTCGTCCCGCTCCCGCCGAAGGCTCGGGGCGAGCACCGGACCGGCCGGTGACGGCCGACGACGGGTTGTTCGGCCCGGCCAGCGTCACCTGGGCGGTGCACGCCGACCCGGTGTTCCCGGTTGCCGGGGTCCGGGCGTTGCTGCTGCAGGCGCTGCACCCGATGACGATGGCGGCCGTCGCCCAGCACGGGGGCTTCGACGAGGACTTCTGGGGCCGGCTGGAGCGGACCGTCCGGTACGTGAACACGACGACCTTCGCCCCGGCCGACGAGGCACGCCGGACCGTGGCCCGGGTGCGCGGGGTGCACCGGCGGCTGCGCGGGACCGACCCGGAGACCGGCCGCACCTTCCGGCTGGACGAGCCCGAGCTGCTGCTGTGGGTGCACTGCTGCCAGATCGAGTCGTACCTGGGCACCGCGCGCCGGGCCGGGGCGCCGATCGACGCGGCGTCGGCCGACCGGTACGTGGCCGAGCAGGTGCTGGCGGCGGAGCTGATCGGCATCCCCGGCGCGATGGCGCCGACGACGGTGGCCGGCCTGCGGGACTACTTCCAGGACGTCCGGCCCGTCCTGCGGGTGTCCGACGACGCCCGCCGGGCCGTCCGGCAGCTGGTGGTGCCCCCGATGGCCTCCTGGGTCCGGCTGCTCACGCCGGCCTGGCCGGCCTGGCTGACGCTGGCCGGGCTGGCGGCCGCCCTGCTGCCGCGCTGGGCCCGGCGGATGTACCGGCTGCCCGGCCTGCCCACCACCGACCCGGCGGCCACCGCGGCGTTGCGGGCGCTGCGGGTGGGCGCGTCGGCGTTGCCCGAGCGGTTCTCCGGGCCGCCGGAGGTCCGGGCGGCCCGTGCCCGGTCAGCGGCGCCGGCGGCGTAGCCAGTCGGGGGCCAGGGCCGAGCCGAAGACCACGCCGAGCGCGATGGCGACGAAGGTGACGCCGGCCGTGAGGATCGAGGTCACCCCGGCCTCGCGGGTGTCGCCCATCACCTGGGTCACCCCGACCAGGGCCACCGCGCCGGGCACCAGCAACCAGAACGCCGGCAGGAAGGTGACCATCGTCGGCGGGCCGGAGCGCTGACCGGCCGCGAACACCGCCACCGGGGTCATCAACGCGGCCCCGACGAAACCGGACAGGTAGCTGCCGACCAGCAGGCCGCCGAGCACCTGCCCGGCGAACGCGACATAGAGCACCAGCAGCATCCAGCCGAGCGACCGCGGCCGGCCGGAGAAGGTCAGCAGCACGCCGACGCCGAAGACCAGGACGCCCAGCCAGGGGCTGATGGCGCCGACCGCCGAGTCGCCGGACGGCACGATGTCGATCACCGGCAGCCCCACCAGCTGCACCCCGCCGACGATGCCGATGGCCAGCAGCACCAGCTGCAGACCGCCGAAGATGAACCGGCTCGCCCCCGAGATCATCTGCCCGGTCGCCAGTTCCAGCACCGCGGTGGTGAGCAGCCCACCCGGGATGAAGGTAACCAGTGCGCCCAGGATCGGCGGCAGCACGCCGGGATCCAGGCTGGTCCGGGCGAGCAGCGCGACCGCGGCCGAGACCGCGAAGGCGCAGGCGATCGGGACGAACACCTGCAACGCCGCCGAGCGCGCCGCCGACCACTGCTTGACGCCGCCGACCGCTGCGCCGAGCACCGCCGCCACCGGGAACGACAGCCAGGTCCCGGCCAGCACGATGGCCAGGCCGACGGCGATCACCGCGTGGCCGAGAACGACGACCGCCGGCCCGACGCTGGGCGGCAGGGTGCGAATCGCCCGGAGCCGGCTCAGCGCCTCGTGGACGCCGATCTCGCCGTCCTCCGCCTCCGCCGCGACGCGGAACACCGCGTCGATCTGGTCGAGCCGCAGCCCGGCCCCACCGCTGGTGGCTACCTCGGTGCGGGACCGGTCCTGCCCGGGCACGGTGATGATCAGCGCCGTCGGCAGCACGACGATCTCGGCATCGCGCACGCCGTTGGCCGCGGCGATGCGCACCAGGTCGGCCTGCACGTGGGTGACCGGGGCGCCCGAGCGGACCATCGCGTCGCCCAGTTCGACCAGCAGGTCGATCAGATCGTCGCCGCCCCGGGCGACGGTCACGGTCGAGCCGTCCGTCGGACCGGCCGCCGGCGGCGGACCGGGCCGGGCCGGCGCCGGACGGATCCGCCGGCGGACCACAGTGATCACCACCAGGGCCAGCAGCAGGACGGCGATGGCGATGAGTACGGTGCCGGCGCCGATGTCGGACCGCTGCGCGGCCGGCGGCACGGCCGGCAGCTCCGCGGTCGGCACCGGCCGAGAGGTGCTCGTCGCGGCGGTGCTCTCCGGCGTGCTCGACGGCGCCTCCGTCGTCCCGCTCGCCGTCGATGCCGGCGCGGACTCGGTGGCGGCGGTGGTGGGCGAGGCCGTGGGCGAGGCGGACCCGTCGGTGCTCCGCGAGGGCGCGGCCGACCCGGACGAGCCGGCCGATCCGGAGGCGCCGGTGCCCGGCGCGCCGGAGGTGATGGACACCGGGGACCCGGCTCCGGTGGTCGCGGCGATGCCCGGGCCGACCGGCGCCGGCGGGTCGGTGGTCTGCGCCGTGGCCACGGCCGGCGCCAGGGCGAGCAGGGTGGCGGCGAGCAGCAGGGCGGCGGCGCCGCGGACCGGTCGGGCCGTCAGCGGACCCACGAGGTGTCCAGGATCGCGTGGCGATGGTCAGGCACAGGTCGTCCCCGGTTCGATCGGTGGCCGTCAGTGAGCCGTCGGTGGTCGTCGGTCGGTCGTGAACCGGTGTGGCGCCACTGTAGCCAGGCAGCACGGTCGCCGGCCGGCGACGGTGGCACGGCCGGCCGGATCGCTAGTTTGGGGGCACCCGACGAACAGGAGGCCCGCGTGGGCAAGGTGGTCATGTACGGCTCGGTGTCGGTCGACGGCTTCATCGCGGACGAGAACGACCTACCCGGACCGCTGTTCGACTGGCTCTCCAACGGTGACGTCCCGTTGGACGCCAGTGGTGAACTCATGGTGTCGCAGACGTCCTTCGACCACACCCGGCCGTACTGGGACCGGATCGGAGTCACCATCGCCGGCCGCCACGTCTTCGACCTGACGGATGGCTGGGACGGGACGCCGCCGGCCGGGATCGACCACGTGGTGGTCGTGACGCACCGGCCACCGCCGGCCGGCTGGGACCCCGCGGCGCCGTTCCATTTCGTCGACGGCGTCGCGGCGGCCGTGGCGAAGGCGCACGAGCTGGCGGGCGGCCGCGTGGTCGAGGTCGCCGCCGGGGACGTCGGCGGTCAGGTGCTGGCCGCGGGCCTGGTCGACGAGGTGCGCATGGACGTCGTGCCCGTCGTCCTCGGCTCCGGCAAGCGCTACTTCGGGTCGGTCGACGCGCCGCAGCTGTTGGCGGATCCCGACGTGGTCATCCGGGGCAACCGGGTGCTTCACCTGTGTTACCCGATCCGCTGACCTGGGCCGAGGTCGTCACGCCTGCCGGCCGCCGGACAGCAGACCGACCAGATCGATCCCGTACCGGGCGAACCGGTCGGCGTGCGGCGGGTAGCCCTGCGCGCGGACGAGCCGGCCCTCGCGGCTGGTGAAGATGTCCTCGGTCTCGACCACGCCGCCTTCCACGCGGCCGGGCAGGGCGACGATCTCCCGGATCCGCCGGGACCCGTCCGGTTCGACCCCGATCTGCACCACCAGGTCGATGCACGCGGCCACGGTCGGCAGGACGAACGCATCGGTCACGTTCTCGCCGGCCAGCAACGGCAGGGTGCACAGCTTGACCACCGCCTCCCGCGCCGAGTTGGCGTGCACGCTGCACATGCCGGGCAGCCCGGAGTTCAGCGCGATCAGCAGATCCAGGGACTCCTCCTGCCGGACCTCGCCGACGATCAGCCGGCTCGGCCGCATCCGCAGCGCCTCCTTGACCAGCCGGCGCAACCGGATCTCGCCGTGACCCTCCAGGTTCGGCTGGCGGGTCTGCATGGCCACCACGTCGGGCAGGTTGGGTCGGAGTTCGAACACCTCCTCGCAGGTGATCACCCGCTCGCGCGCCGGGATCGAGTTGATCAGGGTGTTCAGCAACGTGGTCTTGCCCGCCTGGGTGCCGCCGGCCACGATGATGTTCAACCCGGCGGTGACCGCCCCCTCGAGGAACCGCGCCGCGTGCGGGGTGACGGTGCCCAACGCAACGACGTCGTCCAGACCGTTGGCGGCGACGACGAACTTGCGGATGTTCAGGCTCAGGTGCTCCCGGGTGATGTCGGGGATGACCGCGTGCAACCGGCTGCCGTCCGGCAACAGCGCGTCCACGAACGGGGATGACAGATCCAGGCGGCGGCCGGAGGGTTTGAGCATGCGTTCCACCAGATCCCGCACCTCCTGCGCGGACAGCACGACGGTGGTGAGCTCGGACCGGCCGTGCCGGGCGATGAACACCCGGCCGGGTTGGTTGATCCAGATCTCCTCCACGGTCGGGTCGTCCAGGAACTTCTGCAGCGGTCCGAGCCCGGCCAGGGCGTCGAAGACGTGCCGCATCGCGCCGGCCCGGTCCAGCAGCGGTGGCAGCGACGAGACCGGCACCCGTTCCTCGTAGTGCGCGACCACCTCGTCGATGAGCAGCCGGGTGGAACGACGGTCGGTCACCGGGTCGATGCCGCGGCGACGGATCAGCTCGCGGACCTCGTCCTGGATGTGTTCGGTGGCGGTCAGCGCGGCCATGCCGGTGACGGTAGCCGGTCGGCGCCGCGGCGGGTCCGGGTTGTCCACAGGTTGGCCGTTGCGCAATCACCCGGCCGGCTGAGGCCGCGCTGTTGGCGAATCAGCAAGAAATCGGCGCATTATCGCGGCAAACGCAAGATCGGTGGTGTTGTTTGGTGTCAAATGGCACCATTTCGGGCAATCGCCCCCGCATGATCAAGTAGCCCACCATCACAGAGGACACTGCCCGTGCACCGCACCCGTGATCGCCGACTACGCGTGTCGACCCTGGCCGCCATGGTCAACCCGTCGTCCCAGCGCCTGGACGTCTGGCACCTGCTCGACGACGCCACCCAGCAACTGGCGGCGGTCGACCGGGCCGGCTTCGACACCGCCGTCGAGCAGGCGAAGGTCCGCCGGCTGGTGGACCGGCTCGCCGGGTACGAGCGGTTCTGGCTGTTTCCCGGCCCGCGGTGGCTGGACCACCTGCGCGGGCAACTGGCGCTGGGTGACACCGCCGGTCTGGCCGCGCAGACGAACCTGGCCGCCCGGCTGCTCGAGGAGTACGGCGACCGGGCGGCCATGTTCGACCTGGCCACGTCCCTGCCGGAGCAGGAATTGGTCGCCCGGGCGTCGCAGCAGCAGTTCCATACGGTGCTGCTGGCCGACGACTCGCCGGCCACCGACCCGGAGGGCCTGGCCGGGGCGCTGCGGTCGCTGCAGCGCCCCGGCGACGACGTCCAGTACGCGGTCCTGCGGGTGACCAGCGTCGAGGACGCCATCACCGCGGTCGCGCTCAACGGGGAGATCCAGGCGGCGATCATCCGGCACGATCTCGCCCTTCGGTCCACGGACCGGTTGCCGTTGATGAGCCGGCTGCTCGGGGTCGACGGGATCGAGGTGGCCACCGATCGCACCTACGACTGGGTGGAGTGCGGGCAGTGGATCCGTGAGCTCCGACCGACCGTCGACCTGTACCTGCTGACCGACGAGTCGATCGTGGCCGGGGCCGAGGAGGCGCCGGGGCTGTACGACCGCACCTTCTACCGGCTCAACGACGTCACCGATCTGCACTCCACGGTGCTGGCCGGGATCAGGGAACGCTTCCGCACCCCGTTCTTCGACGCGCTGCGGGCGTACGCGGCGTCCCCGGTCGGGCAGTTCCACGCGCTGCCGGTGGCCCGGGGTGCCAGCATCTTCAACTCCCGGTCGCTCAAGGACATGGGGGAGTTCTACGGCCGCAACATCTTCATGGCCGAGACGTCGTCGACCTCCGGCGGGCTGGACTCGCTGCTCGACCCGCGCGGCGCGCTGCGCTCGGCGATGGACAAGGCGGCGATCACCTGGAACAGCGACGCCACCTACTTCGTCACCAACGGCACGTCGACGGCCAACAAGATCGTCGTCCAGTCGCTGACCCGGCCCGGCGACATCGTGCTGATCGATCGCAACTGTCACAAGTCTCACCACTACGGGTTGGTGCTCGCGGGGGCCCAACCGGTCTACCTGGACGCCTACCCGTTGGCCGACTACTCGATCTACGGCGCGGTGCCGCTCGAATCGATCAAGCAGGCCCTGCTGGATCTGGAGGCCGCCGGCCGGCTGGACGCCGTCCGGATGGTGCTGCTCACCAACTGCACGTTCGACGGCGTCGTCTACAACCCGGAACAGGTGATGGCCGAGCTGCTGGCGATCAAGCCCGACCTGTGCTTCCTGTGGGACGAGGCGTGGTTCGCCTTCGCGGTGGCCGTGCCGTGGACGCGGCAGCGGACGGCCATGGTGGCCGCGGAACGCCTGGCGGACCGGCTGGCCGGCCCGGCCTACGCCGCCGAGTACGCCCGGTGGCGGGCGGAGATGGCGACCGTTCCGCGGTCCGACTGGGCCCGGCATCGGCTGCTGCCCGACCCGGCCGCGGCCCGGGTGCGGGTCTACTCGACCCACTCCACCCACAAGTCGCTCTCCGCCCTGCGCCAGGCATCGATGATCCACGTCCGGGACCAGGACTTCGAGCGGCTGAGCCGAGAGGCGTTCGACGAAGCGTTCCTGACCCACACGTCGACATCGCCCAACCAGCAGCTGCTGGCCTCACTCGACCTGGCGCGCCGGCAGGTCGACGTGGAGGGCTTCCAGCTGGTGCGATCGGCCTACAAGATGGCGCTCGCGTTCCGCCAGCGCGTCCGGACCGACCGCACGATCAGCCGGTGGTTCACCATCCTGGAGGAGGCCGACCTGGTGCCCGAGCGGTACCGGGGGTCCGCGTCGGCGACCTGGTCCGGCGGGCAGGTCGAGCGGTGGAACGAGTCCTGGCGCGGCGACGAATTCGTCCTGGACCCCACCCGCGTCACGCTCTACCTGGGCCGGACCGGGATGAACGGCTTCGAGTTCCGCGAGGACGTGCTGATGCGGCGGTTCGGCATCCAGATCAACAAGACCTCCATCAACAGCGTGCTGCTGATCTTCACCATCGGTGTCACCTGGTCCAGCGTGCACTTCCTGCTCGACGCGCTGCGCGCGGTCGCCGTCGATCTGACCGCCCGCCAGGGGCAGGCCGGCCGGGCCGGTCTGGCCCTGCAGGCGGAGAAGGTCAGGTCGCTGACCGAGGGACTTCCCGCGTTGCCCGACTTCAGCGACTTCGATCCGGCCTTCCGGTCCACCCCGACGTCGCCGGACGGCGACATCCGGGCCGCGTTCTACGCCGGTTACGTCGACGAGGACAAGGAATACGTCCGCCTCGACCGGGCGGCGGAGCTGCTGCGCGCCGGCCGCCGGCTGGTCAGCACCACCTTCGTCGTCCCGTACCCACCGGGATTCCCGGTTCTCATTCCCGGGCAACGGGTGTCGCCGGTGATCGTGGACTTCCTGCGTGGCCTGGACGTCAAGGAGATCCACGGCTACCGCGCCGAGCTCGGGCTGTCGGTGTTCACCGTGGACGCGTTGACCCGCTGGGCGCCGCAGGCTCCGTCGGCGGTCGTGGGTGGGCAACCGTGACCGGCGGATCGAACCGCCCCGACGTCCTGCCGAACCGCCCCGACGTCCAGGCGGACCGCCCCGACGTGCTGGACGACTGGCCGGCCCGGCTCGGCATCGGTCGGCACGTCTCCACCGGGCACCTGCCGCCGCGGCACCGGGTGTCCGAACTCGTCGCGCAGGCCCACGAGCGGTACCGGACGAACGCCGACGGGGCGAATTCGACGGTGTACCCGGCGCTGGCCGACGCCGACCCGGACCTGTTCGGCATCTGCCTGGCCCAGGCCGACGGCCGGCTGCACCTGGCCGGGGACGTCGAGGCCCCGTTCACCATCATGAGCGTGGCCAAGCCCTTCGTGTTCGCGCTGGTCTGCGAGGCGATCGGGCCGGCGGCCAGCCGGCGGCTGCTCGGCGTGAATGCGACCGGACGGCCCTTCAACTCGCTGGGCGCGGTGGAGTACGGGGGCACCGGGCTGACCAATCCGATGGTCAACTCCGGCGCGATGGCTGCGGCCGGCCTGCTGCCGGGGGACACGATCGAGCAGAAGTGGGCGATGCTGCAGGCCGGCCTGGGACGGTTCGCCGGACGGCCGCTCGAGCTGGACGAGGGGGTGCTGGCTTCCGCCACCGCCACCAATCACCGCAACCGATCCCTGGCCTGGCTGCTGCACAGCGTCGGCCGGCTCTACGGCGAGCCGAGCGCCGTGCTCGACCTGTACACCCGGCAGAGCTGCCTTCGGGTGACCGTCCGCGACCTGGCGGTGATGGGCGCGACCCTGGGTAACGGCGGCGTCAATCCGATCACCCGGCATCGGGTGGTCAGCGCGGAGGCATGCCGCTACACACTCGCCGTGATGACCGTCGCCGGACTGTACGAGACCTCCGGTGACTGGCTCTACACCGTTGGGCTGCCGGCGAAGAGCGGAATCGGCGGCGGGATCGTCACGTCCTTTCCCGGCAAGGGCGGGCTGGCGACCTACGCCCCGCGCCTGGACGGCTACGGCAACAGCGTCAAGGGCCAGCTCGCGGCCGCGTTCCTGTCCGCGCAACTGGCGCTGAACCTCTTCGACTCGCGGGCGGGTGGCTGAGGAAAGGTCCGACCGGTCAGCTCGGCCGGCCCCCGTTCCGGGTGAGTCCGGGGCCCCCGCCGAGCACCCCCGGTCCCTGCCGGACCGAGAACACCAGCAGGGTTTCGGTCTGCCGCACGATCCGGTGGGACGAGATCCGCTGGACGACGAAGTCGCGAAGGGCTTCGGAGTCGCGCATGACCACCTGAACGTGGAAATCGTCGGCCCCGGCCAGGTGCAGCACCTGGGTCACCCCTGGCGCCGACGCCATCGAGGCATACAACTGGTCGACGTCGGCCTGGCTGTGATTGCCCAGCCGGACCTTGACAACGGCGTGCAGCGGGTAACCGAGGCGCTTGAGATCGACCTCGAGCCGCGTCCCCAGGATCACGCCGGCCGCCCGGAGCGCACGGAGCCGGTAGGCGCAGGTCGATTCCGCCAGACCGAGGCGGCGGGCCACGGCCTTGATGGTCGACCCGGCATCGGCGGCGAGCGCCGCCAGCAGGTCCAGGTCGACTGCGTCCAGGGCCGGCGGGGCGGCACCGGCCCCGCCGTGGTGGCCGCGGTCGGACCGCCCGGCATCGGCCACGGGGTACCTCCTCCGGTCGTCGTCCGACGGTAGCCGGTCGGACCGTCGCGCGAGGTGCCCGGCCGGCTGGGGCCGGCGGAAGGCGCGTCGCGGCGCACCGGTGGACCGTCCCGTGCCAGAGTGCACGGATGACCATCGACGGCGCCCCGGGCTGACCGTCCGGTGCGGGCTCACCAGCGGGCCGCCCGGGCGGTCCGGGACGTCCAGGTCTCCTATGTTCGATGGCAGGCCCGTGGGCTGCCCCGCCGGCGCACCCGCTGGGTGGTGCTGCGCCGGAGCTCGCTGGTGATGCTGCTGGCCATCCTGACCGTGGTGACCGTGGCCCGGTCGTCGGGGTCGACCTGCGACCTGCCGGTGGACCTGGAGTTCGATGCCGGCCCGGACGATCCCGGCGTCTCCGCCGGCGCCGCGGTCGCGGCCGTCGGGCTCTGGTTGGCCGCCCTGGTCGGGGCGGTCGTCGCGATCCGCCGGGTGCTGGTGATCGGCCGGCGCCGGTCGATGTGGATGTACCCGAACTGGCAGCGCCGGATCCAGGGCGCCGCGGCCACCGCGGTGGGCCGGTGGCTGCTCGCCGGCAGCACCGTTGCCGTGCTCTGGCTGCTGGCCGCCGGGATCTGCGCGGTCCCGGAGTGGCTGACCGTGGCGCTCGGCCTGGCGTTTTTCCTCGGGCTGCTGTTGGAGGTGTTCGGCGCCGCGGTGTCCACCGAGGCCGGCTGGGTCGGGTTCGCGTTGGTCGTGGTGATCGACCTGCTCAGCGTCTGCCTGGCGCTGGGCTACGCCCTGGTCGATGCCGAGCATGCCCCGTTCGCGCTGGTCGGCGCGGTGGCCTTCACCATCCACGCCGGCTGCACCGCGGTGGCCTGCCGCTGGTCGTTCGTGGTCGGCACGATGCCCGGGTCCCGCGCCGACGACCGGGCCAAGGCGGGGGAGACCGGGCGGTCGTTGTGCGCGCTGTGGGTGCTGCTGCTGATCGCCTACCTGGTGATCATCCTCGACGAGACGCTGCTCGACCGGGCCGTCTCGCTGCTGACCAGCCCGATCGTCGTCGCGCTGACCCTGGGCGCGCTGGCCGTCACCCTGGGCAGCGGCCACACCAAGTACGTGGAGGCTCGGGAAGCGGCCCGCCGCCGGGTCCGCGACCGGCGGTCGGCCCGGACCACCACCTTCGACCGGCGGGACGATCTGGTCCCGCGGATCGCGGCGCGGATGATCGCCGCCGGTGGCCCGCTGCCGACCGCGGAGATCGCCGCCGGGGTGAACCGGATGTCCGCCCTCGGGGTGAACGAGCGCCGGCTGCGACGCGAACTCGGCGGGTCGGCCCTGCTGACCCGGACCGACGCCGACACCTGGGCACTGGCCGACGGCGTCGACCCGCGCCGGCTCGGCTGGGTGACCGACCGGGCGCTGCAGCGGTTGGTCGGCGACGCCCGGCTGACCGGCGCGGAGCTGGACGTGCGGCTGGATGCCGCCGGCTACCGGGGGTTGGCCGTCAGCGGTTACCTGCGGCCGACCCACCCGCTGGTCCGCTCGCACGGCCACGGGCCGAGGCGACGCTGGTCGGTGCTGACCGGTGGCCGGTTGCTTCAATAGGGGCGTGGATGATGTCCGAACCGCCGCGGCCAACGGGCTGACCCTGGCGTACCAGTCGTTCGGTGATCCGCACGCCGTCCCGATCCTGCTGGTGATGGGCCTGGGCACGCAGATGCTCGGCTGGCCCGCGGAGTTCTGCCAGCTGCTGGCGGACGCGGGTCACCGCGTCACCCGGTTCGACAACCGGGACGTGGGGCTGTCCACTCACCTGGACGACCTGCCCCGCGGCCAGCCGGTCGCCGCGTTCTTCGGGCGCACCCCGCCATACCTGCTCGCGGACATGGCCCAGGACACCGCCGAGCTGATCTCCGCGCTCGGCCACGACAGCATGCATGTGGTCGGCATCTCGATGGGCGGCTGCATCAGCCAGGTCCTGACGTTGGAGTACCCCACCCGGGTGCGCAGCCTGACCTCGATGTCCTCGACCACCGGCAGCCGTCGGGTGGGCCGGCCCCGCCTGGACATCGCCCGGCGGATGGTCACCCAGAAGCCCGCGCGGACCAAGGAGGAGGCGATCGAGAGCGGCCTGGCGAACTGGCGGCAGACCGGTTCGCCCGGCTACCCGTTCGACGAGGATCGGCAGCGTCGGCGGGTCAGCGAGTCCTGGGACCGCCGGTACGACCCGGCCGGCAACGCCCGGCAGTTCGCCGCCCTGCTCGCCGCTCCCGATCGCACGGTAGCGCTCGCCGCGGTCGACGTGCCGACCCTGGTGCTGCACGGCGAGGCGGACCCGCTCATCGGCGTGACGGGCGGCCGGGCCACCGCCCGGGCGATTCCGGACGCCCGGCTGGTCACCTACCCGGGCATGGGTCACGACCTGCCGGAGGCCTTGTGGCCCGCGTTCGTCGCCGAGATCGGGCGCACGGTGGTGCAAGCCGAGACGATCCGGTTCGATGGGCGGACTGCACCGCCGGCGGGATGACCCGCCGATCGGGACCCATCACCCGAGGTAGCGCGCGCCTTCCGTCGCCCGGTCCGCCCACCAGGCCAATTCGTCGTCGTACCCGCCGAACGCCTTCTCCCAGCCGAACTGCACCAGAGCGCCGAGCAGGGCCAGACCGAGCTGCCGATCCCACCAGCCGCCGGTGTCCACCCCCGCCGCTTCCAGTGCGGCCCGGTAGTCGGCGATGGCGGCCTCCTTGCTCTGCGGCAGTCGCCGGCAGTTGATGGCCAGGTACCACGCCAGGTCGCCACACGGGGCACCGATGCCGGGCAGCTCCCAGTCGATCAGCACCGTTCGTCCGCGGTCGTCCAGCCCGAGGTTGTCCAACTTCCAGTTCCCGTGCACGAACGATTGCGGGGTGCCGCCGAGCGCCTGGACCAGCGGGCCGGGATCCAGCGCGAGCGGACCGACGATCGCCGCCGCGCGCGGTGCCACCTGCGGCAACAGTTGCCAGCCCCGGTCGAGCAGGGGCGGCACGACGTGGTCGGACCCGATCGCCGCCTCCGTCCATGCGGTCCATGGCGACAGCTCCAGGTACCGGTGCATCTCGGGGACCACGTCGAACTCGGCCCCCGGCTCCCACAACGTGGCGTGCATGGTCGCCAGGTGGGCCAACTGGAGTTGATGGACCGACAACGGGATGCTCTCGTCGACCGGCGGGATCAGCCAACGGGCCACGTCGTGCATCAGGATGGCCGTCCGCCGGTGCGACCCGTGACCCTCGTCGGCCACGGCGATGATCGGCTGGTTGATGCAGTCGGGCAGCCGATCCAGGATTCCCCGCTGCCACAGGGGCACGATCGGCCCGCCCAGGACGCCCGACGCGTGCTGGGTCCAGTCCCGGCCGGCGTCGATGAACTTCACCACGTAGGAGTGGCCGTCCCGGCGCCCGCGACGCAGGCGGGCACCCGACTTTCCGGGCGCGTCCGGCATCGGCTCGAGATCGTCCAGTCCGGCAAGCAGATCCCTGATTCGCGGCAGGACGGCGGGCATGGCGGCCTCCGCGTGATAAACCGGACGAATCGTGCATATCAAGGGTATCCCTGCTCGCGCCGGTCGGCCGGGTTCCTACAGTGACACCGTGCCCGGCTATCACCACGACCTCGCGCTCGCCCTGCAGTTGGCCGACATCGCCGACGCCATCGCCCTGCCCCGGTTCGGCGCCGCGGACCTTCAGGTGACCGCCAAACCCGACCTGACGCCCGTGTCCGACGCCGATCTCGCGGTCGAATCCGCCATCCGCTCGCGCCTGGCGGTGGACCGGCCGGACGATCAGGTCGTCGGGGAGGAGTTCGGTGGGTCGGCGGCCCAGGTCCAGGGCCGGCGGTGGATCGTCGACCCCATCGACGGCACCAAGAACTTCGTCCGCGGCGTACCGATCTGGGCCACGCTGATCGCCCTGATCGACGGGCCGCCCGGCGCCGACCCGGTCGTGGGTGTGGTGTCGGCGCCCGCGCTGGCCCGGCGGTGGTGGGCGGCGTCCGGAACCGGCGCCTTCACCCGGTTCGCCGGCGGACCGGAGCGCCGCTGCCGGGTGTCGGGGGTGCGGTCGCCCGCCCATGCGTCCCTGTCCTACTCGGAACCGGCCGAGTGGCGGTCGGCCGGCCGGACCCGGCAGTTCCAGGCCCTGCTCGACGCCTGCTGGCGCACCCGCGCCTACGGAGACTTCTACTCGTACATGCTCCTGGCCGAGGGGGCGGTGGACATCGCCGCCGAGCCCGAGTTGAGCCTGTGGGACGTCGCCGCCCTGGTGCCGATCGTGATCGAGGCGGGCGGCCGATTCACGGCGATCGACGGTCAGCCATCCGGCGGCACGACGGTCAGCGCGCTGGCTACGAACGGCCTCCTGCATCAGGACATCATGGCGCTGCTGAACGGGTGATCAACCCCCGTCGGAGCGTTCTCATCCGGGAAGAATCCTCGTATCGGTGAGGTCGACCGGCTCTTCGCTGTGGTGTTTCGGCTCGCAATCACGGGTCGATAACTCTTTTGCCTTTACACTCCGGCGTTGTGATTCACGCGTCAAAGGTCAGCAAGCAATACAAGACATCCACCCGGCCCGCCCTCGACGACGTCAGCATCGAGGTCGACAAGGGTGAGTTCGTCTTCGTCATCGGCCCGTCCGGGTCCGGTAAGTCGACCCTGCTTCGCCTGCTCATCAGGGAGGACGTGCCGACCGGGGGCGAGCTGGAGGTCAACGGCGAGGACCTGGTGCACATGCGGCGGGGCCGGGTCGCCGCGCACCGGCGCCGGCTGGGCTGTGTCTTCCAGGACTTTCGTCTGCTCACCAACCGCACCGTGGCGCAGAACGTCGGATTCGCCCTCGAGGTGATCGGCCGGTCGAAGGCATCGATCAAGCAGACCGTGCCCGAGGTGCTCGAGATGGTCGGGTTGGAGGGGAAGGCGAACCGGCTGCCGCACGAGCTGTCCGGTGGCGAGCAGCAACGGGTTGCCATCGCCCGGGCATTCGCCAACCGGCCGATCCTGCTGCTCGCGGACGAGCCCACCGGCAACCTCGACCCCGACACCAGCGCCGACATCATGCTGCTGCTGGAGCGGATCAACCGGACCGGCACCACCGTGCTGATGGCCACCCACGACAACACCATCGTGGACTCCATGCGCCGACGGGTCATCGAACTGCAGCTGGGCAAGGTCGTGCGGGACGAGGCCCGCGGCGTCTACGGCGTCGGCCGCTAGACAAGTCGTACCGCCAGCCTGCCCACCGCGCAGTCAACGAGAGGAACCCAGTGCGCGCCGGATTTGTCGTCAGCGAAGTCCTGACCGGATTTCGCCGAAATATCACCATGACCATCGCGATGATTCTCACCACCGCGATCTCGCTCGGCCTGCTCGGCGGCGGGCTCATCATCGCCCGGATGACCGACCAGATGCGCGACATCTACGGCGACAAGGTCGAGGTCACCATCTACCTGAGCCCGGACGTCTCCGCGCAGGACCCCGACTGCCGCCAGTCGCCCTGCCAGGACATCAGTCAGGCGCTGCAGGCCAACGGTGACGTCGAGACCGTCGACTTCGAGAGCCAGGCCGCCGCGTACGAGCGCTACAAGCAGCAGTTCGCCGGGCAGCCCGAGCTGCTGGAGATCGGCTCACCGGAGGCCCTGTCCGCGTCTTTTCATGTGAAGCTCTACGACCCGCAGCGGTACCGGGTGATCTCCGAGCAGTTCTCCGGCAAGCCCGGGGTGCAGTCGGTGGCCGACCAGAGCGCGTTCCTGGACCGGCTGTTCAGCCTGCTCAACGGCATCCGCAACGCGACCATCATCGTGGCGCTCATCCAGGCGTTGGCGGCGCTGCTGCTGATCTCGAACATGGTCCAGGTGGCCGCCTACACCCGGCGGGCGGAGACCTCGATCATGCGACTGGTGGGCGCCTCCCGGTGGCGTACGCAGTTGCCGTTCATGCTCGAGGCGGTGATCGCCGGCCTGGTCGGCGCGGCGTTGGCCATCGGTGGGCTGGTCGCCGCCAAGTTCCTGTTCGTCGACCAGGCTCTCGGCCCGGTGATCAGGTCGGGCATCCTGCCGGAGATCGACGCGGCGACCCTGGTCTGGGTGTCCCCGATCCTGCTGGCCGCCGGCGGCGGTCTGGCGGCGATATCGGCCTACGTCACGCTCCGGCTCTACGTGCGCTTGTGACGTCGAAATGCGGTGAAGTCCGTCCGGAGGACTGACTACTGTTGACGGCGCCATGAACAAGATCGCCAAGTCCCAGAGCAGCAACCGGCCGACCGGCCGGCAGATCATCGCGTCCAACCGCAAGGCCCGGCACGACTACGAGATCCTGGACACCTATGAGGCCGGGATCGCGCTCACCGGCACCGAGGTGAAGTCCTGCCGGGCCGGACGGGCCACGCTGGTCGACGGGTACGCGACGATCAGCGAGGACGAGGTGTGGCTGCGCGGGGTGCACATCGCCGAGTACGCCGAAGGCACCTGGACCAACCACGCGCCGCGGCGGGCCCGCAAGCTGCTGCTGCACCGCGCGGAGATCCTCCGGCTCGCCGGCAAGATGCGCGAGAGCGGAACCGCGCTGATTCCGCTGTCGCTGTACTTCAGCAACGGGCGCGTCAAGGTCGAGCTCGGCCTGGCCCGCGGCAAGCGCGAATACGACAAGCGCCAGACCATCGCCAAGCGGGACGCCGACCGGGAACTCGAGCGGTACGCCGGCCGGCGGGCCAAGGGTCACTGACGACGTCCCCGACGACGGCCCGGCGGCCCCGCAATCCCGTCCCGCTCCGCCGCGCCATGCCGTAGACTGGAGGAGCTGTAACCCCAGCGACTCGGGGGTGATCGGATTCGACAGCGTGCGTCAAGTGAGGTGAAGCGGGCCGAGGAAGGCAACGATGATCTCGTTAACCATCCGTTGCAAAAAAATCAAGTGCCAACTCTAAGCGCACTGACTTCGCCCTCGCCGCCTGAGCGAGTAAGAAGTCCGTCAGACCGGGGATCCTCCGACCCGGACCCTGACGTCAGCTAGGGGGATCACCGAGAGGTCCGGTCGCGGGACCTCGAGGGACATCAAACAGCGACTGGGCCCGTCACACCGGGGTGTCCGTGACAGCGGTGGGGCCGAGTAGAGATCTAACGGACTGCGCCCGGAGAAGCCCTCGCAAGGCCGCGGTGGACGCGGGTTCAATTCCCGCCACCTCCACTGGAGTGATGAATGCCCAGGTCCTCGGACCTGGGCATTCATCGTTTCGGCGGCTGCTCACCGGGTCCGACCCGCGCCGGGGTCAGTCGGACGGCGACGGCTTGGGCCGGGACTTGCGCTTGTCCGACCGCTTGGCCGGCTTGTCCCGCGTCGACTCCCCTCCGTCGGGCTGCTCCAGGTCCTCCCGCAGCCGTTCGAGCTCGCCGCGCAGGTAGTCGCGGGTGGCGACCTCGCCGATGGCGACCCGCAGCGCGGCCAGCTCACGCGCGATGAACTCGGTGTCGGCCTTGGTCTGCGCCGCCCGCGTCCGGTCCTCCTCCAGCGTGATGCGGTCCCGGTCGTCCTGCCGGTTCTGCGCCAGCAGGATCAGCGGCGCCGCGTATGCGGCCTGCGTGGAGAAGGCCAGGTTGAGCAGGATGAACGGGTAGGGGTCCCACTGGTAGCTGACCGCGAACAGGTTCAGCGAGATCCAGATGATCACCACCAGGGTCTGCCAGAACAGGAACGTGCCGGTGCCCAGGAATCGGGCCAGCCGTTCGGAGAGCCGGCCGAAGGTCTCCGGGTCGATCTCCATGGCGAACCGGCGCCCGCTGCGCGGCTGGTCCAGCCGCCGACGGGGCGGGGACTCAGCCATGCGTCACCCCCCGGGCGGCCGGCGCGGGTTCGTCCTCGTCCAGCCCCTCGTCCCGCCAGTTGTCCGGCAGCAGGTGGTCCAGCACGTCGTCGACGGTGACCGCCCCCAGCAGGTGGTCCTCGTCGTCGACGACGGGCGCGCAGACCAGGTTGTACGAGGCGAAGAACCGGGTGACGTCGGCCAGCGAGGCGTCGGGCGACAGCCGGGCCATCTCGGTGTCCAGCGCGCCGGCGACCAGCTCGAACGGGGGCTCGCGGAGCAGTCGTTGGGTGTGCACGCAGCCCAGGTACCGGCCGGTGGGGGTGGCCTGCGGCGGCCGGCAGACGAACACCATCGACGACAGCGCCGGGGTCAGGTCGGGGGAGCGGACCCGGGCCAGGGCCTCGGCGATCGTGGCGTCCGGGGTGAGCACCACCGGCTCGGGGGTCATCAGGCCGCCGGCCGATTCGGACGAGTACTGCAGCAGCCGCCGCACCGGCGCCGACTCTTCCGGTTCCATCAGGCCGAGCAGCCGTTCCTGAACCCCGGCGGGCAGTTCGGAGAGCAGGTCGGCCGCGTCGTCCGGGTCCATGGCCTCCAGGATGTCCGCCGCCCGGGCCTCGTCCAGATGGGCCAGGATCTCCTGCTGATCGTCCTCGCCGAGTTCCTGCAGGATGTCGGCCAACCGGTCGTCGTCCATCGTGTCGGCGACCTCGTACCGCAGCGCCGGCTCCAGTTCCCGCAGGATTGCGGCCGCGTCCGCCGCCCGCAGCCCTTCCATCTGGGCCAGCACCTGCTGGGACCCGCGGATCGGCTGACCGGTCAGCTCGGCCGGGCCAAGCCCCCGGACGTCCTGCCAGCTCACGACCTGGATCGGCGCCCGCCGGACGAGCCGGCGCGTCTTCTCCCGCACCGCGACGCGGGCCACCACCCAGTCCCGGCTGCGGGTGCGCTCCATCGCCGCGTCCACCACGACCGCCGACGTGGCCCGGGCGGCCAGATGCACCGACACGCCCAACAACTGGCCGATCAACCGCAGCTCCATCGGCCGCTGCTCGAACCGGCGCATGCTGACCGAGCCGGTGGACAGGGCGATTGCGTGCGACTCCAGGCTGCCGACCCGCAACATCGGCACGAAGATCGGTCGACGGGTGAGCAGCTCGACCACCAGCCCGAGCACCCGGGGCGGCTTGCGGTCCACCCGCAGCGCGACCACGATGTCCCGCACCTTGCCGATCGATTCGCCGCCCGGGCCGAATACCGGCAGCCCGGCCAGCTGGGCGACGAAGACCTTCGCGGTGGGAGCCACGGGACCAGGTTAGGGGCCGCGCATCGGCCGGCCCGCGCAACCCCGGGCCCGCGCAAACCCGGGCCGGACATTCCCAGGGTGTTCACACGGCGGGCCAACGGTGGCCCAACAGCTGCGCTGCGTAGGGTTGCGGGTTGCCGAGCGCCCTCGGCGCCCGCAGTGCAACGGCTCCACCGACACCACCCCATCAGACTCCGAGGATGTTCGATGCGCGTCCGCGCCCTTGTCCTGGCCCTGCCCCTGGCGGTCGGCGTCCTGCTCGCCGGTTGCGGTTCCGGGGGCACGTCGACGCCGACGAGTTCATCGGCCACGACCACGCCGGCGACCCTGGGGCCGAGCGTCCCGCCGGCCACCGCCGTGGCCGCGGCGGTGCCCGCCGACCAGTTGCCGACCGCGAGCGGGGCGTTCGGCGAGAAGCCGACCCTCACCTTCCCGTCGACCGACCCACCACCCAGCCTGCAGCGGGTGATCCTGTCCGAGGGCACCGGTCCGGTCACCCAGAGCGGCGACTGGTTGATCACCAATTACCTCGGCCAGATCTGGGGCGGGGACGTCTTCGACAACTCCTACGACCGCGGGGCCACCTCGGCGTTCCAGATCGGCGTCGGCAAGGTGGTGCCGGGCTGGGACGTCGGCCTGGTCGGGGTCCCGGTCGGCAGCCGGGTGATGCTGTCCCTGCCGCCGGCGGACGGCTACGGGTCGGCCGGCAAGAGCGACGCCAAGATCGGTGGCACCGACACCCTGGTCTTCGTCGTCGACATCGTGAACGCCATCGGGCCCAATGCCGCCGGTCAGTCCGATGCCGAAGTGCAGCCCGCCCCCGCCAACGCGCCGCAGGTCAGCGGGGACCTGGGCGGACCGGCCACCATCACCGTGCCGGCCGGCACTCCCGAACCCACGACCCCGTCGGTGACCGTGCTGGCCAAGGGCACCGGTGCCCCGATCCAGCTCGGTCAGGTGCTGGTCCAGTACGCGGCGGTCACCTGGACCGGCGAGAACGCCGGATCCACCTGGACGGCCGATCCCGCGTCGGGCGCCCCGGCCCAGGGTCCGCAGGAGTTGCCGGTGGCCACCGGTGGCCCCTTCGAGGGCCTCGTCGGGGTACCTCTGGGCAGCCGGGTCCTGGTCCAGGTACCCGGGCAGACCGACCCGTCCTCCGGGCAGAGCCAGCCGGCGATCGCGGCCGTCGTCGACCTGCTGTACCAGACGACAGTCACCCCGGCGACGACGCCCAGCGGGTCGGCGCCGGCGAGCGCTGCGCCCAGCAGTGCCGCACCGACCAGCTGAGTCGGGCGGTGGAGGGGGCGCAGCCGACAGCTCCGGCCCCACCCGGGGCGGGCCGGGTCAGTGGAACGCGGGGACGATCAGGTAGATCCCGTACAGCGCGATGAGCCCGGCGACGCCGACGCAGGCGAAGCCGGCCATCCGCGCCACGATGTTGGGCCGCCCGCCACCGACCGGTTCGTGGGTCAGGGCCGCCACCCCGAGGGCGAAGATGCCGACGATGGAGATCGCGGCGACCACCGTGGTCACCGCGACCAGGGCCAGGGACGCCCAATCGATCTTCATCCGATCACCTCGGGGGAGCGGGCGGTCGGGTCGTCGCCGGGGTTGATGACCACGTCGCGGGAGTCGTTGACGTTGTCGGCCGACACCGGGGCCCGGCGGGAGATGGTGTAGATCGCCGCGGATCCGGCGACCAGTCCGGCGAACACGATCACCAGGCCGAGGGTGCCGGTTCCGGCGATCGCGGCGGCGATGGCGCCGGCCAGCGCGGCCGCCGGCAGCGTGAGCAACCAGCCGTAGACCATCCGGCGCGCGGTGCCCCAGCGGACGTCGGCGAGTTTCCGACCCACGCCGGAGCCCATGATGGACCCGGCACAGACCTGGGTGGTGGACAATCCGAACCCCATGTGTGACGACGCCAGGATGGCAGCGGCCGACGTGGTCTCGGCGGCCAGCCCCTGCGGGGAGGTGACCTCGACGATGCCCTTGCCCATCGTCCGCATGATCCGCCAACCACCCGAATAGGTGCCCAGCCCGATCGCCAACCCGGCCGTGACGATCACCCACACCTGTGGACCGGTGCCCGACTCCTGGTAGCCGGCCGTGATCAGCACCAGGGTGATGACGCCCATCGTCTTCTGGCCGTCGGAGGTGCCGTGGGCCAGTGCGATCATCGAGCCGGAGACGGTCTGCCCGCGGCGGAACCAGGAGACGGCGGGTTCCCGGTCGGCCCGGCGCATCCACCGGTACACCAGGTAGGTGGCCAGGCCCGCGGCCAGGCCGGCGACCAGCGGCGCCATGATCGCCGGCAGCACGATCTTCGACACGATCACGGAAAAGTTGACCCCGGCCGTCCCGGCACCGACCAGCACGGCCCCGATCAGGCCGCCGAACAGGGCGTGCGACGAGCTCGACGGGAGCCCGAAGAGCCAGGTCACCAGGTTCCACAGGATCGCGCCGACCAGACCCGCGAAGATCATCACCGGGGTGACGACGGCGTCGTTGACGATGCCGCCCGAGATCGTCTTCGCCACCTCGGTGGACAGGAAGGCCCCGATCACGTTCAAGATGGCCGCCACCAGCACCGCCACCCGCGGCGCAAATGCTCCCGTCGCGACCGACGTTGCCATGGCGTTGGCGCTGTCATGGAACCCGTTGGTGAAATCGAACACGAGCGCGGTCAGCACGACCAGCGCCACCACGAACAACGTCGTCGTCATCCAGGCCTTTCTTGGGCGAAGGGTTCAGGGTCGGTGCGTGGAGGGCGGGAGTTGTTGCGGAACCGAGAATGGCGAAATGGGATCGTTAGGGTGAACGGGTGACCAACACGCGGACAGTATCCCGAGGCGGGCGCATCCGCGACGTCCTAGGAGTGCTAGCCCGATTGATCCTGGCGGCGGTCTTCCTGGTCTCGGGGGCGATCAAGGCCTGGGACGCCCGGGAGACGATCGTGGCGGTCCGCGCCTACCAGTTGCTCCCGGAGTCGCTGGTCGGCACGGTGGCCGCGGTGCTGCCGTATTTCGAGATCGCCCTGGGCCTGTTGTTGCTGATCGGACTGGCGACCCGGCTGGCCGCGGTGCTCGCCGCGGTGGTCATGGTGATCTTCGTCGCCGCGGTGATCTCGGCGGCGGCCCGGGGCCTGTCGATCGACTGCGGGTGTTTCGGCGGCGGTGGTGAGGTGGCCGCGGGCCAGACTGCGTACACCGCGGAGATCCTTCGCGACCTGGCGCTGTTCCTGCTCGCCGGTTATCTGGTGATCCGGCCGGACACGCCGTTGTCGGTGGACCGGTTCGTGCATCGCCGTGCGGCCGACCCGGCATAGTGGTGACGGCGAGCCGGCGGCAGCGGCCCCGGCGACGGAGAGGACACGGCAGTGGCGCAATCGGGCGCGGGCAAGAACGGCAAGAACCAGGGTCAGGGGGGCAAGGGCTCCGCAAGCGGCCGGCAGTCCGTCGCCGCCGCCCGGCGATCCAGCCCGGGGAACAACCGCACCCAGCTGATCATCGGCGGCATCGCGATTGTCGTGATCATCGCGATCGTCGTGTTCGGGGTCATCCTGAACCGGCAGCAGACCGCCACCCAGGCCGAGGGCTACGGCGCCTCGACGCAGTCCGTGGCCACGGCCTCGGCCGACGGCGTGGTGACCGTGACCAAGCCCGGCAGCACCCCGAAGGCCACGATCGACGTCTACGAGGACGCTCTCTGCCCGGCCTGCGCCGAACTGGAACGGCAGTTCGGGCAGCAGATCAATCAGCAGCTGGACAACGGCAACCTCACCGTGAACTACCACATGGTCGACTTCCTGAACAAGGGTTCGCACTCGGGGGACTACTCGAGTCGCGCGGCCGGCGCGCTGCTGTGCGTCGCGCAGAACTCGGGCACCCAACCGGGCGTCTACATGGCCATGCACTCCGCGCTGTTCGCGCCGGCGAACCAGCCCGCCGAGAACGGGTCGACCGACCTGTCCAACCAGCAACTGGCCGACCTGGCCAAGACCGCGGGCGCCTCCGATCAGGCGCAGACCTGCATCTCGACCGGCGCGAACACCCAGGCCGCGGCGACCGCGGCAGCCGCGTTCATGACGAACCTCGGCACCATCACCGGCGGCCGGGCGGGCACTCCGACCGTCGTGCAGAACGGCGCGCCGGTGACCCTGAACTCCGATTGGCTGACCAAACTGGTGGGCTGATTAGGAACCGCTGCGGGAGCTTGGTAACCTGTTCCGGCAGCTTGGGGCTGTGGCGCAGCTGGTAGCGCACCACACTGGCAGTGTGGGGGTCAGGGGTTCGAGTCCCCTCAGCTCCACCCAAGTGGGCCGGTCGTTCCGTTCGGGACGGCCGGCCTTTTCTGTTGTGTCGGCGGTCCATGCGCACCGCACGGCGCTCGAGCCCATCGCGACGTTCGACGAACGGCCGGCCGCTGCCGCCCGCGATCTCGGCATCCCCGTCGTCGATCGAGGGCGCCCGGGCGGCAGTCCGAGCCCGGTCCGGGGAAACTCGGCCCCCCCTCGCGCAGTGTTCTACGCCTCGTCGGATTAAGCTCTGATGGTCACGTCATGGATGTGGCATGTGAACCGACCCCGAGCGTGCGCCGAACCGCTGGAGGCACCACTGTGACCGCAGTTGCACCCCGTCCCGTGGTGACCCGCCCGTACCCGGTGCAGCGGGCGCCGCGGGGGGCGAAGTTCCTGCAGTACCTGCACACCACCGACCCCAAGGTCCTCGGGGTCATGTACATCGCCACGTCGTTCGCCTGGTTCATGATCGGCGGCCTGATGGCGCTGTTCATGCGGGCCGAGCTGGCTCAGCCGGGCATGCAGTTCCTCGCGCCCGAGCAGTACAACCAGCTGTTCACCATGCACGGCACGATCATGCTGCTGTTCTATGCCACGGCCGTGGTGTTCGGCTTCGCCAACTTCGTCCTGCCGCTGCAGATCGGCGCGCCCGACGTGGCGTTCCCGCGGTTGAACGCGTTCTCCTACTGGCTGTACTTCTTCGGCGCGCTGATCGCGGCCTCCGGCTTCTTCACCCCGGGGGGCGCGGCCGCCTTCGGCTGGACCGCCTACGTGCCGCTCTCGCTGGCCGAGAACTCGCCCGGCGTCGGCGGCGACCTGTGGATCATGGGCCTGGCGGTGTCCGGCCTCGGCACCATCCTCGGTGGCGTCAACATGATCACCACGGTGATCTGCATGCGCGCCCCGGGCATGACGATGTGGCGCCTGCCGATGTTCACCTGGGCGATCTTCATCACCTCGATCCTGATCCTGATCGCGTTCCCGATCCTGACCGCGGCGCTGATGGGCATGGCGTCGGACCGGCATTTCGGCTCCCACGTGCTCGACCCGGCCAACGGCGGCGCGATCCTCTATCAACACCTGTTCTGGTTCTTCGGGCATCCCGAGGTGTACATCATCGCCTTGCCCTTCTTCGGCATCATCAGCGAGATCATCCCGGTGTTCAGCCGCAAGCCGCTGTTCGGCTACCGGGGCATGGTGTACGCCCTGATGGGTATCGCCGCGCTGTCGGTCGCGGTGTGGGCCCACCACATGTTCGCCACCGGTGCCGTGCTTTTGCCCTTCTTCAGTTTCATGACGTTCCTCATCGCCATTCCGACCGGCCTGAAGTTCTTCAACTGGATCGGCACGATGTGGCGGGGTCAGGTCAGCTTCGAGACGCCGATGCTGTTCGCGGCCGGCTTCCTGGTGACATTCCTGTTCGGCGGGCTGACCGGCGTCATCCTGGCCGCCCCGGCGCTGGACTTCCACGTGTCGGACTCGTACTTCGTGGTCGCGCACTTCCACTACGTGCTGTTCGGCACCATCGTGTTCGCCACCTACGGCGGCATCTACTTCTGGTTCCCGAAGATGACCGGGCGGTTCCTGGACGAGCGGCTCGGCCGGTTGCACTTCTGGACGACGTTCATCGGCTTCCACCTCACGTTCCTGGTGCAGCACTGGGTCGGCGACATGGGCATGCCCCGCCGTTACCCCGATTACCTGCCCAGCGACGGCTTCACCACGCTGAACACGGTGTCCACCATCGGCGCCTTCGTGCTCGGCTTCTCGACCATCCCGTTCATCTGGAACGTGATCCGGTCGTGGCGGTACGGCGAGATCACCACCGCGGACGATCCTTGGGGCTACGGCAACTCGCTGGAGTGGGCGACGAGTTCACCGCCGCCGCGGCACAACTTCAAGTCGTTGCCGCGCATCCGGTCCGAACGCCCGGCGTTCGAACTGCACCACCCGTACATGGTCGATCGGATGCGGACCGAGGCGCACCCGCACCGGGGGTGGAAGGCGCTGGACGAGGCCGAGTCCAGCCCGCATCTGAAAATTCCGGAGGGCGAGGGATCCGGTTCCGCGTCCGCGCCGTTCGGCGGGTGAGCGCTGTCCACGGTTCTGGTCACGGTCACCGGGCATGACCGGCCCGGTGTCACCGGTGAGTTGTTCACCGCGCTGGCCACTCACAGCGTCGAGGTGCTCGACATCGATCAGGCGGTCATCCGCGGGCAGCTGACCCTCGGTGTGCTGGTCCGCACGCCCGAGAGCGCCGAGCCGATCAAGGCCGATGTCGAACGGGCGATGCGGTCGATGGGGATGACCGTGCGGGTCGGCGTCGATCAGCCCGAGGACGAGATCCGGCGCAGCGCCACGCATGCGATCGTCGTGCTCGGCCGGCCGCTGCAGGCGACCGCGATCGGCGAGCTGGCCCTGCGCTTCGGCACGCTGGGCGTCAACATCGAGTCGATCCGGCGGATCGCCGACTACCCCGTCACCGGCCTGGAACTCACCGTCAGCGCTCCCGAGGACGATGCGCTGCGCTCGGCCGTGATCGACGTCGCCGCGGCCGCCGGGGTGGACATCGCGGTCGAGCGGATCGGCATCGCCCGGCGGGCCAAGCGGCTCATCGTCTTCGACGTGGACTCCACGCTGATCACCGGTGAGGTGATCGAGATGCTGGCCGACCACACCGGCACCCGGTCCAAGGTCGAGGAGATCACCGCGGCGGCGATGCGCGGCGAGCTCGACTTCGCCGAGTCGCTGCGCGCCCGGGTGTCCATGCTGGCCGGCCTGGACGCCGCCGTGCTCGATCAGGTCGCCGCTTCGTTGGTGCTCACCCCCGGCGCCCGCACCACGATCCGGACGCTGAAACGGTTGGGTTTTCGCTGCGGCGTCGTGTCCGGCGGGTTCACCCAGGTGATCAGCCACCTGGTGACCGAACTCGACCTCGACTTCGCGGCCGCGAACACCCTGGAGGTCCGCGACGGCCGGCTGACCGGCCGGGTGGTCGGCGAGATCGTCGATCGGCCCGGGAAGGCGCAGGCCCTGGCCCGGTTCGCCGCGCAGCACGGGGTGGGCCTGGCCCAGACCGTCGCGGTCGGCGACGGCGCCAACGACATCGACATGCTGTCCGCGGCCGGCCTGGGCATCGCGTTCAACGCCAAGCCGGTGGTCGCCGGGTTCGCCGACACCACGCTCAACCAGCCGTTCCTGGACCCGGTCCTGTTCATCCTGGGCATCTCGCGCGACGAGATCGAGGCCGCGGACGCCGCCGACGGCACGTTGCGTCGGGTGCCGTTGGAGTGAGCACGGTGAGGGCGGCATGAGCGAGGCTTCGGTGCTTTCCCCGCTGGCCGACCGGTACGGGCACTGGCTGGGGCTGGACGCCGCGCAGGTCGTTCTCGACCGGGCGGAGGCGGCGCAGGACGTCCGGGCCATGCAGCTGATCCTGCGGATGGAGCGGGCCGACCCGCCGTCGTGGCACCGGGCCGTGGCGCTGGCCGCCGGGGTGGCCGCCGCCATCTGCCTCGACCCGCGCAGCGAACCCGGCGGCGAATGGCACGACGCCGTCGCCGCCTACATCGGCGGCCACATCCGTAAGGTGACCCGGCGGGCCCGCGGCGCGCACTGGACCGCGGTCCAGGGCCTGCCCGGGATCACGGTGACGGACGCCGGCACCCAGGTGCGGGCGCTGGTACCCGGCCCGGTGGCCGAGCTGGATCCGCGGGTCTCCCGGCTGCAGGTCGGCGGCACCGACGTGCCGCCGGACGAACCGACGGCCCCCGCGGTGTCGGATTCGGCCCCGTCGACCGACAAGCGCGGCCGGCTCCGCCTGTGGGTGCCGACGGCCCTGCCGATGACCGTCGGGAAGGCGATGGCGCAGGCGGGCCACGCCGGCATGATCGGCGCGGCCCTGCTCGGTCGCGACGGGCCGGCCGGCCGGACCCGGCTCGACCGGTGGCGCGACGCCGGCTACCCGGTCCGGGTCCGCCGGGTCGACGACGCGGAGTGGGCGGCCCTGGGCGAACCGCTGCGGCGGGACCAGGCGACCGCCTGGACCGGACGCAGCCTGCTGGCCGTCCGGGACGCCGGCTTCACCGAGGTGGCCCCGGGCACGGTCACCGTGCTCGCCCGCGCCCCGGGCAGCTGACTGCTCAGTCCCGCACCAGCCACCGCACGGCGTAGGGATGCAGCCAGATGTTGCCGTCGGGGCCGGGGAAGACCTGCTCGCCCGACAGCGCGTCCCGGGCCCCGACCAGGCCGTACTCGGCCAGGCGCGATCCCGGGAAGGCGCGCCAACTGCCGGTCACGTTGAACAGTTCCAGCAATGGGCCGAGCGGATGCCGGCGCAGCACGGGCAGCACGCCCGGGTCGGACAGGGCCGGGATCTCGGCGGCCACGGACGCCTCGAGGTGCGGCAGCGCCGACCGCGCGGCCGCCAGGTGCCGCAGGCCGGCGAAGACGCGCCCGGGGACGGTGGTGAGGTCGTGTCGCATTGCCGCCCGGTCCCAGTCCATCCGGGGCCGGTGCGCCCACCGGTTGTCACTCTCGTGGCCGGGCTCGGACGCCCAGTCCGGGTCGTTGGACATGGCGATCTCATCCCCCATCCAGATCACCGGGATGCCGCCCCAGCCCATGATGATCGCGTGCGCCAGGTAGAGCCGGCCCACCACCAGGTCGACGTCGGCCGGTGAACCGGCCGTGTCCAGGCCGACCAGGCTCGCCGCCGACCCGCTGATCCGCCGGTCGCCGGTGTCCGGGTTCTCCTGGAACACCAGGCCCCGCGCCGGTGACCCCGGAAAGCTGCCGGAGTACCAGTCGGACAGGAACCGCTGGTGCTCGAACCCGTTCAGGCCGACTGCCGCCGCATCGGCCGCGTCGATGGCCCAGCCGATGTCGTCGTGACAGCGGACGTAGGTGACCCAGGTGGTCGTGGTGGGCACCGGCGGGATGGCCCGCAGCGCATGCGCGGCCAACGACGCGTCGCCGGCCGCCAACGTCGACCAGATCTGCACCATCAGGCTGTTGTGGTAGGCGATGTCGCTGACCTTGCCGTGGTGCGCGCCCTGACCCAGGTAGTGCACCAGATCCTGCGGGGCGACGATCGCCTCGGCCTTGAACAGGACGGCCGGGCACGCGATCCGGGCGACCGCGCGCAGCGCCTGGGTGATCGCGTGCACCTCCGGCTGATTCTGGCAGTTGGTCCCCAGGCGCTTCCAGACGAACGCGATGGCATCCAGCCGCAGGACCTGCACGCCCTGATTGGCCAGGAACAGGATGACGTCGGCGTACTCGGCGAAGACGTCCGGATTGGTCCAGTTGACGTCCCACTGCCAGGTGTTGAACGTGGTCCACACCCAACCGTCGAGGTCCGCGGAATGGCTGAAGCTGCCCGGGGCGAAATCCGGGAACACCTCGGGCAGGGTCCGTTCGTAACGGTCGGGCTCCGTCCGGTCGGGATAGACGTAGAAATAGTCGCGATAGTGCGGGTCGCCGTCGCGGGCGGCCCGGGCCCAGGCGTGCTCGGCGGCGACATGGTTGAGGACCAGGTCCATCACCAGGCTGATGCCGGCGGCGCGCAGTTCGGCGGCCAGCGTGCGCAGATCCGCCATCGTGCCCAGGTCGGTGCGGACCCGCCGATAGTCCGCGACCGCGTAGCCGCCGTCGCTGTCCCCGTCCCGCGGCTGCAGCAGCGGCATCAGGTGCAGGTAGGTGACGCCGAGCTCGCGCAGGTAGCCGATCTTGTCGATGAGCGCCGCGAGGTCGCCCGCGAAGCGCTCGGTATAACAGGCGTAGCCGAGCATCGACTCGTCCTGGAACCAGGCCGGGTCCAGCGTGCGCTGCAGATCGAGCCGGTGCAGCTCGGGATCCCGTTCGCCGAACGCGGTGGCCGCGATCCGGACCAGCCGGCGCTCGAGGTCGGTGGCCCGCTCACCGCCGTACACCGCGGTCAGCGCATCGTCCAGGTCCTGCCACCAGCGGTCGAGCCGCAGCCCGAACAGTTCCTGCTGGTGTCGTGGCCGACCCTGCAGAATCGCCTGAGCCTCGGCGTGCATGTCGGCAGGCGCGGTTCGCATGGCGAGATTGTGCCTGATGTCTTGCCGCGGGGCCGTTTGTGGTTGTGCCCACACGCAGGACCCGGCTCGGCCGCGCTGAACCGATTTGGCATCCCCACCCCGCCGACCTGCGGTGGCCGACGTCGCCGCGGAATGTAAAGGTCGTCCCATGGACAGGACTCCGCGCGATGGTTGATCGGTTGCGCCGCCCCACCATGAACGATGTGGCGAGGGCCGCCGGCGTCAGCCTCAAATCGGTGTCCAGGGTGATCAACGACGAAGTGGGTGCCTCCCCGGAGACCCGGGAGCGGGTACTGGCGGCCGCCGCCAAGCTGGGCTACCGGCGCAACGACGCCGCGCACGCGCTCCGCCGTTCGGACGGTCGGTCCGCGTCGGTCGGCCTGGTGCTGGAGGATGTCAGCAACCCGTTCGCGGCGGTGCTGAACCGGTCCGTCGAGCGGGTCGCGAGCGCGGAGGGCAGCCTGGTCCTGGCGGTCAGCACCAACGCCGATCCCGATCGCGAGGAGTACCTGATCCACCGGCTGCTGGCCCGGGCGGTGGACAGCCTGATCATCATGTCCTGCCGGCGGGACCATTCCTTCCTCGAACCCGAGGTGCACCGCGGGTTGCCGGTGGTGTTCATCGACCGCCCACCGCGCAAGCTGGCCGCCCCGACGGTCCGGGTCGCCAACGGCCGCGGCGGGTACGACGCCACCGCCCACCTGATCGCGCACGGCCACCGCCGCATCGCGTTCCTGGGCAGCCGGCCCGGCCTGTACACCGCGGAGGAACGCCAACGGGGCTGGGCCCGGGCTCTGCGGGAGGCCGGAGTCACCCCTGACCCGGCCCTGGTCTGGCGGGGCCGGACCCAGATCCCCGGCGACGCCAGCCAGGCCGAACTGGCCATGGCGGCCATGCTCGACCTGCCCGACCCGCCCACCGCCGTCTTCGCCGCGCAGAACCTGCTGGCCGTCGGGGTGACCGCCGAGCTGCGCCGCCGCGACTTGCAGCATCGCTTCGCCGTGGTCGGGTTCGACGATCTGGCGCTGGCCGAGGTGATCGACCCACCGCTGACCGTGATCGCGCAGGACCCCGAGGGGATCGGCCGGATCGGCGCCGAGGCGGTGTTCGGGGCGCTGGCCGGAGCACCCCTGACCAAGGATGTGGTCCTGCCGGTCCAGCTCGTCGTCCGGGGGTCGGGGGAGATCCCCGGGCCGTTCGCCTGAGCGGGCTCGTGCCGCCCGCTCAGCCGGCCTCGATCACCTCGACGCCGGCTTCCCGCATGGCTTCGACGGCGGCCTCGGTGTCGCCGGGGTTCAGCTCGACGAACCGGGTCAGCGCCAACGGCACGGTCGCCCGGTAGCCGAGCCGGACCGCGTCGATCGCGGTCGACTTGACGCACCAGTCGCCGGCCAGCCCGACGACGGTGACGGCCATGATCCCGTTCTCGTCCAGGATGGCGGACAGCTCGGTCTCCCGGTCCTGGCCGGTCGGCAGGTGCAGCACGGAGAAACCGCTGTACCCGTCCTCCGGACCGGAGCCCTTGTGCACGACCGGCCCGTCGACCTTGATCCCGGGCAGGAACTCGGCGCCGCCCGAGTCGATGACACAGTGCACCGGCCACAGCCCGCCGTGTTCGGCGAAGTGCGGGGTGACCTCCGGATGCCAGTCGCGGGTGTAGACGACCAGCTGACCGGCGGCCAGGGCCTCCTCGATCGCGGTGTTGATCGGTTCGACGATGTCCTCGCCGCCCCGCACGTACAACGACCCGTTCGGGTGGCCGAAGTCGTGCTGCATGTCGACCACGACCAGGGCGTGGTCCGGGCCGGTGGTCCAGGTTGACGTGCTCATCGTGTCCCCGTTCGGTGCGTCAGCTGGGTGGTTCGGTCAATTGGGTGCTCGGGATGGCCGGTTCGCCCTCGGCGAGGGTCAGACCCTCCCAGGGCAGGGTGGTCAGGGCCCGGCGCAGGTGCTCGCGTCCGCCGGCCAGGTCCGGCAGACCCGGTACCGGTCGTCCGCCGCGGACGAGGGCTACCGGCACGACCCGGTCGTGCGGTCCGGCGGCGGCGCGGGCATCCTCCTCGGTGCCGCGGAAGATGACCTCCTCGGTCACCGTGCCGCTGGACTTTGCCCGCCGGACCACCGACTTGCGGCCGCCGTGCGACACCTTGTCCTTGCTCCGCTTCTCGACCGGGCGACCGTCGACCTCCACCAGCTTGTAGACCATCCCGGCGGTGGGCGCGCCGGAACCGGTGACCAGCGAGGTGCCCACGCCGTACACGTCGACGGGGTCGGCCCGCAGCGCGGCGATGGCGTACTCGTCCAGGTCGCCGGACAGGACGATCTTGGTACCGCTCGCGCCCAATCCGTCCAGCTGACGCCGGGCCGCCCGGGTGAGGACGGCCAGGTCGCCCGAGTCGATCCGGACGGCCCCGAGGTCGGGGCCGGCGACCTTGACCGCGGTCTCGATGCCCTGGGTGATGTCGTACGTGTCGACCAGCAACGTGGTGCCGACGCCGAGCGTGGCGACCTGGGACGCGAAGGCCGCCTCCTCGGTGTCGTGCAGCAGGGTGAACGCGTGCGCGGCGGTGCCCGCGGTTGGCAGTCCGTACCGGCGACCCGCCTCCAGGTTCGAGGTCGCCGAGAACCCGGCCAGCCAGGCCGCCCGGGCCGCGGCGACGGCCGCCTCCTCGTGGGCGCGTCGGGTGCCCATCTCGATCAGTGGGCGATCCCCGGCCGCCGAGACCATCCGCGCGGCCGCCGCGGCGATCGCGCAGTCGTGGTTCAGCACGGACAGGACCAACGTTTCCAGGATGACCGCGTTGCCGAACGTGCCCGTGATGGTGAGCACGGGGGAACCCGGGAAGAACAGTTCGCCCTCGGGGTAGCCGTCGATGTCCCCGTCGAACCGGTAGCCGGCGAGGTAGTCGATCGTCGCCGGGTCCAGGAACGGCTGCAACCCGGCCAGCTCGGCGTCGCCGAACGTGAAGTCGGCCACGGCCTCGATCAACCGGCCGACCCCGGCGACCACGCCGTACCTGCGGCCCGGCGGCAGTCGCCGGGCGAAGGTCTCGAAGACGCAGTGCCGGGCGGCGGTTCCGTCCGCGAGTGCGGCGGCGAGCATGGTCAGCTCGTACCGATCGGTGAACAGGGCGGTGGACCCGACAGTGGACCCGGTGCGGGGGTGCATCCTTGGAGCCTAGGTCCGCCGATCGGGCAAGGCCGTCATCGGTACCGCTCGGCGCGCGTCCGCGGGGATGTCCAGACATCGGCCCGGGCCGTTGGCCGGCGCGCGGATCGGTGCGAAAATGAGGGCGTGGGTGGCGTGGGCAACTGTCGGAGGTCGGGTCGGTGACGAGCACGGGACCCGGTGGGGTGATGACCGCGCCCGCGCCGGAGAAGACCGGTTCGTCCGAGACCGTGCTGGCGCCGGACGTGCCCTGGGTGACCATCGTGTGGAACGACCCGGTCAATCTGATGTCGTACGTCACCCTGGTGTTCCAGAAGCTGCTCGGCCATCCGCGGCCCAAGGCCGAGGCGCTGATGCTGGACGTGCACCACAAGGGTCGGGCGACGGTGTCCAGCGGGCCGCGGGAGAAGATGGAGGCCGACGTCGCCAAGCTGCAGGCGGCCGGTCTCTGGGCGACGATGGCCCGGGACAGCTGACCGCGTGCGTCCCTTCCACCGCCGTTTCGGCAAGTACAGCGCCTCCTTCGAGCCGGCCGAGGCGTCGCTGATCGCCGACCTCGTCGACCAGATCCGGCAACTGCTCGCGGACCGCCGCGCCGAGGCGCCGACCGACCCGCTGGTCCAGCTCACGGGCATGACGATGGGTCCGGACAGCAAGCCGGCCGATCCGGCGGTCGCCCGGCTGCTGCCCGACTTCCACGCCGACGACGCCCGGCTCTCGTCCGGGCTGCGCGTGTTGCACGAACCCGAGTTGATCGCCGCCAAGGACGCCGCGGCCGTCACGCTGCTCGATTCGTTGCCGCGCGGCGGCGGTCCGGTGCGACTGGACGACGAGGCGGCCGCGGCCTGGATGGCCGCCCTGAACGACGTGCGGCTGGCCCTCGGGGTGCGGCTGGAGATCACCGAGGACGACACCCCGCCGCCCGGCGTCGACGTCCCGGACAGCCCGCAGGCGGCAATGTACGCCACCTACCGCTGGCTGTCCGCGGTGCAGGACTCGCTGGTCAGCGCGATGTTGGACGCCTGAGCGGCGCTGCCCGCCGACCTCCCGCCGGCTCGCCGGCCATTAGGCTGTCCGGGTGCTGCGCATCCCCGCCGCGATGATCGACGAGATCGTCGCCCATGCCCGGGCCGACCATCCGGACGAGGCCTGCGGCATCGTCGCCGGGCCGGCCGGCTCGGATACGCCGACCCGGTTGGTTCGAATGCTCAACGCCGAACGTTCGCCCACCTTCTACCGATTCGATTCGGGCGAGCAGTTGCGGCTGTACCGCCAACTGGACGCGGCCGACGAGGAGGTGATCGTCGTCTATCACTCGCACACGGGCACCGAGGCCTATCCGAGCCGCACCGACATCTCCTACGCGGGCGAACCGCAGGCCCACTACCTGCTGGTCTCCACCCGGGAGCCGGACGAGGAGGAGATCCGGTCGTACCGGATCGTGGACGGCGTGGTCAGCGAGGAACCGGTGGAAATCATTCCCGCCCGATCCGACGTTGCAGAAGAGGGCGTTCGCGTCCGTCACAATTGATCCGATCTGAGAACCGATGAACCGCACGACGACCTCGCCCGCTGCCGGGCGCGAACAAGGAGTTTCCCCATGAGTGTTTCGGTGTCCGTGCCGACGATCCTGCGTCCGGTCACCAAGGGGGAGAAGACCGTCTCCGCCGAGGGTGCCACCCTGGCCGAGGTGATCTCCGACCTGGACAGCCGCTACACCGGGCTCGGTGACCGGCTGATCAAGAACGGTTCGCTGCACCGGTTCGTCAACGTCTACGTCAACGACGAGGACGTGCGGTTCACCGGTGGCCTGGAGACCGCGATCGCCGAGGGCGACAACGTGACGATCCTGCCCGCCGTCGCCGGAGGCGACAATCGGGCGACTGTCGCCGACGACAGTCGGGCGACTGCCGCCGGCGACCACTGACGCCGTCGAACACATGACTCGGTACGCCAGCCTGGTCGACGCGGTCGGTGGGACCCCGCTCGTCGGCCTGCCCCGGTTGTCGCCGACCCCGTCGGTGCGGCTGTGGGCCAAGCTGGAGGACCGCAATCCGACGGGCTCGATCAAGGACCGCCCCGCGCTGGCCATGGTTGCCCGCGCGGAGCGCGCCGGCCGGTTGCGGCCCGGCTGCACGGTCATCGAGCCGACCAGCGGCAACACCGGCATCTCGTTGGCGATGGTGTGCCGGGTCAAGGGGTACCGGCTGATCTGCGTCATGCCCGAGAACACCTCGGAGGAACGCAAGCTGCTGCTCCGGGCCTACGGGGCGCAGATCATCTCCTCGCCGGCCGCGGGCGGCTCGAACGCCGCGGTGGCGATGGCCAAGGAACTGTCCGCCGACCACCCCGACTGGGTCATGCTTTACCAGTACGGCAATCCGGACAATGCGCTGTCACATTACGAGACGACCGGGCCCGAACTGCTGGCCGATCTGCCCACCATCACGCACTTCGTGGCCGGCCTGGGCACCACCGGCACGCTGATGGGGGTGGGCCGGTTCCTCCGGGAGAAGGTGCCGGACGTCTCGATCGTCGCGGCCGAGCCGCGCTACGGCGAGCTGGTCTACGGGCTGCGCAACCTGGAGGAGGGCTTCGTCCCCGAGCTGTACGACGCGTCCGTGCTGACCTCGCGCTTCTCCGTCGGACCGGACGACGCGGTCCGCCGGACCCGGGAACTGCTGGAGGTCGAGGGCATCTTCGCCGGCATCTCCACCGGCGCGATCCTGCATGCCGCGTTGGGCATCGCCGCCCGGGCCGTCCGGGACGGCGTCGAGGCGGACATCGCGTTCGTGGTCTGTGACGGCGGGTGGAAGTACCTGTCCACCGGGGTGTACGACGCGGGCGACGACGCGCTCGCCGCGACCGGCCTGGAGGGGCAGCTCTGGGCCTGAGCCGGCGGAGCTTGTCAGGACCCTGACGGTCAGGGTTTCCCCGGATTCCCGGGCGAGCGGCGGTCCGTAGCCTGGTGGTATGACCTCGCCGTCGCAATTCGGCTCGTCCGGTTCCTACGTACCCCCCGGCTACGGCGTCACGCCGGCCGGGTCGGCCGCCCCGGCCACGAAGAAGGTTCTCCCGGAGAATCTGCGGACCGCGATCATCGTGGTCGGCTCGCTGGCCCTGGTGATGGTCGTCGTGCAGACCGTCAACTGGGCGATGGACTACCGCCTGGACCAGTTCGGCATCGAGCCGCGCAGCTGGTCCGGTCTGTGGGGCGTGCTGGCCGCGCCGCTGATCCACGGGTCCTGGGCGCACCTGTGGTCCAACCTGGTGCCGCTGGCGATCATGGGGGTGCTGATCACCGTCGGCGGACTGCGGCAGTTCTTTGCCGTGACCGTGCTGGTCTGGCTGGTCTCCGGGTTGGGCGTGTGGCTGGTCGCGCCGGCCGCCAGCGTCACCGTCGGCGCCTCCGGTGTCGTCTTCGGGTGGCTGACCTTCCTGATCGTCCGCGGCATCTGGACCCGGACCTGGCAGCACATCCTGCTCGGCCTGGTCCTGCTCGTGCTGTACGGCAGCCTGTTCTGGACCGGCATCGTGCGGGTGGCGGCCTCGGACATTACCGGTGTGGTCACCGTGTCGTGGCAGGCGCACCTGTTCGGCGCGCTCGGCGGGGTGCTGGCCGCGTTCATCGTCGGCCGGGCCGACCGGCAGCGGCGGGCGGTCGCCGCCTGATGCGTCCCGGCGGTAGCGTCGGGGCGTGAGTGCTGTCGTCAGTCCGGATGTGACCGCGCCGATCGGCATCTTCGACTCCGGGGTGGGGGGGCTGACCGTCGCCCGGGCGATCATCGACCAGTTGCCGGGGGAGCGGGTCCGGTATGTCGGGGACACCGCGAACGGCCCGTACGGTCCGCTGCCCATCGCCGAGGTGCGCCGGCACGCCCTGGCGGTCGGTGACCGGCTGGTCGACAGCGGGGTCAAGATCCTGGTCATCGCGTGCAACACGGCCTCGGCGGCGTGCCTGGCCGACGCCCGTGAGCGGTACGACGTGCCTGTCGTCGAGGTGATCCGGCCGGCCGTCCGGCGGGCGGTCGCGGCAACCCGGACCGGCGAGGTCGGCGTCATCGGCACCTCGGCCACCATCGCCTCCGGTGCCTACCAGGACGCGTTCGACGTCAACCCCGGCATCACGGTGCATGCGGTCGCCTGCCCGTCGTTCGTCGACTTCGTCGAGCGGGGCATCACGTCGGGCCGGCAGGTCATCGGGCTGGCCCAGGCCTATCTGGGGCCGTTGCAGCGCACCGGCCTGGACACGCTGGTGCTGGGCTGCACCCACTACCCGTTGCTGACCGGCGCGTTGTCGCTGGTGATGGGGGACGGGGTCACGCTGGTCTCCAGCGCGGACGAGACCGCCAAGGACGTCTACCGCAAGCTGACCGAGCTGGACCTGCTGGCGCCCGGTACGGAGCCCGTCGCCCCGCACGAGTTCCTGGCCACCGGGGACCCCGCGCCGTTCACCAAGCTGGGCAAGCGCTTCCTCGGACCCGAGATCGGGTCGGTGGTCGAGCTGGGCGCATCGGTCGGCTGATCCGGCGGCCAACTAGCCTGCCTGTATGACCCGAGCAGACGGCCGCGCCGACACCGAACTTCGCCCAGTCACTTTCACCCGCGGGTTCCAGCAGCACCCGGCGGGTTCGGTGCTGGTCGAATTCGGCGGCACCAAGGTGCTTTGCGCGGCGTCGGTCACCACCGGCGTGCCTCGCTGGCGCAAGGGCTCCGGCCTGGGCTGGCTCACCGCCGAGTACGCCATGCTGCCGTCGGCGACGCACGAGCGCAGCGACCGGGAATCGGTCAAGGGACGGGTCGGCGGCCGCACGCACGAGATCTCCCGACTGGTCGGCCGGTCCCTGCGCGCCTGTCTGGACCTGCGCTCGCTCGGGGAGAACACCATCGCGGTGGACTGCGACGTGCTGCAGGCCGACGGTGGCACCCGCACCGCGGCCATCACCGGGGCGTACGTGGCGCTGGCCGATGCGGTGGCCTGGCTGCGCGAACGAGGCCAACTCGCCGACCCGCAGCCGCTGTCGTGCCAGATCGCCGCGGTGTCGGTGGGTGTTGTCGGCGGCCGGGTCCGGCTGGACCTGCCGTACGAGGAGGACGCGCGCGCCGAGGTGGACATGAATGTGGTGGCCACGGACGTCGGCACGCTGGTCGAAGTGCAGGGGACCGCGGAGGGCGCGACGTTCTCCCGCTCCACCCTCGACTCGATGTTGGACAGCGCGCTGGCCGGCATCGCCACCCTCGCCGAGCTGCAGCGGGCCGCGCTGGCCCGGCCCATCGGCGGGTCGGCGTGACGGCCGGCCCCGTGCAGGTGGTGCTGGCCACCCGCAACGCGAAGAAGCTCGGCGAGCTGCGCCGCATCCTCGGTGACGACGTGCGAGTGCTCGGCCTGGCCGACGTACCCGCCTTCGAGGAGCTGCCGGAGACCGGCGCGACGTTCGAGGAGAACGCCGCCGACAAGGCCCGGCAGGCGGCCCGGGAGACGAGCGAGATCGCGCTGGCCGACGATTCCGGGCTGGCCGTGGACGCGTTGAACGGGATGCCCGGGGTGCTGTCCGCGCGGTGGTCGGGACGGCACGGTGACGACCCGGCCAATACCGCGCTGCTCCTCGGTCAGCTCGCCGACGTGCCCGACGAGCGGCGCGGCGCCGCGTTCATCTGCGCGCTGGCCCTGGCCACCCCGGGCGGCGAGGTGCAGGTGCTGCGCGGCGAGTGGCGAGGCCGGATCGGCCGAGCGGCCGTGGGCACGAACGGGTTCGGTTACGACCCGGTCTTCATCCCGGCGGAGAGCGACGCGGGCGGCGACGGCCGGACCTCGGCACAACTGAGCCCGGCCGAGAAGGACGAACTGTCCCATCGCGGCCGGGCTCTGCGGCTGATGCTGCCGATTCTGCGTCGGCAGCTGAATCCGGCGTGACGAACCGCCCGCCGGATTCGCCCCGAATCAGTTCAACGGGCGGCGACGGCCGACGGCCCGGGCGATGACAACGGCGAAGCTGGCGCCCAGCAGCATCAGCCCGAGGACCAGCATCCAGCCGGTGATGCCCCAGACGACCATCTCGGGCCGGGCGAACATCTGGTCGACGAAGCTGGCCACCCGGTCGGCGCCGTCGTACCAGGCCAGCGACCAGATTCCGGCGGCGGTCAGGGCGGCCCCGGGGATCAGGGTCGCCCATGGCGACCAGCCGTTGAGCAGCACGGCGACGAAGATCAGGGCCGCACCGACGGACGTCCAGGTGATGTCCCAGCCGGACGGCTGGCCGCCGCCGTTCAGCATCGACTGGAAGATGCCCATCCCGAACTCGCCGATCAGGTACAGGCCGGTGCCCACCAGCAGGGTGCCCAGGATCGCGCTGAACAGCCCGGCGACGGTCCGCTGCTTGGTCTGCCGGCCGGTCGTCCGCGGCTCGTCCGGGACGTCCGAGCCCGGAGCGGGCACGTAGGTCGGGCTAGCGGAGTCCGACACCCCGTACGTGGACGGATATGCCGCCGCCGACGACTCGGAGTCCAGCGGTTCGTACGGGCTGCCGCTCCAGGCCGAGCCGGACGACTTCGCGGCGCCGTACGGGCTGTCCGGGGAGTCGTCCGAGAAGGGCGACGCCGTCGAGTACCCCGACGACACGGTGGTCACCCCGCCGCGGGAGTGTTCCGCACTGCTCTCACCTGTGCCGGACTTGGTGTTTTCCGGTGCGCTCATCGATTTCGCCCCTCTAGTCGAGCAACTGGCTTCGCCGTCTGGCCGCCGCACCGCGCTGCATCAATGCTCGGGATCAATGCTCGGGACCCGGTGCCAGCGCTTCACATCGTGCTTGTTCACCGGGCGCAGGTGTGGTACCTCGGGCCGCGTGTTGTCGAATCGAGTGTGAACTGGATTGAACAGTGGGGCCGGTGGGACTCGAACCCACACTGGCACGGACCTAAACCGTGTGCCTCTGCCAATTGGGCTACGGCCCCGCAACGTCTGCCCAGCGCCTCAGCTTGCCAGACCCAGCTCCTTGAGCACCCTCGCCACATGGCCCGTCGCCTTGACGTTGCGCCAGGCCTGCTCGATCCGGCCGTCCGCGCCGACCACGAACGTCGACCGGATCACCCCCTGCACCGTCTTGCCGTACATCTGCTTCTCGCCGAACGCGCCGTATGCGGTCATCACCGAGCGGTCGGTGTCGGCGAGCAGCACGATGGACAGGCTCTCCTTGTCCCGGAATTTCGCCAACTTGTCCGGCTTGTCCGGCGAGACGCCCAGCACTGTGTACCCGCCGCCGTCGAACGACCCGCGGGCGCTGGTGAAGTCACAGGCCTCGGTGGTGCAACCGGGCGTCATCGCGGCGGGGTAGAAGTAGACGATCACCGGTCGGCCGGCGAAGTCGGCGAGCGACACCGGGTTGCCGTCCGCGTCGGGCAGGGTGAAGGAGGGCGCTTCGTCGCCCACTCCGGGTGCAGTGGTGGCCATGCGGCTAGGGTAAACACCCGCGGGGCCGGTGTCGGTCCGGGCCCGCCACCGCCGCGCGCAGCGACGTGCCGGCAGTGATGTCCATGAGCGCCGGCAGTGAACCTTGAGGCAGAACGGGAGGCGCCGTGGTCCGCGACGCGGAGACCATCCAGGCGGAAATCGAACGTGCACGGGACTCCCTGGCCGCGGCGGTCGACGAACTGACGACGCGGGCCAACCCCAAGCGGGTCGTCGACGAGGGCCGGCGCACCCTGGCCGCCACCCTCGCCGAGCCGAAGGTGAAGTACTCGCTGATCGCGGTGGGGGCCCTGGTCGGCCTGGTCGTGCTCCGGCGCCTGTTCCGGTAGACGGCGCGAACGCACCGTTCGCGGGCGCCCCGGACGCTTCGCCGGCCGCCCCATGAGGTCGAACTCACGCCGGTTGCGATGCCCCGCCCGGCGTGCTTCACGCCGTTCGCACAGCGACGATCGCTACCCTGCACACAGCCGTGTCTGATCGGCTGCCGTGGCGGGGAATAGCCCGCCCGTGGAAACTCCGGGAGTGGACGAGATTTGACCAGGTTGAACCCTGCACGCCGCAGGTCGCTCGCTGCGCTGCTGCTCGCCCTGGTGGGACTGCTGCTGGTGGCCGGGTGCAGCGGTGGATCGCTCGCCACCGAGACGGTCACCTCGACCGCCGGTGGAACTGCTGGCACCGGCGGCGCCAGCAGCGCCGACGCCAGTTCGGTGGCCTCCACGACGGTCGTCCCGCCGGTGGCCACCGTCGCGGCGACCCCCGCCTTCGGGACCGAGGGCCTGTCCCCGGTCGAGCCGCTGACCTTCACCATCGCCAAGGGCACTATCGACAACGTCCAGATGACCAACCCGGACGGCAAGGTCGTGCAGGCGACCATCGGGGCCGACCAGACGTCGTGGACGGTCGGCGAGCCGCTCGGGTTCGGCAAGACCTACACGGTCACCGGCACCGCCACCGGCACCGACGGCAAGCAGATCCCGATCCAGGGCACCTGGACCACGGTCGGTGAGGACACCAAGACCCGCAACACGATCAGCCCCAGCGACAACGCCGAGGTCGGCGTCGCCGTCCCGGTCAGCGTCAGCTTCGGCGCCGAACCGCAGGACCGGGCGGCCGTGGCCAAACAGATCTCGATCACCACCACCCCGCAGGTGGAAGGTGCCTGGGCCTGGATCAAGCACGACGACGGCCGCTGGGCCCTGGACTTCCGGCCCAAGGACTACTGGCCGTCCGGCACCCAGGTGCACGTCGATGCCAAGCTGTACGGCGTCAAGCTCGACGACACCTCGTACGGCGCCGCCGACATCACCAGCGACTTCACCATCGGCCGCAACCAGGTCGTGGTCGCCGACGTGAACTCGCACGACATGCTCGTCAAGCGCGACGGGCAGGTGGTGGCGACCTACCCGGCCTCGTACGGTCGGGGAGGCGACAACGGCGATCCCAACCTGGTCACCCGCTCCGGCACCCATGTGGTGATGGCCAAGGACGCCGAATACCTGATGAACAACGCCCGGTACGGCTACACCAACAGCCTGCAGCGGTGGGCAGTGCGGATCAGCAACAACGGTGAGTTCATCCACGCCAACCCGGCCAGTGCCGGCGCCCAGGGCAACAGCAACGTGACCCACGGCTGCATCAACCTGTCCAACGCGGACGCCGAGGCGTACTTCAACTCCGCCTTCCTGGGCGACCCGGTGGAGATCTCCGGCACTGACATCACCCTCAGCTCGATGGACGGCGACGTCTACACCTGGGCCATGGGTTGGGACGAGTGGAAGGCCATGTCGGTCCCGGTCGGCACCGCCTGACCGGACCCGGGCGACAGCAACCCGGCTGCGGGCCCCCGACCGATCCGGTCGGGGGCCCGCAGTGCGTTCGGCCCCCGGCCCTGCGGCAAGATGCCCGGGTGAGCGAACTGCGGGTCGTCGGGGCGACGATCGTCGCCGATCCCGAGCGGGAGTTGCGCGACGCCGAGATCGCGTACTCGTCCGACACGGGCCGGGTGACCTACCTGGGTCCGGTCCGCGGGCCCGTCCGGTCCGCCGATCTGGACGGGACCGGGCGGCTCGTGCTGCCCGGCCTGGTCAATGCGCACACCCACGCCGGGATGTCGCTGCTGCGCGGCCACAGCGACGACGAGCCGCTCGACCGCTGGCTCGGCCACATCCGGGCGTTCGAGCTGCGGATGACCAGGGACGACATCCGGGCCGGCCTGCTGCTGTCCATGGCCGAGATGATCCGGTCCGGCACGGTCGCCTTCGCCGACATGTACCTGTGGGACGCCGGGCTGGTGGGCGACGTGCGCGACGCCGGGCTGCGGGTGCTGGCCGCCACCGCGGTCTTCGGGTACGACGCCGTCGCGTACCCGGCGGCCACCCCGGAGACCGGCGCCCAGGTGCTGGACCGGACATCGACCCTGGCCGCCGAGTTCGCCGGCGACGAGCTGGTCCAGGTGTCGTTCGGCCCGCACGCCCCGTACACCTGCGGGCCCGAGCTGCTGGCGGACGTCGCCCGGCGCGCCACGACCCACGACCTGCCCGTGCACATCCACCTGTCCGAGACGGCGGGGGAGGTGCGGGACAGCCTGGACCGCAACGGGTGCTCGCCGATCGCCCTGGCCCACCGGGTCGGCCTGGACGCCGGCCGGTTGCACGTCGCGCATGCGGTCCACCCGCACGACGACGCGGACCTGGCGATCCTCGCCCGGCCCACCGTCTCGGTGGCGCACTGCCCGGTGTCCAACCTCAAGCTGGGGGCCGGGGTCGCGCCCGTTCCGGAGTTCCAGGGGTCGGGCGTCTGTGCCGGGCTGGGCACCGACTCGATGGCCTCCAACAACAGCGCGGACATGTTCGAGGAGATGAAGACGGCGGCGCTGGTCGCGCGCGGCACTCGGCGCGATCCCACCGCGGTGCTGGCCGCCGACGTGGTGCGGATGGCCACCCGGGGTGGGGCCCGCGCCTTCGGTGACCGGCTCTCCGGGCGCCTCGCCGTGGGCGAACCGGCCGACCTGATCATGCTGGACGTCACCGCGCCGCACGCCACCCCGATGCCCGAACCGGTGGCGCACCTGGCGTACTCCGCCCGGGGGTCCGACGTCACCGACGTGGTGGTGGCCGGCCGGCGCCTGCTCGCCGCCGGCCGGCTCACCACCCTGGACGAAGCGGCCATCCGGGCGGACGTCCGGCACCGGGTCGCCCGGATCACCGCCGAGTTGGGGCGTGCTCTCCCGTCCGGGCGCCGACCAACCCGAAAGGTTGACCGGGGCGCCACGCAGGGTTGAGTTCGGATAACGATCCACTACGTCAACCGTGCTCGGCAATCTCGAGTTAACGAGTGGTGTCCTCAGCGGAAACACAGGACTCCTACGGTCGCTGCGTGATCCCCGGTCCGCCGGGGTGATCCGGGTTCCGGCTGGCGACCCCACCCATCCGCCGCGGAGCCTCGGTACCCACCGACCTCGCATCAGCCTGACGTCCCGGTAGTGAAACGCACTGCTGCACGCCCCGGCCCACCGACGTGTCCGGCAGTCGTGCACGCGTTCGCCCGGCCCAGTGAAGGGGCTCCGCATGACCCGTCCGACCTTCCGTTCGACGCTGCGCCGCACCCGCGGCCCCGCCGTGGCGCTCGCCGCGTTGCTCGCGCTCACCGCCTGCGGTTCGCGGGTGGACACCGCATCCACCACCTCGGCCGCGGCCGGCGGGTCGGGCTCGGTCCCCGGCGCAGCGGCGGCCGGCTGCGTCGACACCTCCGGCGACAGCGTCAAGATCGGCTTCCTGAACTCGCTGTCGGGCACGATGGCGATCAGCGAGAAGACGGTGCACGACTCGCTGCAGATGGCGGCCGACGAGATCAACGCGGCCGGCGGGGTGAACGGCAAGACCCTGGACGTGATCACCGAGGACGGCGCATCCGAGCCGACGGTGTTCGCTGAGAAGGCCGAGAAACTGATCAAGAGCGACTGTGTCGCAGCGGTATTCGGCGGCTGGACGTCGGCGTCGCGCAAGGCCATGCTGCCGGTGTTCGAAGGCAACAACTCGCTGTTGTACTACCCGGTGCAGTACGAGGGCCTGGAGGCGAGCAAGAACATCTTCTACACCGGGGCGACGACCAACCAGCAGATCGTTCCGGCGCTGGACTATCTCAAGGAGCAGGGCGTGACCAGCCTGTTCCTGGTGGGTAGCGACTACGTCTTCCCGCGGACCGCCAACAAGATCATCAAGGCGTACGCGGCGGCGAACGGCATCGAGATCAAGGGCGAGGAATACACCCCGCTCGGCGACACCGAGTTCTCCACCATCGTGAACAAGGTGCAGGCCTCCGGTGCGGACGCGGTCTTCAACACGCTCAACGGTGACTCGAACGTCGCATTCTTCAAGCAGTACCGCAACGTCGGCCTGACGCCGGAGACCATGCCGGTGGTCAGCGTGTCCATCGCCGAGGAGGAGGTCGGCGGCATCGGCCTGGACAACGTGGTCGGACAGTTGGCCGCCTGGAACTACTTCCAGACGATCGACACCCCGGTGAACAAGAAGTTCGTCCCGATGGAGGCGGCCTACACCTCGCTGTATCTGTGGAAGCTGATGGCCGAGAAGGCCAAGGCGTTCGACACCGCCTCGATCCAGGCGGCGGCCGACGGCATCACGTTCGACGCGCCCGAGGGCACGGTCGTGGTCGACGGTGCGAACCACCACATCAGCAAGACCGCGCTGATCGGCAAGATCGGCCCGGACGGCCTGCTCTACACCGAGTGGAGCTCGCCCGCGCCGATCCAGCCTGACCCGTTCCTCACCGGTTACCCGTGGGCCGCGGGGCTGGCCACCGGCTGAGTCCGCCCGTCACCGCCGGCCGCTCCGCACCCGCGGCGCGGCCGGCGGTCGCCGGGATCCACCAGCCGAGAGACAGGACGGCATGGATACTTTCGTTTCCCAGGTGTTCGCGGGTCTGAGCGTCGGCTCGATCCTGCTGCTCATCGCGCTCGGCCTGGTGCTGACGTTCGGTCAGATGGGCGTCATCAACATGGCGCAGGGCGAGTTCATCATGGCCGGGGCCTACACCGCGTACCTGATGCAGTTCGTCTTCTCCTCGCCCGGGGTGTCGCTGCTCGTCGCGCTGCCGGTCGGCTTCCTGGTCGCCGGCCTGATGGGCGTCGTCCTGGAGGCCACCCTGCTGCGCCGGATGTACGACCGGCCCCTCGACACCCTGCTGGTCACCTGGGGTGTCGCGCTGATCCTGCAGCAGGCGGCCCGGGACATCTTCGGCGCACCCAACGTGGACGTGCCCGCGCCGAGCTGGCTCAAGGGGTCGGTCGAGCTATTCGGCGTGAACCTGCCGCTCTCCCGCATTTTCATCCTGCTGCTCTCGCTGGCCGCGGTCGCCGCGCTGACCTTGGTGCTGACCATGACGTCGCTCGGCCGGCGGATCCGAGCCACCGTGCAGAACCGCCAACTGGCCGAGACGTCCGGCATCTCCACCCGCCGGACCGACCGGACGACCTTCTTCATCGGGTCCGGGCTGGCCGGCATCGCCGGGGTTGCACTGAGCCAGATCGGCTCTATCGGGCCGACTCTGGGCACGAACTACGTCATCGACGCGTTCCTGGTGGTCGTCGTCGGCGGCATCGGGCAGATCAAGGGCGCGGTGATCGCCGCGTTCGCACTCGGCCTGCTGCGGTCCGGGTTCGAGTTCTGGACCTCGGCCAGCATCGCCAAGGTCCTGGTGTTCATCGCGATCGTGGTCTTCCTGCAGATCCGGCCGCAGGGCATCGTCAACGTGCGGACCAGGAGCCTGGCATGAGCGAGCGACAGCGAGCGAATCATCAACACCGCGGCGGCACGCCCGGGAGGGGCGCGGAGCCTGCGAGTGACCCGTCGGGAGTGCCGGCATGAGATACCTGACGGGTTATCGGGTGTGGCTCGGGCTGGCGATCGGGGCGGTCCTGCTGTTTCTGGTGGCCCCGGCGGTGCTGTCCGACTTCCGGCTGAACCTGCTCGGCAAGTACCTGTGCTTCGCGATCATCGCCGTCGGCATCGGTCTGGCCTGGGGTCGCGGCGGCATGCTGACCCTGGGCCAGGGCGTGTTCTTCGGCCTCGGCGGCTACGTGATGGCCATGCACATGAAGCTGGACGACGCCGGGCCGTCCGGTGTCCCGGACTTTATGCGGCTCTACGGTTCCGGCACCGTGCCGGCCTGGTGGGAGCCGTTCCGCAGCGACATCATCACCCTGATCGGAATTGTCGCTATCCCCGGGATCCTCGCGCTGGTGCTGGGCCTGGCCACGTTCAAGCGCAAGGTACGGGGCGCCTACTTCGCCATCCTGTCCCAGGCCCTGGCGGCGGCGTTCGCCATCCTGTTGATCGGCAATCAGGCGACCACGGGCGGCACCAATGGGCTCAACGGGTTCCGGTCCTTCTTCGGGTTCGATCTGACCGATCCGGCGAACAAGCGGATGGTGTACTTCATCACCGCCGGCGTGCTGCTGGCGATGGTGCTGATCGTCCGTCAGCTGTACGTCAGCCGGTACGGCGAGCTGCTGGTGGCCTGCCGGGACAGCGAGGAACGGGTCCGGTTCCTGGGCTACGACCCGGCCAACGTCAAGACGGTCGCGTACGTGATCGCGGCGGTGATGGCCGGCATCGCCGGCGCGTTGTTCACGGTGATCGTCGGCATCATCTCGCCGGCCGATGTCGGCATCGTGCCGTCGATCTCGATGTTGATCGGGGTGGCCATCGGCGGGCGGACCACCCTGCTCGGGCCGGTACTGGGCACCATCGCGATCGCCTGGATGGAGACCAGCCTGTCCGAGTCCTTCCCCTCGTTCTGGATCTACTTCCAGGGCGCGGTGTTCATGCTCGTGGTGGCGTTCCTGCCCGGCGGGCTGGCGTCGCTCGGCTCGGTGCTCGGGCGGCTGCGGCGGCCATCGCGGCCGGCCGGGCCGCCGGTGGATCCGGCCGGCGCGGATCGCCCCGACATGGTGAAGGGTTCGGCCTGACGTGTCCGACTACCTGGAAATCAGCAAGCTGCGGGTCGCCTTCGACGGCTTCGTGGCGGTCGACGACGTCGACCTGACCGTGCTCAAGGGCGATCTGCGGTTCCTCATCGGGCCGAACGGGGCCGGTAAGACGACGCTGATCGACGCGGTCAGCGGCCTGGTGCCGTCCACCGGCTACATCGAGTTCGCCGGGCAGCAGCTGTCCGGGCGTAAGGTGCACACGATCGCCACACTCGGCGTGGGGCGCACCTTCCAGACGGCGACGGTGTTCGAGAAGCTCACCGTGCTGCAGAATCTCGACATCGCGGCGGGAGCGTCGCGCAAGAAGCTCTCGCTGCTGCGCAGGCGCCACGGGGTGCCCGGCCCGGTGCACGAGGTGCTGGAGACCATCTCTCTGGTCGAGCTCGCCGACGTGCCGGCGGGCATCCTTGCGCACGGGCAGAAGCAGTGGCTGGAGATCGGCATGCTGCTCGTGCAGAACTCGCAGTTGCTGATGCTGGACGAGCCGGTGGCCGGGATGAGCGCCGAGGAGCGGGACGAGACCGGCCGGTTGCTGCAGCGCATCGCCCAGGACCGCACTGTCGTGATCGTCGAGCACGACATGGATTTCATGCGATCGTTCGCCACATCGGTCACGGTGCTGGCGGCCGGCAAGGTGCTGTCCGAGGGCACCGTCGCCCAGGTGCAGGCCGACCCGAAGGTGCAGGAGGTCTACCTGGGCACCGCGGGGCACGCCCTGGCCGGCGGTGCGGACGTGGTGGAGGTGATCGCCGCGCAGGCCGAACAGGTCGCGCTCGAGGTCGGGCAGGCCGATGGTGGTCAGGTCACGCCGGCCGGCGAATCGGCCGGTTCGGTTCCGGAAGGGGCCTCGTCATGATGCTCGAGTTGACTGACGTGCACGTCGGTTACGGACGGACGGACGTGATCCATGGGGTCTCGGTCGCGGTGCCGGAGGACGGCGTGGTGGCCGTGATGGGGCACAACGGGGCCGGCAAGTCGACGCTGCTGCGCGCGGCGGTCGGGCTGCTCAAGCCGCGGTCGGGCCAGATCCGACTGCTCGGTGAGGATGTCACCACACTGGCGCCGAACCAGCGGGTGGCCCGCGGGCTGGCCTACGTCCCGCAGGGCCAGCAGTCCTTCGGTCAGCTGACCACCCTGGAGAACCTGCAGCTGGTCGCCGACGGCCGGCGCCGGGGCAAGGACCTGATCGCCGAGGCGCTCGACCTGTTCCCGGCGCTGGCCGGGCTGCTCGGGCGCAAGGCCGGCCTGCTGTCCGGCGGTCAGCGCCAGCAACTGGCGATCGCCCGGGCGCTGATCACCGAGCCGAAGATGCTGATCCTGGACGAGCCCACCGAGGGCATCCAACCGTCGGTGGTGGCCGAGATCGAGCAGACCATCATGGATCTCACCGCGCGGGGGGGACTGTCCGTGCTGCTGGTCGAGCAGCACGTCGGTTTCGCGCTCGGCGCGGCCGCGCACTACTACGTGCTCGCCTCGGGCCGGGTCACCGCCTCGGGCGCGGGTGGCGGTGCCGCGGTGCCGCAGGTGTTGGCGGCCATGACGATCTGACCGGCCGCCGACCCCCCTACAAAGCCGGCTTGACCAGAGAAGAGGCGTGGTCCTTGACGTACTTGAACTCCTCCCGGGGCGGCCGCAGGTAGCTGGTGCCCGGCGGCCGCTCGGGGATGGTGACCGGTTCGGGTTCGATGTGCTCGTACGGTACGTGCTCGAGGATGTGCGCGATGACGTTGATCCGCGAGCGTTTCTTGTCCTCGCTCTCCACGGTGTACCAGGGCGCCTCGGGGATGTCGGTGTGGATGAACATCTCGTCCTTGGCCCGCGAGTAGTCCTCCCAGCGGCTGATCGACTGCACGTCCATCGGCGAGAGCTTCCACCGGCGCATCGGGTCGGTGAGCCGCGAGTGGAATCGGCGTTCCTGCTCGACGTCCGACACCGAGAACCAGAACTTGAAGAGCAGGATTCCGTCCTCGACCAGCAGCCGCTCGAAGATGGGCGCCTGGTGCAGGAATCGCCGGTACTCGTCGGTGGTGCAAAAGCCCATGACCCGCTCGACGCCGGCCCGGTTGTACCAGGACCGGTCCATCAGCACGATCTCGCCCGCCGCGGGCAGATGCTCGATGTACCGCTGGAAGTACCACTGGGTTCGCTGCCGCTCGGTCGGCGCCGGCAGCGCCACGATGCGGGCCGTGCGGGGGTTGAGGAACTCGGTGATCCGCTTGATCGCCGAACCCTTGCCGGCGGCGTCCCGGCCCTCGAAGATCGCCACGATCCGGGTGCCGGATTCGCGCACCCATTGCTGCATGGTGACCAGTTCGGTCTGCAGGCGGCGGAGTTCGGCCTCGTACGCGGACTTCTTGATCTTCGGCGGGCGATCCGGATCGACGACCTTGTTCTTCTTGTCACCCACGGCGGGCACTCCTCGGCAGGGCTGGACTCGACGCGGCCGTCGCCGCGTCGAGTCAGCTTGTCATGCCGTCCGGCCGCCCGCTGCCCGGGTACCTGCGGTTTCGCCGGACCGTTGGCCGGTTCCCGCGTCGATCTTCGGGTGCCGGGCCCAGAAGAAGCAATAGACGCCGAAGCAGACCAGCCCGAGCGCGACGACGGTCAGCAGCACCGACCCGAGCGGCGCCGAGTTGATGGTGCGCAGGGCGTCGTCCAGGCCGCCGGCCTTGCTGGGGTCGTAGGTCACCGCGGCCCAGCCGAACAGCCCGCCGACCACGGCCATGGCCACCCCCTTGCTGATGTAGCCGGCCTGGCCGAGGCGCTGCACGCCGGCCGAGGCGCCGCCCGCCAGGTCCTCGGTGAACTTGCGCTTGATCCCCTTGATCACCAGCCGGACGGCGATGACCACGATCACCACGCCGACGGCGCCGACCAGGATCCGGCCGAACGGCAGCTCCAGCAGCCGGGCGGTCCAGCCTTCCTGCTTCTGATCGCCCGACTGGGACGCTCCCTGCAGCGCGGAGATGGCGGCGACGGCGATCGCCGCGTAGGTGATTGCCCGGCCCACGGAGCTCAGCCGCTTGCGGACGCGTTTGAATCCGGACGGCTTGTCCCGATGCCCCCAGGCGGCCTCGGCCGCCTGCCAGACCGTCATCGCGAACAGGCCGAGCACCGTCAGCCACAGCACGACGACACCGACCGGGTTCTGGGCCATCTCGGCCAGCGCGCCTTGCTGGGACGCCTCCTGGCCGCCGCCCGTGCCGCCCCAGGCGACCTGCGCGGCGATCCAGCCGACGAGGATGTGCACGATGCCGTAGGTGACCAGGCCGACAGTCACCAGGATCCGGAACGGCTTGCTGTCCACCGCCTGCCCGCCGGCGCGCTCGGCGCCGTCCTTGGCCGAGCGGGCCGCACCGGCGGCACTCGCGGTCATGACCGGCGTCCGGACGCGTCTGGATCCAGCGCGTCCGGCTGGTGCACTGCGGTCCGGCCGGACTTGTCGCTGCGGACCAGGTACTGCGGGTCGTCCGCGGACGCCCGCACGGTCCGGCCGGCGGCCTCGGTGTCCGTGGTGATCTGCTGCTCCACGGTGCCGTGGGTGGTCGTACCGTGCGTGCGCCAGGACACCTCGTCGCCCGGCTGGCACCTTTCGTCGTCCTTGCTCACGGATCTGCCTCTCCTGGGTTGCCTGCGCGGCGCATGTTCCCGGGCCGTGCGGTGCTCAATCGCCGGTCTTCGCCCCGCGGACCACGGACCCGGGTGGTCGGGCGCCCGGAGGTGGGTCAGGCTGGACCGATGTCCCAGGTCACCCTGCCCGCGGCCGCACTCGAATCGATCGGCCGCGCCCGTCAGTCGCACATCTACGCCGGCGGTGTTCTCGGCCGGCGGCCCGCGGTGCCGACCACCTGGGTCGAGCTCGACCGCCGGGCGCGCCGGCGGCTGACGCCGAAGGCGTACGGGTACGTGGCCGGCGGCGCCGGGTCCGAGTCGACGATGGACGCCGACCGATCCGCGTTCGACCGGTGGCGCCTGGTGCCGCGGGTGCTGCGCGACGTGTCCGTCCGGGACACCTCGGTCGAGTTGTTCGGTCGCCGGCTGCCGGCTCCGCTGCTGCTCGCCCCGATCGGGGCGCTGGGCATCGTGCACCGGGAGGGCGACCTGGCGGTGGCCCGGGCCGCCGCCGCGCACGGTGTCCCGATGATCTTCTCCAATCAGGCGTCCGTCGCGATGGAGCAGTGCGCGGCGGCGATGGGGGACGCGCCGCGGTGGTTCCAGCTGTACTGGTCGACCTCCGACCAGCTGGTCGCCAGCCTGGTCGGCCGGGCCGAGCGGGCCGGCTGCTCGGCGATCGTCGTCACCCTGGACACCACCATGCTCGGCTGGCGACCCCGCGACCTGGACCGGGCGTACCTGCCGTTCGCGGTGGGGGACGGCCTGGCCCAGTACACCTCCGACCCGGTGTTCCGGCGGCTGGCCGGCACCGCCCCGGCCGGCCCGGCCGGCCCCGCTGGGCGGCCCCGGTTGGCCGAGCTGCCCGCGGTACTCCGGTCGGTCGCCCGGATGATGTCGAGCACCGCCCGGCCGCCCGGCCGAGCCCGGGCGATCGTGCAGACGTTCCTACAGACCTACTCACGGCCATCGCTGACCTGGAGCGACCTGCCGGCGCTGCGGTCGCTGACCTCGCTGCCGATCGTGCTCAAGGGGATCCAACGCGGTGACGACGCCCGCCGGGCGCTCGACGCCGGAGTCGACGGGATCATCGTGTCCACGCACGGCGGCCGGCAGGTGGACGGTGCCCGCGGCGCACTGGACAGCCTGCCGGAGGTGGTCGCGGCGGTGGGCGGTGCGGTTCCGGTGCTGATGGACTCGGGGATCCGCGGCGGCGCCGACATGCTCAAGGCGGTCGCGCTCGGTGCCCGGGCGGTGTGCGTGGGGCGGCCCTACGCGCTGGCGCTCGGTCTGGCCGGCCGGCGGGGCGTCGACGAGCAGCTGGCCAACCTGATGGCCGAGTTCGACCTGACGCTGGGCCTGTGTGGCTATCGGTCCGTGGCCGAGCTCGACCCGTCGGTGCTCGAACGGGCCTGATGGGCCGACGACCGGGCGCGGCGGTCGATCTGCACCGGGTACCCGGCGGCGAGCGCGCGGACCGTCGCCGGTGGGGTGAGCAGCCGGGCCGCGCCGCGGGCCGGGCGGACCTGCGCCGGGCCGTACCCGTCGACGGTCCAGCCGATCACCGCGTCCCCGATCACCACGGCCGGCTCGTCCCCGAGCACGACGAACGTGCCGTCGGGCAGTTCCCGCCACGGGCGGTCGTGCAGCCGGCGGCGTGAGCTTCGGGGGTACCGGCGCTGCCGGTCCAGCAGACGGTCCAGATCCGGTGCCCGGTTCGGCACCGGCAGACGCTCGTCGGGGTCGCCGTCCGGACCCGCGGCGGCGAGTGCGTCGAGGAAGGCGCGGAACGCCGGGCGCCGGCATTCCGCGCACGGCCGGTGCCCGGCGGCGAAGGCCACGGCCTCGTCGGGGAAGAACAGCGGCGTGTAGTGGCCGGGTGCCCACTGCGGGATGCGCCGTCCGCGGAAGTCCAGAACGCAGGTGATCCAGGCGATCCCGGCGTGCTGTCGGACGATCCGGGCGTCGTCGCCACCTCCGCGGTGCAGGATTCCCCGGTTTCCCGTCCATGCCCCGCGCACGTCGATGGGCACGATCTCACCGGACGGAGTGACCCGGTTGCGGCGCGGCGGTGGTTGGCCCATGGCGTCATGATGCAACCCTTGCGCGTCGTGGTCGGTGGTGTCAGGCTGACCAGTAACTCCACACTTGTGGAATTAATCAAGGGGCTTGTCGATGACCACCGTTGCGTCCGTCGTGTTCGAGCTGTCCGACCTGTCGAGTTCGCAGCTGGCGCAGGTCGGCGGGAAGGCCGCCAATCTCGGCGAGCTCCTCGCGGCCGGATTCCGCGTGCCGGACGGCTTCTGTGTGGGCACGGCCGCGTATCGGGCGGCCACCGACGGGCGACTGCCGGTCCCGGTCCCCGTCGACGCCAACGCGGCGGCGGTTGCGCGATCGGCGGTGCTCGCCGCGCCGATGCCCGCGCCGGTGGCGGACGCGATCCGGGAACGCTACGCGGACCTGGGACCGGACGTGCCGGTGGCGGTGCGGTCCTCGGCGACCGCGGAGGATCTGCCCGGCGCCAGCTTCGCCGGTCAGCAGGACACCTACCTGAACGTCGTCGGCATCGATGCCGTGCTCGACGCCGTCCATCGATGCTGGGCCTCGCTGTGGACCGACCGGGCCGTGGCCTACCGCGCGTCGCAGGGCATCGACGACGACGTCGCCCTCGCCGTGGTGGTCCAACGGATGGTCGACGCCCGGGCCGCCGGTGTGCTGTTCACCGCCGACCCGATCACCGGGCGGCGCCGGCAGGCGGTGATCGATGCCGCACCGGGACTGGGCGAGGCGGTGGTGTCCGGCAGCGTCGACCCCGATCATTTCGTCGTCGACACCGCGACCGGGCGGATCTTGCGGCGGACGGTCGGCGGATCCGGGACGTACTGCCTGACCGACGGCGAGGTCCGGGAGTTGGCCGAGCTGGGCGACCGGGTGGAATCGGCATTCGGTTCACCCCAGGACATCGAGTGGGCGTTCGATCCGGCCGGTGACCTGTGGCTGACCCAGTCCCGGCCGATCACCACCCTGTTCCCGGTCCCGGTCCGATCGAAACCCGTTGCTGCCGGCGATGTTCGGGTCTTCTTCTGTGTCACCCTGGCCCAGGGTCTGCACCGGCCGATCACGCCGATGGGGCAGGCGGCGTTGCGGGTGATCGGCGGTGGATTGCCCACCCTGGCCGGCTATCCACCGGAGTCGATCACCGGTGGCCCGGCCGGTTTCGCGATCGCCGCCGAGCGGGTCTTCGCCGATTTCACCCCGGCGCTGCGGTCCCGGATCGGGCGCGCCATCGCCCCGCGCGGGTTGGACGTCATGGAGGCCCGGTCGGCGGTCGTGCTGCGCGGGTTGTTCGACGACCCGCGGTTCTCCGTGCTGCCCGGATCGCGGCGGGCCGGGGTCCGCACCATCCTGCGGGCGGTGGTCGCCGTTCGGGCGCCGTTCGGTGCGCTTCGCGCGGCGGTCCGGCCGGCCGCGGCGATCCGCTCCGCGCGGCGTTCGCTGACCCGGATCGAGCGCGCACCGGTGCCGCCGCCGAGCGCGCCGATCCGGGAGCGGGTGGACGCCGCGATCGACCTGCTGTCCGGGTCGTTCCCGCTGGCACCGCGAATCCTGCAGGCCGCCGTGGTCGGCTTCGCCGGGCTGGGCCTGGCCTGGCGGTTGCTGCGCGGCGACGTGACCGCCACCGACGCGGAGACGGTGCTCCGCGGGGTTCCACACAACGTGACGACCGAGATGGACATGTCCCTGTGGGATATGGCGGTCCGGGTGCGCGGCGACCGGGCGAGCGCGGACCTATTGGCCTCGACCGCAGCCGACGAGCTCTCGGTTCGGTATCGGGCCGGGGACCTGCCGGCGGTGCTGCAGCGGGAGATGGCCGCCTTTCTGGCCCGGTACGGGCAACGGGCGGTCGCGGAGATCGACCTCGGCCTGCCCCGCTGGTCCGACGATCCCGCCCACCTGTTCGGCGTGCTCGCGGGATACCTGCGGCTGGACACCGGCGCCGGCGCCACCGCCGTGGCGCCGGATCGCCGGTTCGCCGACGGGGTACGGCAGGCCGAGGAGATGGTGCACGACCTGGTCGGACGTGCACGCCGGCGAGGCCCGCTGCGCGGTGTGCTGGTCTCGTTCGGGCTGCGCCGCGCCCGCGCCCTGGTCGGGCTGCGGGAGATGCCGAAGTTCCTGATGATCACCGCGATCGCCCGGTCCCGCGGCATTCTCGCCGGGGTCGGCGCCGAACTGGCCGCGGCCGGCGCGCTGAACGCGGCGGACGACGTCTTCTTCCTCGACTTCGACGAGGTCAAGGCGGCGGCTGCCGGCCAGGATCTGCGGGTGACCGTGGCGCAGCGCCGGGCGCGGTACGAGCAGGAGTTGGGGCGGCGGCACGTGCCCCGGGTGGTGCTGTCCGATGGCACGGAACCGGAGGCGGTCGCGGACGTCGCCACCACCGGTGAGCCGGGCACGCTGGTCGGCTCGCCGGCCTCGGCGGGCACCGTGACCGGGGTCGCCCGGGTGATCCTCGATCCGGTCGGCGCGCGGCTCGAACCCGGAGAGATCCTGGTCGCGCCCTCCACCGATCCCGGCTGGACACCGTTGTTCCTGACCGCCGGCGGGCTGGTGATGGAAATGGGTGGGTCGAACAGTCACGGCGCGGTGGTGGCGCGGGAGTACGGGATTCCCGCCGTGGTCGGCGTGGCCGGGGCCACCCGGGACATCCGGTCGGGGATGCAGATCACCGTTGACGGTGCGGCCGGTGTGGTGCGGATGGCGGGCGAGTGACTCAAGGCGTGGCCGGGCGGACGGGCCGGGGCCGGCGACCGGGGCGGCCCTCCGGCGGCGCGTCCAGCACCCGGAGCCAGGTGTTGGCGGCCGCCCGTCGCGCCTTCACCGACCGGGGGTATGCCGGCGCGTCCATCCGACAGGTCGCCACCGACGCCGGGGTGGACACGGGCATGATCCGGCACTGGTTCGGCGACAAGGCCGGCCTGTTTCGCGCCGCGATGGAACCGACCGTCGACCCGGACCAGTTGCTGGCCGGCGTCCTCGACGGCGGTCCGGAAGGGCTGGGGGAGCGCCTGCTTCGCCGGATGCTCGGCGAATGGGACGTGGTCGGGATGCCCAGCCCGATGATCATCCTCGTGAGATCCGCGGTTTCCCACGAGGAATCGACGGTGCTGTTGCGCACCTTCGTCACCGACCAGATCCTGCGCCGGCTCTCCGGAGTGCTCGGCGAGCATGACGGGCCGCTGCGCGCCGCCCTCGTCGGCAGCCAGATGATCGGGCTGGTGATGGCCCGCTACATCGTGCGGGTGGAGCCACTGGCGTCCGCGACCGTGGACCAGGTCGTGGTCGCGGTCGCGCCCACCCTGCAGCGCTACCTCACCGGCGAGATCGCCGGCGGCTGAGCGGTCCCGGATCACCGCCAGGCGCCGCGCAGGTACTGCGGGGGGTACGGCGCCCGGTCCCGGGGAAGCCCGAGCTCGTGGGCGGCCCGCAGCGGCCACGCCGGTTCGCGCAGCGCGGCGCGGGCGAGCAGCACGACGTCGGCCGACCCCTCGTCCAGGATCTGTTGCGCCTGCACGGGTTCGGTGATCATCCCGACCGCTCCGGTGGGGATGCCACTCTTGGTGCGGACATCGCGGGCGAACGACACCTGGTAGCCGGGGCCGACGGTGATTTGTTGCGCCGGGTCGAGGCCGCCGGACGAGGTGTCGATCAGATCGACGCCGTGCGCCCGCAGCAGCCCGCCCAGTTCGGCACTCTCGGCGACGGTCCACCCACCGTCGACCCAGTCGGTCGCGGAGATCCGCACCAGGACCGGCTTCCCGGCCGGCCAGGCCGCGCGGACCGCGTCCACCACCTCCAGGACCACCCGCGTGCGGTTCTCGAAGCTGCCGCCGTACTCATCGGTGCGGCGGTTGGCCAGCGGGGACAGGAACTGGTGCAGCAGGTACCCGTGGGCGGCGTGCACCTCGACGACGTCGAATCCGGCGTCGTCGGCGCGGCGGGCGGCGTCGGCGAAAGCGGTGACGATGTCGCCGATCTGCTCGATGGTCAGCGTGGCCGGGGTGGCATACCCGTCGAATGCGACGGCGGACGGTGCGACGGTCGGCCAGCCGCCCTCGCTCTCCGGGACCGTGCCATGGCCGAGCCATGCCGTGGCGGTCGAGGCCTTGCGGCCGGCGTGGGCGAGCTGGACGCCGATCGACGTGCCCTGGGCGTGGGCGAAATCGACGATCCGCCGCCAGGCGACGATCTGCTCGTCGTTCCAGATGCCGGTGTCCTGCGGGCTGATCCGGCCCTCCGGGGTGACGGCGGTGGCCTCGGTCAGGATCAGGCCGTAGCCGAGTGCGGCGTGCGAGCCCAGGTGCACGAGGTGCCAATCGGTGGGGACGCCGTCCTGCTTCTCGACGCTGTACTGGCACATCGGGGACAGCCAGATCCGGTTCTTCAGCGTCAGGTCCTGCAGGGTGATGGGGTCGAACAGCGACGGCATGGGACTTGCCTTCCTCGGTACGTGTCCGAGGTGCGGCGGTGGACCCCGGTGGCCGGTGGCCCGGCCGCTCACCCAGGGCAACCCGGCCGCTCGACGACCTATTCCGTGCCCACCGTCACGTCCGCTGGCCTGCGGATTGTGGACACTTCGAGAACGGGTCGGCGATCTGGTTCAGACTGCTGACGTGGGCCGGGCGAAGGGTGGATCATGGCGGGTATGTCAGCGGTCGAACAGCAGGCGCCGGCCTGGCCGCCGCGAGTGCGCGGTGAGTGGACGGTCGATGACCTGGTGCACTCGCCGGACGACGGGCAGCGTTACGAAATCCTGGACGGGGTGCTGCTGGTGAGCCCTGCATCGAGGGTTCGCCATCAGATCGCCATCGTTCGGCTCACGGTGCTGCTGGATCGAGTATGCCCGCCCGACCATCAGGTGTTGGTCGCGCCGGTGGACTGGCAGCCCGACGGCCGCACGTCACTGCAGCCAGACCTCATGGTGGTCCGCCTCGACAGATTGCGAGAGAAGAACGTCGCCGAGGCGCCGACGCTGGTGGTGGAGGTTCTGTCGCCGAGTACCGCGCGGTTCGACCGGATGGTGAAGATGTCCCGGTACGCCGAGGGTGGGATCGCGCAGTGCTGGTTGGTGGACCCGGCCGGCCCGTCGGTGCAGGTGTTCGACCTGGTCGGCGGCGAGTACCGGTTGGTCGCGACGGGCGGGCCGGGCGACATGGTGACGGTCGACGGCCCGGTGCCGGTCCGCTTCGACCCGGCGGTGCTGCTTGGCTGACCCGGCCGGGCCGGCCGTCCGCCCCGGGATCCTCGGCTCGCTCCTCGTCGGGATCGTTGCGGTGCTGACGGCCGGACTGCTGTTCCTGCCGCTGATGCTGTTCGGGCTGGGCGTCCTGGCCGCCCTGGCGACATGGTTCCCGACGCTGGGCGACCCGACCTGGAACGACGGCGACGCCGGGCTCGGACTGGGCATCGGCGGCCCGGCCCTGCTGGCGGTGCTGGCCGTCGCGGTCGGGGTGTTCATGGCGCTGGCCCGCCGCTTCCGGTTACCGGTGCGGCGGTGGGTGTTCGGCGGTGTCGCCGGATCGCTGCTGCTGGCCGCGGCGGCGCTGTGGGTGGCGTTCTGATCGTCCCGACCAGAACGCCACCCGCCTCAATCGCCCTTGACGTTCACCAGTTGGTGCAGGGTGTGCCGGATCTCCACCAGATCGGCCGCGTCCTGCATGACGACGTCGATCGACTTGTAGGCGTCCGGGATCTCGTCGATGAACGCGTCGGTGTCCCGGTACTCGATGCCGGCCATCCGGGTCCGCAACTGGTCCTGGGTGAACAGCTTTCGCGCCGCGCTCCGGGAATGCTGCCGGCCGGCGCCGTGCGGGGAGGAATGCAGGGCCACCGGATTGCCCTTGCCCCGCACCACGTATGACGCCGTACCCATCGAGCCGGGAATGAGGCCGTCGACGCCCTCGTGCGCGTCGATCGCCCCCTTCCGGGACAGCCAGACCGGCTTACCCCAATGGGTCTCGCGGACGGTGTAGTTGTGATGGCACTGGATCGTCTCCACCGGCTGCACCGGTGCCCCGACGTGCTCGGCGAACGCCAGCTCGACCCGGTCCATCATCTCCCGCCGGTTCAGCAGGGCGAACCGCTGAGCCCAGCCGAGTTCGGCGACATACGCGTCGAATTCGGGCGTCTGCTCCACCAGGTAGGCCAGATCCCGGTCCGGGAGCTGGATCCAGTTCTTCTCCGCGTACCGCTGCGCCACGCCGATGTGGTGCTGGGCGATGCGGTTGCCCACCCCCCGCGACCCCGAATGCAGGAACAGCCAGACGGCGTCGGACTCGTCGGCGGTCACCTCGATGAAGTGGTTGCCCGAACCGAGCGAACCCAGCTGCAGCCGCCAGTTCTTGGCATGACGGGCCGGGTCGACCCCGGCCCGCTCGGCCAGCTCGGACAGTTCGTCGAGGTAGGAACGAGTGTGTGGGCCGACGTCCAGGGTCCGGTTGTGGTGACCGGCGGACAGCGGAACCAACTGTTCGATCCGGGTCCGCAGCCGGCCGAGCGGAGCGGCCGCCCGCACCTGGGCCACGGTGAACGACGTCTTCACCGCGATCATGCCGCAGCCGATGTCCACCCCCACCGCGGCCGGGATGATCGCTCCTTGGGTCGGGATCACCGAGCCGACGGTGGCCCCCTTGCCCAGGTGGGCGTCGGGCATCAGGGCCAGGTGCGGGAAGACGAAAGGCATCGAGCCGGTGCGGATCGCCTGCTCCTTGGCGTTCTCGTCGAGCACTGAGGCCCACGAGATGCACTTGGGGGCAAGATGTGTGGGCATGCTGATCACCAGCCTTCGGTTGTCGGGAGCGCGCAGGACGGCCGCGCGCCGCGTCAGCATGGCCGATGCGGCACCCGATCGCATCCGCAATTACCGCGGCGGGTTCAGCCGGCGGCGATCTCCGCGCTCGCCCGCAGTGTCGCGAAGCCGTCGCCCAGCGCGGCGATGAACGCCGCATGGACGGCCGCGCCCGGCACCGAGATGCCACCGAACTCCAGATCTGGTGCGGCGCAGGCGTCGTGCACCAGCTCCACGGTGTAGCCGGCATCCGCGGCGGCCCGGACGGTGGAGTCGACGCACATGCTCGTCATCATGCCCACCACGACCAGGGTGCTGTCCCGGTCGAGCAGCGTCGCCAGTTCGGTGCCGACGAATGCGTTGGGGGCGGACTTGGTCACCACCGGCTCACCCGGCAACGGCGCGACCGCCGGGTTGATCTCGATGCCGGGCGTCCCGGGCCGCATGAACGGTGCGTCCGGTGCATCCCAGACGTGCTGTACGTGCACCACCGGATCGCCGGCGCGCCGGGCGGCGGCGAGCACGGCCGCCGCCGCATCGCCGGCCGCGGTCGCCCCGACCAGCGGGTGGGCGCCGCCGGGGAAGTAGTCGTTCTGGATGTCGATGATGAGCAGGGTCCGGGTCATGCCGGCAACCCTGCCATCGGATCGGTCTCGGTGATGCCCGGTCCCTGGCCGTCCCGGATCGCCCACTCGACACCGAAGGCGTACGCGAAGGCCTCCTCGGGCATCCCGAGGAAAAGGGAGTGCTCGGAGATCTGGCTGGCATGGGCCCGCATCGACGCGCGTTTGGCTTCCAGCTGGTCGGAAACATCGAAGCGGCCGGTGATCTCCGCCTCTGGTTTGCCCATCTCCACGCCCGGAGCGTCGGAGTCCGGAATGTCGATGCCGGCCGCCTCTGCGCCGGCCCGGAACTGTTCCCACCCGGCCTCGAAGTACTCACGATTCGTGGTGAGCTGATAGACCCGCCCGGTCCCGGCGAGTTCGGCCGCCCGCAGCCCGACCCGGTGCACCTGGATGTGATCGGGGTGACCGTAGCCGCCGTTGTCGTCGTACACCGTCAGGACGTCGGCCTGCTCCTCGCGCAGGATCGCGGCCAGCCGGCCGGCGGCCTGGTCGATATCGGCCTGCCAGAGGCAGCTCGGATCGTCGTTGGACGGCTCGCCCATCATCCCGGAGTCGACGTAGCCGAGGAACTCGGTGCGGGAGACGCCCAGAATCCTGGCGGACTCGAGCGTCTCGGCCACCCGACGCTGCCACAGCGGCTCGCCCTCGTCGAGGAAGCCGTCCGGCACCTCGCCGAGCTCACCGCGCGTCCCGAACACCAGCACCACCCGGTGTCCCTGATCCGCCGCCCGCCGCAGCAGTCCGCCGGCGGTGATCGACTCGTCGTCGGGGTGAGCGTGGAACGAGACCAGGGTCGCCATGACGGACGACCCTAGTCACTGCCCGCGGCCGTCACTGCCTCGGTCTCTTCACACCGGCGCGCGCAGCGACTCGACCGCCGCCCGGGTCTGCGCCATGACCAGGTCGGCGTTGATCTGCGCCCCGGCCGACGCCCCGGCAGCGGCGCTGGCCCCGACCTGGGCCATCGGGTCGCTGACGTTGCCGGCGGCCCACACGCCGGCGACCTCGGTACGGCCGAAGGCGTCGGCCGGCAGGTAGTCGCCGGCACCGAGCGGGTGCTCGACCGGCCGAAGCCCGATCCCGGCCAGGAAGTCGGCCCGGGCCACCATTCGCGTGGCCACGGCCAGGGCCTGCCGCGGAACAGTCGTGCCGTCGGCCAGCCGGACGCCGGTGAGCCGGTCTTCCTCGGTCCGCAGACCCACGACCGCGCCCTCCACCACCGGGATCTCGCGGGCGGTGAGCTCGAGCCGCTCCTGTGCCGAGAGCGGGGCGTCGTTGCCGAACAGCACGACGTCCGCGCTCAGCTGCCGGAACAGCAGGGCCTGGTGCAGCGCCCGGGGGTGGCCGCCGAGGATCCCGATCGCCTGGTCCCGGACCTCCCAGCCGTGACAGTACGGGCAGTGCAGGACGTCCCGGCCCCACCGCGCGCGTAGGCCGGGGACGGGTGGCAGCTCGTCGACGAGGCCGGTGGCGACCAGCAGCCGGCGGGCACCGACCGACCGGCCGTCGGCGAGCGCAATCACGAAATCGTCGACCGTCCCGGACACCGAGATCGCGGTGCCGGCCTCGATCTGCCCGCCGTACCGCCGGACCTCGTCCCGGCCGCGAACCAGCAGTTCCGCCGGTGGCACCCCGTCGTGACCCAGCAACCCGTGCACGCCGCCGGCCGGCGCATTCCGCGGCTCGCCGGCGTCGACCACCAGGATCGATCGGCGCGACCGGGCCAGCATCAGGGCCCCGTTCAATCCGGCGGCGCCGCCGCCGATCACCACCGCGTCGTATCCGGTCATGCCGACCGCCTCCTCGTCCATCCGTTGAGAACCGTTGTCAACAACTGGGGCCACTGTGATGGACCGGCCGAAGAACAGGCAAGTAGGTTTGCGGTAATGGCAAAATGGTCGGCGTGCAGCCGATCGGTGGGGACGAGGATCGTCTGGACGACACATTGCGGGCGCTGGGACCGCGGCTGCGGGCGCTGCGTCAGGAACGGGCGACCACGCTGGCCGACCTCGCCGCGGCGACGGGCATCTCGGTCAGCACCCTGTCCCGCCTGGAATCGGGTGTCCGCCGGCCGAGCCTCGAGCTGCTGCTGCCGCTGGCGAAGGCGCACGGTGTCACCCTCGACGAGCTGGTTGACGCGCCACCGACCGGCGACCCCCGCATCCACCTGCGGCCGATCACCCGCGGCACGATGACCATGATCCCGCTGACCCGCCGGCCCGGCGGTGTCCAGGCGTTCAAGTTGATCCTGCCGGCCGGCAGCCGGCGCGCGCCGGAACTGAAGACCCACGAGGGTTACGAGTGGCTGTACGTGCTGAACGGGCGGCTCCGGGCGATCCTGGGCGAGCACGACCTCGTTCTCACCCCCGGCGAGGTGGTCGAGTTCGACACCCGGCTCCCGCACTGGTTCGGGCCGGCCGGGGACGAGGCCGTGGAGTTCCTCAGCCTGTTCGGCGCGCAGGGCGAACGGGCGCACCTGCGGGCCGGGCCGTCCCGGGCGGACGGGGCCGGCTGACGGTCGGGCCGGCGGCCGTCACGACCACGCCTGTTCGAGCAGGCCGAGCAGCTCGTCGGCGTCGAACGATCGAGGGTTGGGGTAGGGGTTGGCCGCCACCCGCTCGGCCACCGCCGGCAAGCCCGCCCGCGGCACGCCGAGCTCGGCCAGTGTCCGCGGTCCGGCGTACCCCTGGGCCAGTGACCGGACGGCCGCCACCGGATCCGGCCCGACGGCCCGGGTCAACCGGTCCGCGGCGGCCGGTGCGGCCGGCAGATTGAACGCCATCACGTGCGGCAGCAGCATGGCGTGCAGCTCGGCGTGCGGCAGGTCGAACGTGCCGCCCAGCGCGTGCGCGAGCTGGTGGTGCAGCCCCATCGTCGTCTGGGCCAGGCACAGGCCGGCCAGCCAACCGGCCTGCTGCAATGGCTGCCGGGCGCCCAGGTCGGCGCCGTGGGCGATGGCGGCCGGCAGGTGGGTCAGGAACAGCGCGAACGACTCGACCGCCAATGCGTCGGTGAGGGCAGTCGCGTCGGGCGCCCACAGCGCCTCGACCGCGTGCGCCAGGGCGTTCAGCGCGCTGGTCCTGGTCAACCCGGGCGGCATGCCGACGGTCAGCTCGGCGTCGTACACCACGGTCCCCGGGGCCAGGGCCGGGTCGCGGCGGGTCTTCTTCGTCCCGTTCTCCGTCTCACCCAGCACGCCGGTCACCTCGGAGCCGGCGTAGGTCGTCGGCGCCGCGATCTGCGGCAGCCCGGTGCGCGCCGAGATCGCCTTGGCCAGACCGATCGCCGACCCGCCACCGATGGCGACCAGCAGGTCAGGAGCCCGCGCCCGGACCAGCTCCATCGCCCGTGCGGTGACCTCGACCGGGGTGTGCGCCACCGGCCCGTCGAACCGGGCGACCAGCCGGTCGCCGAGCGCGCCGGCCAGTTCGTCCGCGGCAGCTCCGGCCGACCGCGTCGCCACCAGCAGCGCTCGACCGCCGAGAAGTGCTGCCTCGGCGGGTATGTCATGTCGGGCACCCGGTCCGATGAGGACCCGGCAGGCCGGCAGCCGGGTGACCGTGGTCATCCGCCCGCTCGTTCGTCACGGCGCAGCACGACCGGAAAGTCCGCGTGCCGGAACGGGTTCGACAGCCCGATCGACGCGGCGCGCACCGGATCGTCGACCGTCGCGAAGTCGACGATCAGGCTCTGCTTGACCCCGAAGACCGCATCGGAGTCCAGGTACGGGCTGCCGGCCACGAAGACGTGCGTGGTCAGCGTGCGCAGCCCGGGCGCGGACACCTCGACATGCACATGGGCCGGCCGGAACCCGTGCCGTCCGGTCGCCCGGAGCAGGTCACCGACGGGTCCGTCGGTCGGGATCGGGTAGTGGGCCGGGACGATCGTGCGGAAGTGGAAGCGGCCCTCCGCGTCGGTCCGGAACAGGCCGCGCAATTCGCCCTGCGGCATCTCGTTCGGTCGCTGCACGTCGTAGAAGCCCCGAGCGTTGGCCTGCCACACGTCGACCGAGGCGCCGGCGACCGGTATCCCGTGCTGGTCGACCACCCGTCCGGTGACCAGGCAGGGCTCCCCGGGCTCGGCGGAGACGTTGATGTCGGCGCCGAGCTGCCGCTCGGGCGAGGCGACCATGTGGAACGGACCCTCGACGGTGGCCTCGGTGAGCCGGCCGCCGGCGGCGTGGTTCAGCGATTCCACCAGCATCGACACGCCCAGCACGTCGGAGAGCAGGATGAACTCCTGGCGCACGTCGTCGCACATCTGCCCGGTGGCGGTGAGGAAGGCGATCGCCGACTCCCACTCCGGGACGGTCGGTTCCACGTCCTTGACGAACGCGTGCAGGTGACCGACCAGGGATTGCAGGATCTCCCGCAACCGCGGGTCGGTGGTGGTGGCGAAGCTGGCGCCGACGACGTCGGCGGAGCGGTCGACCTCGAAGTAACCCGACGGCGGTGCGGCGGGGTCCGGATCGCGGGCCGGCCCGGTCATCGGCCGAAGGCGATCTCGGCCAACCGATCCACCTGCGCCGGGTCGGCTGACGCCGGGAACAGCACGAGTTCGTCGGCACCCGCCGCCCGGTAACCGTCGATGACCGCCTGGACCGCGGCCGGCCCGTCGGCGGCGCCGTCAATGGCCGTCTGCCGGTACGGCCCGGCGAACGCGTAATAGCTGCCCAGGGTGTGCGCGATGTCGGTGGCGGCGGTGTCGCCGAGTCCGAAGTAGGCCAACGCGACATTTCGCGGATTCCCGTCCCGGCCGGCGTCGGACCAGGCCTGCCGGACCGCCGGCATCGCCGCTGCGAAGGCCTGCGGACCGCCGCCGCCGCTGGTCCAGCCGTCGGCATGCTGCGCGACCCGCGCGAAGGACCGCGGTTGGGTCCCACCGATCAGCAGCTGCGGTCGGGAGCCGCGGAACGGCGCGGGCCCGATGCCCCGCTCGCCGGCCCACACCGACGTCATGGTCTGCAACTGCTCATCGAAGATCCGGCCGCGCCGGCTGAGTTCGACCCCGCTGGCCGTGTAGTCGTCAGGTCGGCTGCCGACGGCCACCCCGAGCACCACGCGACCCTCGGACAGGCAGTCGATCGTGGCCACCTGCTTGGCCAGCAGGGCGGTGTTGGAGTGCAGGGGTGCGATCAGGATGTCGGTCAGCAGCCGGATCCGCTCGGTGACCGCGGCGGCGGCGGCCAGCGTGATCAGCGGCTCGAAGTTCGGGTAGACGAGCCGGTCGATGGTGCCCAGCGAACTGAACCCCGCGGCCTCCGCGCGACGGGACCATTCGACGATGCCGGCCCGGTCGACCTCCAGGACGGTGTTCGGCAAACCGATTCCGATGTCCATTCCGAGCTCCCAACGTCGGCGGTGGGAGATCGAGATTAGCAACCGGCTTGGCGGTCACGCCCGTGGCAAGTTCCAGCCGAGCCACACGCTGAGCATGCGCAGACCGAAGCAGACCGCGAAGCCCATGGCCATCGCCGCCGCCCGGGGCAGGTTCAGCCGCAGCGCCAGCACCGTGGCCGCCGCGCCGGCCAGCGCCGCGACCGCGTAGATGTCCTGCCGCAGGATCCCGGGGACGACGTTGAGCAGCAGGTCCCGGGTCACGCCGCCACCGACCGCGGACACCGCGCCCAGCAGGATCGCCACGAACCAGTTGATCCGGAAGTCGATCGCCTTGGTCGCACCGACCACGGCGAACAACGCCAGTCCGGCGGCGTCGGTCACCTGGACCACGGTGAGCGGAACCTGCTCGACCAGCCCGGCCAGGGCGATCACCAGGCCGGCCCCGGCGAAGGCGGTGATCGGGTACAGGGCGCTGCGCAGTGAGGCCGGCGGGGTGTATCCGATCAGCACGTCGCGGATGATTCCGCCGACCAGCGCGCTGACGAATCCGATGACCAGGACGCCGAACACGTCGAGGTCGGCGTAGCGGGCCACGATCGCACCCTCGATGGCAAACAGGCAGGTGGCAGCCAGATCCGCGGTGGTGAGCAGGCGCCCGGCGGTGATGCGCACGCCGCGCACGGTAACAGGCCGCCGCGTGCGAATCGGGGTTCGCGACCGGGAGGCGAAGGGTTCGCCATGCTAAGCTGAGACACGAATCACACGTGGTCGCGGTGATCGTGGGGACATCGATTCCGGCCAGTTCGGTTGTGTTCGCCTTCGAGTTGATCCGTCGTCGATCGAGTTCCTCGATCGGATCGGTCGCTCCGTCGACCCGGTCGACTCTTCGGAAGGGAGGTTCGATGGACACCTACTCGGCCGTCTACCTCGGCGTCCTGCTGGTCAGCGTCCTGCTGCTGATTGCGGCCCTGGTGTTCGGTTTCGGGCACGACGCCGAACTGTCGCACGACACCGACATGGCTCACGACGCCGGCGCGGGTCACGAAACCACCGGGCACGCAGGCCATATCGAGGCAGACGGGCCATCGTGGCTGTCCAGCCGGGTCATTCTCGGCGCGGCCGCCGGCTTCGGCGCGTTCGGACTCGGGGCGCAGGCCGTCGGGCTCTCGGGGTGGGTCACCCTCCCGATCGCCCTTGTCGGCTTCTTCGGCATGGCGATCGTCATTCGCCAGCTGGTGCTGCGACCGATGTGGCGGCAACAGTCCAACCTGCTGCTCAGCCGCGACTCGTATGTCGGTAGCCGCGGCCAGGTCACGCTCGGGATCCGTTCCGGGGAAAGCGGTCTCGTGCGTTTCCTGGACCGCAACGGCGCCCCGGTCACGGATTTCGCGGTGTCCGGTGACGGAGCCGAGTTACCGGCCGGCACCGACGTTCTGGTCGTCGACGTCACCGCGCAGCACGTGGTGGTCGATCCCGATCCGTTGCGTTTCGAAGGAAGGTAAGGGGTATGGAATTTCTGTCCGGGCTGGGTGGGCTGCTGGTTCTCGTGGCGGTGCTGGTGGCCGTCATTCTGGTGATCACCACGGTGTTCGCGAAGAACTACGTCAAGGTGCCGAAGAACAAGGTCGCGGTGTTCACCGGCCGCGGTGAGGCGAAGATCATCAACGGTGGGGCCAGGTTCCGCATGCCGCTGCTGGAACAGGTCAACGTCATGTCGATCGAGCCGTTCAATATCGAGGCAAAGGTCGTGGACGTCTACTCCAAGGACAACGTGCCGGTCAGCGTGACCGCGGTGGGCCAGGTGAAGTTCTCCTCGTCCCATGAGGCATTTGCGCTGTCCACCGAGCGCTATCTGGATACCCCGCGCGAGGCGTTGAAGCCGCAACTGACCGAGATCGTGTCCGGCACGATGCGCAACATCGTCTCCCAGTTGACCGTGGAGGAGCTCAACGGCAACCGTGAGGAGTTCATGCGCCGCGTCAAGGACGAAGCGGCGCAGTCGTTCCAGCCGATCGGCATGCAGCTGGACGTTTTCAACATCCAGAACATCTCGGACAACAACGGGTACCTGGACGCGCTGGGCCAGCGGCGGATCGCCGAGGTGAAGCGGGACGCGATCATCGGCCGGGCCAACGCGGAGCGCGATTCGGCGATCCAGTCGGCCGCGGCCGAGCAACAGGGCAAGATCGCCCGCGCGCAGGCCGACACCAGGATTGCCGAGGCGAACCAGGAACGCGACCTGCGGTTGGCCGCGATCGCCACCGAGGTCGACGCGGCCAAGGCCCGAGCCGGGCAGGCCGGCCCGCTGGCCGAAGCGGAGGCCCAGCGCGCCGTCGTCCTGGCCGGCGTGCGCACCGACCGGGAGCGCACCGAGGCGCAGATCGGGGTGGAGGAGCAGCGGGCCCGCCAGCAGGAGAAGGCGGTCCAGGCGGACGTGGTGGTGCCCGCCGAGGCCGAACGCCGCGCCGCGGTGGCGCGCGCCGAGGGACTCCGGGATGCCGACATCGCTGCGGCCACGGCGGCCGCGCGGCGCCGGGAACTGCAGGGCAAGGCCGACGCCGACGCGCGCAGCATCCTGGCCGGCGCGTCGCAGAAGGAGAAGGAGGCCGAGGCGGCCGGCAATAAGGCGCTGCGGCTGGCCGAGGCGGAGGGCATCCGTGCGGTCATGACGGCGGAGGCCGACGGGCAGGCCAAGCGCGCGGACGCGCTCAACCAGCTGTCCGACCAGGCCGCTCGGCAGAACGTGCTGCCTCAGCTCATCCAGGTGCTGCCGCAGCTGGCCGACGCGATCGCCAAGGGCGTCAGCATCGACCGGTTGGTCGTGGTCGACGGCGGCGCCGGTGGGTCCGAGGGCACCGGTGGGGGCGGCGCGATCCAGCGGGCCATCTCGGTGACCCCGGCGGTGCTCAACCAGGTGCTCGAGATGGCCAAGGGGCTCGGGCTGGATCTGTCCGGGTTGTTCGGCCACGTCGGGATCGGGACGGACGACGCTTCACCGGCCGCCGGCAACGGAGCGGCTCCGCTGCCGCCGGCGTCCGCGGGTCGGAGATCCTGATCCGCCGGTCGTCGGTTCGACCGCGCCCCTTCCGAAGGGCCCGACCTCCGGGTACAACGATGTGCAGAGTCGGGAGGCGGTCGGATGAACCCACCGGTGCACCGCGGTACCCGCCGACCTCGAGCGCCGAGGCCCGTCGACCGGTCGACCGATCGGTCGGACCCCGAGCTGGCCACCCATCCGCTGCTGGGACTGCAACGGGCCGCGGGCAATGCTGCGGTCGGCCGGCTACTGCACCTGCAACGGGTCGCGGCCGGTGCCGGTCTGCTCGCCCGGGGCTCGTCCGGTGAGCCGGTCCGGGCCCTGCAGATCGATCTGAACGCGCTCGGCGCCACCCCGCAGCTGGAACCGGACGGCAAGTTCGGCGGCGGCACCGACGCCGCCGTCCGGTTCTTCCAACGGGCGCACCGGCTCAAACCGGACGGGATCGTCGGTCCGGCGACCGCGCCGATGGTGCGGGCGGAGCGGGCCGTCAAGGGTGCGAACTTCCTCGTCCCGTGCCACACCCCGGACAAGCCCGGCCCGGACGGCGCCGAGGAGCGCGCCCTGGCCGAGAACGCCGGCGGCGGGGGTGGCGGCAACCTGATCGCGGCACCTCCGACGCCCGGAGCGGCGAAGGTGAACCTGACCGTGGTGCTGACCGGCGAGGCCCAGGACAAGGACGAGGCGGCTGCGGTCGGCGGCAAGGTCGTGCAGGTCGGCTCGATCGCCGACCTCAAGGCGGTGCTCGACCAGCACCCGAACATCGGGATGCTGGCGATCATCTCGCACGGCGGGCTGGACGGGACGGTCAAGATCGGCGGGTCGAACGAGAAGCTGGCCACCATCGCGGCCACATTGACCAAACGGTCGGCCGGCAGTATCGACCGGGTGCAGTTCCTCGGCTGCAACATCGGTCGGGACACGCCGGGCATGACGGCGTTGAAGGGTCAGATCGCGGCCGCTGCGGTGGAGGGCGTCAACTGCTTCCTGGAGACCCAGCGACTGACCCCGGCCCGGCGGCAGAACGGCCAGGGCAAGCCGATTCTCGGGCCCACCGATCTGCCGCCCGGTATGACCAGGGCGCAGTTCGGGACGGCGCTCAAGGCATTGATCCCGTCCCACCTGGACGTGAACAATCACAAGATCACCAATCCCGACTGCATCCTGGGTTTCGGTCCCGGCACCACCCTGGCCGCGGTGGACCCGGAGAAGCTGGCCGACCTGTACTTCGCCCGCAGCGGCAACCTGGTCTTCCGCTCCACCCCGGGGGGAACCTGTTGGGACGACCTGAAGTTCGATCAGCCGGACAAGGACGGCTGCCGGCGGGTCCAGGTGTGACGGTCGCCCTGGCTGTTTGCCGTCCGTTCACCCGGCTGGTGCAGCCTCAGTCATCGTGAAGGCCCACCTCGATCGGCCGGGCGTCGACCCGGCGCTGGTCCCACGGGCCCGCCGGCTGGCCAAGGGGTTGCTGCGCAAGCCGTTGATCGAACGGTGGCAGCACACCCAGGGCGTGGCGAAGCGGGCCGTGGAACTGGCCGGGACGGTGCCGGTCGGTGAGCGGTCGATCCTGATCGCCGCGGCCTGGTTGCACGACATCGGCTACTCGCCGGCCATCCGGCGGACCGGCTTCCACCCCCTGGACGGGGCACTGCACCTGCGCCGCAAGCACTGGGAACCGCGGGTGGTGGCCCTGGTCGCGCACCATTCCGGAGCTCGATTCGTCCCGGTCGAACGCGGTTTTGCCGACCTGATGGGCACCTTCGACTTCGAGGATTCGCCGGTGTCCGACGCCTTGACCTACGCCGACCAGACCGTCGGCCCGGGCGGCCGACGGATGACCGTCGAGTACCGGATCGCCGAGGCGATTGCACGGCACGGACCGGACTCGCCCAACGCGCGCGCCCGGGTCGACCGGGTGCCCTACCTGCTGGCCGTCGCCGAACGGGTGGAGGCCCGGCTGAAGGAGAAATGACCCGTTCGGGGTGTCCCCTGCGAAGCGCCTTCGGAACGAGGATCATGATCGGGCGGTCACCACGGGCCGCCGCGAGAATGCGGAGGGGTCGATGGCAACGGACAGGCCGATGCAGTTGGGCATGGTCGGGTTGGGGCGGATGGGGGCCAATCTGGTCCGGCGGCTGATGCGCGACGGGCACAGCTGCGTGGTCTTCGATGTCAATGCCGACGCGGTGACCGCGCTCGAGGCCGACGGCGCGACCGGGTCGTCGTCGCTGGCGGATTTCGTCGGCAAGCTGACCGAGCCCCGGGCGATCTGGCTGATGCTCCCCGCCGCCATCGTGGACCGCACTCTCGATCAGCTGATCCCGCTGCTGGGCAAGGGCGACATCGTCATCGACGGCGGGAATTCCTACTATCGCGACGACATCACCCGGGCCGCGCGGCTGGCCGAGTCCGGTCTGCACTACGTCGATTGCGGGACCAGCGGCGGCGTCTGGGGTCTCGAGCGCGGTTACTGCCTGATGATCGGCGGCGAGGACGACGTGGTCGGCCACCTCGACCCGATCTTCAAGACCATCGCGCCCGGAACGGGCACGGCCGAGCCGACGCCGGGCCGCACCGAGCAGGGTGGCACCGCGCCCGAGGGCTACCTGCACTGCGGGCCGAACGGCGCCGGGCACTTCGTCAAGATGGTCCACAACGGCATCGAGTACGGCATGATGGCCGCCATCGCCGAAGGCCTGAGCATCATCAAGAACGCCGATGTCGGCAAGCGCTCGCAGGAGATCGACGCCGAGACCACGCCGTTGCGCAACCCCGAGGACTACCAGTACGAGATCAACGTGGCCGAGGTCGCCGAGGTGTGGCGCCGTGGCTCGGTGATCGGATCCTGGCTGATCGACCTGGTCGCGGACGCCCTGGCCCGGTCGCCTCAGCTGGACGATTTCGCCGGTCGGGTGTCCGACTCGGGTGAGGGTCGCTGGACGGTGCTGGCCGCGGTCGAGGAGGGCGTGCCGGCGTCGGTCATCACCACCGCACTGGATCAGCGGTTCGAGTCCCGCCGGCTCGGTGAGTTCACCGACAAGGTGCTCTCGGCGATGCGCAGCGAGTTCGGGGGCCACGCGGAGAAGCCCGCCGCGGGCTGACCCGCGCGCCCGGCAACGGCTGCCCGATCAGGCAGCGGATTCGTCCCCCTCCGTCCGGTGACGACGGGCCGGACCTGCGCGACACTGGTGGGCAGGAGTCCGGTCGGGCCGAAGGCGGTCGCGCATGACGAACGAGCACGCCGCGGGCGAGCGGGCCGGGTTCGCGCGCCGGACGGCCGTCGTCGCGCGGGCGGACGCGTCGAGCGCCGGCCCGGCGCCCCCACTCGCCGTGTTGCAGCGCCAGGTCGGCAACCGCGCCGTCGTCGAGCTGCTGGCGCGTCCGGCGACGACGGTGCAGCGCGACCCGGGCGGATTGCGGGGCGGCGGCGGTGACGGACCGCGGCTGCATCTGGATCCCGAGATCGAAGCGCAGATCCGGGCGATCACCACCATGCACGCGTTGCTCGCCCCCGAGCCGGTGCGGGCCGGCCTGCTGGATCTCACCCTGCCGCAGCCGACGGGGCAGCCGGCGGCGGTGCCGGGACCCGCCCTCGCCCCGCCGTCCCCCGCGCCGGCGACGGCGACCGGACCGGCGCCGGGCACCGGACTGATGGGCCCGCGCGGGGGTGCCGGGGGCGACATCTGGAAGGCGGTGCTGGCCGAGCCGTCGCTCGGACCGGCCATCACCGCGCTCGGCGACCAGGCGGCGGCCCGGGCCCGGTCCCAGTGGGACCAACTGTCGACCGGCGGCGCGGTCGCTGTGGTGACCGGGTCCGTCGTGGTTGCCGGAGGCGCCGTCGCCGGGGTGCTGGCCAGCCGCGACGCCCGGCAGTGGATCACCGCGACGCTGAACGACAAGATCATCCCGGTCCCCAAGGTGCCGGGCCTCGGCGTCCAGTTGAACCTGTCCGGGAACACCGTCATCGTCGGGCTGCATCTTGACGTCGGGGCGATCCTGCCGGCGGCGCTCGGTTTCGGCCCGGCCTCGGCGACCACGCCGCTCGGCCGGCCGATCCCGGAACCGGTGCAACGCGTCGTCGCCGCCGGCCGCTGACCGGATCCGGCGGCGGTTTGGCGGCTGCCGGGTGCGGGCACCTGACGACCGTGAATTCGTTGCCGGCGCTCGCCGAGCCGTCCGCGCCCGCCGACACCGTCCATGACGAGCTCGTGCGGGCCGGCCTGGTCGACGGGGACGCAGGTCGGGCTCTGAACCTTGCCCGCGACGTCGGCCGGCAGCTGCCCCTGCCAGGCTCCGGCCGGACCGGGGAACGCTGGCGGCGCCTGCGCGACATCGCCGCCGCCGACCTGACCGCGGCCCGGGTGCTGGAGGCGCACGCCGACGGATTGGCCATCCTGGCCGAGGCCGCCGACGCGGGATCCGACCTCGACATCGCCGAGAGCTATCCGCTGTGGGGCGTTTTCGCCGCCGAGGGGCCCGGGCTACGGATCGACGCCGAGCAGGTCGGCGACGGCTGGGTGCTGCACGGGATCAAACCCTGGTGCTCCCTGGCCGGCCGGTTGGACCGAGCCCTGGTCACCGCGCATGTCGGCCCGACCGGCCGGCGGCTGTTCGCTATCGACCTGACCGATCGGCGGGTGTCGGTGGACGCGGCCACCGGGTGGGTCGCCCGCGGGCTGGTCGAGGTGCCGTCGACGTCGATCCGGTTGACCGGCTGCCCGGCCCGGCCGGTCGGTGCGATCGGCTGGTACCTGGAGCGATCGGGCTTCGCGTGGGGTGGCATGGGGGTGGCGGCCTGCTGGCTCGGCGGAGCGGTCGGGATCGCCCGCACCCTGCGGGCGGCCGGTCGGGACCGCGAGCCCGATCAGCTGTCGTCGGCCCACCTGGGGGCCGTGGACACCGCGCTGTTCGCCGCCGACGCGGTCCTGACGGCGGCCGCGGTGTCGGTCGACCGGGGCGAGGCCGACGGACCGGCCGGCGCGCTGCTGGCCGCCCGGGTGCGGTCGGTGGTCGCCGGCACGGTGGACGCGGTGCTCACCCGGGTCGGGCACGCCCTCGGTCCGGCACCCCTGGCGTTCGATGCGGCGCACGCCCGACGGGTCGCCGACCTGCAGCTGTACGTGCGCCAGCACCACGCCGAACGCGACGACGCCCGGCTCGGCGCCCAGGTCCGGGAGCTGCCGCAGTGGTGGTGACCACCCGTCCGGCCCGGTTCGACGGCCGATCGCCGGGCACTGCGGAATCGACCTGGGCCGCCGCCGTGCTCGCGGACCGGGCGACGTCCCTGGAGACCGCCCGGTATCGCCGGCTGGTCGTCGTCTCCGCCCACCCCGACGACGAAACCCTCGGTGCTGCCGGCCTGATCGCTCGCCTGCAGGCCCGAGGTGCCGACGTCGACGTGTTGGTGGCCACTGACGGGGAAGGGTCGCACCCGGATTCGCCGACCACCTCCGCGGCGGCCATCGGGACCCTACGCAGAGACGAGATGACCCGCGCCACAGCGCATCTGGCACCTGGAGCGACTATCGACCGGTTGGGCCTGCCGGACGGGCACCTGGCCGACCACGAGGATGAGCTCGCCACCGCGGTCGGTCGGCTGCTCGACGGCGGAGCGACGACGCTGGTCGCCGCGCCGTGGCGGGCGGACGGCCACCCCGACCACGAGGCGGTCGCTCGGGCGGTCGCCCGGGCCGCGCACCGCTCCGGCGCCGCGCTCGTCGAGTTCCCGATCTGGGCGTGGCTGTGGGCCACCCCGGACGATCCGCGGCTGCGCCCCGACCACCTGCTGGTGCTGCGACTGGACGAGCGGGAATGGCAGTGCAAGCAGCGGGCGATCGCCGAGCACCGCAGCCAGATCGCGTCGCTCGGCGACGATCCCGGCGATCGGACCGTGCTGACGCCGACGTTCCTGGAGCACTTTCGCCGGCGCTACGAGATATTCGTGCCGGCCGGGGGAGTGGAGGCATGACCCCCCGCCTCGCGGCTATCGGGGTGGTGATCCCGGCTCGCGACGAGGCGGACCGGGTGGATCGTTGCCTGGCCGCCGTCACCGAGTCCGTGCGCGACCTGCGCTGCCGGCCCGATGGCGCCGGCCTGCCGGTGCGGATCGTGGTCGTCGTCGACGGCTGCCGCGACCGCACCCTCGAGCGCGTCGCGCAGTGGCCGGCGGTCGCCCCTGTGGTCTGCACGGCCGGACGGGTGGGAGCGGCGCGGTCGACCGGGATCGACGAATTGCTCACCATGCTGCATCGGGCCGATGTGCCTGCCGCCGGCACCTGGATCGCGAACACCGACGCCGATTCCGAGGTACCGCCGGGTTGGCTGAGCACCCACGCGGACGCCGCGCGACGCGGGGCGGCGATGATGCTCGGCACCGTCCGGCCCGACCCGGCCGAACTCGACGGCACGGCCGAACACCGCTGGTATCGCAATCATCGGCTGATCGACGGTCATCGGCACGTGCACGGGGCCAACCTGGGTGTTCGGGCCGACTGGTACCGGCGGGTCGGCGGGTTTCCGCCGGTTGCCCGGCAGGAGGACGTCGCGCTCGCCGCCGCGGTGGACGCCGCCGGTGGCCGGATCGAGCGGACCGGGGCGAGCCCGGTCCTGACCAGCGCCCGGCTGACCGGCCGTGCGCCCGGCGGCATGGCCGACTACCTGCGCCGGCTGCACTCCGGGCTGGAGGGCCCGCTCGACGCCGCGGGGTGAGCGCCGGCCATCATGAGTCGCCCTGACTCAGTACCGTTTCGCGCATCTTGGCGACGGCGAACCCCCACGCCTGGCCGATCTTGACCTTGCCCGGCAAGGACACCTCATCGGGGTTGGTCAGCACATCCAGCAGCACCGGCCCCGGATGGGCGAGCGCATCGCGGACCGCATCGTCGAGCGCGTCCGGATCCTCGACCCGGACGCCGTGCAGGCCGATCACCCGGGCCAGCGCGGCAAAATCCGGATTGGCCAGGGCGGTTCCGAAGTTCGGCAACCCGCCTTGTTCCTGTTCGAGCTTGACCATGCCCAGCGAACCGTTGTCGAAGACGACCAGCTTGACCGGCAGGTCGTAGTTGACCGCGGTGATGAGGTCGCCGAGCAGCATGGACAGCCCGCCGTCACCGCAGAAGGCGACCACCTGCCTGCCCCGGTCCAGTGCCTGCGCGCCCAGCGCCTGCGGCAGTGCGTTGGCCATCGAGCCGAGGTTGAACGAACCGAGCAACTCCCGGCGGTCGGTCATCTGCACGAACCGGGACATCCAGACCGTGGACATGCCCGTGTCGGTGGTGAAGATCGCATCCGGGGCGGCGAGTCGATTCACCGCCTGCGCCAGCGCTTCTGGCCGGATGCGGGTGTCCGGGTTGTCGAACCTCTCCCGGATCCGACCGACCAGGCCCTTGTCGTGGTCGGGATCGGTCAGCTGCTCCTGCCGGTCGGCCCATTCGGTGTACGCGTCCCGGCTCGTCGCCAAGTGCGCACCGTCGGATTTGGCCGCCACCCGGGCCAGCAGCGCGGTCAGTGTTGGCATGGCGTGCCCGACCAGGCCCAGATCGACAGGCGTGCGCCGGCCGATGTGCTCGGGCCGCGCGTCGATCTGGATCACGGTCTTGCCCGATGGGTACCACTCCCGGTACGGGAAGTCGGTGCCGACCATCAGCAGCAGGTCGCCGCCGTCGAGCGCGGCCTGCGCGCCCGGGTTGCCGATGAGCCCGCTCTGCCCCACCTGGAAGCGGTTCTCCTTCTCCAGAACCGGTTTGGCCTTCAGGGTGAGCACCATCGGCGCCTGCAGCCGTTCGGCCACGTCGAGCACCTGCGCGCGGGCGTCCCGGGCGCCGATCCCGACCAGCATGGTGACCGTGCCGGCCTGCTCGATCAGTCGGGCCGCCTCGTCCAGCCCGTCGCCGCCGGGCACGGTCGGCGGGTGGGCCCGCACGGTCCGCGGGGGCGACGTCCCCTTGGGTACTTCCAGATCGCCGATGTCACCCGGCACGGTGAGAACGGCCACGCCGGGTCGGTTCAGGGCGGCCTGCAGCGCCTGGGTCAGCATCGTCGCCACCTGCTCCGGGGCGGTGACCGTCCGCACGTACTCGGCGACATCGCGGAACAGCAGGTCGTTGTCGACTTCCTGGAAGTAGTCGGTGCCGATCTCGGCCAACGGGACCTGGCCACAGATCGCCAGCACCGGGGCATGCGATTTCTTGGCGTCGTACAACCCGTTGAGCAGGTGCACCGATCCGGGACCGACCGTGCCCATGCAGACCCCCACCGATCCGGTGAGTTGGGCCTGCGCGGACGCGGCGAAGGCGCCGGCCTCCTCGTGGCGGACGCCGATCCATTCCAGCTCCTCCTGCCGGCGAATCGCGTCGATGATCGGGTTCAGCGCGTCCCCGACCACCCCCCAGACGGTACGAACCCCCTGTTGCACGAGGGTGTCCGTGATCAGTTCGGCCACGGTCGAGTTGCTCATCGCGATCGCTTTCCCTTCGGTAGCCGGGCGAACCCCTCAGCGGGCCCGTCGGGTCGAACGTCCGGCTCACCCGTCCGGGGTTCGGGGCGACGACAGCCCGTGGGCGGCCCGGCCGGCTCTTGGTTGAACCGGCCGAGCCTGAGGAACACCGGCGTCCCGGGCCGGCCGGCTCCCTTTCTGTAGTGTCCCCAGCGTTCTCCATCGGAAACGGCTCGTCCGTGGGGTTTGCGGTCCGGAATCGGCGGGCTGCCGGCCGACGCGCGAACGGCCGGCCTTCCATCCGGGTCAGTCCCCGCGCCCGTGCAACCCGGGCAGGTCTCCGGACTGCACCAGGACCGTCGCCAGGTGCGCCATCTTCTGGTTCTCGCTCTGCGAGATCCGGCGCAGGGTGGCGAATGCCTGGTCCGCGGCGATGCCGTATCGCTCGACGAGCAGCCCGATGGCCTGGCCGACGATTCCCCGGTTGACCATTCCCTGTTCAAGATTCCGCCGTCGATCCACCATGTCGAGCAGGACCGAGAGGTGGGCCGCCATGGTGCGCAGATGGTCGCCGGCGGCCCGATCCGGGTCGACGGGATGGGTGGCGTACACGGTCAGGGTGCCGAGCGTCCGGCCGGCATACAGGCGGGCGGACACGGCGGCGCGGGCACCCAGCGCGCGGACCTCGGTCCGCCAGGTCGGCCACCGCGGATCGGCGGTCAGGTGGTGCGCCGAGACGAGGCCGGTGGTGAGCGCGTCGCGGGCGGGTCCCTCGCCGAGCTCCCACTGCAGCCGGTCACACACCTGGCCGAGAGCGCCGGTACCGGTCCTGGTTCCCCAGGTCCCGGAGGGCAGCCGGCAGGCGACCGCCGCGGAGTCCCAGGGGCCACCGGCGAGCGTCAGCTCCATCAGCAGCCGGGCACCGTCCTCGTCGGGCAGGGTCACCGCCGATCGAACGGCCTCGGCAATGGTCCCGGCCGGCAGACCGTTCCCGCTGGTCGCGCCGTCCAGCTTGCGCATCACACCCTCGATCGGGGGACCGTCCGGATCGGCGGCGCCGTCCACGGGCACCACTGCGTCGGTCACGTGGACGACCCGCGGTTCATCCCATCGTGGCTGTCCCGCATCATGTCACCGTCCTGTTCCTCCCCCGATCCGACCGGGACGACCGATCGGCAGTCCCCACTGAACACGCCCGCAGGGGTGGTCCGGCACACCCCTAGGGAGGTTTACCGTCGGTGAGGTGACCGCCCCGTCAGTTCCTGTCCGAATTGCCCTGATCGACGACTACGACGTGGTCGTCTACGGGCTCGCGCACATGTTGGAACCCTTCCGGGACCGGGTCGAGGTGGTCGAACTCGACGTGAACGAGCCCGTGTCGGTCGATGTCGACGTCGCCCTGTACGACACGTTCGCCCAGCCGGAGTCGGACCGGTACGACTTCCGGACCCTGCTGGAGAATCCGCATGCGTCAAGGGTTGTCATCTACACCTGGAGCTTCGACCCGGGTCTGGTGGCGGCGGCCCGCCGGCACGGGGTGCATGGCTACCTGGCCAAGTCGTTGCCGGCCGGCCACCTGGTGGATGCCCTGGAGGCGGTCCACGGGGGCGAGATCGTGGTGAGCGTGCCGCAGCGACGGGTCAACAGCGCCCCGGGCCTGGACTGGCCCGGTCGCGATCACGGGCTGACCGACCGCGAGTCGGAAATCCTGGCCCTGATCACTCAGGGCCGCAGCAACGCCGAAATCGCATCGCTGAGCTACCTGAGCCCCAACACGGTCAAGTCCTACATCCGGGCGATCTACCGCAAGATCGGTGCCGGCAGCCGCACCCAAGCAGTGCTGTGGGGAGTGAACCATGGGTTCGCGCCGTCCGGCCACCGCATCGACAACTGGCAGGCCTTGGGTTGAGCGGCCGGCGGTCCCGGACGGCAAGGGTCGCTCCGCTGAACCTGGGTTGCGCAGGAGGGCGGGCGGATGCGCAACCGCGGTTCACTCGACCCCGGCGGAACGCGGCACCGGCCCCCTGGGCATTCTCCACTCCGCTGCTCGATGCCCGGCGCGCCGTCGCCCGGTGTTCTGAGCCGTCCGTTCGGACCCCGCCGCACGCAGCGTCCCGATTGTCGATCGCCCGGAGGGGGAACCCTTCTCATCGGCGCCCGCCCGGGGGCCGATTCCAGGAGGACTGATGGCCGACACCGCGATCGTCGACGTCGACGGCACTCTGGTCGACACGAACTACCACCATGCGCTGGCCTGGTTTCGGGCGTTTCGGCGCTTCGACATCACCAAGCCGGTCTGGGAGATCCATCGGGCCATCGGGATGGGCGGTGATCAGATCGTGGCGCACCTGGCCGGTTCGCAGGTGGAACGGCAACTGGGCGACGACCTGCGGGCAGCATCGGGGGAGCAGTTCGCCGAGCTGATCGACGAGGTACGGCCGTTTGCCGGCGCCCATGACCTACTGGCGGATGTCCGCGACCGCGGCTTCCGGATCGTGCTGGCCAGCTCCGGCAAGCAGCACGACATCGAGCACATGCTCGACCTTCTCGATGCCCGCGGGCTTGCGGATGCCTGGACCACGTCGTCCGACGTGGAAGCGACCAAGCCGGCGCCCGATCTGCTGGAGGTTGCGCTGGCCAAGGTCGACGGCGCGGGCGCGGTGATGATCGGCGATTCCACCTGGGACTGCCTCGCGGCCGGAAAGCTGGGCATCCCGACGCTGGCCGTGCGCACCGGCGGATTCTCGGTCGACGAGCTGACCGACGCCGGTGCTGCCATGGTGTGTGCGAATCTGGTCGAGATGCGCGACCGGCTCGACGAAACGCCGCTGGCCGCCGCCGACTGACGGTCCGCCCGGCTGCCGCCCCGGGCCCACCGGCGACCCCGACGCGCGCCGGTCAGGCCGGGGCGACGGACGGCGCGCCGATCCGGCGCAGCGCCGCGATGATGTCGTCGGCCGCCTCGAAGAATTCGTCCTGCCGGTCGCCGCCGATCTGCACCAGGGCGAGATCGGTGTAGCCCGCGTCGAAGAAGGCCGACGCCGCATCCACGATCGCCCCCACATCGTTGCCGCAGGGGATCTGGGCGGCTACATCGGACTCCCGCACGGTGGCCGACGCGCCGTCGAATGCCGCAGTTCCCGGGAGTTCCGCGTTGACCTTCCAGCCGCCCAGGCTCCAGCGGAACAGCCGGTGCGCGCGGTGCACCGCGGCCGCCTCGTCCGAGTCCCAGGAGATCGGCAACTGGGCGACCTTGCGGGCCCGGCCTCCATCGGGCGCCCCCGGCCGGGATGCCGTGTCCCACCAGCGGGCCAGTTGCGGGTCGGGGTCGATGCCGACCATCACCTCGGCCAGCGGGGCGAACAACTCGCACGACTGCTGCCCGGACACCGCGATGCCGATCGGTACCCGCTGAACCGGCAGGTCCCACACCTTGGCCGAGTCGACCCGGAAATGTCGGCCCTGATAGGTCAGATAACCGCCGTCGAAGAGCCGGGCGATGATCGTGGCTGCCTCGACCAGACGCTCCTGCCGCAGATCGGCCGACGGCCAGCCGGCGCCGACGATGTGCTCGTTGAGGGCCTCCCCGGAACCCAGCCCGAGGGTGAACCGGTTGCCGCACAGGATCTGCAGGGTGGCGGCCTGCTGGGCGACCACCGCCGGGTGATACCGAAACGTCGGCGCGGTGACGTAGGTCATCAGGCCGATCCGGTCGGTCGCCTGCGCGACCCCACCGAGGGTCACCCAGGCGTTGGGCGAGTGGCCCATCTCGTCCAGCCAGGGGAAATAGTGGTCGCTGCACACGGCAAAGTCGAAGCCGGCGCGCTCGGCCGCGACCGCGTTCCGGACCAGCTCGCGCGGGCCGCTCTGTTCCGTCATCAACGTGTATCCCACCGAAACCATGATCGAGCGGTGCCCATCGCCCATCGCCGTGAAACGCCGCTCGGTCCCCGCCAGTGTTCCGGCCCGTCACCGGACCGAATCACGTGTGGTGCGAGTCGGAATCGGGTACCGGTCATGCCGACATCGTCGTGAAGGAGTGTGGCCCGATGCCCGATCCGCCCCCCCGCAGTGATCGCCCGGACCCCGCCATCCCCCACGCCGAACCCGTGGAGGGCGCACCGTCCGTCGACCAGGATCGATTCACCGAGCTGGGCGAGGAGGCGGAGCGTGCGGCCTTCCGGGAGGACGGTGCCTACAGCGGGGGAGATTTCGCTGGCGGGCAGGTGATCACATGATGACCTCGAGTGCGGGAGCGGCAAGATGAGCAAGGACCTGAGCAGTACCAAGAACCGCAAGAAGCTCGACAAGAAGTCGTTCGCGTTGCCCGGGAAGCGGAAGTACCCGATCCCGGACAAGGTGCACGCCCGGAATGCGCTCGCCCGGGTCGCCCAGCATGGCACCAAGGACGAGCAGAAGAAGGTCAAGGCCGCCGTGCACAAGAGGTTCCCGAGCATCGGGAAGAAGGACAAGAAGTCGTGATCCGGACGGCACCCGAGCACCCCGGTCGTCGGTGCGGATTACCCTGGCCGGGTGCCGATCCCCCCGGAATTGCCGACCCACCAGGTCCGTTGGCTGGGCCGGCCGGCGCCGGATGACCCGGCAGTCCCGACGCTCGTGCTGCTGCACGGGTACGGATCGAGCGAGGCCGACCTGATCGCTCTGGTGCCCGCGCTGGGCCTGTTCCTGCCGGGCGTCACCGCCCGGGTGGTGGCCGTCCGTGGTCCCTACCCGGCGCCAGGCCGGCGAGGTCACGCATGGTTTCCCGGACCGCTGCTGGCACAACCGCCGCTGGCCGACATCGCCCACACCGGTGAGCTCATCGCCAAGGTCGTCCGCCACTACACCACATCGTCGGTGCTGATCGGGTTTTCGCAGGGCATGGCGGCGGCGATCACGACGATGCGCCGGTCTCCTGATCTCGTCGGCGGGCTCGTCGGGCTGAGCGGGTATCTCTACGACGACGCGCATCCGGGCGACCACCAACTCCGGGTGATGGCGACGTCCGGGCACGGCGTGCCGGCCTTCGTCGGCTACGACCCGGTCGATCCACGGGTGCCGGGGGTCGCCCTGCGGCATGCCGTCACCTTCCTGCGGAGCCACTCGGCGCTGGAAGAACATACGTATCCGGGGATGGGGCATAGCATTTCGATGCCCGAGCTCACCGACGTGGCGCAGTTCCTGCGACGCCGGCTGACCGTTGGTCCCGGCGCCGGCCCGCGCTAGGTCGTTCCGTGCGCGCAGCGGATTGCCTGGACCCGATGCCGGGTACCCACCGGTGGCGGCCGCCGCAGTGCGGCGGCGTCGATCTTTTCGTAGGTGCCGGCAAAGGGGTTCAATATGAAGGTTCTGGGCAAGCTGGGTGCGGTGGCAACGGTCTATTCACTGCTGCGCAGCCCGGCCGGACAGCGCATCGTGGAAGAGGCGAAGCGGCAGGCGCGGGATCCGGAGAACCGACGCCGGGTCGCCGACTTCGTGGGTCGGCTGCGCTCGGGTGGTGCCCGGGATGGAGAGGGCGTCGAGCGGTTGCCCCGCTGAGCGCCCGCCCCATAGTCTGACCCCAGCCAGAGGGTGACCGACGGTCCGGCGTCCCTCGGTCGAGCGACGCGGGGGTGAGCATGCACACCCATCGGGAACGTGAGCGGGTCGGGCCGTCCCACCGCGGACCCGGGTCGGATCGGCTCGAGGCCTTGACCCGCCCGGCCGAGATCGCCGTCGACGGTGGGCCCGTTCCCGGGCTGGTCCAGCCGGGAACACTCGTGGTCGGATCGGTGAGCGACGCGGCCGAACTCGATGCGGACGCCACCGCCCACCGTGCGCTCGGCATCCTGCGTCGACGGGGCGGTCGGACCGCCGAATCGACGGGCGGGCCGGCGGCCGGCGGCCCCCCGCGGCCGGATCCCGGCGGTGCGATCGGTCCGGCGGGTGGCCCGCTGCCTCCGGTCGCCGCGGCGGCGTTGGCGAGGTTGGGTGCCGGCCTACCCCTGCCGGCGGCCCACCGCGGGCCCATGGAGCAGGCGTTCGGCGCCGACTTCGGGGCGGTGCGGGTGCACACCGGCGACGGGGTCGGATCGGTCGCCCGGAGCATGCAGGCGCGCGCATTCACCCTGGGCCGGGACGTCTACCTACCGGACGGGCTGCCCGACGTCGGCACCGACCAAGGCCGGCACCTGCTGGCCCACGAGCTCGCGCACACCCTGCAGGGAGATCCGGGCCGGATCGGCCGGTTCGTCGATACCGGCACGCTGACCGCGCCACAACGGCACGCCCTCGTGCACGCCTACCGCACGGACAACCTGGCGAGCGCCATGTGGGGCCGGGAGAGCGACCTCGCGCCGATCGCCACCGGCCTCGGCATCCGGATCAACGTCGTGGACTATTCCACCAGCGGCGGCGCCGACAGCGACACCGATCAGATGAAGTCCTATGGCCAGGGCGCCCCGATCTACCTGCGGTACAGCGGCGACCACTACAACATCCTGGTGCCCGCGGCCCGGGGGCGCTTCAGCTACACCCCGGCCCAGGGTCAGGCGCTGCGGTTCCGGTCGAACCCGGTGCCGGGCAACGGCGATTGCCTGTACGTCTCGATCTGGCGGGCCGCCCGGACGGCCGTCGGGCAGCTGGCCGCCCTGGTCAACCCGCAGGCCCCCCCGCCCAACTCGGACGCCGCCGGGCAGCAGTTCCTGCGTGACCTCGCGCACGGCGCCAATCCTGCGGTCACGGATGCCGACGTGCTCAACGAGATTGCCGCATTGACATTGCCGCTGTCTGACGAGCACGTCGGTCCGGCACTGACCGCGGCGCTGCAACCCCATGTGTTGGCCCAAGCCCAGGCGCCGTCGGCGAAGAGCGGCAAGGACCGGCAACCACGGCGGGTCCGATTCGCCGAGGACGCGCTCGCCTCGGAGATCGACGGCTCCGCGTCCGGCCCGGTGAGCAAGCAGGTGCTGTCGCCCGGCGAGGTCAAGAAGCGCCTGGCCGGATTCAAGAACGCGCCGCAGTACTGGGCCGATCTCGACTGGGTGTCCATCGACGCGAACCTGATGAAGGCCGAGATCCGGGCCGGGCATCCGGAGTTCGACCGGATCGCGGAGGCGGTGGCGGTCGGACTCAAGGACAGCCCGTACACCTCGCCGGCCGGGGAGAGCACCCGCATGGAGGTGATCCGCAAGGCCCGCGACGATCTGGCGGCGAAGCCGGCCCGGACGAAAGAGGAAAACGACCGGCTGGCCATCATGGATCGACGGCTGCGCGAGGGCACGCGAAAGGGTCCGGCGGCGCCGCGGTCCCGGCCGGTCGTCATCGATCGGATCGAGGTGATCGCCAACCAGGCCCTGTGGTCGGCCTACCAGGCGGCCGTGCAGAACATCCGGGGCGAACTCAAGGCCACCGGGACCGTCAAGCCGTTGCGCAAGGTCGCCTTCGGCGGCCACCGCTCGCAGGTGCACGACGCGAAGGGCCAGGACCCCGCGGGCGAGGTGAACCTGTTCCACGGCACGTCGCCGTTCGTCATGGACATCCTGGAGAAGAGCGGGTTCGATCCGTCGTTCTCGGCGAACAAGGCGAAGCCCGGAGCGAAGAAGGCCAGGTACGGACCCTTGGGGCAGGGCGTGTATTTCGCCGACGTCATGTCCAAGGCCATGACCTACGCCCGCTGCCCCGTGTGTTCCGACTACGACTGTCAGGTGCACAAGGACGAGACGTACGAGATGCTCTACTCCCGGGTCGCGCTCGGCCGGACCAAGAAGGCCCACGCGATGCTGCAACGCGGCGACCTGCGGGCCGACGATCTCTCGACCCTCAAGGACGACCGGCATTCGGTCTACAGCAAAGGGGTGGCCCAGGCGAACTACAACCTGTTCGACGCGGCGTCCGGTCAGAACGAGTACGTGGTCAAGGAGGCGGCACAGACTTACCCGGAATTCCGCATCTATTACCAGGTGCAGAACCCGAAGAAGCCGCACTGACCCTGACCGTGCCGAGCGTGGCGCGCTCGTCCGGCGACACGCGTTGTCGCGTCAACCCTGGTAGACCGCCCGCTGGCAGGCCTGCGCCACCGCGCCCATGAGTTCCGCGCGGAGCCCCAGTTGTGCGGTCCGGACCTCGACGAGCGCTGCGTTGGCCGGCTGTGAATACAGATTGATCGACTCCCGGACGCCCTCGACGAGCGGTTGACCGGCGGTGCCGAGCACACCACCGAGGACGATCATCGAGGGGTTCAGGCAGTTGCAGATGTCGGCCAGGACCCGGCCCAGGATGCGGCCGGAAGCCATCACGATCCGGGTGATGGTCGGATCCTCGTTGCTGCGGGACAGCGGGAAATCCGGGTCGGGGACCGAGTCCAGGCCGGCCGCCTTGAGCCGCTCCTCCACCACCGTGCTCGACACCACGGTCTCCAGGCAGCCGCGGTTGCCGCACCGGCACCATCCTTCCTGACTGGTCACATTGGTGTGCCCGATCTCGCCGGCGATGCCGTGTGATCCCTGGTACGGAGCTCCGTTCAGAATGAGGCTGGCCCCGATTCCCTCGCCGGCCTTGACGTAGACGACATCCCGAAAGCCCTTGGCCGCGCCGAACCGAACCTCGGCCCCGGCGCCGAGATCGGCATCATTGGCGACGACGACCGGACCGCCCAGCCGGCTGCCGAGTTCGCGTTCCGGTTCGAGCTGCGCCCAACTCGTCATGATCGTGGAGGACTTGATTCGCCTCGTCCGCACATCAAGGGGCGCGGGGATGCCCGCGGTGATGCTGCGCACGTCGAGGATCGACAGGTCCAGCTGGCTGAGCAGCCGATGGGCCGCACCCGCGGCGACGTCCAGGGCGGCCGAGGCCTGGCCGTCGACATTGACGTCCGAATGCTGATCCGCCAGCACTCGCCCGTCCGTGGTGGCGACCGCGACCGATACGTGCGTATGTCCGAAGTCGATGCCGAGCACGACGCCTCTTGGCGGTGCGACCACCAACAGGGCGGACGGGCGTCCGCGACCCGCCCCGCGGCCGCCGGCCTCGAGCACATCCTCGACGACCAGCCGCTCGTTGAGCAGATCGAGAACGGAGTCGGCGACGGCGCTGCGAGATAAGCCGGTCAAGCGACATAAGTCAGCCCGCGTCACACCGCCTTCGCGTCTTATTACCTCCAGCAGGAGTTCGCGTGAGCGGTGGCGGCGGGATGAGGGCATCCTTGCGGTCGTCATCGAGGGCAACGCTAGCATATTTACTCCGGTAAGCAACCAAAAATCATATGAAGCATCCGGGTGTGAGACAGGTCACGCCCGCCGTCGTGCCCGCGAGGCGGAGCCTGGACCAGGCGGGCCGTCCGTCCACCGACCGCCCGGCCCCGGGCCGTCGGAGGTGGGCCGGCGGATGTGCACCGATGCCGGACCGGCTCGCCGCTCCTCCCCGAGGTGCTGCTGTCCCGGGCCGGGGTCTGAGCGGAAGAAATCGGTCCGTCGTTCTGCCGTACTCCATGCATTTCTCGCGCGGGCCGGCCGGCAGGGGCGGGGGAGGCGCGCGGGAGGGTCCGGTAACGCGATTTACCATTCAGTCGGGCCTCGGTGACCGGCCGTCCCTGCGTCAACACGAACACAATTGACCCGGTACTTCTGCCGCTTGAGGCGCAGGGGCTGGATTTCGTGATGTCGCACACCCGGTCGGGTCGGTGTCTAATACGCCTGGGACGAGGCAGCCGAATCCGAACTCGTTCGTCGCTCAATCACGGGCAGAAGATCGTTGTACATCAGCCGGTTTCGCATTCACGCGCGCCGCGGTCACCCTCGGAGGCACGATTTGTCGGAGTTCAGCGCTACCGTCGCGGTTCTCGGTCCCATTCCCTACGATCGGATTACCACGCACCGCGGTGACGTCATCGAGAAGTACGGCTGCGTCCTGTACACCGTGGCGGCGCTGGCGTCGTTGATGAACGGCAAGGGTCGGATCTGCCCGATCGTGCACGTGCGTCGGAAGGATGAGGAGGCCATCAGACGGGAGCTGTCACAGTTCCCGAACGTCGACCTGACGGGAGTGCGGGCCACCACCGGGCGCGGTGACGTCGTCGAGCTGGAGTACATCGACCAGAACAAGCGAATCGAGCGGCAAACCGGCTTCATGTCCCAGATCGTCCCGGAGGACGTCGAGTTCGCCCTCGACGCCGACGCCTTCGTGTGCGTGCCGATCACCGACTACCAGGTCTCCGAATCCACTCTGGCCCACATCAAGGCGCACAGTTCGGCCGCCATCCTGCTCGATGCGCACGGCCCGACGAACACCCTGACCAAAGGGGGGACGCGGCACCATCGACTCTGGATCGACCGGGACTCCTGGCTGCCGCACATCGACATCCTGAAGATGAACCTGGAAGAGGCCGGGTGCAGCTGGTTTCCCTCACCCCTCTCACCGACCGGGATCACCACCGGGGCGCCGCTGCGGATGGCCGAGCTGCCGGCCTTCGCCAATCACTGCCTGCATCGGGGGGTGAAATGCGTGTGCGTGACCCTGGACGAGCACGGCTGCGCGGTGTATTACCTGGACGCGGCCGGGCGGCTGTGCGAGGAGTTCGTCGATCGCCTCCAAGTCGACCATGTCATCGACACCACCGGCTGCGGTGACTCGTTCGCCGCCGGTATGGGTTTCGGCTACCTGCGGCACCAGGACTTCGTCCGGGCCGCCCAGTACGGCAATGCGATGGGCGCGCAACGGTGCTCGGGAACCGACCTGTCTGTCTACCTGTCGCTGGCGCAGACCGAGCAGCAACTCGCCGAGGCCTACGGACAACTCGAGTACGCGGTATGAGGGCGAGCTGCGGGCGACCCGATTCGAGCGGAACGGATTGGCTGGTCACCGAGTCCGGCTTCGACCCGACGACCGCCGACGTCTTCGAGACCCTGTTCACGGTCGGCAACGGCCGCATCGGTACCCGAGGTGTACTGGAGGAGGGCCGCCTCGGAGACCGTTCCGGAGTGTTCATCAACGGCGTCTTCGACCACCACGACGCCCAGGTCCGCGATCTGGTGAACGCCCCGGACTGGCTCGACCTCGCGGTGTTCGTCGACGGAACCAGGATGGACGTGCAGTCCTGCGCGGTCGTCGAACACGAGCGAACCCTGGACTTTCGCGGTGGGGTCCTGCACCGGCGAACGGTCTTCGAGGACGATCGCGGCCGGCGCACGACCCTGCGGACCGTTCGATTCGCCAGCCTGGTGGACCCCGATCTGTGCGGGGTGCGGGTCGAGATCACCACCGATTCCAGCGCGCTGGTCACCGTCGAGAGTGGGATCGACGGCCGGCGGACGAACCTGGAACTGCTGCCGGTGTACCCCGCGGATACCGTCTTCGATCCGGCGACCGCGTGGCAGAAATGGTCACAGTCGCGACATCTGGATCCGGTGGCGCGCGGCGAGGACGGCGACGCACTGTATCTCGAGGTGCGGACGCTCGAGACCGACATCACCATCGGGTACGCCGCATCGGTCTGCGCGACGATACCGCCCGTCCGCCGTACGGTGCGGCGCGGTTCCGATCGGATCGCCGAGCAGCTGGACATCCAGGCTGCCGCCGGCGAGGCCGTCGTGCTGGACAAGCTGGTCGTGATCGGCACGTCGCGGCGCGGCCGCACCGCCGTCCGCGCCGACGCACTGGCTCGACTCGCCGGGCATCGCCGATCGGGGTTCGACGCCGGCCTGGCGGCCAGCCGCGAGGTCTGGGACAACAGGTGGGCGGATTGCGACGTTCAGATCGTCGGTGATGCCGACGCCACCCGGGCGGTTCGGTTCGGCATCTACCACCTGCTGATCGCTGCCGACGAGACCGACCCGACGGTCAACATCGGCGCGAAATCCCTGTCCGGGGAGGGCTACCGGGGCCACGTCTTCTGGGACACCGAAGTCATGATGCTGCCGTTCTTCCTGTTCACCCGGCCCCGGACCGCGCGGAACCTGCTGGAGTATCGCCATCACACCCTGGACGGTGCCCGGCAACTCGCCCGCGAGACCGGCACCGCCGGCGCGCGGTACCCATGGGAGTCGGCGGACACGGGCCGTGAGGAGTGCCCGGTCCAGACTCCGGACGGCCTGAACCGGTTCTGGACCCGGGACCAGGAGATCCACGTGTCGGCCGACGTCGCCTACGGGATCCTGACCTACCTGGAGGCGACCGGCGACGAGAGTGTGTTGCTCGACTTCGGCGCCGAAATCCTGTTCGAGACCAGCCGCTTCTGGGCGGATCGGGCGGAATGGGACGAGGTGGCGGGACGTTTCGCGTTGCGCACAGTCATGGGGCCGGACGAATTCCATTCCCACGTGGACAACAACGCCTTCACCAACCACCTGGCCCGGTGGCATCTGCAGCGGGCCGCCGAGGTGTACGACGAACTGGCGGCCCGGCATCCGGCGGCCCTCGCCGAGATCGTCACCAAGATCGGATTGCTGCCGCGGGAACCGCTGTGCTGGCGTCAGGTTGCCGACGGAATCGCCGAGCCTCGGGTCGTCGGCGGCGTGGTCGAACAGTTCGACGGCTACTTCGAGCGCCGGGACGTGCCGATCACCGAATGGGACGGCAACGACATGCCGAAGTACCCCGACGGACTGCATCACTTCAATTGCGAAGACACCATGCTGCTCAAGCAGCCGGACGTGGTCATGCTGATGCACATGCTGCCCGGCGAGTTCGACCGAGCGGTCAAGCTCGCGAACTTCGAATTCTACGAGAAGCGCACTTTGCACAAATCGTCCCTGAGCCCGGCGATCCACGCGATCATGGGGATCGAGGTGGGCGACGCCCGTCGGGCGGTCCAGTACTTCACCAGGTCCGCATTCGTCGACCTGCACGACAACCAGGGCAACACCAGGGACGGCATGCACATCGCGTCGGCCGGCGGCACCTGGCAGATCGTCGTGCACGGATTCGGCGGATTCCGGGTCATCGACGGGCAGATGCATGTCGACCCGTGGCTGCCCGAAGGTTGGCAGCAGATCCGGTTCCGGCTGTACTGGCAGGGATCACCGATCGCCGTCGCGATCGGGCACGCCGCCGCCACGTTCGACCTCATCGGCGACCGGGTCGAACCCGTCACCATCCTCGTCCGCGGGGAACCGGTGGTTCTCACCGCGGGCGGGACAACGGTCGTCCAACTCGACAAGGAATGGGCAGGAGCGCGGAATGGGTGAGCACGGAGCCGCTTTCAGTGCGGCCGGATCGATCTACGACGACGATTCCGCCGGACGGGGGGTGGTGCGGATCGCGAGCGTCGCCGCCCTCGGCGGGTTTCTGTTCGGGTACGACAGCGCAGTCATCAATGGTGCCGTGTCCGCGATCGAGCACCAGTTCCAGGCCGACGCGGCATCGCTCGGATTCGCCGTGGCCTCGGCGTTGCTCGGTGCGGCCGCCGGGGCGTTGATGGCGGGCCGGCTGGCCGATCACCTCGGGCGGCTGGCTGTCATGAAGGTGGCGGCCGCGTTGTTCCTGATCAGCGCGATTGTCGCCGGCCTGGCCCCGAATTTGTGGTGGCTGATCATCGGTCGCGTGATCGGTGGACTCGGCGTGGGCATGGCCTCGGTGATCGCGCCGGCTTACATCTCCGAGATCGCGCCGGCCCGCATTCGCGGCCGGCTGGCGTCGCTGCAGCAACTGGCGATCGTCACAGGCATCTTCATCTCGCTGCTCGTCGATTTCCTCCTGGCCCGGGCCGCGGGCGGTTCCACCGAGATCCTCTGGTTCGGGTGGGAGGCCTGGCGCTGGATGTTCATCGCGATGGCCGTGCCGGCGGTGTTGTACGGCGTGCTGGCCCTGACCATCCCGGAGTCGCCCCGGTTCCTGATCGCCAAGCATCGAATTCCCGAGGCGAAGGCGATCCTGAGCAAGTTGATCGGCGACGCGCACCTGGACGACAAGATCGCACGCATCCGGTCGACCATGGAACGGGAGACCGAGCCGTCCTGGAAGGACCTGCGAGCCCCCGGTGGCAAGATCGCCGGAATCGTCTGGATCGGTCTCGCCCTGTCCATCTTCCAGCAGTTCGTCGGCATCAACGTGATCTTCTACTACTCGAACATCCTCTGGGAGGCGGTCGGGTTCGACGAGGGTCAGGCGTTCGTGATCACCGTGATCGGCGCGGTGATCAACATTCTGACCACCCTCATCGCGATCGCCACCATCGACCGGTTCGGCCGGAAGCCCCTGCTGATCATCGGCTCCATCGGCATGACCATCAACCTGGCCACCATGGCGTTCATCTTCGGCACGGCGGACGTGGTGAACGGCGCCCCGGTGCTGTCCGGCGCACAGGGCCCCATCGCACTTGTCGCGGCCAACTTGTTCGTGATCTTCTTCGGGATGTCCTGGGGTCCGGTGGTCTGGGTGCTGTTGGGCGAGATGTTCCCGAACCGGATGCGGGCCGCGGCGCTGTCCCTGGCCGCCGGGGGGCAATGGGTGGCCAACTGGATCATCACCGTGTCCTTCCCCGGCCTCAAGGACGTGTCGTTGGCCCTCGCCTATGGTCTCTACGCCGGATTCGCCCTGCTGTCACTGCTGTTCGTGATGCGGTTCATCCAGGAGACCAAGGGTAGGCAGCTCGAAGACATGCACGGCTGAGGGGCCGGACGAATTCGATGCGTGACACCGAATCAGATGTGCCCCAGGCCGAACGGGCCGCGTCGACGGTTCGGGTCGAGGACTCCGACGCGATCCTGTTCGATCTCGATGGCGTGCTCACCGATACCGCCACTGTTCACGAGCGGGCCTGGGCCAGGATGTTCGCCGAGTTCCTCGGCGGCCGATCCGGGTCCCCGGACCCATACACCGACACCGACTACTACACGCACATCGACGGTCGGCCGAGATTGGAGGGAGTGCGGGCCGTGCTCAGGTCCCGGGACATCGATCTGCCCGAGGGCCGAGAGGATGACGGACCGGACCGGGCCACGATTGTCGGCCTGGGTCGGCGAAAGAACGCGGTGTTCGCCGAGCTGATGCGCACCGAGGGTGTGCGACCTTACCCGGGATCGGTCGCGCTGCTGGACTGGCTGGGTGATCGGAGCGTTCCGATGGCGGTGGTGTCCAGTTCGCGCAACGCGGCGGCCGTGCTGAGCGCTGGTGGTCTCCGGCACCGATTCGAGGTCGTCGTCGACGGTGCCGTCGCGTCCGGGCGCGGGCTCGCGGGCAAGCCCGCGCCCGACACCTACCTGTATGCCGCGGCGCTGCTGGGGGCCGCACCCTCCCGCACGACCGTGGTTGAGGATGCGATCTCCGGGGTCCGGGCCGGCCGGGCCGGCGGCTTCCGGGTCACCGGCGTCGACCGTGGTGTGGGTCGCCGCGACCTGTTCGCCAACGGCGCCGACCACGTCGTCGACGACCTGGCCGAACTGATCGGACCTGCCTCGAGCCGTCCCGGCCCGGCCGATCGTGAGGTGCCTTGATGGAGAACGCACTTCCGGATCGAACGACCCCGGCGGTGGCCGTTGTCGGTGCCCGGTACGACCCGGTCACCGTCGCCGGCCGGATCGCCCGGATCGACGCCGATCTGCGGTGGCTGCAGCGCCGCCTCAGCGGTTCGGTCCGGACCGTCGGTTACCGGTCCGACGGAACGGCGATCAGCACAACGATCCCACCGGCGAGCGGATCTCATCGGATGCTGCTCATCGAGCAGCGCGCCCGACTGCTCGGCGAGCTGGGCCACTGGCGCAAGGTGCGCGAATGGCAGATCGCGGCCGGGCGCATCCAGGATCACGGTCCGGCGACGATCTCGCCCGGAGACTCGGTGAAGATCCGCGGACGCTGGCACCGCGTGCTGGGCACGTACCACCGAACCCTGCGGATCGACGGTGGCGGGGGTCGGGCGAGGGCCGTGGCCTACCGGATGGTTTCCGACCATGCCCCAGGGGATGAGGAATCGGTCGACTGACCCGTCGCCTGCCCCGGCCTCACACGCCGGACAAAGCCGAAGATCCCGGCCGTCAGCAGGACGACGGCCACGACGATGGCCGCCACCCCGGTGATCACCGACGGCGGCGCTCCGGAGAGCCGGCCGAATGCGATCCAACCGATGCCCCAGACCATGGCCAGCGTGATCGCCGGATTCCCGCGCCCGGTCCGGATCAGCACCAGCCCGATGCCAAGCGCCGCCACCAGAACGAGGACGGCGGCGAGTTGGGCGATGCCAGGAGCGGGCCGAATACCCGTGGTGATCAGCCAGGCCGTGACGTTGGCGCAGGTGGCCACGCTGACCCAGCCGACATAGAGCCCGATCGTACCGTCGACGACGACGGCGTCCAGCCGGTGGGCGCTCGCCGTTCCGCTGCGTCGACGAACCACCACGCCCAGCACGAGGGTAAGAACGATGATGATCACGACGCTGACCGGCAGCCAACCGGCCCGCACCACGAGCAGCCAGCCCGCATTGAGCAGCATCGACGCGGCCACCCACCACCCGATGCGCCGGTGGAGCGCAGCGGGCAGCCGGCCGGGGAGCCACTGCACCACCGTGTAGGCGGCCAGGCCGAGGTAGATCACCGACCAGATCGCGAATGCCGGCCCGGCGGGGGCGAGCAGCGTCGCGTCGGCGGCCAGGGCCCCGCCGGCCGATTCCGCGACGGCGGGCCCGCCGAGGACGCCGGCGCCCACCAAACTCCCTATCACGCAGGTGATCTCGCTGATGGTCACGAAGGCGGCACGGGTCAGATCGCCGTTGGTGGTTCGCGCTGACGTCGTCATCGGATGAGAACCGGCACGGTCATTGCTCCTCGGGTTTCGGTAGTCCCTCGGCCAGTTCCCCGCGTGCTCGCCGGGCAATCGGCGCGGCGACCGATCCCGCCTTGCCGGTCCGGCTCATTGACCCCGACCCCGTTCGGCCATCCGCACTCGAGTTCACCCGACGGCGTGCCCGAGACCGGAGGCCGCCGGCTGCCGCGCATCGTCCGCACGCAGATCGAAGACCAGCCGGGCCGGGACCGTCCCGTGCAGCACATCGGCCATCGACTTCTCGACGTCCTCGAGCCGGCGGGTCTGGGCGATCACGGTCGTCCGGGCCAGGGCGTGCAACCTGAAGACCTCGACGAGGTCCTCGCGGGTGCCGACGATCGACCCGATCACGGAGATGCCCTTGAGCACGGTGTCGAACACCGGAAGGGTGAGTTCACCATCGGCGGGTAGGGAAACCAGGACCAGGCGGCCGCCGCGGTTGAGCGACGCGAACGACTGGGCGAAGACGGCCGGCGCCACCGACAACACGATCGCCACGTCTGCTCCGCCCAGCGCCCGAATGGCGGCGACCGGGTCGTGCCGGGCCGCATTGACCGTATGGTCGGCGCCGAGTTCGCTGGCCATCCGGAGCTTCTCGTCGACGACATCGACGGCGATGACCTCGGCACCGACCAGTCGGGCGTACTGCACGGCCAGGTGGCCGAGTCCGCCGATCCCGAACACGGCCACCCGCTCCGCGGGCACCACTCGGGCGGCCTTCACCGCCGCGTAGGTGGTCACCCCGGCGCAGGTCAGCGGGGCTGCGTCGAGCGCGCTGACGGCATCGGGCACCGGCACGGCGAAACGGGCGTCCGCGACGGCATAGTCGGCGAAGGCGCCGTCGATGGAGAATCCGGTGTTCTGTTGGCTCTCGCACAGGGTCTCCCGCCCGGAGACGCAGTAACGGCAGGCCCCGCAGGCCGAGCCCAGCCAGGCGAGGGCGACGCGCTCGCCCAGGCGCCGGCTGGCCACTCCGGGACCGAACATCTCGATCCGACCGACGCCTTCGTGTCCGGGCACGAACGGCAGCGACGGCTTGACCGGCCAATCACCGCGGGCGGCGTGGATGTCGGTGTGACACAGGCCGCAACTCTCCAGTTTGACCAGGACCTGACCGGCCCCCGGCGTCGGGATCGGCCGTTCCTGTACCTCGATCGGCTGGTTGAATGCGGTGACGACGGCGGCACGCATGTTCTCGTTCCCTTCTGTTCGATACCGGTTGACTCATCGAGTGCGTTGCGGTCAGGAAGTGGCGCCGGTGGTCGACGCCGCCAGTTCGACGGCGATTTTCCGAGCCCAGTCGGTGATCTGCGCGAAGTCCCGGTAGTCACCGGCGAGGTCGCTCTTGGCCATGCTGCCGGCCACGATTCCCTTCGCCGTCGCCGGCTCGATCCGGCCACCGAATGTCGTGGGCGGGTTCGCACCCAGCGCGATCGCGTACGCCGCCACCTTGCCCGGCGCCGGCACCGTCGTGTGTGCCTGCCCGGGGCCGAGCGGCCCACTGTGGAACAGCCAGACCGGGACCGGATGGCCGAGCTTCCGGTTGGCGGCCAGCTTCTTGAGCAGGGCGCGTGCCGGTCGCAACCAGCGTCCGGCGTAGAGGCCACTGCCGAGAACGACCGCGTCGTACCCGGCCCCGTCCCGCACATCGGCCGCCGGGATCAGGTCGACATCGAGCCCCCCGCGGCGCAGCTCGTCGGCCACCGCCCGGGCAATCCCTTCCGTGCCACCCATCCGGCTGGCATAGGCCACCAGGGTTCTGGACATTGTCATCCGCCTCGATTTCTGCTGAAGGATGCCGGTCGTCCGTTCGCGGTTCCGCCGGCTCAGGTGATCGCGCCGAGCAGATCCCGCCGGGTGATCACTCCGACCACGCTGCGGCCGTCGACGACCGGCAGGCAGCGGATGCGTTCGTCCAGCATGATCTGGGCGGCGTCAGCCGCGTCCGCGCCGGGCGTCAACGACTCGACCGGGCTGGTCATCACGTCGACGACGCTGTCACCGCGGCGCCGATGACGGCGCAGGTCATGCGGGCGTCGCTCGTCGGGCTCCACCCGGCCGTCGAGAAGGTCTGCCTCGGTGACGATCCCGACCAGTCGACCGTCCTCGTCAATGACCGGCAGAGCGGTGAAACCTCTGCTTCGCATCGTGCTTGCCGCGTGCTGGACGGTGCTCGCGGAGCTGATGGTGACGGCGGGGCTCGACATGATCTCGCGGATCAACATGGCTGCACCTGCTTCCTCCGTCGGGACGGATCGAATCTGCTGTCCCTGAACGGATGTCAGGGAGTCGATGGGCTGCAACGATCGGCCCGGGTGGCGTCGGGTCGCTGCCGCGGCGCGCTTCAGGTGGACCGCGAACCGGCGTCGAACGACGCCCACTCGGCCTCCCACATCTGCCGTCGGCGCCGGTCCAGGCTCCACCCGGTCGCCCGCCGGAATGCCAGGAACAGGACCCCCAAGGCCAGCCAGCCACCCGCCGCGGCCAGGACGAGAAGTCCGGCCGCGGTCTGGGTGGTCATCGGCCGGTCCACCACCGTCCCCTGCTCGTCCAGCCAGATCGTCTGATGGTCGCCGATCCGGGCCCCGACCCGGACGACGATCGACCCGCTGACCGGCCGACCGTCGCGACCCGACCAGGTGGCGGTGGCGGTGGGTTGAACCACCGAGGCGGAATGCGGATCGGCGATGACGACATCGGCGTCCGACAGCAGGACCGCCTCGGTGGCGGTCACGCTGTGCTGGACGTCGGCCACCTGTGACTCGACGCTCGGCCACTGGGCACTCGCCATCGTGGCGATGAGCGGAATGCTCAGCAGCCAGGCGATCACCAGGCCGACCGTCAGCACCACCTCGGCGCGGTCGGAGCCGCGGGCCAGCGGGTTGCCCCAGACCCTCATCGCCAACGGCGCGCGGTGCGCGGGCCGGGTCGGACGTGCGTTCATGGCCCCTCCGAGGACTCGGTCGGTGTCGTCATGCCACGACCCCGCGCCACGTCGCATGAACTGGCACCACTGTCGTCGGGTGGGTTGCCGCCCGGCAGGGAAGAAAGTCCCCTTTCCGCCTCGAGCCCGTCGCCGCCGACCGGATACCGGGACCTTCGACCCGCCGACGCACGCCGTCCGCTCCTGTCGGGCCGGACGGCACCGGTATTGGCTGGGGGTGACCCTTTTCCACCCGGTGAGGAGGACCCATGAGCGTCCCGACGACCGAACCCGTCCGCACCGTGGCCCGCCCGTTCGCCCGCGCCGCGCTGATCTGCCTGGAGGGGTTCGTGACGGCCGGCGCCGTCTTCGGCGGTGTCGGACTGATCGCGAACAACGCGATCGGCATGCTGCCGGAATGGTTGGAACGAACTCCGTTCACGTCCTGGTTCTGGCCGGGTGTGCTGCTGCTGCTGATCGTCGCGCTGCCGATGGGGGCCGCCGGATTCGCCGAGATCACCCGTCGCAGCTGGGCGTTCGCCGCATCGCTGATCGCCGGGACCGCCCAGATCGGCTGGATCGTCGCCCAGTGGTTGATCTTCCAGCGCTATTTCGTCCTGCAACCCGTCATGCTGGCCTGCGGGATCATCGTGGTCGTGCTGGCGTGGTGGGTGCACCGGGCCGAGCCGTTGCGGCGGCGATGACTCCCACCGAAAGGCGTCGCCCGGGCCACCGTCGCATGTTAGCCTGGGCCCGATCGTGATCAACCGGCCGGAGGTGAGACCCATGTATGCAGAACTCGAAGTGGGTGCTCCGCTGCCGTCCACGATCGCGCGACTGACCTAGGTCGCCACCGGGAGCGCCCGCCAGGCAACCTCGCGGAAGGCACTCCCCATGAACAGCACACCTGCTGAGCAATTTCCCACCATTTCGACGGCACCGTCCGACGGAGCGATGACCGGACGCGACCAGCGGCCGGTCGACGCGACCGGGCGGCTCCCCGGCGCGGGCCGCCGAGCACTGGTCCTCGGTGGCGGGGGATCGACCGGCAATGCCTGGCTGATCGGCGTCGTCGCCGGCCTGTTCGAGGCCGGGTTGGACGTCACCGGCCCCGACCTGACCGTCGGGACGTCCGCCGGGTCGACGGCCGCCGCCCAGCTGGCCGGGTCGGACCCGGTCGATCTGTTGGCCGCCGCGCTGACCGCGCCACCCCCGCACCTGTCCGGTGCGGCGGCCGCCGGTTCGGGCCGCCCGGCGAACCGGCCCGTGCAGAACCACCTGGACAGGATCACCAAGATCATCGCTGCCGCCGAGGACGCGGCCGACCTGCGCCGGCTCCTGGGCGACGCGGCCCTGGAGCTGGACGAGGCGTCGGACGGATCCTGGTCGGCCCGGTGGCGGGCCACGGTCGCGGCCCGGTTGCCCGACGCCCGCTGGCCGCGCCGGCTCGTGCTCATCACGGCGATCGACGCGGCGACCGGCGAACCGGTCGTCTTCGACCGGCACAGCGGGGTCGACCTGGTCGATGCGGTCGCGGCCAGTTGCTCCAGCGGCCTGCCCTACCGGGTCGGCGACCACCGCTACCTCGACGGCGGTTACCGGGCCAATGCCGAGAACGCCGATCTGGCCGCCGGTTACCGGAGCGTGCTGGTGCTCTCACCGTTCGGTGGGCGATCGCTGACGCCCGCATCATGGGGAACGCATCTTGCCCACCAGGTCGATGAGCTACGCGAGGGCGGCAGCCGGGTCGAAGCCATCTGTCCGGAGCCCGACTCGGAGTACCTGTTCGGCACCAATGCAATGAATCCGTCCCTGCGCCCGGCCGCGGCCGGAGCGGGTCATCGCCAAGGACTGGCCGCGGCGGGGCGGCTCGCCGAATTCTGGAACTGACGGTCGCCCATCGACGCGCCCGTCAGGAAGGCCCTGACCGACGAATCAGCGCACCATCAGAGCTGGCGTCGGCCGAGCCGGTGGACGGCGAACCCGGTTAACGCGACGCAGGCGACTGCGGCCACGACCAGTGCCGGCACGAAATCGGACATCGTCGCCGTGGTCAGCAGTTCGGCCTGTGCACCGGCCAGCGTCGAGGGCAGCCAGCGATGGATCGCCGACACACTTCCGGCGACGGACAGCAGGATCAGCCCACCCAGCGCGGTCCCGACCGTGGGGAGGACCCCCCGGGTCACCGCCGCCGCGGCGGCGACGACGGTGACGACGAAGGCGAGGTAGCCGGCCTGACAGATGAAACCGGCGAGCATCGGCCCGGGGGGCAGCGGTCCCAGCAGCAGGGCCGTCTCGTACCAGGCCGCCAGCAGACCGACCGCATAGGCGAGCACAGCGGCGACGATCGGCACCAGCAGCCGTGGTTCGAGCAGCCGCCACATGCTGCTCGTCCGGGTCCGCAGGAAGACTGCGATGCCCCGCCGGGAGTCGAAGGCCAACGCTCCGGCCGCGATGACGACGACCACCACCAGGCCGGTTTGGGTGACCTGACCCAGGTAGTTCACGATGCCGTCCCGGGGTTGCGGCGCCGGAACGAGGATGGTCATCTCGGACTGCACCCGCTGCAGGATGTCGGCCAGGTACTTCGCCGTCACCGGTCCGAGCAGGCCGAAGACCAGGTACACGCCGAACAGCGCGATCCAGCGGGGCGTTCGGAACAGACGCAGCCACTCGACCCGCCAGGGACCGACCGCCCGCCGGACCGCTGGCCTGGGGGTCGTGGCCGTCGCCGTCGCTGATGTGATCATGTCAGGCTCCTCCGACATGTGTCAGTGCGAGGAAGGCCGCCTCGAGATCGGCGGCGACCGGCTCACACGACACCAGACGGAACCCACCGGACGCGAGAACCCTTGGGATTCCACGCTCCCCGTCCTCGATCGTCACCGCGTCGATCCGGACGGCGTCCGGTCCGACGGGCACGGCGCTGGTCACCCACGGTTCGGCGGCCAGCCTTTCCCGGACGGCCGGCACGTCCCCGGCGACCCGTACCAGCCAGCGCGGTTGCAGCCGTTCGTCGATGAGCTGCTGGGTCCGGCCCTGATACAGCAGGCGGCCGCTGCGCAGGACACCCACCTGATCGGCGACACGTTGTACGTCGGAAAGGATGTGGCTGGAGAAGATCACGGTGCGGCGACCGCGCATGCCCAGCACCAGGTCGAGCATGTTGGCGCGGCCGGCCGGGTCGAGCGCCGACGTCGGCTCGTCGAGGATGAGCAGTTCCGGGTCGCCCACCAGGGCACAGGCCAGGCCGAGACGCTGCAGCATGCCGCGGGAGAATGCGCCGACCCGGCGGTCCAGATCATCGCCCAATCCCGCGACGGTCAGCGCGTCGGTCGCCGCCCCGGGTGACCGATCGAGGTCGATCATCGCCGCGGCAAGTTCGACGACCTCGACCGCGGTGAGCCATCCGTCGAACTCGGGGACATCCGGGCACACAGCGATCCGCTTGCGCGGCAATCCCACCCGCACAGTTCCACGATCGGCTCGGCGGGTGCCGTCGAGAATCGACAACAGAGTGGTCTTGCCCGATCCGTTCGGCCCGACGAGACCGTAGATGCACCCGCGGGGCACTGCCAGGTCGACATCGAAGAGGCCCTTCCCGCCGAAATCCCGGGTCAAGCCATCGGTCTGCACCAGCACGGTCGGGTCGGTCGGGGCCGGGCGGGTGACGCGGCCGATCGGGCTCGGGACCCGGACCGGCGCGGCCGCGACGGCGGATGCCGGTCGGGGTGGCTCGGGATGGGCCTGATCGTCATGGTGCGAATCGGGTCCGCCCGGGGGTGCGGGTGGAGCGCTCTTGGGTTGGCGGCCGGCGACGAGGTACGCGATGGCGCCGAACGGCAACGCAACGATGGCGATGATCACCGCCCAGACCGGCTTGGGCAGGTAGGCCACCGCCGGCCGGCGGATCAGATCGACGAGCGCGAACACGACCACGCCCAGCACCAGCGCGAGCACCGGGACCAGAGCCAGCAGGACCTGGCCGGAGGGCAGGTTGATCGCGCCGTCGGCCCGGAACATCGCGGCGTCCATCGACGTCACGATCGGCGCCGGCGCAGTCCAGGTGCAGTCATGACGTTCCTCCCTCAGCGCCCATTTCGCCAGATCCCTTTCGGCGTGGACAGAGTCGAAAGGCCCGCGCGCATCGGGCGGGCCATCGACACCTGCGGCAGAGGTCCGTCGCCGGGTGCTCAGGCCGGCGCTATGTCCCGCTGCGCGAACCGATTGGTGCCGATCCACGTCAACGCGACAGCGACGATCGTCATGATTGCCAACGGGGCCCACGTCAGTGGCTCCAGCGGCGCGTAGGGGGTCGCGGACAACGGCAACAGGTCCAGGAACCACGGCGGCAAGCGGAACACCTCACCGAACATGGTGATGAACCACATCGCCGCCATGACACCCCACGTGATCGGAATCGCCAGCCGCGGGAAGTAGCCCCAGAGCAGGACGGCGAGCCCGACGAAGACCATGACCGCGGGCCAGTACGCCAGCGCGGCCAGCGCGAGCCGCCCGCCCTGCGAGCTGTCGTGCAGGGAGGCGCCGTAGACCTCGCCGATCAGGAATCCGCCGAGGGTGAGCAACACCGCCGACCACACCACCGGAATGGCCAGCCGCTCAAGGGTCCACCGCCATCTGGACAGCGCGCCGGCGAGCTGCGGCTCGATGATCCCGGACGCCTCGTCGGAGCGCAGGGACAGCGTGGTCTGCAGGGCGAAGATGACGGTGATCAGGGCCATCATGCTGACCAGTAGCGCTAGCAGGGCGGCGACACCGGTTCCGCGCAGCAGATTCTCGGCACCCGGGCCGGCGTCGGCCAGCAGGTCGGTCATCGCCTGGACGACCGAGCCCATGAGGGCGCCGCCGAGCACGATCGCGACGGTCCAGCCGATGATCGGGTTGCGCTGCAGCCGCAGGGCCAGCCCGAGCGGCGTGGCGTAGCGGGCCGGCGCTCCGGCCCGTCCGGGGCGCTGCGGCACGAGTCCCGCGCCGAAGTCGCGCCGGGCCTCGAGTTGAGTGGCCGCCACCAGCAGAACGGCGGTGAGCGCGAGCAGCAGCAGCAACGGCCACCACCGGTTGCCCCCGTAGGGCTGCATCTGCTGGCCCCAGCCGACCGGCGACAGCCACGACAGCGCGCCGTTGCCCATGTCGCCGATCATGCGCAGCACGTAGAGCGCGATGAGCACGGTCGAACCGAGCGAGTTGGCGCCGCGTGAGGTGGAAGACACCTGCCCGACCACCGCGCCCACGCCAACCCCGACCAGGCCGATGCCGGCCACCGACGCACCGAGGATCAGGGACCCGGCGACACCCGTTCCGGCGGGGTCGAGGGACCCGCCGATCGACACCACCGCGAGCAGGATGCCGACCGCGACGCACAGGGCGCCGGTGACCAGCCAGGATGCCGTCGAGTAGGCGTGGACGCCCAGGGCGCGCGAGCGCAGCAACTCGGTGCGACCCGCTTCCTCGTCGGCCCGGCCGCTGCGCGTGATGAGGAAGACCGCGCCGATCGCCAGGGCGAGCACGACGGTCATCCACCCCTTGGTCCAGACCGCGCCGCCCATGGTGCTGGCCGCCGACGAGAGCCCGGTGAGGGCTTTGATCCCGGGGGTGTTGGAGAGCGCGGCGAAGTCGTCGAGCGACTGCTGATTCGGGAAGACCGTCCGGTAGTAGCTGACGATGTACTGATACATCCCGACGAGCGCGACCACCCAGACGATCAGGCGCACCCGGTTGCGGCGCAGGACAAGGCGAACCATCGGGCCCAGGCCGCGGTACCCGTCTACCGGTGTCCGTCGGCGGGTGGACGGAGGGTCGTCCCGCAGGCTCCGCGGCACCGAAGGGGGCGCTTGGCCGGCGGTGGTCATCTCTGGCTCCCGGCGGCCAGTCCGGCCAGTTCGTCGCCGTAGTGGCGAAGGAACAGCTCCTCGAGCGAGGGCGGGTTCGCGACGAGGGCGCGCGGCCGGCGCGCCGCCAGGGCAGCGAGCACGCCGGGCAGCTCGGCCTCATCGACTGCGAAGGTGGTTTTTCCGCCGGAGGTTTCGAAGTCGTGGACGCCGGGCATGCTGGCCAGGTCGGCCGCCCCCTGGTCGAGCACCACCGTCACCTGTGTGCGGGTCAGGTGCCTCAGCTGCGCCATGGTGCCCGTCTCGACGGTCACCCCGTCCCGGATGATCGCCACCCGGTCGGCGAGCTTTTCGACCTCGGCGAAGATATGGCTGGACAGCAGGACCGACCGGCCCCGCGCCTTCACCTCCCGGATCGACTCGGTGAAGGCGGTCTCCATGATCGGGTCGAGGCCGCTGGTCGGCTCGTCGAGCAGCAGCAACTCCGCGTCCGAGGCCAGCGCCGCGACCAGGGCAACCTTCTGACGGTTGCCCTTGGAGTAGGTGCGAGCCTTCTTGGTCGGGTCGAGTTCGAAACGCTCGAGCATCATCCGTTTACGGTGGGGATCGAGCGGGCCGGACAACCGGCACAGGATGTCGATTGCCTCGCCGCCGGTCAGATTTGGCCAGAGCGTCACGTCGCCGGGCACGTACGCGAGGTGTTCGTGCAGCCGCACCGCGTCGGACCACGGGTCGCCGCCGAGCATCGAGGCGCGACCGCCGTCCGCCTTGAGCAGGCCGAGCAGGATGCGGATCGTCGTGGTCTTGCCCGAGCCGTTGGGCCCCAGAAAGCCGGTGACCTGACCGGTGGGGACCTGCAGGTCGAGGCCGCGCAACGCCTGGGCGCGGCCGAAAGACTTCGTCAATCCCTCGATCTCGACAGCCAACTGATTGCTCATGCTGATTCCTTGGCAGAGTTGTTGGGCGAAAAATGTGGTGTGTGCCGTCAGGCGGTCCGGGAGCCGGGATCGGCGGCGGCGTCCGGCGCCCGTTCGAGGTAGAGCAGGTAATCCTCGAGCATGCTGCGATCGGCCAGCAGCCCTTCGGTGAACAGCTCGAGAGTCGGCAGGATCTGGTTCTGCCGGCTGTTGCGCATCGATTCCACGAACGCCTCGGGCGAGGGGTCGGGCGCGATGAGGAACTGGATGAGCATCGCGCCCATCGTCTGGTAGGCGAGGTAACGGGTTCGGGCCTGCTCGTCGCGTGAGGGGCGCACCAGCCCGGCGGTCACACCGTGCGCCATGATCTGGCCGGCGCTGTCGATCAGGTGCTCCAGGAATTCCTGCGCAGGACGCCCCCCGGCATGGATCGCCCGCAGCAGGTACACCGTGAGCTGCGCCGCCGGGCCCGGTTCGGCAAGGTGGTCGAACAGATAGCCGCTGGAGTCGGCGATGCTGCCGGACTTGAGCCCGTGATACCGGCGCAGCACCTCGGCGTCGCATTCCGCCCGCAGGCGCTCCTTCGAGCCGAAATGATGGGTGATCAGGCCGGGTGAGACCCCGGCGCGTGCCGCGATCGCGCGGAACGAGGCGCCGAAACCCTGCTCGGCGAAACAGGCGATCGCGGCATCGCGAACCTTGGCCCGAGCGGTGAGATCCGATGCGGGACGGTCGTGCGGGCCGGGGACTGTACGCACACCCAGGACGCTATACACGCGCCCAGCGGGCGGGCATGGGTCCAAGGTCCCGGTCTGCGCGGCGGTTGGCCTTCCTCGCAGTGGGCTTGGTCACCGCTGCGACGGCCAACGGATTCCGGGCCGTGGCGTCTGTCGGTCGGCGTGATCCCTCGCTTTTCCGGGTCGGCCGATGTCAACGATACGGAGGACACAGCGAATGATGCACCCGAGGCGCCCGATCCGGGTCGTGGCCGCAGTTGTCGCGGCAACAGTCCTGGCGGTGACCGGTGCGTGCGCCGGGCCACTGGGCGGTCAGGCCGTCCCGGCCGCGGAGGCAACGCCGATCGCGGCGGTGACGGCCTCACCAGCGCTGGGCGGGACCGACCTGTCGCCGGCGCAGCCGGTCACCATCTCCGTCGCTCGGGGCACCATCAGCACGCTGACGCTGACCAGCCCCACCGGTGCCGAGGTGAAGGGAACGCTGTCTCCGGACCGGACGTCGTGGACACTCGCCGAGCCGCTCGGCTACGGCAAGACGTACAGCGTCACCGGGTCCGCTACCGGCTCCGACGGCAAGGCTGTCCCCATCGACGGCAGCTACACCACCGTGAGCCCGGCCGACAAGATCACCAGCAAGATCTCCCCCGGGGACAACGCGGTGGTCGGGGTGGCGGCCCCGGTCATCATCCGGTTCGGCTCGGCACCGGCCGACCGCTCGCTGATCGAGCAGCACGTCAGCATCACCACCACCCCGAAGGTCGAGGGCGCCTGGGCGTGGATCACGCACGACGGCGACACCTGGCCCTCGCTGGACTGGCGACCCAAGGACTACTGGCCGGCCGGTACCACCGTGCACGTCAGCTCCGACCTCTACGGCCTGGACCTCGGCGGTGGCACGTTCGGTGGTGACACGGTGACCAGCGACTTCACCATCGGCCGCAATCAGGTGGTCAAGGCCGATGCGAACGCCCACACCATGGTGGTCCAGCAGAACGGGGTGACGGTGGCGACATACGACGCCTCGTACGGCAGCGGTGATGTCATCGGCGACCCGAACCGGGTCACCCGCTCCGGCACCCACATCGTGATGGACAAGAAGGAAACCACCACGATGAGCAACCCGGCCTACGGCTACACCGACGTCACCGAGCACTGGGCGGTGCGGATCAGCGACAACGGCGAGTTCATCCACCAGAACCAGGCCACCGTCGCCGATCAAGGGGTGGACAACGTCAGCCACGGCTGCATCAACCTGTCCGCGCAGGACGCCCAGGCCTACTTCCAGACCGCCATCTACGGCGACCCCGTCGAGGTGTCCGGCACCAGTGTCCAGCTGTCCCCGGCCGACGGCGACATTTACGACTGGGCCATCCCGTGGAGTGAGTGGACCACCCTGGCCGGCAATTGATCCGCACAGCCGCCGGTATCCGGTGGAATGGCTAGCCTTCGGGGTCCTCGAGCCGGAAACCGACCTTGAGGGTGACTTGATAGTGATTGACCTCGCCGTCGTGAACGGCGCCGCGCACGTTGACCAGTTCGAACCAATCCAGGTGACGCAGGGTCTGATTTGCCCGAGCAACGCCATTGCGAATGGCGGTGTTGACGTCGGACGTCGAGGTTCCGACGATTTCGCTGATTCCGTAGGTACGATCGGCCATCCGTCTGTATCCCTTCCTGTTGTCCACCTGCAGCGGCCGACGACCGGACCCGAGGTTGTGCCCCAGGTTTCGCCGCCGAGCAACGGCTGTCGACCGACGATGACGGCCGGCGCGGGGGTGATCAAGCCCAGGTTCCGTCCAACGGAAGGCTCGGGCGGTCGGCGCGCCCACGGCGGCTGACGACGGCGTCGCTCGGCGCGATCGAGTCGTTCCGTTCGACGGAAAGGCATCTTGCGTGAGACGGGCCCAGTCCCCATTGTTCTGACGGACCGACCACACCGCCGCGTCGGACCCGACACCACCCGGTTCGCCATCGCCGCCACCCTCGACCGCGGGGATGCCGGACCGGTGCGCACGCCGGCGCCTCGTTGCACCGCCGCAGAACCGAAGGAGAGGCCCGATGAGCACAGCTCGGCAAATCACGGAGGACGAACTCAACGCGAGACGAAGTCGAACGGTGGTCTGGGTCGTGACGATCTCGACCATCGGCCTGATCTTCGACGGATACGACCTGGTCGTCTACGGCGCGGTGGTGTCGACCTTCCTCAAGGACCCCACGCAGATCGGCGAGGTCACGCCCGCGTTGGCCGGAACGCTGGGCAGCTATGCGCTGATCGGAACCCTGGTCGGCGCGCTCCTGGCCGGCTCCGTCGGCGATATCGTCGGCCGGCGCAAGGTGATGCTGACGGCTTACGCATGGTTTTCGGTGGGGATGCTGGTGACCGCCCTGGTGTCGAATTCGACCATGTTCGGCGTGATGCGATTTGTCACCGGCCTGGGCGTCGGCGCCCTGGTGGCGACCACGGGGGCGCTGGTGGCCGAGATCGCACCGGCCGGCAAGAAGAACCTCTGCAACGCGATCACCTACTCCGGGGTCCCGATCGGCAGCCTGCTGTCGGCCCTGCTGGCGATCATGCTGTTGGACTCCATCGGCTGGCGCGGGATGTTCATGATCGGGGCGTCGCCGCTGCTCGTCCTGCTGCCGCTGGCGATCTTTCGGATGCCCGAGTCGGTGGCCTGGTTGGTCTCCCGGGGGAAGATCGATCAGGCGCGGGCGCTCTCGGAACGGACCGGCGTGCCGCTGCCGGAGGCTCCGACCGCGGCCCAGGAGGCGGCCAAGCGCGAGAAGGTCGGCTTTGCCGGGTTGTTCAGCCGCGGCTACTGGTTGCCGACGATCCTCCTGGGCTTCATGAGCGCGTCCGCGCTGATGCTGGTCTATGCGCTGAACACCTGGTTGCCGGTCCTGATGGAGGGAGCCGGGTTCAACACCAAGGGCTCCCTGTCCTTCCTGCTGGTGCTCAACGGTGGGGCGATCGTCGGCGCGTTGATCGGTTCCCGGGTGGCGGATCGGTTCGGGCCCAAGCCGGTCGTGGTGGCCAGCTTCGTCATCGGTGCCGGGGCGATGCTGCTGATGACCTTGAGCCTGCCGCTCGCGCTGCTCCTGATCTTCGTGAGCATCGTCGGCCTGGGGACCAGCGGGACCCAGATCCTCATCTACGGGTTCACCGCGGGCTACTACCCGACCCCGATGCGCGGCGCCGGGGTGGCCTGGTGCGCCGGCTTCGGCCGCCTCGGCGGGGTGGCCGGACCATTGCTCGGCGGGTTTCTGCTGGCGGCCGGATTGGCAGTCAGCACCATTTTCTTCGTGCTGGCCGGGATCGGTATGGTCGGCGCCCTGATCACGCTGCTGGTGCAGCGCCCCAACCGGCCGATGGAGATCCACTCCACGCCGATCGAGCCGTCGGCGGCGGCGACGTCCTGAGGCCGGGACCCCGACCTGGACGAAGTGAGACCTCCCACGCCTGACAGGAGACCTTGACGATGTACGACCGGATGCTCATCGCGATCGACACGGCGTTGGACAGTCCCGACAACTCGATGCGCCGGGCGATTCAGTTCGCCAGGATGTCCGGGGGCACCGTGCACCTGCTGCATGTTGCCCGCGGGCACGTCGTCGCCTCGGACATCAGCGCCGGGTCCGGCCTCGGGGTGCTGCCCGGGGAGGACGACGTCGACGTGCACGAGCGCGAGATCGTGCAGCGCGCGGTCGACGAGATGGCCAGGGCCGGGATCCCGGTCCACGGCGAGCTGGTCAACGCCACGGAACACGATGCGGCGCAGGTCATCGTCCAGCGGGCGCGGGACCTGCAGGTCGACCTCATCGTGCTGGGCTACCAGCACTACCGGGGCTCGACGGTCGCCGACCAGGTGATCAGGCAGCAACCGCACTGCTCGATCCTGCTGGCCCGCCCGCCGGAGTGACGACGCATGTGGATGAATGCCCTCGGCTCACCCGGGGGCGGCCGGGCTGCGGTGGCCGACCGGCCTGCGGTGTGGGTATTCCGGTAGGGGTGGTTTGAAAAGGTGTGTGATGGCGGGAAATTCTAGCCAGCCAGGGCGGTCCGTGGTCAGCAAGTTCAGTGCGATCCTGATGACCTTTCGGCGGGGTGGGTCGCACAGTCTGTCGGAAATTGCGAGCCTGTCGGGCTTGCCGATCTCGACGACCCATCGCATGGTCAACGACCTGGCCGACTGGCTGGTTCTCGAGAAGGACCCGGACGGTCGAACCTATCGCCCGGGACAGGCGCTGCAATCCTTGCTGGGTCACACGGGGTGCTCGACCAGGAACATGCGTGATCGGGGCGCGCCGTGGTTGGAGGACCTGCATCGGGCGGTCGGCGCGGATGTCCGGTTCGGCATCCTCGAGTTCGGCGCGGTGAGCTTCATCGAAAAGCGTCGACACGGTCCGGTCAGCCAGTTCTCGGCGGCGGCGACGCTGCCCGTGCATGCCACGGCGGGTGGCAAGGTGCTGTTGGGTTACCTGGCGGATCGGGAACTGCGGCAGATCCTCGACCGTCGGTTGACCGCCTTTACCTCGCGCACCATGGTCGACCCCGAACAGCTGCGGTGGGTCGTCAAGAAGGCTCGGGTCAACGGATTCGCGTGGGCCGACCGCGAGCTGCGAACCGACGGCGGGACGATTGCCGCACCGGTCTTCGGGACCGGCGGACGGATCGTCGCGGCGTTGGAGGTCGACGTCGGCGATCCGGCGGGCGCGTTCGAGTGCGTGTGGCCCGCGCTCTCCGTCGCCGCATCCGGTCTGTCCAGGGAGTTCGAGCGCCCGTGTGAGCACTGTCGGTCGAGGATCGCAGCCGGTGCGGACGGGACCGAACACCCGCCGGAGGCGCCGGATCGGCGAGGCCGACGGTGGGCGACCGGACCGGGTGCCGGGATCCCGAGCGATGTCGGTTCGATCGAGTGGCTCGATCGCCGCGTGCCCTCCGGCGCGACGCCGACGGCGCGGTGAGGGTGACCGGCCCGATCGATGGAGATCCGATGGATCGGCCCGGAGGGGCCGGTACAGATCGACTCGTCGGAGCTGTCGGCCTATGTCGGTCGGCCCGACGGCGTCCTGTGGGTGCATTGCGACAATGGAGACGAGCCCGGGATCGACGCGTTGACGGCCTGGGTGCGTCCGCGGCCCGAGGATCTGCTGGACATTTCCAGCCGTACGCCCGTGCCCAAGCTCCACATGTATCCGGATCATCACTTCAGTGCGATCAATGGCCTGGTGCGGGGGACCGACGGTCTGCTGCATTTCCAGCCCCTCAAGGTCTTCCTCACCGAGCACGGACTGTGGACGGTCTTCGGGCCCGCGACCCGGTCGCTCGATCGGGCGGAGGTGAATCGCGACATCGACGCCGTTCGCGGCCAGGTCGATCGGAATCTGTTGAGGCCGACGTCGGCATTCGACCTCTTGTCGACCATCCGGAGCGTGATGCTCAGGGGGCAGGAGGAGATCATCGCCGGTGGGGCGCGGCGGGTCGCCGATCTCGAGAGCCGGGTGATGGTCAGCGATCCGCTCGTGGCCGAGAGCGTCCTGCAGGACCTGTTCGAACTCCGGCACGACCTGCAGATCATCCGGATCAACGCCGCGCAGGCCTACGAGCTCTACGACGGTCTGCTCGACACGCTGGAGGTCGACGACCGGTTGCTGCCCGTCGATACCCGACTGCTCGGACTGCTCAAGCAGCGGTACGGCCATCTGAAGAACTCTGCGGATCTCGAACGGGAGTATCTCCAGGAGGTGCTGGATCTCCTGCAGACCCGGGTGTCCAACGAGCTGAACAGATTCGTTCGGAAAATCACCGCCTTCGGCACCATCGCCGTCTCCTGGACCGTGATCGCCGGGGTCTACGGTATGAACTTCGTCTCGATGCCCGAACTGAACTGGGCGTACGGGTACCCGGCGGCGCTGGTGTTGATGCTGGTCACCGGCATCGTCCTGTGGTACTTGTTCCGCCGTCAGCGATGGTTGTGACGAGCGGGGTGGCGGCGACTAGAGTCGGTGTCGAGCTGATGGGAGCCAGCCATCCGCGGGTTCGGGTCGGGTCCTCGCCGGCCAACCGTGCGCGCCGGTGAACGCAAACCTGGTGCCCGGACCTGTGCGACCCCGGCGGTCCCCCGGGGGGATCGCTCGCGGTGTTGCCTCGAGGACAACGAGCTGATGGATCGTGCGCAGCGACGACACGGGACCGAGGAGTGGGATGCAGGCCTTCAGCCATACGAACTCGTTCGTTGGGCGAACCGCCGAGCTCGCAGTGCTCAAGGAGGAGTTGGCGGCCACGCGGTCGGGGTCCCCCCGGGTCGTGCTGATCGAGGGCCCGGCGGGGATCGGCAAGTCGGCCATCATCGACCGCCTGCTGGCCGCCGAGCCCGATCTGACCGTGCTGAGGGCGGCCGGTGAGCGGTGGGAGGCGTTCGTCGCCTTCGGGGTGGTCGATCAGTTGATGCGATCGACCAAGGTCAGCCGGGCTCGGCTGCTGGCCGATCGCCAACGCTCCCTGCCGGTCGAGGAACCGGTCGGGGTCGGCCAGCGGGTGCTCGAGGCGATCGAGGACCTGGAGGCCACCTCGCCGGTTGTGCTGGTCGTCGACGACGTGCACTGGGCTGATCTGGATTCGTTGCGTGCGCTGTTGTTCGTGACGCGGCGATTGGTCGATGCCCGGGTGCTGACCCTGCTGGCCGAGCGGCCCGAGGACGCCCAGCGGCTCCCCGAGGGGTTGCGGCGACTGGCCGACGGTCGAACCGGCCGGACCATCGCGCTGGCACCCCTGCCGGCCGCCGACATCCCGGTACTGGCCGGACTGCTCGGCGTGCCCGCCATTTCCGGCCGCGCCGCGCGCCGGCTGTACGAGCACACCGGCGGCAACCCGCTGTACATCACCTCGCTGCTGTCCGAGGTGCCGCAGGATCGCTGGAAGAGCTGGGAGCCGGTGCTTCCCGCGCCCCGGACCTTCGCCGCGCAGGTCATCCGCCGGATCGAGGCGTGCTCCCCGCCGGCGCGACGCCTGGTCGAGTCGGCCGCAGTGCTGGGCGCGCACGCCACGCTCGCCGACCTGGCCGAGATGGCGGGTGTCGAGGAGATCATTCCGGCCCTGGAGGAGGCGACCGAACTCAATCTGCTGCGCCTGGTCGACGACGAACCGGGATTGGGGGGTGTCACTTTCGTCCATCCACTGGTCCGGGCCGCTGTCCATGGCCGGTTGGGGCCCGCCCGGTTGGTCGATCTGCATCTGGCGGCGGCCCGCCTGGTGCAGGACGAGGCGGCCGCACTGCATCACCGGGTGATGGCGGCCACCCAGCCGGATCCCGAGCTGGTGGAGCAGCTGTCGGAGTTTGCGCGCAACCGCGCGGCGGAGGGAGCGTGGGCGACCGCGGCATCGGCCTTCCTCGAGGCGGCCCGGCTCAGCGGGGGGCGGGAGGATCGCGAGCAACTGTTGTTGAAGGCCGTGGACGCCATGATCGGCGCAGGTGACCTGCAACAGGCCGAGGCCTTCGCCGAGGAGTTCGTCGGATTCCAGCCGAACGCCATGAGCCAGGCCACCCAGGGCTACCTGGCCGTGTTGCGGGGGCGGCTGGCCGAGGCGGACGAGTTGCTCCGAGCGGCCTGGGAAAGTGCCGACTCCGAAGCGGATCCCGGAGTGGCGGCCGTGGTCTGCCAGCGACTGGCTCTGCACGCGGTGGGTCGCCTGCAGGGTTCCGAGGTGGCCAGGTGGTCGCGGCGGGCGATCGACATGTCCTCGCGCGAGGATCCGGTGCGGGTCGAGGCCGAGGCACTGCTGGGACTGGGACTGGGACTGCACGGCGATCTCGCCGGTGGGCTGCGCTCCTACGAGGCGGTGCGGTCCGAACTGACCCGGATGCCGAACCCGCCACCTGACGACCGGGTACGGATGGCCACCGGCTGGCTCCGGCTGGTCGATGACGATGTGGTCGGCGCCCGAGCGATTCTCGCACCGACCGCCGCGGCTTCGTTCAACGCCGGCAACGTCCGGATCGCCGTCTGGTCCTATGTCTGGTTGGCGCACACCGATTTCGCCCTGGGCGCGTGGGATGACGCCACCGCGCCGGCGTCACGAGCGGTGTCGTTGTTGCAGGAGACCGGCCACGAATGGCTGCGACCCCTTGCTCATCTGGCGGCGATCCTCGTGCCCGCCGCGCGCGGGGCGTGGACCGCTGCGGAGGAACACGCTCAGCTGGCGGGCGCGAATCCGGGCGATTACGAGCTGATGCAGGTGGCGGCGGGGCTTGCCCGGGCCCACCTGGCCGTCGCCCGCGCCGATCACGAGGGGGTGCTGCGGGCCCTGGAACCGGTCGTCGACCTGGCCCTTCGGGAGGGTGTCGACGAGCCCGGGTTCTGGCCCTGGCAAGACCTCTACGGTGACGCGCTGGTCAGCGCGGGACGCCTGGACGAGGTCGATGAGTTCCTTTCCGCCCACGAGGACGCGGCCGCGCGTCGAGGCCGCCGCTCGATGGTGGCCAGGCTCGCCCGAGTGCGCGGCCGGTGGGCGGCGGCCCGCGGGGACATCCCGGCGGCCGAGGCGGCCTTCACCCGCGGCCTGTCCGACATCGCCCCGCTGCCACTGCCTTTCCAGCGTGCACTGCTGGAGTTCGCCTACGGCCAGGTGCTGCGCCGAGCGGGCCAGCGGCGCGCCGCCGCCCATCAGTTGCAGGGAGCTCGGGACCGGTTCAGCCGGCTGCAGGCCCGGCCCTACCTCGACCGGTGCGACCGCGAGCTGGCGGCCTGCGGGCTGGCTCCGGCCAAGCGCAGCACCTTCGATCCGAGCCGTCTGACGGCCCAGGAATCCGCGGTGGCCCGGCTCGTGGCGATGGGGATGGGCAACCGCCAGGTGGCGTCTGAACTGTTCATCAGCATCAAGACCGTTCAGTTTCATCTCACCCACATCTACGCCAAGTTGAACATCAACTCGCGGGCGGAGCTGGCCGCGCAATTTCGGGACGTCGAAGGCGAGGAGGAGCAGGACCCTGGTTCGGCCGGCTGAGCGCCCTGGACACCGCACCCCGGGCGAGTACCCGGGGCGAAGGACAGGTCGGCGCGAATAGCCTGCCCTGACACGAGTGGGCGATGCATTTCCGACGTTCCGGATCGGCATCGAAGGGCACATCGCCTCCGCGACTGCCGCTATGGGCGTCGGCTCGCCACGCTCGCTCATCGTGCCGACCACTGAGGGGACCATCGTGGATCTGGAGAGCATCCGAACCGTCGCTGCGCACGAGGTGAATCGGCGCCGGCTCCTGCAGGGGCTCGGTGTTGCGGCCGGGGCGGGCGTCCTCGGGCTTGCGACCTCCGATCCCGTCCATGCCGCGACGGCCGGATATGACCTGGCCAAGGGGTACGTCGCCGGCAGCTACGAGCCCCCTGCGGATGATGCACCGAAGTCCCCGGCCAAGGACACGGCGTTGTCCTGGATCAACGACAACGCCGCCGCGGTGACCGGGCTCAGCGATGAGATCTGGGGGTATGCCGAACTGTCCCTGCGCGAGTGGGAATCGTCGATGGCGATCGCCAAGATGCTCTCGCGCAACGGGTTCAGGATCGAATGGGGGACGGCGGGGTTGCCGGCGGCCTTCGTCGCGACCTACCAGCAGGGGTCGGGTGGTCCGGTGCTGGGTTTCAACGGCGAGTACGACGCCCTGCCGGGACTGTCGCAGACTCAGGGCGAGACCACCCACCAACCGTCCATCTACAACGACGATCCCTACGCCCCGACCTACGGTCCCGGGCACGGCGACGCGCACAACACGCTGGGTGCGGCCACGGCGGGCGCGGCCATCGCGACCGCCAAGGCGCTCCGCAGGCACCGGCTGAACGCGACCCTGAAGTACTTCGGCTCCAGCGGTGAGGAGCAGTTGGTGGGCAAGGCCTACGCCGTTCGCGACGGGTTCTACCAGGGGCTGGACGTTTTCCTGGATTGGCATCCCGGGCCGACCACCGACGCCAGCTGGGTGCCATTGGCCACCCTGACCTCGGCCACCTTCAGCTTTCTCGGCGCGGCCGGCCACGGGGGGAGCCCGCTGGGCAACAAGAGCGGCCTGGACGGCGCGCTGCTGATGGCGCACATGACCGAGTATCTGCGGCAGAACAACGTCGCGCCCTCCGCGCGGATGCATTATGCGATCGTCAACGGCGGCGGCGGCCCGAATGTCGCCCCGGACCTGTGCTCGATCTGGTACTACGTCCGTGAGGGCAGCCCGGACCGGACCAAGATCCTTTACGACAAGGTGGTCAAGTGTGCCGAGGCGGCTGCATCGGCGAGCCAGACTCATCTGTCCTATCGACTCAACTCGAGCATCTGGAACACGATCGGCAACAAGGCGGGTGCCGAGATCGTCTACGCCAACATGAATGCCATCGGTCCGCCGACCGTGGGGGACCAAGAGGTGGCGTTCGCCAAGAGCCTGCAAGGCGAGCTCGGTCGCGACCAGGTCGGACTTCCGCAGGCGATCGTCCCCCTCGCGCCGCCGAATCCGACATTCGTCGGCGGGCCGTCGTCGGACGTCGGCGACGTCAGTTGGATCACCCCACGCATCGGCTTCTTCGCCGCGATCTGGCCGCCGGGGGTTCCGTTCCACAACTGGGCCACTACGGCCTGCAGCGGCAGCGCGATCGCCCACGCGGGCCTGCTGGCTGCCGCCAGGTACCTGGCCGCGACCGCGATCGATCTGATCGTGCAGCCGGATCTGCTCGCCAAGGTACGGGCCGAACATGCCGAACGCACCAAGGGCGTCACCTGGGCGAGCCTGCTGCCGGCCGACCTGCAACCGCCGATTTACCAGCCGCCGGACGATTTTCTGCGCAAGACCGGTCAGAAGTGGCCGCCGCCGAACATCACCTGGCCGGTGGAGCCGATCATCGCCAGGGAGAAGCTGGGCACCGTCGGCCCGGCCCTGCCACCGATCACCTGACGCGAGGCCGGGTGCGACGTCCGGACGGCGAGCTGAACGAGTTCTTCGACGGCTTCATGACGCGTCGCGATGGATTCTGAAATCGCCCCGTTCCAGGATCAGCGAGGTGGCGATCCCGGCCACCAGGCCCCAGAACGCCGCCCCGATGTTGGCGATGGTGACGTCGGAGACCGTCACGATGAAGGTCACCAGCGCGCCGAGTGAACACCGACCCCCGAAGGCCGTGACGAACGCGACCTGCAGCACCCGGAGCATGGCCAGCCCCGCGAGGACACCGATGAACGCCGGCGGCATGCCCAGCATGGCCCGGGTGAACAACGGAGCGAACAGGCCGAATCCGATCGCCAGCAGGCCGTTGACGATCCCGGCCGTGTACTGCCGGGTGCGCTCGCCGGAGGCCACCAGCAGTGCGTTCGTGGGCCCGGTCAGGCAGGTGCAGACGCCGCCGACAGTTGCCACCAGGACGGACCAGGCGCCGCAGGCCAGGGTGACGAAGTTGACCGGAACGGTGTGGCCAGCAGTCTTGAGCACCGCCAACCCCTGCCCGTTCTGGACCACCAGGACGGTGATGGCCAGCGGGACGACCAGCTCGACCATTGCCTGGATCGAGAACTGGGGGACCACCAGAGCCGGTTGGGCCAGATAGCTCTGGTCGCCCGGGGCCGGCTGGAAGCGGCCGAGCACGACCACCATCACCACACCCACCAGGAGTGCACCGATGATCGGTGGCATCCACCGACCCGGTCCGCGCAGGGCGGACAGCAGGACCCAGGTCACGACCATCGGCGCAGCGATCCAGACGTCGGCCTGCACGGAGGTCACCAACCCGGTGCCGAAGCGCAGGAAGACGCCGGCCACCATGCCCATCACGATCGACAACGGGATGGCCGACATCAGGCGGCCCACCCAGCCGGTCAGGCCGAGGGCGAACATGAAGACCCCGGTCGCCATGAACGCTCCGACCACTTCCGGCCAGGTCAGGTGGGACAGCGCCGGGCCGACCAGCACCGTCCCGGGAATCGTCCAGAAGAACGCCATCGGCAGCCGGTACAGCCAGCAGGCCAGGATCGTCAGGATGCCGTTGAGCACGAACACGCCGAAGACCCAGGACGTCAACTCGGCATTGCCCAGGCCGCCTTCGGTGCCGACCGCCAGGATGACCGCGACCGGACCCGTCACCGAGAAGATGATCGCGATGAATCCGTTGGTCACGGAGGTCGCACCGAAATCCGCGACCAGCTGCCGGCCCCCGGCCAGCGGCCTCGGCGGGCGTTCGATCAGCCGCGCTCGACGAGGTTGTTCATCTACCACTGCGCGCTCCGTTGGGTATCATCGAATTCCGCCGCACACCGATCGACGCCGATTGGAATGATGATTCGACCACCGTTGCGCCCGCAGCCGCATCCCCGTTCGGCAGGTGAGCGGGGACGATCGGTCGTCCGGATGCCGAGCCGCGCGCCGTTGCGCGGCTCCGGCCCGTGGCGCGGGTCCGGGCCGAGATGACGCGGACGATTCAAGGAAGCTCCCGCGCCGATCCGATCCGCCGTGCGTCGGAAGAGACCGTGCCCCTGCGGATTCGAGCGACGGAGCCCTGCGAGTTCGGTGCGCATCGCCGGCTGACCGCCCAGGAGGCGACGATCGGCAGAATGCTGGTGGAGGGCATGGACGAACGGCAGGTGGCGGCCGAACTCTGCATCGGTGCAGTGGCCCTGCGCGCCCATCTCGCGCGAATTTGCGCCAAACTCGACGTCCCCGGCCCGGCCGACCTCGTCACCGTGCTCGGCCGCGGGACCATGCTCGACTTCGATCCCCGACAGATCGGTCGGCCCGCCGAGTCCGGTGTGCCAGTGCCGGCGGCGCGGCTGCGATTGACGCCGCAGGAGGACGCGGTTCATCGGCTGCTCCGGTGCGGCCTGGACGAACGGCAGGTGGCCGCCGAGCTGTTCATCGGCATCGGCGCCGTCAGATCGCATGTCGCCCATATCCAGGCCAAGCTCGGCATCGAGGAAAGAATTCGTCGCTGACGTTCCGGTGCCGGGTGGGTCGGGGCCGACGACCGCACCCGGGGTGCGTCGTCGACCCTGACCGTTCCAGCCGGATCGATCAGGTGAACACGCTGGTGAAGGCGTCGTTCAGTTCACGTGCATGGTAGAAGATGCCCTTCGCGAGCTGGTCGACGGTCCAGTTGATGGTCGGGAAGTCCTTCTGAACCCGGTACCCGAGGCCGGCGAAGACCTCGTTGCGGTTGCCCGACGGATCGAAGAAATAGATGGTCGTCCCGCGGGTGATGCCGTGCCGCGTCGGGCCGATGTCGATCGGCACGTCGTCCATCGAGAAGATGTCGCCGGCCTTCAGGATCGCGCTCCAGTCCTCCAGATGGTAGGCGAAGTGGTGGAGCTTCTCGTTCGGGCCCTTGATGAAGGCGATGTCGTGCGGGGACTCGCCGCAGGACATCCAGGAGCCGATCACGTTCGGCTGCTCGATGCTCTCCACCACCCGCTCCGCGGTCCGGAAGTCCAGAGCCTCGGTGAAGAAGCGCTCCATGAGCCCGGGATCGTCGCACGGCACCAGGGCGTGATCGATCCAGTGCGTGCCGACGCCCCGGACGTGCCGGGGCCAGGCCTCCGGATTGAGCGACCCGGTTTCGGTTCCGACGAACTCCATGTCGGTGTAGAGCTCCAGGGCGTGCTCGGACGGCAGGGTGATCCGGACGGCCTCGCCGACCTTGAGATTCTCTCCGGCGCTGACCCGCCCGGTGCTGGCGCCGAAGTTCTGCGCCCGTTTCTCGAAGGTCTCCAGGTCGTCCGGGCTCTCGACCTTGTAGCCGAGCTTGACCAGGCCGACGCCACCCTCCTCGAGGACCAGGGAATGGTGGTCCCATTCGTCCCAGCACTTGAGCCAGAGCTTGCCCGGCTCCTCGGCCACGACCTCCATCCCGAGGGTGTTCGAGTAGTGGTTGCGGGCTTCTTCCAGATCGGTGACTCGAATGTGCACGTATCCGAGCCGAATGACTGCGCTCACGGCTGGTCTTCCTTCCTTTTCGTGGTGTGATTGTCAGCTCGGCCGGCGGCCGAGGTCGTCCTGGGAAAGGCGAATCCGAGAACCTTTCGCAAGCGGTCTCCCTCCTGGAGTTCGATCACGATGTTGGTGATCGGTACGGCCCGGCATGACAGGCAGATGCCGGCCACCCGCTCGTCGCTGCTCAGCACGCTTGCGGCGATCGGCCGCTCGTAGCGCACTTCGCCGATGACGAGTTGCACCTTGCAGATCCCGCAGCCACCGCGCCGGCAGCCCACCCGGTAGCGCAGGCCGGCCCGACCGAGCGCCGCCAGCACGGTTTCGTCCGCGGCCGCCGTTGCGGCGATGCCGTCCGGCTCGATCGTTACGGTGGGCAACGGTCCGGCGTCGTCGGCCTCCACGGGCAACGTGCCCGGCAGTGGTGCCTGACGAGTCGCCGGCCAAGGCTCGCTCATGCCACTCGCACCTGGACCGATCCGAGCCCGTCGAATTCGGCCCGGACGGACTGGCCCCGGCGCAGCGGGATCGAGCTGGTCAATCCACCGGACAGGATCACCTGGCCGGGCTGGATGCTCCGCCCGCGGCGGACCAATTGGTGGGCCAGCCAGCTGATCGCGGCCGCCGGATGCCCCATGGCCGCCCCGCCGGTCGCGGTGTCGATGCCTCGTGAATGCCGGAACACGCACCCCAGCAGCTTCAGGTCGGCCAGCTCCCGGGGTGGACGCGCCGCGGCGCCGAGGACGACCCGGGCGGCCCCGGCGTTGTCGGCGACCGAGTCCACCAGCCGAAAGGCCGTGCGGTACCGGGAATCGACGATCTCCAGGGCCGGCATGACCGCCTCGACCGCCGCCAGAACCTCCGCCAGACCGAGGTGATCGCCGATCTCGCGACCCATCACGAAGGCCAGTTCGGGCTCGATCTTCGGGCTGATCAACTCGTCGAGTCGGACCGGCTCGCCGAACGGCACGACCATTGCGCTGGTCAGATGGCCGTAGACGGGGCTGTCGATGCCGAGCGCGAGCTGTTTGACCCGGCTGGTCAGGCCCAACTTCAGTCCGACCAGCCGCTCACCGGCGGCCAGTCGCTGTCCGTAGAACAGCTCCTGAGCCGCATAGGCGGTCTCCGGGCCGAGGAATGGATTCGCCCGGGTGAACGGCAAGATGCCCGAACGGCCGCGTTCCGCCTCGATCAGTCGATCGGCCATCGCCCGGGGGTCGGTCATGACGCACCACCGGTGAACCGCACGCCGACCGCGCCGAGGCGGGCGAACTCGGCGCAGAACTCGTCGCCCGCCCGGACCGGCACCATCCGGTGCAGCGCTCCGGCCAGCACGACGTCGCCGGCCCGCAGGAACTCGCCGTACTCGGCCAGCTTGTTCGCCAACCACGCCAGGGCCCGGACCGGGTTGCCCATCACCGCCGCACCGGCCCCGCTGTCGATCGGAACACCGTTGCGGTAGAACAGGACTCCGAGGTGGCCCAGATCCAGGGCCGGTGTCAGGGGGGCGAACCCGGGTCCGATGACCACCCGCGCGGACGACGCGTTGTCGGCGATGGTGTCCGACACCCGGATCCGCCAATCGGTGATGCGGCTATCACCGACCTCGATCGCCGGCACGACACAGTCCACCGACCGCATCGCGGTCACGGTGGTGACACCCGGTCCGGACAGATCCGTGGACAGGACGAATGCCAGCTCGGCCTCGACCCGCGGCTGCACCAGATCGCCGAGCGCCAGTTCGTCCTCGTCCTCACGGAACATGTCGGACAGCAACACACCGAATGTCGGCTCCGTGACGCCCAGCACCGCTTGCGAGGCCCGGGAAGTGAGCCCGACCTTCCGGCCGCGAACGACCGATCCCTGCTCCAGCCGCCGCGTCACGTTGATCCGTTGGACGGCGTACGCATCGGACGGGCTGAACATCGAGATCCCGTCCGTGATAGGTGGAATGGCCGTTCGGTTCATTTCCGCGCGCCACAGCGCGTCGGCCAGTTCGGCCACCGCGACATGTCCGCTCGGCACTGCACACACTCCTCGGCTGTCGTTGGACGAAGCGGGCCACCGACCTCGTTCGCGCACCGGACGGTCGAAGTGGCGACCGAATGCGATGCGGCGAGCGAGACGGGTCCGCCGCGCAGGTCGCGCAGACGCCCGAGGTCAGGCTGCCACGTCCGCGGGTCGGTTGGCCCAGGGCAAAGGCCTAGGTTTGCCCTGGTGGTACCAGGCGGTAGGCCGACCCGACCGCCCCGTCATCGAGTCCGTGATCGGCGTTGTCCGCACTGGTGAAATCGGTTCAGCGGCCGAGGGTGCGGCGTACCGGGGACCGCTCGTGCGACCCGCGCGGTCCGCGATGAGGGCCCGGGGCGGCGCGGCGAAGCCGGCCGGCCGGGTTCGCTCCGGCGCACTCCTAGGCATTCACCCAGCGCGAAGGCGCCGATCGCCGGGCAAGCTGACCAAGCCCCGCCGGTCGCAGGCCAATCGACGCCGAAGATGTGTTGCGCCCGCCGGCGGCCCTGCCGCGGCAGGGCCGTTCACGTCGGGCACGCCGCGTTGTCCGCTCGCCGCCGGCTCGACCGGTTTCGGGCGTCAACGGTTCGCAAGCACGTACCGCCGCCACGAACGGACTGGAAAGGACTGCACGCATGACAGTCACGCTCGAGGACGTCAAGTCCAAGATCGATTCAGCCATTGTCGACGACCCGGAGAAGGGCCTGTTCAGGGGTCGACGGGAGGCCTTCACCGATCCGGAGATCTTCGAACTCGAGATGAAATACATCTTCGAGGGGAACTGGATCTACCTGGCTCACGAGACCCAGTTGCCCAACAACAACGACTACCTGACGACCTACATGGGCCGGCAGCCGATCGTCATCACCCGGGACAAGACCGGCGAGCTGCACGCGCTGATCAACGCGTGCAGCCATCGCGGTGCCATGCTCTGCCGCCGCAAGAAGGACAACCGGTCGACGTTCACCTGTCCGTTCCATGGCTGGACGTTCAACAACTCGGGCAAGTTGCTCAAGGTCAAGGATCCCCGGGGCGCCGGCTACCCCGAGCAGTTCAATACCGAGGGCTCGCACAATCTCACCAAGGTCCCGCGGTTCGAGTCCTATCGTGGCTTCCTGTTCGGCAGTCTGAACCCCGACGTCCCCCCGCTGACCGAGCACCTCGGTGGCGCCGCCAAGATCATCGACATGGTCGTCGACCAGTCTCCGGACGGGCTCGAGGTGCTGCGCGGTTCGTCGACCTACACCTACGACGGCAACTGGAAGCTGCAGGCCGAGAACGGCGCAGACGGGTACCACGTCAGTGCCACCCACTGGAACTATGCCGCGACGACGGCGCGGCGCAGCAGCGGTGAGTCGGCCACCGAGACCAAGGCGATGGATGCCGGTCAATGGGGCAAGCTGCGGGGCGGTTATTACTCGTGGGACAAGGGGCATGTGCTCCTCTGGAACGAATGGGGCAACCCGGAGGACCGGCCGCTGTGGAACCGGCGGGACCAGTGGATCGAGCAATTCGGTGAGGCGCGGGCCGACTGGATGCTCAAGTACTCGCGGAACCTCTGCCTCTATCCGAACGTGTACATCATGGACCAGTTCGGTTCGCAGATTCGGCATTTCCGTCCGATCTCGGTGGATCAGACCGAGGTCACCATCTACTGCATCGCGCCCAAGGGTGAGAGCGACGGCGCTCGGGCCGCCCGGATCCGCCAGTACGAGGACTTCTTCAACGCCAGCGGCATGGCGACGCCCGACGACTGCGAGGAGTTCCGGTCGTGCCAGAAGACCTTCCTGGCGACGGCCGCCCCGTGGAACGACATGAGCCGGGGCGCCGTGCACTGGATCGAGGGCGGCGACGACGAGGCCAAGGAGCTGGGCCTCGACCCGGTGTCCAGCGGGGTCAAGACCGAGGACGAGGGTCTGTACATCACCCAGCACTCGTACTGGCAGAAAGAAATGCAGAAGGCCGTTCAAGCCGAGATGGATGCCGAGCTCGCGTTGAGCGACGGCCGGCCCAACGGCAGCGCCGGCAACGGCCGAGCCAACTGACCAGGACGGAGCTGATCACCGATGACGATGACACTGCCGGAGATCGAAGCATTCATCTACCGCGAGGCGCGCTACCTGGACGACCGGGAGTTCGACAAGTGGCTGGAATGCTATGCCACGGACTGCGAATTCTGGATGCCCGCCTGGGACGATGACGACACGCTGGTCACCGATCCGCAGCGAGAGATCTCGTTGATCTACTACAACAACCGGGGTGGCCTGGAGGACCGGGTCTTCCGGATCAAGACGGACCGATCGAGCGCCACCAGCCTGCCCGAGCCACGCACCAGCCACAACATCAGCAATGTCGAGATCGTGAGCCAGAGCGCGGACTCGGTCGACGTGCGATTCAACTGGTTGACTCTTTACTACCGGTACCAGAACATCGACACCTACTTCGGGACGGCGTTCTACACCATTGCGTCCGGCGGACCCCGACCGTTGATTAAGAATAAGCGGGTCGTGCTGAAGAACGATTACATCCACCACGTGGTGGACATCTATCACATCTAGGGTCGTCCAACACTCCAATGGGGATCTCGTGACTTACCAGATTGCACTCAATTTCGAAGACGGCGTCACCCGATTCATCGAATGCCGCTCCAACGAGGTCGTTGCCGACGCGTCCTACCGGCAGCGCATCAACATTCCGCTGGACTGCCGGGACGGGGCCTGCGGCACCTGCAAATCGTTCTGCGAATCGGGCAGCTACGACGGCGGGGACTACATCGAGGAGGCGATGACCGACGACGAGGCCGCGGCCGGGTATGTGCTGACCTGCCAGATGGTCCCTGAATCCGACTGCATCATCCGGATCCCGGCGACTTCGGACGTCGCGAAGACCAGCCTGAGCACATTCAAGGGAACACTGTCCGCGATCGAACGACTGTCGGACACCGCGATCGGCTTCTCGATAGCGTTGGAGAACCGGGGCCTTCTGGGATTCCTGCCCGGCCAGTACGTCAACATCCAGGTGCCGGGCACCGACCAGGCGCGCTCGTTCTCGTTCAGCTCGGGGCCTTCGGCGGACGAGGCGGGATTCCTCATCCGCAACACCACGCACGGGGTGCTGACCACCTACCTCCGCGATCGTGCGAAGGTCGGCGATGCCATCGAGTTCAACGGCCCGCTCGGCAGCTTCTACCTGCGTGAGATCAAACGGCCGGCCCTGTTCCTGGCCGGTGGCACCGGGCTGGCCCCGTTCCTGTCGATGTTGCACAAGATCGAGGCCGCCGGATCCGACCACCCCATTCACCTGATCTTCGGGGTGACCAACGACGTCGATCTGGTTCGGCTCGACGAACTCGAGGGATACGCCCAGCGGATCCCGAACTTCACCTACACATGCTGCGTGGCCGCGGAGGACAGCTCCTATCCCAACAAGGGATACGTCACCCGGTACATCACGCCCGCCCACCTGAACAGCGGTGTGGTCGACATCTACCTGTGCGGTCCGCCACCGATGGTCGACGCCGTTCGCACGTTCCTGTCCGACGAGGGCATCACCCCGGCCAGCTTCTACTACGAGAAGTTCGCCGGCAGCGGCGTGGTCAGTGAGATTGGCGAATCCCACGTCAAGGTCGTCGATTCCGACGAGGCCTTCGACGCCCGGATGGCACTCGAACTCGGGGCCGCGCAACTGGTGATCGGCAAGCTCTCCGAGGACCAGCTCGTCGAGTTCCGTGGCCTGGCCTCGGCGACGGGCGAGTTCATCAAGGAGGGCCGATTCGTCGATGCGGCGGGGTTCCGGGACGCCAACTCCAAGTTCCACCTGTTCACGATCGAGGCGACGGGCAACAAGACCCTGGCGGACGCCTATCGCACCCTGCTGGTTCAGGAATACATGGGACAGGTGCTCACCCCGTCGGTCGATCTGGTCGGGGACATCACCCAGGACCACATCAACATGGTGGAGGCGTTCGCGCAGAACGACATCGACGGCCTGCGAACGATCATCGTCGAGCACAACGATCACGCGAAGGCGACCATGCGGGCCGGTATCGAGAAGTCCGGAAGCAAGGTCTGACATGGACTTCGCCGGTCGGTTCGCGGACACAGTCCTGGTGGTGACCGGGTCTGCGCAGGGGCTGGGAGAAGCAGTGGCCACGCGCGCCGCCCGGGAGGGCGGGGCCGTGGTCATGGTCGATCGCTCGGAACTGGTCCACGACCTGAGCGCCACGCTCAATGCCGAGGGGCTTCACACCACATCGCTGATCGCCGATCTCGAACAGCACGCGGGATGCGCTGCCGTCATGCAGCAGGCGAACGACTGGCAGGGCCGCATCGATGTGCTGATCAATAACGTCGGCGGCACGATTTGGGCCCGTCCATACGCCGACTACGAACCGGACCAGATCGAGGCCGAGATCCGCCGGTCCCTGTTCCCGACGCTGTGGTGCTGTCACACGGTGTTGCCCTACATGCTGGCCAGGCGCAAGGGCACCATCGTCAATGTGTCCTCCGTCGCTACCCGGGGGGTCAACCGAGTTCCGTATGCCGCGGCCAAGGGTGGGGTGAACGCGCTCACCGCATCGTTGGCCATGGAATACACCGGGTCCGGGATCCGGATCGCGGCGACGGCGCCGGGTGGTATCGAGGCCCCCGCACGGCGGGTCGAGCGCGGCCCGGGCGCCCGGTCGGAGACGGAGAAGCGCTGGTATCAGGCCGTCGTCGACCAGACCGTCGATTCCTCGCTGATGCACCGCTACGGGACCCTGGCCGAACAGGCGGCCCCGATCCTGTTCCTGGCGTCGGAGGAGGCCTCGTACATCACCGGTACCCGGCTGCCGGTCGCCGGCGGGGATCTGGGATGACCGACGTCCGAAAGGGAAGACCAGAGTGACCACGGACTACCTGATGGCCCCGACTGCGACGCTCGCCGCGGCTCAGCGAGCGATCGCCGCCGCCCTGATCAGGGCCGAGGAGCTGGCGGTCGACGTCTGCATCGCGGTCACCGACGGGGCAGGACATCTGCTGGCAATGGCGAGGATGGATCGCGCACCCCTGCTGTGCGTGCAGATCGCCCAGGACAAGGCCTATTCGGTCGCGGCCTTCGGGGGCCTGCCCACCAGCGAGTGGTGGCGAATGCTCGAATCGGAGCCGGCACTGCTGCACGGCATCGTGAAGACCGACCGATTGACCGTCTTCGGAGGCGGTGTGCCGTTGGTGGCCGACGGCCGGACGGTCGGTGCGATCGGCATTTCCGGCGGGTCCAGCGAGCAGGATGTACGAATCGCCGAGGCGGGCGCGGCCGCCGTCGGGCAAGAACAATCCAGAACGTAAGCCGAGAAAGCGGAGGTTTCGATGTCCGGGTCTTACCTGGCGTTCACCCAGGACCAATTGATCGAAAAGTACGGAGCGGGCGCAGGGTACAACGAATTCCTGCGGCGTCGAGGAATGTCGTTGGGACTTTTCATCCTGCCGGTGGGGGCCGTCGACCGTCAACATCCGCACATGGCCGACGAGGTCTACATCGTGCTCGAGGGCAAAGGAACCCTGCAGGTCGTGGACGACCGGGTGCCGGTCGAGGCCGGCAGCATCATCTCGGTCGACCACGGCGAGGAGCACCATTTCATCGATGTGGTCGAGGATCTGAAGATGCTGGTCGTCTTCGCCCCACCGGATCTTCCGGACGAGGACTGATCGTCGTCGTGCGGCCCTGCTCGTTCTGCCCCGGTGGGGTCGAACGAGCAGGGCCGCTGTCATCGCCTTCGAACGGTGTCGATCGAGGCGGCCGCCGGTGCTGGCCATGGTCCACGGCGGGACGAGATCAGGCCAGCCGTCCGTCGCGCGCGATCGGCCGGGCAAGATCGCCGGCTGCGTCTGCGGACCGGTTGATGCCGTGGGCCTGATTGATGGCGAACTGTCGGGTCAACGCCCGCGCGGCGACCACCAGGGCCGGCCGTAGTGCCTGCATGCGGTACTGCTGTGCCGAACCGGCGGCCGAGACCTCCAGCGCAGCAACCACTCGACCGCCGGGCGCGAATACCGGAGCCGCGATCGAGGTAGTCTCGGGCCCGAGTTCCTTTCGGGCCCAGGCCAGCTGATTCATCCGTGCCAGGGCAAGTTCGCGCCGTAACGATGCGCCGGTCACGATCGTGGCCGGAGTGTATCGCGGCAATCCCTGTCGGATCACCCGGTTGACCGCTTCAGGCTCGGAGAAGGCCAAAATAATCTTGCCGGAGGCGGTAGCGTGAATCGGTAGGCGACAGGACGCGGATACTGCCGGGCCGGCTGGCTTCGGGCTCTTCTCCAGGCATTTGACTGTGTTGCCCTCGATCACCCCGAACCGAACGGTGCTGTCCACCGCGGAGGACAGATCGTCCAGAACCAGTTCCGCCTGACTTTGGAATCTGGGCATTTGCCAGACGTTGGTTCCGATCTGAGTCAGCAGGAATCCCACACAATAGCGCTTGTCCGGTGCGCGGTCCAGGAAACCCCACTCCACCAGCTCGGTCACGAGTCGATGTGCTGTGGATACCGGAATGCCGGCCGACCTGGCCACGTCGGAAAGAGAATGCGCGCGCCCGGTCGAGAATGTTCGCAGAATGGCCGCCAGTTTGCTGGTGACACTCCTGCCGTCAACCGAATTGCTCACGCGAGACTGCCTGTGACGAAGAAGCTGTCGCTACGTAAGTCCCGGACGAAGTTACGGTCCGGTGGCGGGTGGCAGAGGTGGTCGGCGGCGCTCATTCCAATGACGTTGCCATGGCGGGGATGCTCTTCGCGCCGGGTAGCAACCTAGGTCGGTCGGTATTATGACAAGGTGGACCAGGTGTTGAATCGGAGAGTAGGATAGGTCGGGTCGAGCGACGTGGCGTCCGGGTAAGTTGGGACGGCAGTCAGGTTGAAAGGTGGCGGTCCGTCAATGCCGATCTACGTTTTCCGCTGTGAGAGCGGCCACGATTTTGAAGCGCTGGTGCCGATGGCCGGGGAGGCGCCGGACTGTCCCGATTGCGGCTATTCCACCCGCAAGATCCCCACGACTTTTGGGATCAGATCGAGCACTTCGTCGCCGAAGAAGCCGGTGAAGTTCAATTCTGCGGATTTGTGGCGCGAGGCGTTCGTGGGCAAGCCGGAGAAGGTGAAGCGTGAACTCGAATTTCGCCGGCAGTTGTCGGCCAGTGGTCAGCGTGAATCTCAATCCCAGGACATCCCGAGTCCGGATCGGAATCTGACGGGTGGGTCCGCCCTGGGCTGACATCGCCTGGGCGGAGCTCTTCCTCGTTCACATCGGTCCTCGGGTCGACCTGCCGCGCCAACGGGATGGGGCCCGCGGGAACGCCTGTGCGTCGGATTCGACCATCTTGGCTCAGCAATCGCCGCGTCGTCCCGGTGCCGTCCCGCGGGCACCGCTGGGGATGACGGCACCCGGAATCGTAGAGTGGAGGGCAGCAGCGACATGATCAAGACTGTTCAGAGCCTGGCCGGCGACATCGGCCGGATGCAGCGTGAGTCGGGCATGGTGATGGCCACCGTGGCCAGCCTGGCCGATGACGAACTCGAAAGGCCGACCCGGTGCGCGGGGTGGACCCGGGCGCACGTCATCGCTCACCTGGCCAGGGGCGCGGACGCCATGACGAACCTCGCCACCTGGGCCGTCACCGGCCAGGAAAGTCCGGACTACGAGTCGGCGGCGCAGCGGGACGCCGATATCGAAGCCGGGGCCAGGCAATCGGCCGCCGATCTGGCGGCCGACCTGGAGCAGGCCAATGAACGCCTGCTGGGGGCGTTTCAGGCGCTGAAGAGCGGCGTGCGGGTGCGGACGCTGCCGACGTGGCCGGCCGGCGAGATCGATGCATTCTCGCTGCCGGCGCGGCGGACGACGGAGTTGATCCTCCACCACGACGACCTGGGCACCACCTGGGAGTTGCACGAGGCCGACCCGGATTCCGTGCTGGACGCGATCGAGGTCTACGTTCGCCGGCTCCAGGGCAACCCGGACTCACCCGGCCTGCGGATCATCGCCGGCGAGGGCGACGAGTGGACCGTCGGCGACGGCTCCTTTCGGATCGAGGGTTACTACGAGGAGCTGCTGGCATTCCTGACGCGTGAACGGGTGGAGGAGGGATTGCAGTACGAGGGAGAGTTGCCGAAGTTGCCGCCGTGGTGAGGACCGGAATCTGGCCCGTCGCCCCGAATACCGGCCGCGGACCTGCTGTTCGGCCACCGGTCGCCGTTCGATGCGTTCGCCGTGGCCGGCCGGCCGGCGAACAATCGGCCTCCGCAGACACGTCGCCGGTCAGCTCCCGTAGACCTCGATCGCGCCGAGCCCGTCGAACTCGAACGTGACGCTGCCGCCGGGAACGACCGGGACGGGGGCGGTGACGCCGCCGGAGAAGACGAGCTGGCCGGCCTTAAGGGCGTCACCTTCCTCGGCCAGGCGATTGGCCAACCAGGCGACGGATGCCGCGGGGTGCCCCATGACGGCGGCACCGGCCGCGGTCATGGTGACCTGCCCGTCGACGCGGACGATGCAACCCAGCAGGTGTAGTTCGAGTTCCGCCGGCCGGCGGGCGATCGGGCCGAGGTAGAACGCTCCGGCACTGGCGTTGTCGGCGATTACGTCGGTCAGGGTGAACTTGAATCCTTGGTACCGGGAATCGAGCACGTCGACGGCGCCGTACACCAGGTCGGTGGCGGCCAGGACCGACGTGACCGTGGCCGGCGCCCGGACGTCGTCCTTGAGCAGGAAGGCGATCTCGGATTCGACCCGCGGGTGGATGAACCGGTCGAACCTGATCGGGTCGCCGTAGGTGGACAGCATCGAGCTGGTCACCCGCCCGTACAGGGGCGAGTCGACGCCCATCGCCTGCTGCTTGTTGCGGCTGGTGAGGCCGAGCTTGTAGCCGACGAGCCGTTCACCGGCATCGAGCTTGGACTGGACGAACGCGCGCTGCGCGGCATAGGCGGTGGCCACGTCGATGTCGGGGTAGGTCGCACTGAACTGCGGTACCTCGGTGCGGTTCCGCTCTCCGGCGATCAGGACCCGGGCGATGTCGTCAGGGGTGATGGTGGAAGTGCCGGTCATGGTGTCGTCCTCCGGGGCGGTGGATGGGGTCGGTCGATGGATCAGGTCGGCAGGGGAAGCGGTGCGCGGTGCGCCGGCCGCGTCGAGAACGGCTTCGGCCGTGCGAGCGACCCGCGACGCCGCCTCGTCGATCGGCAGGTCACCGAACTCGGGGGTGTTGGCCTCCACCTACCGGGGCCCGCTCCAGCCCGTGGCCACCAGGTCGGGCCGGTGCGCCCGGTTGAGGCCGCCGGCATCAGCCGCGATAGGCGGTCACCTCGAGCATGTACCGGGCGTTCTCCCCCTGGCGACCGAAATCGGCGGCCTCGATCGCGGACCGGGCGGGCCGGTGCGACCCGAATCGCTCGGCCCAGACCTCGTTGAATGCGGGACGGTCCCGCTGCAGGTTCCGCATCACGATGCCGACCCGCACCACGTGACTCAGGTCGGCGTCGGCGGCCGCGAGTATCGCCGTGAGGTTGGCCAACAGTTGCTCGGCCTCGGCGCGGGCATCGTCAGGAATCACCCGGCTCCGGGCCTGCGCGCCGAACAGGGCGGAGACGTAGATCCAGCCGCCGGCCAGGACGGCCTGCGGCACCGGCCCGGTGTGCGCCGGTGCCTCCGGCGTACTGATGACTCTCATGATTCTCCACATTCCGTCCGGTGGCAGTGCTGGTCGACACGTGCCGGGGGCGCGTCCGGCGGTTCGGCAAGGCGGGCACAGCGGCCACCGAACCTCGACGAGCGTAGGAACGCCGCTCCCGTGAGGGCAATGCAATGGACCCCAATCACTCCATTGCGCTGCACAATGTGCGCGTGGAGGGGAAGTTCGCCGACCAATTCAATCCGGGCAACGACCCGTTCCGGACCGGCGTTCACTCACGCGAAGGCCGATGTGCGGGCCGCGCAGATGGTCGGTACGGCGTCAAGACGTTCTCGAGCGAGGAGCAGACTGCGCTCTCGGGACGGATCGACCCGTCGACAGCCAGCACCGGCTGGTCTCGCGCTCAGCAAGGAGGCACCCGCATGACACCCGTCCCGGACCCGCATGGCGCAGGCCCGTCGAAGCGGGTCGGCCCGTTCTGGATGACCCTTTTCACGCTCGCCTGGCTGGCGATCTGGACGGTCCAGCTCACGCCGATCCAGCTCCTGCTGCCTCTGCAACTGCAGACCGGCACCCTGGGTGAGAACTGGATCGGCGGTGTGCTGTGGGCCGGCGTGGTGCTGTCCGTTGGCGGATTCATCGGCGTCATCGCCGCGCCGGTGGCGGGCGTCTGGTCCGACCGCACCCGCTCCCGTTGGGGTCGCCGACGACCCTGGGCCATCGGCGGATCCCTGCTCGCGGCGGTGGGCCTGGTGCTCACCGGCATCGCGACCGGACCCGTCGCGATCGGCGGCGCATGGATTGTCGTCTCGGTGGGTGTCTCCGTGGCCGCGGCGGCCTTCACCGCGATGATCGCCGACCAGCTCCCGGACACCCAGCGAGGTGCGGCGTCGGCCGCTGCGGCCTCGGCGCAGGCGCTCGGCGTCGTCATCGGCGTGGGGACCGTCGTGCTGATCGGACTCGGGATCTTCGAGTCGTATCTGGTGATGGCGGCGAGCGTCACCGTGCTCGGCGTCGGTACCGCCCTGTGGCTGCCGGATGAGCCCTCGCACCGGATTGCCGTCCCGACCCGCGGCTCGACCGCCCGCCGCCCCTCGTCCCTACGCGACCGCAACTTCCGGTGGCTGTTGGGCAGCCGCCTGGTCGTGAACATTGGCAACGCCTTCGGCACCGCGCTGCTGCTCTTCTTCCTGCTGTACGGAGCGAAGGTGCCCGCGGCCGAGGCGGAGGACGACCTGCTCCACCTCATCATCGTGTACACGGTGTTCAACGTGATCTCGGCGATCACTGCGGGGATCGTCGCCGACCGCCCCAGCGCGAATCCACTGCGCCGACGGCGCACGCTGACTGCCCTGGCCGCCCTCTTCGGGACGACCTGGGGTGTGGTGATCCTGATCAGCCCATCCCTGGTCATGACGATGATCGCGGCAGCGCTGATGGGCGTGGGCTACGGCGCCTACATGACGGTGAGCCTGGCGCTCGCAACCGATCTGCTGAAGGACCCGGAGGACCACGCCCGAGATCTCGGCCTCGTGAACGTCTCGGCGCAGCTCGGTCAGCTGCTGGGGCCATTGGTCGGAGCAGGTCTGGTGGCCTTCGTCGGCGAGTTCTGGCTGCTGTTCAGCGCCGCCGTCGCGCTGTCCGCGGTGGGCGCGATCATGACGTACGGGATCCGCGTGCGACCGTCCGTGTCGCGAGCGCCAGTCGCAGCCTAGTTCCGGCGAGGGCCCGAGGGTGGTCGCTCGGCCGGGCGTACGACCAGGTCCGGCGGCTGCGGCTGGTCACCGCGGACGGTTCCGTCCGCGAGGTCGACCCTCGGCCGAGCCGGACCTGTTCTGGGCTCTGCGCGGCGGCGGCGGCGAGTCCGAGATGGACCCAGGCGACGGCGAGGGCGTCATGCGGGTCGACGACCGCTGCGAGTGTTCACGTCCGCCCAGGTCGCCCCCGCGCCCAGGACCGCGGAGCGGCCGTCCGACCGCACGGAGCGCAACGCCCGGGTGTCGATCAGGACACCGCCGCGAACACCGGGCATCGGGCCGTGCAGCCGGGCCGCAGTGCGGGCGGCAGCGGGGGAGGGCCGTTCCACGAGGCCGCGCCGGAGGGTGGCCCGGGACGGTCGCGTAGTCGTCGTCAACCATCCGGTAGCGGCGGCGCAGGTGCAGGCGGTCGGTCCGGCACTCCACATGGTGGCCAGTGCCGCCACCCAGGTGTCGCGCTGGTCCAGGGTCGCCGCGGTCGCCCCGGACTCGCCGCCCAGTTCGTGGGCGGCGTGCGGCCGGACGACGACGAGCTGCCGGAACAACGTCGGACCGCCCGGCCGGGCCGCGGCGCAGAGGTCAGCAGCGAGCGGTTCACCAGCATCGCGAGCAGGTTTGCAGTGTCGTCACCTCGAGCGGCCCGAGATCGTGCACCCGCAGGCCGCTCACAGGCTCAGATGCGAGTACTGCCGGGTGAGGGTGATCGACCCGTTGCCGGCCGCCGCGCCGGTGCCGTCGGTGATTCCGGAGACGGCGACGGCGCCGGCCCAGGTGCCGCCGCCACCGCCACCGCCGTCACGCCGGTGGCGCCGGCCGGGACGGTGACGGCCACCGGTGCGCCGGTGTAGGAGTAGGTCCACGGGGCCGATCCCCAGCGGACATTCTGTCGATGGTGAATCCGATTCGCAGAGCGTGATGAGGAGATCGAACAGGTCCCCGCGGGAACGAACTGCTCCAGGAGAGATCGGCCCGCCGGAGATTCCGTTCGTCCCTGCGATGAGCGCCCGCTCTTTGCGCGTGCTCGATGACTGTTTGGACGGCAGCCGATTCGGTCGGGCCTGCGGCCGAACTCGGCCTCCTTCGTGGACATCCCACCCCCAATGGTGGCGGCGATGACGTTGTCGTCACTGCACTTTGCCCTGACCTCGATCCTCGTGCCGGCCGGATCGCTCCAATGAGATATCAACACTCTCAGCCACTCTCGGCGCCATCCGCTCGGTCTTGGATCGGAGATGAGCGTTCGCGAAGGCGGAATAAAGGGACAATACAGACAGCGGCCGGTCACCGCAACGAGGTTGGCGCGGAGTAGTTGCGTCACGCGGCGAAGCGGCGACCGGGTACTTTCCGCCGGGTGGCCTTGTGCGCTGATCGGGGGGTGACGATGCTTTGCCGGGCGCCTGCACGCATCGTGAATGCAGGTGTGAACTGGACCATCGGAACGACATCTGAGTTCACTGCCGAGCCGGCACCCGGTGGAGCCAGATTCGCAGCCAGCAGGGAGGAACCCGTGTCGTCGAATTCAAGCCCCGTCACCGCGCCAGCGACCGTGTCGCCGGTCAAGCCAAGTGTGCAGGGCGCGGTTCCCACCCCACAGTGGGCATCGGTTTTCGACCACTATCTCGCCAACGTACCCGGTGGGTACGCATGGGCGGCCGGCCTGAACGGCGCCAAGGTCGACAGCGGCGCCTGGGGCTATGCGCGGATGCCTCAGGACACTGCCGACGGGCAAGGGATCCCGTTCACGACCGACAGTCGCTGCAACCTCGCCAGCGTGTCGAAGACTTTGACTGCGGCCGCTGTGTTCAAGGCCATCCAAGAAGGTCGTATTGCCTCGGTCAACGATCTGGTCTGGCCCTATTTGCAGTCGCTGTATCCGACACTGGTGCCGGCCGCGGGCGTCGGCACGGTCACGATCTCCGAGCTGTTGACCATGATGTCGCGCTTGCCCGAAAACGGTACGCTCTACACGGAGAACAGCATGAGCGCCGACGAATTCGTCGGACTCTACCTCGAGGCCAATCCGCTCATCGAGAGCCAACTCTACGTCTACTCGAATACCAATTTCACCATCCTCCAGGCGCTTGTCGACAGCGTGTGCGCCGAGCAGGGCTCCTCTCAGGATTACGTCACCTGGATTCAGTCAGAGATTCTCGCGCGGCTCAAGATCGATCTCTCGACCTTCAGCCCCACTCCCGACCCGCCTGATTCGGCAACGCTGAGCTATGATCCTGAAAATCCGACAGAAAAAGGCTACTACTGGCCGGAAATGCAGTGCATTGGGCCAGGCGGCTGGATCTCGTCGGCCAATTCGCTCTTGACCTATTTGATGGGCTTTCGGCAGGGTCGGGCCCTGCCGTTTCCCCTCGTCCAATTCATGACCACTTGCTTGCTGGGCTGGTACCCCGGAGGCACAACCTACGGCGTTGCCTACCATCACAATGGGGGCCTCACCACGGGTGACGGCCGGGGCCTCAGTACGGGTGTCGTCCGATTCCCGAATGGCTATGACGCCGTCCTTGTTTCGAACAAGCCGACCGACGACATCATCGGTGTGATGTTGGAGGCCTTCGACGCCTCATAGTCTCGACATCCCGGGCGACCAGCGGAACAGGGGGGGGCCTCGTCAGGTCACCGGGGTGATCTTGTTGTTCGTGCTCGTCGTCGCTTGCCGGTGTGAGTCCGGACCGCGCAGCTGTCAGGGCGCCCGCCAGGCTACTGGCGGCTTGGCTGTCGCGCAGCGGCTGGACGTGCGTCGCCGCTTCCCAGCGCTTGCGCACCGCTCGTCGGGACGGTGCTGGGGCGATGGGGCCAACCGGAGTCGGAAGGTCGAGCCCTGCGTCGACCTCAGGAGGACGACCCGCCGGCTCTGGATGAGTTCCCCTGCACTGCGGGGGGTCTGGACGACGGTCGTCGCGTCCGGGTCGGTGCCGCCGGCGGCGCGTTGGTGGAGGAGGGGGCGGTCATGCCGCCCAAGAGGATCTCGGCCACGGTCCGCGCGTAACCGGCCGTGTCGGCGTCGGGGTGGGCGTCGAGATAGCCGAGCATCGCGTCGACTGCCCCCTGGTAGGTCACCGCCATGACGCGGGGGTCGAGGTCGGCGCGGAAATCTCCGTCGGCCTGTCCGCGGCGGAAGATCGCCTCCTGCTCTAGGTAGGTGTCCTCGAAGTCCTTGATTCCGAGCCGCATTCCGCCATCGGCGGTGCGGAGGTTGAGCACGATCGCCTCCAATGCCCGCCGGTGGGCGGCATGGGTGTGCCGGAGGTCCGCTGCGCCGCGCACCGCAGCGCGGATGACGTCCGGGGCAGGGGCGGCGAGATCCAGACGGGCGCCGACGGCCCGGCGTAGCTCCAGGAGGGTGTGGTGGGCGGTCGCCTCGAACAACGCGTCGATGTCGGAGAAGTAGTGCCACAGTAGCCCCTTGGACACCCCGGCACGAGTGGCGATCGCATCGGCGGTCGCGGCCTGGTAGCCCAGCTCGGCCAGCACCTCGCCGGTAGCAGCAATCAACTGGGCGCGGCGCTCCTGCGGCCCGAGCCGCCGGCGCGTCGGTGGTTCCGTCACACCCGCTCCTGCATGACAGACAGGATGACACCTGCCATCAAGGCCGCGATGAGCACCATCTGAACGCGCATCCAGCCCGGGAACAGCCCGGGGATGAGCGCTTCGATGATGTTGACCAGCAGCAGTACTGCGCTGATGAGACCCACCGCCCGCAATGCGCCAGCACTTCCGCGCCCCGCCGCCCGCAGCCGCAGGGGCAGCAGCACCCCGAAGACCGCGACGATGACCGCATGGACCCAGGCTTCGGTCGTCGCCTGCGTGGGGGCCACGACCGACAGCACGGCCAGCAGGACGATCGTCAGCACGACCACGGCCACGTAGATTCCGACCAGCACACGCATTCGCGTCATCGGGCGCGACACAGAAGTATTGACCATGAGGTCAATAATACTGACCAGCTGGTCAATAAGCAACACCGCCATGACCCACCGGTCCGAGGCAGGGGCAGGTGCGTGGCGGGGATCGGGTCAAGCTGAGATCGGGAGTCGGTCCGGAAAGCCGTGTCCGCAGGCAATCCGGTCGGCTGGCCACGTAGCTGGTGGCTCCAATCGGCTTGCCTGACGCGCCTGAGCGGAATGACTCGGATGGCGTTGGACGCCCGACGTGATCCGGCGACGAGCACGGGTTGCCGTCCAGTTCGGGATCCACGGCGGCGTCGCGGGATTGGGTCCGACAGGCCGAGATGGACGGCGGGACACCAACCTGACGACACGCGAGCCGGATCGCCGAGCCGGGACGGGAGGAGTCAGACATCAGCATGGCGGTCGGCGTCGACATGGTGGTTGTGCAACGCCGTGCCGTCGATAACACCGTGGCATACCGTCACCGATGGTCACGGCCGAGTAATAGCCGCATCGAGACAACGGACTCGTCGTGATGCTGGACCGTGCCGTTCAGGGATCGGCTGACGAGCCACGCACATCGGCCAGGCTGGCGGTGTCGAAGAGGTCACGGACCGGGGAAGGCTTGTCGGAGGATCCCGAGTGCGGGGCTGGTCTGGCCGGGCGGGGTGTGCTCAGGGTCGAGCCGCCCCGGACACGAGACGGGCGAACGCTTCCGCGGGGATTTGCAGGTCGGCGGTCGTGGTCGCCGGGTTCGCCGCGGTCGGTGTCAAGGTGACCGCTTTCGGGGTGAGTTCGACCGTGAAGCGGCGTTCGGGCTCACTGGTGACCGCGGTGATGGTGGTGGTATCGCCGGTCGGTTTGGCGGTGAAGCGGGCGATCAGGTCGAGGTTGTCGACAACAATCCCGGCAGCTGATGGGGGGATGACAGCATCGGGATCGAGGGTGACGTCGACCTCCGAGGTGTGCATGGCGTGCTCGTTGAGGCGCAGGTCGACGAACTGGACGAAGTCGAACACCATCGGCCCCATTGTGAAGGTGAGCGTTCAGCAGGGGTCGCGGCGTCGATGCGGGCGAGCAGGTCGGCATCCGCGGTCAGCGCGTCGCTGCGTGGCGCCGTCGGGGGTTTCGCGTTCCAGGTATCCCAGACGCCGGCCGCGAAGTCGTCGGGGGTGGCCTGACGGGCGGGGGTGTCCTCGAGTCGGCGGCGCCGGATCACCGCCCCCGAACCGATGTGGGACAGCACGTCGGCGATGCTCCACTCGGTGGGGTACGCCCGGTCGGTCAGCTGGCTCTCGCTGATCGTGGAGGCCAGGTCACGGAGCCGGGCAACGGACGAACGCAGCGCCTCCACGTGGGCGTCAGCGGTACCGGTGTCGTCGGTCATGGGGTGATCCAACCCGCGAGTGGAGTTCGGCGAGGATGACTTGGTTTTGGACCTTGGCTATTGGGTTTCACCATTGGTTCGCAGCAGCGCCCGGTACATCGGCCGGGGGGTCGGTGGGTCGGGCAGCGGCTCCGCGGCCTGCCCGGCCGCGGTGGTGAAGGCCCGCAGGAGGTAGCCGACCAGGCGTCGCCAGGCGGTGGGGGCAGCGTCCCGGGTGGCGGTGATAACGCCGGCATTGGCCATCAGGATCAGCGGCACGTCCTGGTGGGCGAGGTCCGGGCAGAGGCGACCGGTGGCTTTGGCTCGGTCGAGCAGTTCAGGCCAGGGCGTCCGCGGACCGATTCCGCTCGTTCTCGAAGGCTTTGACGGTCGGAAAGGTCATGGTCAGCACATCAGCGAAACCCCCTTCGTGGGCCCACATCTCGGTGAGCAGGGCGCTGGCGTGTCCGAGGGCGTGGATCGCGGTGGTGGGATCGTTGATGCCGGGGACAGGGCCTTGACGGCGACGTCGGTGAGCTGGCGAAGGCCGAAGGCGACGTCCTGCGCGGCGGTGCGTTCACCGTGTGCATACCTAAGTCCGTCACTGCGGTCTGCGGCCAACTGGGCGGTGGGGGTCAACACCAACGGGCGGGACGCCGCCGGCCGATTCACTCGGATTGGGTTCGACTCGCTGGTCGCGCTCAAGAGATCAGCGTCCGAACAGCCGCGACAGCATCGAACCGCTCCCGGCGGATCGTGCGGTGGGAGGACAGGTGCAGCGCTGGTGCGCGGGAACGCCGGCCAGCACCTGATCGACATGCTGACCACATCCGGTGTGGCTGGCCTTGCCGCAGGAACGGCAGGTGGCAGGACTGCACATCAGGTTTCGCCCTTTCGAGGTGGAGATGGTGTACGTCGACCCTCGGATATTGGAGGGACGTCGTCAGCCTCCCTGATACCCTATGGGGTATCAAGGACGATGGCCCCGACCGGCGGGCGGCCCGCGAGCCGCATCGTCATACCGGCCGAAGGAGCGTCATGCGAAAGGTTCTGGTCGTCGACGACGAGCCGCACATCCGGACCGTGTTGCGCGGTTACCTGAAGGCCGACGGGTTCGAGGTCGTCGAAGCCGCCGACGGGGAGGCCGCACTGCAACTGGTTCGCTGCGACCCGCCGGACCTGGTGCTGCTGGACGTGATGCTGCCGGGGATTGATGGTCTGGAGGTCCTGCGGAGGCTGCGGACCATGAGCGATGCCTACGTCATTCTGGTCACGGCGCGGGCCGAGGAGGTCGACAAGCTCGTCGGGCTCGGCGTGGGGGCCGATGACTATGTCACCAAACCGTTCAGCCCGCGGGAGGTCATCGCCAGGGTCAAGGCGGTGCTTCGACGGGATCGCGGCGGGCGAGCCGGCGAGGAGGCCGTGCTGCGGTTCCGCGGCCTGTCCATCGATCTGGCGGCCCGGGAGGTGCAGTCGGACGGAGCGTCGGTCGCGTTGTCCAGCCTGGAGTTCGACCTGCTCGCGGCGCTCGCCGGGGCGCCCGGGCGGGTGTTCTCCCGCGCGCAACTGCTCGAGCGGGTGTGGGGGTACGACTTCTACGGTGACGAGCGGGTCGTCGACGTGCACATCCGGAGTCTGCGGTCCCGGCTGGGCGACCCGGCCGCCGAGCCGCGCCTGATCGCCACCGTTCGGGGTGTGGGATACAAGTTCGTGGGCAGTCCCCGATGACGATGCGAATGCCATTGCGGTTGTTCTCGTCCTACGCCGTGGTGGCTTCTGTGGGGGCCGTCGTGTCGTACCTGACGGTGTGGCTCCTTGCGCCGGCGCTGTTCGATCACCAGGTGGGCATGATGAACGGCAGCGGTAACGGCATGGGTATGGGGTCGGGAGCCGGCGTGCAGGCCGGTCTGCGCGATGCGTTCCGGTCCGCTCTGACCACGGCCCTGGTCGTCGGGGTCACGGCCAGCGTGGCGGCCGCCGTGCTTGTGGCCTGGTTCGTCACCCGCCGGCTGATGCGCCCGCTCGACGCGGTGCGGGCGGCGACCCGGCAGATCGCGGCCGGCGAATACCAGGTCAGCGTGCCGGTGCCGGCCGAGCCGGAACTGGCCGCGCTGGCGACCGATGTGAACACGTTGGGTTCCGCACTCGCGGACACCGAGGCCCGGCGCACCCGGCTGCTCGGCGATGTCGCGCATGAACTGCGCACCCCGTTGACCGCCCTGGACGGATATGTCGAGGGCCTGATCGACGGTGTGTTCGCGCCGACTCCGGACACGTTTGGTTCACTCAGCGACGAACTACGCCGGCTGCACCGGCTGGCCGAGGACCTATCCAGTCTCTCCCGGGCCCAGGAGCAGGGACTGGACCTGCATCCGGTCGATGCGGACCTGGCCGACCTCGCGCGTCGCGCGGCCGCCCGGCTCGCCCCACAGTTCCGGGACGCGCAGGTCTCGTTGATCGTCGACGCCGACCAGGCGGTAGCGGTCAGCGCCGACCCGGACCGGATCGTCCAGGTGCTGACGAACCTGCTCGGCAACGCGCTGCTGGCCACTCCCGCCGGTGGAACCGTCACGGTCGCCGCACGTCTGGGCGGCCGCTTTGGTCAGGTCTGGGTCAGCGACACCGGCGTGGGTCTGGCCGAGCAGGACCTCGGTCGGGTCTTCGAGCGTTTCTACCGGGCCCCGGGTCAGCCCCGCCGGTCGGCCGGGTCGGGGATCGGCCTGACCATTGCCCGGGACATCGCCCGCGGCCACGGTGGAGACGTGACCGCGTCCTCGGGCGGCCCGGGAAGGGGGGCGCGCTTCACGGTGTCCCTGCCGCTGCGTGCGAGTCGACGGACCGAGAGCGCCGAGCATCTGGTGAGCTGACTGCGGTCTGATGACTGGGTCGTCGGGCACAGACTGGTCACCGGAAACTGCGGAACAGGGTGATGTCCAGGGCCGGGTTGGGGTCGCGACGCGCGTGATCACCGCTGAGAACACTGCTCGGGCGGCCGGGGAGTCAGACTGAACGACTGCGACCAAGATGTCACGTCCCGACCCCAACTCGGACTTTCCGGTCCCGCCCGGCGCAACTGGCGGGTCATCATGGGGCCCGTCACCGGAATGTCACCGCTACCTGATCCAGGCGGCTCCGGGCAGGACGATCGACCTGCCGAAGGCCGATCGCCCCCACCGTGAGGGCTGAGGGCGGTCGGCGATGCAGCGGAGTATGTCAATTGTCGGTGCGGCCCATGCTGAAGCCGCCGCCCATGCCCTGCCGAACGTCGGCACCCGTCCCGTTCATGGCACCCATTCCGCCACCGGTTCCGGAGCAGACGGCGCCGTCGGCGGTGCCGGTGAACGCCGCGAGATGGTGCCGCGAGGCGGCCAGCAGGTGGGTGAACACCCGCTGCACGTCTGCGTCCGTATTCCGCGCAAGAAGCTTCTCGAGGTCGGCGATATCGGCCTGCTCGAGCGCGACTCCGACGGCGAATGCGGCCTCCTGGGATTGCTGGCCCTGCGCCTTCCATTGGTCGTAGAGCGCCTGCACCTCGGCGTTGGCATATGTTCCGGCCTGCTGATCAGCGGACGGATCGGCAACGCCGTAGGTGACCAGCAGGGTCCCGACCGCGTCGAAGTGCTGTTGCTCGCTGGCCGCGATCCGATCGAAGACCGGCGCGTCATAGTTCTGCCCGAACAGCGTGTACAGATCCCTGGCCATCCGCTCCTCCTCTCGGCTGAAGGCGAGGTCGGTGTCCCGGCTCCCGTCCGACGCCACTGCCACGACGGCCGTACCGACAGTGCTCTCCCAAGGTCCCGCGACCGCTGTCCCGGCCAGTCCGGCGCCGAGCATCAACGCCATGCCGCCGGCCAGAGCTGCCTTGCTGATGGTCCTCATCGTCCTGCCGCCTTTCTTCCGTCCCGCTTCTGCGCGGACAACTTCAGTCAACGGCGGGGCGGTGAAGCCACGACCGCGGCGACCATGAAGCTTCCGTGAAAGCTGCGGCACCCGGTGCCGCCGCGCTCCGTGGGTCTGGTCCTGGTCGGTAGGTCGAAGGTCCCGAATTCCCGGCGAGCGGGGCGAGATCCGAGCCCGTCCCGTAAGGTGAGGTGATACCCCCTGAGGTATATGCGCCGTGCGTCGGCGGGCCCGGCGCCGATGAGGAGAATCATGAAGATCGTTGTTGTCGGCGGGGTTGCGGCGGGCATGTCGTGCGCGGCGCGGGCCCGGCGACTGGATGAGTTCGCCGAGATCGTGGTGTTCGAGCGGGCGAATCATGTGTCGTTTGCCAACTGCGGGTTGCCCTATCACATCGGGGAGGTGATCAAGGACCGCAGCCGGCTGCTGCTGCAGACCCCGGAGAGCTTGCACGAGTCGTTGGCGATCGACGTGCGGACCGCCACCGAGGTTCTCGCCATCAATCCCGACCGCAGGTCGGTGACCGTCCGGGATCTCGGCAGCGGGCGCGAGTACGAGGAGCAGTACGAACAACTCGCGTTGTGCCCCGGGTCGTCGCCGATCACGCCGCCGCTGCCCGGGGTCGACCATCCCGATATCCACGTGTTGCGGCGGATCGGCGACATGGACGTGATCAAGGCTGCGGTCGACGGGCGGGGCGCGTCGGGCCGGCCACCCATCACGCACGCGGTGGTGATCGGCGCGGGGTACATCGGCCTGGAAGTGGCGGAGAACATGCACGAGCGCGGCGTCCAGGTCGTGATCGTCGAGCTGGCCGACCAGATCATGCCACCGCTGGACCGCGAACTGACCACCACCATGGAGAGCTACATCCGGTCCCATGGCGTCGAGCTGCGGCTGGGCACCCGGGCGGCCGCGTTCAGCCGGTCCCCGGGCGGCCGGCTGCGGGTCGAACTGAAGAACGGCGAATTCGTCGAGACCGACCTCGTCCTGCTCGCCGCCGGGGTGCGGCCCAACACCGAACTCGCGGCCGCGGCCGGCATCGAACTCGGGCCGCGGGGCGGCATCAAGGTCGACGCGCACATGCGAACCAGCGTCTCCGGCATCTACGCTGCGGGTGACGCGGTCGAGGTCGAACACCTGGTGCTGCCCGGGACCTGGCTGATCCCGCTGGCCGGGCCGGCGAACCGGCAGGGCCGGGTGGCCGCGGAAAACATGTGCGGCCGGGACACGGTGTTCGACCCGGTGCAGGGCACCTCGATCGTGAAGGTGTTCGACATGGTCGCCGGCGGCACCGGCGCCAACCAGCGGCAACTCGACGCGGCCGGAGTTCCCTACGAGCGGGTGCAGATCCACCCTTCCGGGCATGCCGGCTACTACCCGGGCACCGCGAAGATGCAGCTCAAGGTGCTGTTCGAACCGGTGACCGGCAAGCTGCTCGGCGCCGGGATCGTGGGCTTCGACGGGGTCGACAAGAGGCTCGACGTGCTGGCCACGGCCCTGCGGGGCGGGATGACCGTCCATGACCTGGAGGGCCTGGAGCTGGCCTACGCGCCCCCGTTCGGGTCGGCCAAGGACCCGATCAACATGGCCGGGTTCGTGGCGACCAACCTGCTGAAGAAGGACCTGCGACTGTGGTACCCCAGCGAGTATCCGGCGGCGACCGAGGGCGCCCGGATCATCGACGTCCGAGGTCCCCAGGAGTATGCGATCTGGCACTTACCGGGCGCGGAGAACGTCCCGCTGCCGACCCTGCGGGAGGCCCAGCAGGACTGGGACCGGAGCCGGCCGATCCGGTTGTACTGCGCGGTCGGGTTCCGCAGCTACCTGGCCTACCGGGCACTGGTGCAACACGGCTTCGCCGATGTTCGGACATTGTCCGGCGGGATGACGACATTCCGCTCCTACCATGACGTCCCGTCGCAGGAGAGCGTCGACACCATCGAGCCGGTGGTCAACTACGGCGAGGACCGCACCGGCATCAATGCCGTGCGGGCGGCCGCCGCCGGGCCGGTCGCGGCCACTGGAGTCTCGGTGGACCTCGACTGCACCGGCCTGGCCTGCCCCGGACCGATCATGGCACTGCAGGCCAGGATGGCCGAACTCGCTCCGGGCGACGAGGTGCTGGCGCACGTGTCCGACCCCGGGTTCCGACTCGACGCCCCGGCATGGGCCGCCAGGAACGGTCACTCGATGCTGGAGCTGGTGCCCGAGGGACCCGGCTACGCCGCCCGGTTCCGCAAGGGGAGTCTCGGGATCGTCCCCGACGGCCCGGCCGCCCGGCTGAAGGACAAGAAGTCGTTCGTGGTGTTCTCCGGCGAGTTCGATCGGGTGCTGGCCTCGTTCATCCTGGCCAACGCCGCCGCGTCGATGGGCGACGAGGTGTCGATGTTCTTCACCTTCTGGGGCCTCAACGCGCTGCGCCGGCAGGACCCGCCGACCCGCGAGAAGAACGTGCTGGACCGGGCGTTCTCGGCCGTCCTGCCGTCGGGGCCGGACAGCCTTCCGCTGTCCACGATGAACATGCTCGGCGGCGGACCGGCGCTGATCAAGAAGATCATGAAGGATCACCACGTGCCGAGCCTGCCCGAGTTGATCGCGTCGGCGCAGCAGACCGGGGTGCGGTTGATCGCCTGCACGATGACCATGGACCTGCTGAGCATCGCCCAGGAGGACCTGATCGGCGGCGTCGAACTGGGCGGGGCGGCGATGTTCTTCGGCGAGGCGAACGAGTCCAATGGGGCGTTCTTCATCTGAGCGGCCCGGCACGCGAAGGCAAGGGAGAGGCGCCTGATGACGGTTGACAGTGATTACTCGTCGGGGATTGTCGGACTGACCGGCCGAGTCGAACACCTGGACCCGGCCGTCCGTAGCGCCGAGTTCCGCGTGGCCGGTGCGGTGGTGCCGGTGGTCAGCCCGGCCCGGATGTACGTGTGCGGGATCACCCCGTACGACGTGACCCACCTGGGCCATGCGGCGACGTTCGTGTGGGCCGACGCTGCCCAGGCAGTGCTGGGGTCGATCGGCGTGCGCACCCTGTCGTGCCGCAACGTCACCGACGTCGACGACGTGTTGACCGCGGCCGCGGACGCGCACGGCCGGCACTATGACGACTACGCGGTGTACCAGGAGTTCCTGTTCGAGCAGGACATGGCTGCCCTGCGGGTGGCGCGGCCCGCGCACACGCCGCGGGCCCGGCACTTCGTCCCGCAGGTGCGGCAACTGGCCGGGGCGTTGCTCGCCACCGGCCACGCCTATCAGCGGGACGGATCGGTGTACTTTCGCGGGCGCGGCGCCCTGGCCGCCTCCGGGTTGTCCCGGGAGCGCGCATGGGAGTTGTCCGCGGAGTTCGGCGACGATCCCGACGACCCGAGGCGCGAGGATCCGTTCGACGTGCCGGTGTGGCGACCGTCCACGGAGCGCGACCCGGCGTGGCCCAGTCCGTGGGGGTGGGGGCGGCCGGGCTGGCACGCCGAGTGTGCGGCCATGGCGCTGGCGACGTTCGGCTCCGGCGTTGACCTGCTGGTCGGCGGTCAGGACCTGACGTTCCCGCACCATGCCTACCAATCCGCGATGGTCCAGGCCGCGACGGTAGTGACGCCGTTCGCCCGCGGCACCATGCATGTCGGTACCGTGCACCATCAGGGCCGGAAAATGGCGAAGTCGACCGGCAACCTCGTGCTGATCGGCGATCTGCTCCGCGGCTACCCGCCGGGCGCCATCCGGATGCTGCTGCTGAACCGGCCCTGGTGGGTGGAATGGGAGTACCACGAGGCGGATCTCGGGGCGGCGACGGCCGATCTGGAGTCCCTGTACGTCGCGGCCGGCCGACCGAACCGGTCCGGGCACGCCGCCGCCGCGGTCACCGCGGCCCTGCTCAACGACCTGGACATCCCCGCCGCCGTGGCCATCGCCGCCCAGGAGGGGGGCGATGCCGCCCGAGGACTGATCCGTGTGCTGGCGCTGTCCTGACCCGCGACCGCCGGCGGTGGTGGCCGGTCAGGCCAGCGACAGGAACAGCTTCTCCATGGTCTTGGTGTCCAGGGTGTCCTGACCGTCGGACTCGACGAGGCACTGTTTGAGGCCGGCGGCGATGACGGCGAATCCCGCGCGGTCCACCGCCCGGCTGACCGCGGCGAGCTGGGTGACGATGTCCTGACAGTCGCGTCCCTCTTCGATCATCCGCAGCACACCACCGATCTGGCCCTGGGCGCGGCGTAGCCGGTTGATCACGGGGGTCATTGATTCCGGGGCGATCTCGACCATGGTGGCTCCTTCGGTTGGTGGTCTATTGTGATGCCGGTCGGTGGTCAGGTCGCCCGCGGGGGCTGGTGCAGCGAGCGCAGTGCGTTGGTCAGCCGGCTACGCGCCTCGGTGGCCACCGCCTGCAGGCCGGGGTGCCGGTGACGCTGACCATGATGGCCGGATCGATGGTCTCCACCCGGGTGCGGTCGCCCTCCACGCTGCGGACCACGACGTTGCACGGAAGCAGGAGCCCGATGGACGGTTCGGCCAGCCAGCGCGGCGTGGGCCCACGGTGCCGGCGAGCCCCCAGGATCACCTGGGGGGCGATATCGGCACCGATCTTCGCCATCAGCGTGGCCTGCATGTCGATCTCGGTGAGCACGCCGAAGCCCTCGGCGGCCAACGCCTCCCGCGTGGCGTCGAGCACCTGGGCGAACGGCCGGTCGACGGTGACCGCGATCGCGTAGGAGGCTTCGATCGCGTCCTCGATGCCGGTCATGCCGACTTCGCCTGGGCGGCGGCGACCTGCGCCCGGACCTGGTCCATGTCCAGAGCGCGCACTGCCGCGATGAGCTGCTCGAGGGACTTCGCCGGCAGCGCGCCGGGCTGGGAGAAGACCGGGATACCGTCGCGGAAGGCCATCAGGGTGGGAATGGAACGGATACCGGCCGCGGCGGCCAGGTTCCGTTGAGTCTCGGTGTCGACCTTGCCGAACACGATGTCCGGGTGAGCCGTCGCGGCCTGCTCGAAAACGGGCGCGAACATCCGGCACGGCCCGCACCAGGCGGCCCAGAAGTCCACCAGGACGATCCCGTCGCCCCTCACGACCCGTTCGAACGTGCTCTCGGTCAGCGCAGTGATTGCCATCTCAGAACGATCCTCTCACGACTGGAACTATACCCGCAGGGGTATCAACGGGAGCGCTGGCCGGATTGTTTCCGGCCCCGAGCAGATGCCGGGTGGGGTATCCGTGGTCGGCCCGGGAATACCGTCGGTCGGCGTACAGTTGCTCATAGGAAGATACCCCACCGGGTATCTATGACAGGAAGGTTGGGTGCCGAGGGATGCGCGACGTGGTGATGACGAAGGTCGAACGAGGCCGCGGGAGTGGGGCCACCGTGACGGAGGCGGCGCATGATGACGAGGTCGGCCGGAGCCCCTTGGGCGCAGAGGATCTCGGTGCGGGGGTGAGGATCGTGCCGATCGAGACGCCGACGTTGGGGGACCGCAGCTACCTGGTACATGACGGTCGGGTCGCGGTGGTGATCGACCCGCAACGCGACATCGACCGGGTGCTGAATCTGGCCGGTGCCGCCGGGGTCCGGATTACCCACATCTTCGAGACCCACATCCACAACGACTATGTCACCGGCGGTCTGGCCCTGGCCGAGGTCACCGGGGCTTCCTACCCGGGTGTTGGCCACTCCCGGCCACACCTACACCCACCTGTCCTACGTGCTCGAGGAGGACGGCATCGCGACCGCGGTGTTCTCCGGCGGGTCGCTGTTGTTCGGGTCGACCGGGCGGCCGGACCTGCTCGGCCCGGACCACACCCATGATCTGGCGCATCACCAGCACGCGTCGGCCCAGCGGTTGGCGGCGGAGCTGCCCGAGCAGGCGCAGGTCTTGCCGACCCACGGGTTCGGCAGTTTCTGCTCGTCCACCCAGACCGAGGCCACCGCCTCCACGATCGGGGTCGAGAAGTCCACCAACCCGGTGCTCACCCAGGATGAGGATTGCTACGTCGCCGAGCTTCTCGCCGGCCTGGATGCCTTCCCGGCCTACTACGCCACGATGGGTCCGGCGAACGCCGCGGGTCCGGCCGCGCCGGATCTGTCGCCGCCGGAGCTCGCCGACGCCCGCCAGTTGCGCCGGCGGTTGGAGCGGGGTGAGTGGCTGGTCGATCTGCGGACCCGCACGGCGTTTGCCGCCGGTCATGCCCCCGGCAGCCTGAACTTCGGGCTCGACGGGTCGTTCGCGACCTACCTGGGTTGGCTGATCCCGTGGGGGACGCCGGTGACGCTGCTCGGCGAGACCGCGGGGCAGGTCGCCGAGGCGCAGCGGGAGATGGTCCGGATCGGCATCGACCGGCCCGCCGCCGCGGCCACCGGCGGACCCCGGGAGTGGACCGACGGTCCGCTCGGCACCGTCGAGCGGGCCACCTTCGCCGACCTGGCCCAGGTGCGGCACCACCGCCACGTCACCATCCTGGACGTGCGGCGCAATCTGGAGCGCGCCGAATCGCGCATCGACGGCGCCCTGCACATCCCGCTGCACGAGCTGCTGGGCCGGGTCGACGAGATTCCCGCCGGGGAGCTGTGGGTGCACTGTGCCGCCGGCTACCGGGCCTCGATCGCCGCGTCGATCCTGCTGGCCCGCGGGCGCCGGGTGGTCGCCGTCGACGACGACTACACCAACGCGGCGGGCGCCGGCCTGCCCGTCACCGCCGGTGCGTGAGCGAGGGATCCGATGGTGGTGATCGTCGCGATCCTGGCCGGAGCGCTGATCGGCCTGAGCCTGGGCGCGCTCGGCGGCGGCGGATCGATCCTCACCGTCCCGGCGCTGGTGTACCTGGTCGGGATGGACACCCGCGCGGCGACGACGGGTTCGCTGGTCATCGTCGGGGTCACCGCGGTGTTCGGGATGCTCGCCCACCGCCGCGACGGGCACGTCCGGATCCTGCAGGGGGTGGTCTTCGGGCTGGTCGGAGCCGCCGGGGCGGTCGCCGGCACCCGGCTGTCGCTGGCCGTGCCCCCGGACGTGCTGCTCGCCGGGTTCTCCGTGCTGATGCTGGCCGTGGCGGCCATCATGCTCACCCGCCGTCGGGTTCCGGCCGGAGGCGGCGGCCCGAGCATGGCCGAGCCGGTCCCGTTCGACGTGCCGATCATCGCCTTCAAGCCCAGGTTCATCTGCGCCTGCCCTCGCGCCGCCAAGGTGGTCGTCGCCGCGCTGGCGGTCGGGTTGATGACCGGGTTCTTCGGCGTGGGCGGCGGTTTCCTGGTGGTGCCGGCGCTTGTGCTGGCCCTGGATTTCCCGATGCCGGTGGCGGTAGGTACATCGTTGCTGGTCATCGCGATGAACAGCGCCACGTCCCTGGTGGCCCGGGCGGGCTCGGGCATCGAGATCGACTGGACCGTCATCGCCGTGTTCACCGGGGCCGCCGTGATCGGCAGCCTGCTCGGGGCCCGGATTGTGACGAAGGTCCGACCGCAGACCCTGCAGACCGCGTTCGCCGGTCTGATCATCGCCGTCGGCCTCTACACCGCCGCCCGCAGCATCCCCGCACTCCTGGGCTGACGACGATCTCCGGCCCCCGCTGCGGCGGGTGACTCGTCGATCACCCTTTCGATCGGGGCGGTGGAGTTCGAGTACACCGTGAAATCAATGTCCGCTCGTGCAGGAGAGTGTTGTCCCTGGTGATGTGCGACGCCACGGCCAGGGCCGCCATCGGGTTTCCGTCTCGATGACGGAAACGATGCAGCTCAACGACGTCAGATGGCACCTCGACAAAGATCGGGTCGACTGAGGGCGGGACGCGAAGCGGGTGATTGCCGCTATGGGAGTTGAGATTTCCTGGAAGTTCTAGGTGGAGTCCACCGGGCCCAGCAAGGCCAGGAACGCCGGTTTCCCGGTGATCGACGAGGCCAACGCGGCCCGCTGCGCCCGGTCCGGGTACAGCGCGGCGATCGCCGAGAACGTCGACGCGGTCACCCCACTGATGCTCAGCACCCAGATCAGCAGCGGAATTCGTTCCGCCGCAGGTTCAGCCGGATCAGCACACTCAGGCCGCCGTCGACAGGCCGACCGGTGCTGTCGTCTTGCGCCGCTGGGTGGTTCAGTCTTGTGTTGTCGTTGTCTTCACTCCCTACCTATCTGTCCGACACGGAAGCGACGCACCGCCAGCATCTGGAGACGCGTGAAAGCGAACCCGGTCTGCCGGCGGGCGCGGTGCTCTCGTGCCGGGCCGGCCCCATGCGAGCGACAAGGGCTCGCCTGGAACCAGCTGGGTTGGATAGGGCAGCTCAGGTCTGATGGCCCTGCCGGCGCCATTTCGTTCGCCGATTCACGAGGCGGCGCTGAGGATGTCTCGCACGTGCGAGACGGTGGGGACGCGACCGGAGAGGACGAGTTTTTCGTCGATGACCAGGGCGGGGGTTGACAGGACCCCGTATCGGGCGATGGTCGGGTAGTCGGTGACCTTGTCGATGGTGGCGTCGATGCCGAGGTCGTCGATGGCTTGGCGGGTGACGCGTTCGAGGTTCTTGCAGTTGTTGCAGCCGGGGCCGAGCACCTTGATGATCATGGTTGTTTCCTTCCGGGTCGGCGGTTGCGGTCAGGCGAGCAGGAGGTTGAACAGGTAGCCGATGGCGACGATGCCGGCGGCGGTGATACCGACGAACGCCGCGAGCAGTGGCGGTTTGAGGACCCGGCGCAGCAGGATGAGTTCGGGCAGGCTGAGTGCGACGACGGCCATCATGAAGGCGAGCAGGGTGCCCATGGGCAGGCCCTTGTCGTAGAGGGCCTCGACCAGGGGCATGATCCCAGCGGCGTTGGAGTACAGCGGGACACCGATGGCGACGGCGACGAGCACGCCGAACGGGTTGCCGGGGCCGGCGTAGGTGGTGAAGAAGTCGGTGGGTACCCAGCCGTGGATGACGGCGCCGAGGCCGATGCCGACCAGCAGGTACGGCCAGATCTTGCGCAGGATGCGGCCGGCTTCTTCGACGCCCATTTGGATCCGTTGGTCGAAAGTCAGGCCGGCGGCCGGGTCGATGGTCTGCCCGCCGAGTGTTGTCTCGAACACGAACGGTTCGACCCATTTCTGCACGCCGAGCCGGCCGAGGATCCAGCCGGCGGTGATCGCGATGACAAGTCCCGCGCCGATGTAGACGGCGGTGACCTGCCATCCGAAGAGGCTGAAGATCATCCCGATGGCGATTTCGTTGACCATCGGGCTGGCGATCAGGAAGCTGAGGGTGACTCCGATGGGCACCCCGGCCGCGACGAACCCGATGAACGCGGGGACCGCGCTGCAGGAGCAAAACGGTGTGACCACGCCGAGTCCCGCGGCCAGGACGTTGCCGACGCCTTCGCGTTTGCCGCCGAGCAGTGCCCTGGTGCGTTCGATGCTCATGTACGACCGCAGCACCGTGACGATGAAGATGATCAGGACCAGCAGCAGGGCAATCTTGATCGTGTCGTACAGGAAGAAGTGCAGCGTCTCGGTCAGCCGGCCATCCGGGTCCATGCCGAAGCCGTTGTACAGCAGTGCATCCCAGAGCCACCCGTTGATCCAGTACGTCGTGGCCCAGGCCCCACCGGCGACGATCAGGGCGAAGGCCTGCCCGCGGTGGGTGGTCGGGATCCGTTCGGCGATGCTCATCACGACACGGCCTCTTCCGCTCTGCCCGGGAGCGCGGCGCGGAGCCGGTTCAGCGCGCCGGGCGCCAGCGCGTAGTCGATCCAGCGACCTCGGCGACTGGTGGTGACCAGACCGGCTTCGCGCAGCACCTTGAGGTGGTAGCTGAGCAGGTTCGCCGCGATCGGGATGCTGGCTTGCAGATCGCAGACGCAGGCGCCGGTGGTGGACAGCTGCTGCAGGACGGTCCACCGGACGGGGTCCGCCGCGACCGCCAGCAGTTCGGCGCCGCTCAGGGTCGATCCCGTTTCAGTCTGCGTTGCTGCAATCACAGTTGAAGTGTCTGCCCAGGCGCTCCGCGCGCCCAGGGTCGAAAGTCACCGGTGTCCAGGCGGTCAGTCGGGGGTGATCGCGGCCGCGACCGCGGCCAGGGCGTCGGGCACCAGCGTGTAGTAGGCCCACTTGCCACGCTGCTCCCGCGCCAGCAGGCCGGAGTCGGTCAGCACCTTCAGATGGTGCGACACGGTGGGCTGGCTCAGACCGACCGGCTCGATCAGATCGCACACGCAGCTCGCACCGGTGGCGGCGTTGGCCGCGATCATCGAGACCAACCGCAGCCGATTCGGTTCGGCCAGCGCTTTGAGCACGCCGGCGAGCCGCTCGGCATCGATCTGATCGAGGACCTGCCCGGTGGACGGGCTGCAGCAGGCCGCGAGATCGGTCAGCGGCAGGACCGGACGGGTTCGGATGGCGGCCACAAGCCCATCCTGCCACACGTATTGACATGCGTCGATGCGTGATGCATCCTCGACGCATCGATGCTTGTCGATCTGATTTGGAGGAGACGGGATGACGGTGGATGAAGGTCTACGGGACCAGGTGCGGGATCGGTACGCGCGGGCGGCGCTGACCGTGACCGAGGCCGGCGGGGCGGGTACGGCGGCGGACTGCTGCGGCGGTGGGTGCGGGGCCAGCGCTGGGTCGACGGTGCTCGACGACGTCGACGCGCCGTTCGGTGCCGGCCTGTACGAGCCGGGTCAGACCTCGCAGTTGCCGCCGGAGGCGGTGCTGGCCAGCCTGGGGTGCGGCAATCCGCTGGCGGTGGCCGAACTGCGGGAAGGGGAACGAGTCCTGGACCTGGGGTCGGGTGGCGGGATCGACGTGCTGTTGTCGGCGAAGCGGGTCGGCGGCACCGGGTTCGCCTACGGGCTGGACATGACCGACGAGATGCTCGAGCTCGCCCGGGCGAACGCGGCCCGGGCCGGCGCCGGCAATGTCGAGTTCGTCAAGGGGCACATCGAGGACATCCCGCTGCCCGACGGGGCGGTGGACGTCGTGATCTCCAACTGCGTGATCAACCTGTCCGTGGACAAGCCGGCGGTGATGGCTCAGATGTTCCGGGTGCTGACGCCGGGCGGCCGGATCGGCATCTCCGACGTGGTCGCCGAGGATGAGCTGTCGGCGGCGGACCGCGCCGACCGCGGCTCCTACGTCGGCTGCATCGCCGGCGCCCTGTCCCGGACCGAGTACCTCAGCGGGTTGGCCGCGGCCGGCTTCGTCGACGCCGAGGTGACGTTCACCCACGAGGCGGCCCCGGGGATGCACGCGGCGATCGTCCGCGCCACCAAACCGGTCCAGACCGACTGAGCGATCGGAGTGTTCGTCATGAGCAGGATGCTGGCCCGGCTGCGAGTCGCGATCATCGATCGGCCCGTCGTCCGGTTCGACGAAGCCCGCGGCCGGGTCCAGGTCTGTGACACGACGTGCCGGGCGGCCGGCGCCCGGGACCGCGCCGTCGGCGCCTACTTCCGCATGGCCGGACCCCGCTGACCCGATCCCACCGGCACGGGTAGGTGCAGCTCGTCGAGCAGGGCGCGGACGCGGCGTTCCACGTCGTCCCGGATCCGGCGGACGGTGTCCAGGTCCTGCCCGGCCGGGTCGTGACCGGCCAGTCCTCGTACCGCTTGCGCCCTGAGTTGTTGCCGGGCGAACCGTTCGCCCATCAACGGCAGGAACTTGGCCACGGTGGCCCGGCCGGCGAACTGGTCGTACGAGAAGTACCGGAACCGATGGCGTCTCGGCTCCAAAGACGCCGTCGAACTCGCCGGCCAGCCGGTTCGCGGCCTGCCGGAGCGCCACGGTCTGGTCCAGGGACAGGGATTCCCAGGTCGGACTGCTCACGGCAGGATCCTCGATTCGTTGGCGGGTCCCGCCGGGGTGGCATCGACGAGCAGGTGGATGCGGCGATTGATCTGGTCGTAGGCGGCGTCGAACGCCTCGTCGATGCCGACCCGGACCGGATCCGGTATCGACCAGTGCAGACGGGGAAGGTGGGGGTCGAGATTCTCGTGAGCGTTGTCGCAGACCGCGACGACCAGGTCGGTGGCCCGCAACACCTGATCAAGATGGGCCGTGTGGGACCCGGCCCAGCCGCAGGCCGTGCCGGCGGCCGGCGGCGACCGCCGCGGGTGCATCCCGGAGCGGTCGCGGCCGGCCCGGCCGAGCACGCCGAATCCCACGACCACCAGCCCGATCGCGGCGACGGCGATCCACGTCGAGCGCAACGATCGGGTCTTGATCCACTCCGAGCGCAGCACCCGCATCCCGGTGGTGCGGTACGCCGCCTGCGGGGCTGGCACCGTCGCGGTGACGGTCTGCTCGGTCGTCGTGTCCCGGCCCGGTCGTCGTCTGCGTCGCCGTGTTGCGCTCGGGGTTCGCCCGGTGGCCGATGGCCGTGCTCCTCCCGCTCGGCGCCTTCGTCCATCTGGCCGCCGACATCGCAGGGTTGCCGGTCGTCGATGTCGTCGCGTTCGTGATCTTCGGCGCCGGCTTCATCGCCCTGGGCGCCCGGTTGACCCGGCTGCACCCCGATCGGCAGTCGGCCCAGCCGTTGACGACCTGAGGTTTTCAGCAACGTCGCGGCCGCCTGCCTCGCACGTTGAACGACGTCGACCGTGGCGTGGAACACGCCACGGCACCGGAATTTCCCGGCAGACAAGCCGGCGGGCAGGCGAGGTCAACCCAGGGGCGGCGGAGCCCACGAACGGTGCCGATCAGGACGGCCACCCAAACGAGTGCCAGCTGGATTCCTAGCGCGAACCCGACTGGCCTCGACCACCCACGATCGTCATTTTCGAGCCAGGGTGACCGTGGCGAACATCATGGCAGCGGAGGGAAAGTCGAAACCCCAGTCAGCCGCTGTCCGGGTCATGGCTGTTCGTCCGGTGTGCCAGGCGACGACGGTGGCCGCGGCAATCCACCACAGGGCAAAGCTCCAGAAGGCTCCCGCCACGAACGTGGCAACCGCGGCGACGGCCGGGGTCCCGGAAGCACCGAGCATCGGGTCGCCGCCGGCTACCCGATTGCATTGCCAGGGACGTCACGGTCAGCGGACTGATCATGATCCACATCGCGAGTGCGCCACCGGGCCTCGAACGTCCCTATTGTTGAGGTGCAGCCACTTGCCGGCCCACCAGCGCCTACCAGCCCAGGCGAACGGCGTCGTCGACCACCGGCTCGCCAGAGGCCGCCGCGAAGGCCAGCAACGCGTCGGTGAGGTGAGCGGCGTCCGTCGGGTCCATCTTCCTGACTATCCGAGCCAGAGCCTGCCTTCGCTTGGTGGTCACGGTGTTGACGACGGCCCGCCCCGCCGGGGCCAGGGCAACCATCAGTTCCCGGCGGTCGGCGGGGTTCTCGGTGCGGGTGGCCATGCCCATCCGCACCAGCTTGTCCACCTGCCGCTGCGCCGACGACGGGTTCACCCCGAGCCGCTCGGCCATTTTGACGATGGTCGTGTCCCCATACTGTGAGAGCAGCACCAGGGTCCGGAATTGGGTCAACGTCACGGTCTCCTCGACGGCGGCCAGAGATGTCGCCGAGACGCCGACCAGCGCCCGGGAAGCCGTCAGCAGTGCCGTCACCAGATCGTCCGTCCGTGCACGCGTCATCACACCAGTATCGGTCACTCCCCATTTACCCGCATACCGCATTGATTGCATAATGCTCGATATGTCCACTGCACCTCCTGGCCGCGCGCGCCGTTGGCTGCGCGAGTCGTGGTCGCGGATCCGGGAACCCGGGACGGTACCTGACCTGGGCCGACTCGCGGTCGGCGCGAGCGTCGTCGGGGCGATCACCGGACTGGCCGCCGCCAGCTTCCGGGTGCTGCTCACCGACGCGTCGCGGCTGCGGGACGAGCTGATCGCCTGGGGACATCTGCACTGGTGGGGAATCTCGCTGGTGTTGGCGGTCTGCGGCGGGGCGACGGCGCTGGCGGCAAGCCTGGTGCACCGGGTGGAGCCGCACGCCGAGGGGAGCGGCATCCCGCGGGTCGAAGCCGTGATCGAGGGGCGGACGGAGCCCGGATCGGCCCGGATCCTGCCCATCAAGTATGTCGGTGGCCTGCTGTCCATCGGGGCCGGGCTCGCCCTGGGCCGGGAAGGACCTTCCGTGCAGATGGGTGGCAACGCCGCGATCATCGTCGCTCGGCTCACCCGGTCGTCGCGTGAACACCTGCAAATCCTCGTCGCCGGGGGCGCCGCGGCCGGCCTGGCGACCGCGTTCAGCGCCCCGATCGCCGGCGGCGTGTTCGTGCTGGAGGAGCTGGTCAAGCGCTTCGAACCGCGCACCACGCTGGCCACTCTCATCGCCACCGCCAGTGGATTCGCCTCCGCCCATCTGCTGCTCGGTGAGTCCGGCTCCGAGCTTGACACGATCGCATTCCGACCCCCGTCCTTCGGGCAGGCACCCTGGGTCCTGCTGGTCGGCCTGCTGTGCGGGGTGCTCGGCGTCGGCTACAACGCACTGGTCATGGGCGGACTGCGGCTGGCCGACACCAGCCGGATCCCGGTCGAGATCCGGGCCGGCGGCATCGGAGTGGGCATCGGCGCGATTGCATGGTTCGCACCATGGCTGGTCGGCTCCGGCGGCAACCTCACCCAGTCGGCCCTGCTGGGCCAGGGCACCCTCGGCGTCGTGCTCGGGGTGCTGGCGGTCCGGATCGTGCTCGGCGTCGTGTCCTACGCCGCGCTGACGCCGGGTGGGCTCTTCGCGCCGATGCTCGTCCTGGGCAGCCATCTGGGACTTGCCGTTGGCATCGTCGCCGACCAGCTGGACCCCCACGCGCCCGAGGCGGCCGGCCTGGCGCTGATCGGGATGGCTGCGTTCTTCACTGCGAGCGTCCGCGCGCCGGTCACCGGGATCGTGCTTGCGTCGGAGATGACCGGATCGACCACTCTGCTCGCCCCGACACTCGGGGCCTGTGCGGTGGCGATGCTGGTCGCGATGACGATGCGCAGTGAACCCGTCTACGACCTGCTGACCACCCGGGCCGTCCGCAACGCACGGGCCAACCGGCGCGAGGCCGGCTGACCATGGGGGCGCCTCCGGATGGTCATCGCTGTGCCGAGCTGCTCGGCCCGGTCGATCGGCGGGGCCACGGTGGGCACTCGATCGACTCTCGCCGAAGCGCGTTCTGCGCAACCCCGTCGAAATGAGCAACCCGTCGAAAGGAGCAGACCGTGAGCCCGACCCGACCCATCATCCGCATCGAGGGGCTGACCAAGACCTTCGGCCCGGTCCGCGCTCTGGACGGCCTCGACCTCGAGGTGGCGCCCGGTGAAGTTCACGGTTTCCTCGGTCCCAACGGAGCGGGCAAGTCGACGACCATCCGGGTGATCCTCGGCCTCATCCGCGCCAGCGGCGGTCATGTCGAACTTTTCGGCGGCGACCCGTGGCACGAGGCCGCGACCCTGCACGAACGGCTCGCGTATGTCGCCGGCGACGTCGCGCTCTGGCCCGGCCTCACCGGGGGCCAGTGCCTCGACGTTCTCGGCGCGACTCAAGGCGGTCTGGACGAGACACGCCGGCAGGCCCTCATCGAGCGCTTCGAACTCGACCCGACCAAGCGTGTCCGCGACTATTCCAAGGGGAACCGGCAGAAGGTTGCCCTGATCGCCGCGCTCGCCACGGACGCCCAACTGTTCATTCTCGATGAACCCACCTCCGGGTTGGACCCACTGATGGAACAGGCATTCCAGGAGGTCGTTCGTGAGCGCCGTGAGCAGGGCTGCACCGTCCTGCTGTCGAGCCACATCCTCGGCGAGGTGGAGGCTCTGGCCGACCGGGTGAGCATCATCCGCCGGGGCCGCACAGTGTCGACCGGGACCCTGACCGAGCTGCGACGGCACACCCGTACCACGGTCCACGCGGTCACCCTCGGCACGCCGGCGGGCCTCGCCGATGCTCCTGGGGTCGCGGAATATTCCTGCGAGCGGCTCGACGGCCAGGTCGAGATCCGATTCACCACGGATGCCGAGCACCTCGATTCGGTCGTCGGCAGCCTGCACGCCGCGGGGATTAACGCCCTCACCGTCACGCCGCCGAGCCTGGACGCACTTTTCCTGCGCAGCTATCACGGGACGGCGGGACCCTTGGGTGCCGAGCGCGGCGAACCGGAGGGAGCGACCCGATGAAGGCGACCGGGCTGCGGGCCATGCTCGGTGTCCAGTGGCGGACGCATCGTCGAGGCACACTCGTCTGGGTGATCGCGCTGATCGTCGGCATGATCGGCACGGCGGCGGCGGTCGCGGCCCTTGATGGCACGCCCGAGAAAGTTCACACCTACGCCCAGGCCGCGACCGCCGGTGACGCCCTCGTCGCGATCAACGGCCGGGTCGAGGGCATCGACAGTCTCGGCGGCGTCATTCAGGACGAGTTCGGCTTCCTCGCTGCGTTCCTCCTCCCGCTGCTCGGGATCAGCTTGGTCGCCCGGGTCACTCGCCAGGAAGAGGAGGCGGGGCGGCTCGAGGCGGTCCTGGGCGGGCGGGTCGCGCGCCATGTGCCGGTGCTGGCCGGGCTGGTTGTCGCCGCCGCTGCCATCGCCGTCACCGCCGCGGTGTTTGCCATCGGGTTGATCGGCGTGGGCGTACCAGCGTCTGCATCGATCCTCTACGCGGCATCCCTCGGCGCCCTGGCCTTCGTCTTCGCCGGTCTCGCCGCGCTGCTGGCCCAGCTCACCTTGCATTCCCGGGGTGTCTACGCCTGGAGCCTGTTTGTCCTGGCCGGAGCCTACCTGCTCCGGGGCGTCGGAGACGTCACCCGGACCTGGTCCACCTGGCTCTCACCTCTGGGCTGGGCGGAGAAGGCCGCGCCGTTCGGGGCGATGCGCTGGTGGACCCTGCTCGTCCCCCTCGCCGTCGGCGCACTGCTCGCCACGCTGGCCGTCCACCTCGCGGCCCACCGTGACCTCGGTAGCTCGCTTGTCGGTGGGCGAGCGGGATCGGCGCGGGCGACGACCTGGTTGCGCAGTCCGCTCGGGCTGGCGACCGCCATCCACCGCCCCGCGGCGCTGGGCTGGATCGCCGGTGCCCTGGTCATCGCCGTCATGATGGGCGCACTCGCGCAGCAGTTCATCGACGCCGTCGCCGGGAACCCGGCCATGGCCCAGGCCATCGGGATGTCCGGGGTGCAACCCGAGGACGGGTTCGTCGCCGTCACCCAGCTCTACATCGCCATCATCGCCAGCGGGTATGCCGTCCAGGCCGTCGGCAGCCTCCGCGCGGAGGAAACGGCCGGACGTCTCGAGCCACGGTTGGCCGGCACCTTGTCCCGCCTGCGATGGCTCACCGCCCACGGCGTGGTCATCACCACCGGCCTGGCCCTGATGGTGGTGGTCACCTCGGTCGTGCTGGCGGCAGGGACGGCGTGGTCGATGGGGACGGCGGTGCACCTGGGTAGCGTCGTCGGGGCGGGATTCGCCTACCTGCCGGCCGAGTTGGTCGTCGGCGGGGTCGCCCTGGCGATCTTCGGCCTGCGGCCCCGGGCATTCCCCGCGGCCTGGACGTTCGTCGCCTTCGTCGCCTTCGTCGCCTTCCTCGGGCCCGGCCTCCAGCTGGCCGGGTGGGTCCTCGACCTGTCTCCCACGACGCACGCCGGTGACCCCCCGCTGGGCACCGTCGAGGCGCTGCCGCTCATCGTCCTGGGCACCATTGCGGCTGCCCTTGGCGTGGCCGCGGCGGTTGGCTTCCGACGACGAGGAGTGCCGCAGGGTTGAGCCGGTGCGGTGCCGGCCTCGCCCGCGCGGCGGGCTGGGTCGGCGACCGGCCTCGCAGTGCTGCTGCAGAAGTCGGCGGGCACCCAGGCCGCCATCGCGCCGGCGATCAGCAGCCCAATGATCAGGTCCCGTGCGATGGCCGCCCATTCCATGACGAACACGTCCGCGACCGCGGTGTATCCGGGCCCGGAGAACAGGCGGCGGGCGAACGAACCGTCCTGCTGGATCGACATGTCCATCGCGGCGTGGCCTTCCACCGCCCCGGCCAGACCCCGATCGGATTGTCCGCGCGCCGACCGCACCAGCCGTTCCCGCAGGAAGAAGCGGAACAGCAGGTCCACGAAAGCGATCATCAACGGTCCGCCGACGAACTGAGCGGGTGAACTGCCGACCCAGCAGCAGGGCCAGGATCACGCCGAGCTCGATGACCAGGTTGGTGGAGGCGATCTCGAATGCCATGGCCGCGGTGAAGTCCGCGCCTCTACGGAACAAGGACCGGGCGAGCGCGACCGCGGCAGAGGAATAGGACGACGAGGCGGCGCCCAGGCCGGCAGCGGTGGCCAGGGTGCCCGGTCCGGTGTCGCCCTTCAAATCGCACGATGGTCGATATGCGGACCACGGCCTGGATCACCGCCGACAGGGCGCCCCCGAAGATCAATGCACAGAGCATCTGCCAGGCCATTGATCCGGCGGCGGCAAGTGCATCGCCGATGGCGCTGACGGAATTTCCCTTCAGTCCGAGGTGTCACGGTGACTGTCCGGTGCAGGCGCGGATAGCTGACGCCGGTAACGACCACCGTGGGACGCGATGGTGCTCAGCACTGACCGCAACCGATTGCTCAACGTCCCGACGGCCGACCGCCACAACCGTTTCGGTGCCCGATGCGTCGAGCCATCAATCACGGAATGCAGTGTGTGCCCACCGGCCATGATCCGTGCTGGGTACCATCCGGGTCGGGGCTGATCAACTCGGCAAACCCGCGGCTACCCGGGTTGGGCCGGCTGCCTGATGACCCGCTCATGCATCGGTTGTCAACTCGCAACGATTGCGCCATGCTGGGGTCTGCGCCGAGTCGCGGATGACGGCTGCGAACGAAGGCGGGGACGGATTGAACGCCCACGCGGGTGGTGGGTGGCACCGCGCCCAGATCCGGCGGCCGGCCACTCCGGCCGAGCACGAAGGAGGGTCCGATGACCGAGATCGCTGACATCCCGCGCCCGGAGGTTCTCGACCCGCACCGACCGCTGCGCCGACGTGGGACCGAATTGTTCGAGGACGATCGGCCTGAGGTGGATCTGCTCCGCCAGGCGCTTGAGGACTCCTGCAGCTATGCGGGGCAGCTCTGGCTGACGCTCAATCAGATGCGGGAGTATCTCCTTGTCAGCCTGCCTCCCGATCCGAGTGCCGCCGGAGCCGGCCGCGTCGGGGCCAGCCCGGCCGGTCCCGACGACGTCGAAGGATGGCGGTCGTGGATGGACGCCTTCGCGACGACGACATCGGTCCTGTGCGGGCCCCACGGCGACGGCGGTTTCGGATTCAGCCGCGCCCGCCAGGAATACCAACGACGCCGGTTCCGCCCGGAGTCCTCTGCCCCATAAGGCAGCAGCCGCCAATCATTTCCGGTGCGCGGCCCACGATCGACCCGGACGTGAAGGGATCGGATCATGGCGCAGTTCGACAGCAACCTGCTGGAGATCATGGCCCGGCATATCGATGCGTGGAACCGTCACGACATCGAGGGGCTGATGAGCTTGTTCGCCGATGACTGCGTGTTCGAGGCCTCGGGCGGCGAGGAGGTCTGCGGCCACCTGTAAAGGGGTTCGGTGGCTGTTCGCGCTGCCTTCCTCGACGTGTTGACCAAGCTCCCGGACGCCCGCTGGGGGGACGGCCGCCACCGCTCTCGCGGCCCGAACGACCGAGTGGACCTTGAGCGGCACGCCGGTCGATGGCCACCGTCTGGAGGTCAATGGCTGCGACTTCCGCACGGTCCGCGACGGACCCATCGTCCGCAAGAACTCGTATCGCAAACAGCGGGCTTCGTTCCCGGTGCGACCGAATGCCGGCCAGTAGTCGAAGCCGTCGGTTGACGGCGATCTTCCGGTGTTGATCTTCACCTGCAGATCAGAAATACGGCACCTCCGCCTCCTTCCGGATTGACTCTTCCCGTCCACCAAACGTCCCCATGGATTCGCGTTCGGGCCCGCAGATTTCGGCAGCCCCTTTCCGCCGCTGCCCGAGTGGGGTCGTCACCTGTCCGGCGGTTGTGCCAGGCCGGCGGCGGTTTCCAGATGCAAGGCGTGCACGAAGGCTTGCGGAAGGTTGCCCCGGAGCTGGTGTTGCCGAACATCGAACTCTTCGGAATAAAGCTCGGGTGGTCCGGCGCAGGCCCGGGTGCGTTCGTACCAGCGGGCCGCCTCCACCGGCCGGTGTTGTTGGTGCAGGGCGAGAGCGACCAGGAACCCGCACAGAGTGAAGGCGCCTTCGGCCTCGGCCAGGGGTCGGTCGTCGTGCCGGAACCGGTAGGCGTAGCCATCGCGGGTGAGGTCGGTGAGGTAGCCGGCGAGGGTGGCCGTGGTGCGGGGGTCGGTGGGGTCGGTGCCGCCGCGCAGCGGCGGGAGAAGCAGTGCTGCGTCCGGTGCCGGGTCCTGCGGGGAGCGTTGCCATCGGCCGGTGGGGTGGACCGAGGTGGCGGCGGTGTCGGCGGTGATCCTGTCGGCCAGGGCGAGCCAGTCGCCGGCGGCCCGCCCCGCGTGGGGGAGCCGGGCGATGGCGCGGAGCCCGGCGGCGCAGATCAACCGGCTGTGGGTCCAGGGTTGGTTGTCGATCTCCCAGATCCCGGCGTCGGGTTCGGTCCACCGGGCGGCGATGGTGTCCGCGGCGATCGTCGTCGCCTGCCAATGGTCGGAGTCGAGCCGGTCGGCGCGGCCGGCCGTGGCGAGCAGCAGCAGGGATTCGCCGAACGCGTCGAGCTGGAATTGCTGATTGACCCAGTTTCCGATGAGGTTGTGGCCGCCGGGGTAACCGGGCAGGTCCAGCGTTCGCTGGTCCGGCACCGCCGACCCCTGCGTGGTGTAGGCGGGTTTGAGGTTGGGCCCGTGGTCCAGGATCCTGGCCGCGACGAACCGGACCGCCTCGTCGCACAGGGCGGGTGCGCTCGCGGCGGCGGCGGCCTGTCCGGCGTAGCACTGGTCGCGGATCCAGACGTAGCGGTAGTCGTAGTTCCGACCGGCCTCCACGCGTTCGGGCAGGCTGGTGGTGGCGGACGCGACCATGCCGCCGCTGGCCGACGTCAGCCCCCGCAGCACCGTATACGACCGGCGAGCATCGGCAGGTTCCAGGCACGAATCCAGTTCGGGCACGGCGGCGGCCCAGGCGGTCGCGGTGGCCGCCCACGCGGCGTCCGGGTCCGGCGGATGGTCCGGCAGTGGCTGATCACTGATCTCCACGATGAGATCGTGGTGCTCGGTCGCCGGGACCATCAGATCGGCCTGCAGCCCGTGGTGCCGACCGACCGGGCGGGTGCCTTCGGGTGCCCCGGTCCATCGCAGGTGCAGGGGACCGCTCCGGCCGGTCCAGACACCGCCGGTACGCCGTAGCTGGGTGAGGCCGTGCCGACCGAAGCGGGCTCGTGGAGCCAGGCTGATGCGAACTGCGGCATCGGCGTCGGTGGCGACGACCCGGCGGAGGAGAACGGCCCGGTGCGGGTCACCGGGGTACGCCAAGGCTTCCCGGCACTCGATGATCCCGTCGTGGGTGACCCAGCGGCTGCGCCAGATCATGCTGTTCGCTTCGTAGGAGCCGCCCCAGACATATGGGCCGACCGGGGTGATCGAATAGGCGCCCGGGCCGCCGAGCAGTGCGGCGAAGACGGACTCGCTGTCCCAGCGCGGCAGGCACATCCAGACGATGTCGCCCCGAGGGCCCAGGACGGCACCGCGTTCTCCGTCGGCCAGCAGCGCGTATTCCCGCAGCACGTGCGGCGGGAAGGACGGTTCGTGGGGTGAGTCCCGATGGGATCGGGTGGTCGTCATCGCCACCGGCCGAGCAGGATCAGGACCCCGGTGACGGCCACCGTCCCGGCGGCCGTCGCGCTGATCAGCGCCGCGGTTCGGTGAGCGGGCCAGATCCGGGCGGCCAGCACCATGCTGGCCCCGTGGACGACGTCGATCCCGCAGCCGGCCGCCACCAGCGCCGGCGCCGGGTGGATCAGCACCGCAGCGCCCTGCGCCAGTTGGCGGGCGCCGAGGATCCTGACCAGTCGGGCGTCCGGGGCGGTGCCGCGCCCGCCGACCAGCGTCGCGACCTGCTGCGGCGCAACCAATGCGACCGCACCCACCGCGGCGGTCGAGACGCCCCAGATGCGGGTCACCACCGGAGGACTGGGTAAAGCCCGGATCATGTGCGGCGGCTCAGCAGCACGGCCGCGGCGGTGGCCGCGACACCGCCGATGGTGATCAGCAGCCCATGATGGTGGGAGGCCCATAGTTGCGGCACGGTGGACTTGGCCCTGGTGTCGAAGACACCGTGCGCGCCGAAATCCCTGCCGTCGGACCCGTCGGCCGGTTCCCAGAGGTTGGCCGGGGCGTCTTCGGGCTGCTGCTGGTCGGTCTGCTGCGAGGCGAATCCGGTTCGGCCGAGATAGCGGTCCAGAATGCCTGGAGCGACAGCGTTGGCCGCCAAGGTGGCCACCGTGCTTGCGCCCACCCAGTACTCCCGCCGCTTGGGATGGTCGGCCGCGTAAAGGACGCCGCGGGCAGCGACCTCGGGCTGGTAGATCGGCGGCACGGGCTGCGCATGGCGCGGCAGCCGGGACAGGACCCAGGAGAACTGGGGGGTGTTCACCGCCGGCATCTGCACCATCGTCACCCGCACGTTGCTCTTCTCGTGCAGCAGCTCGCAGCGCAGTGCCTCGTGAAATCCCTGAATCGCGTGCTTGGCCCCGCAGTATGCCGTCTGCAGCGGGATGCCCCGGTAGGCCAGCGCGGAGCCGACCTGGACGATCGTGCCCTTGTCACGGGGTTTCATTTTCTGCAGGGCGGCCATGGTGCCGTAGACGTACCCGAGGTAACTGACCTCGGTGACCCTGCGGTACTCGTCCGGATGGATCTTCTGGAACGGCGCGAACACCGAGGTGAATGCCACGTTCACCCATACGTCGATGGGTCCGAGTTCGGCTTCGACCCGGTCGGCCGCGGCGAAGACCTGCGACTGGTCGGCCACGTCGGTCGGGATCGGCAACGCGTGCCCGCCACCGGCGCGGACCTGGGCGGCCGAGCCGGCCAGGCCCTTCTCGCCACGGGCGAGCAGCGCCACTGATGCGCCGCGGGAGCCGAACGCCGTGGCGACCGCGCGTCCGATACCGCCGCTGGCTCCGGTGACCACCACTACCTGTTCACTCATATCCGGCCGTCCTCGTTTCTCGGCTCGTCCCGCCTGGTATGCACCGGACTTGCGCCCATCCGGTCAGTCCTCAATCAGGTTCCGAAACGTTGCGGCGATGACGTTCTCGGTCATCCACCGCACCATTGCTCAGGTCGGCGTCAGCGCGCACGCCGCCCGTTTCGGTGATGCCCAACGTAGCCAGTTTTACGCAATGCTTGCGAACCCGCAACGGTTGGGCGTCGTCGGACGGAACCTGCGGGGACCCCCGCCTTGCGCGCTCCGGACCGGTCCGCGGGCCTTGCGGTGGATCAGTGCCTGGGTGGGTCGACCTCGTCGGTGCCGGATATCCAGCCCATCGACCAGAGGTGATGATCGGTCGGTTCATCAGCCGCGACCGCGAATTCGGCGAGCGCCTCGGCGACTCTTTCCCGGCTCGCGACGGGCATCCGCTGCAGGATCTCGGCGATCGCCGCACGCCGGCGTTCCATCACGCCGTCAAGCAGCTGCATGCCGGCCGGTGTCAGCGTCAGTGCCAGATGGCGACGATCCGCCGGATTGTCCTTGCGGTCCAACAATCCATCGGCGACCAGACGGTCGCAGGACCGGGTCGCGTTCGAGGGATGGACCCTCATGGCCGCGGCCAATGCGGTGAGGTGGATGGGACCGAGGCTGGCCACGATCACCAGTGCCCGTAGTTGCGGCGCGGTCAGCGTCGCTTCGACCTCGGCGACGGATTGCGCGGCCACCCCCACCAGGGCCTTCGAGGCCGCAAGAACCCCATCGATCTGCCTGGCGAGTTGACGACGTTGTTGTGCGGCTTTGGACTCGCGCGGCATGGAGCGAGGATGACGCAATCGTTGCGCACGTGCAAACGGCTGGTGATCGGCGGCGCCTCGGGCGTCGGGGCCGTCCCCGCTCGAGCAGGAGCCGGGTCGCGGCCGACGCGTCGGTCTGCGTGCCGACCAGCGGAACTCCTGCATCAGGTCGCGGGCCCGCACCCGGGGACGCTTGTCCGACGAGCAACGGTCCGGAGGCTTGCCGACCGGCCGCCACGTCATCTCGACGTGCTGACCGGGCTTTCCGGGGCGTCCGGGATCGGTTGCGCCGCGACCAGCAGGTCGACGGCGCTTTGCTGGGTGGCCCCGTTGACCCGGTCGACGGGCCCGGCCCAGTGCAGGCCGTACTCGTTGTCGGCGGTGCGGTTGTGGTCGTAGGCGGTCGAAGCCTGGTCGATCAGGTACTCGCTGTAGGGGTGGTCGTCCAGGACCCGGTTGAGTTCGCCGAGGTTGCGGACGTAGATGCCCTTGAAGCTCGGACCGTTCACGTCGCAGCCGGTCTGCTCGCAGGGTTCGGTGAGCACGCCGTCGACGTGCAGACCGGGGGCCTGGGTGGAGGCGTCCGCCAGTGTGCGGGCCCGCCGCAGGTACGAGTCGTCGCCGCTGGCTCGGGCCAGGGCAACCAGCCCACCCAGGATCACCCCCTGGTTGTAGGTCCAGGTGGTGTCCCGGTTGTTGCGGCAGGTGGCGGCATCGAGACCGTCGTTGACCAGCAGATCATCGTTGATCATTCCGGACGCCTCGAACCAGTCCCAGACGGTGCCGGCGCGATCGAGATACACCCCGCCCGCATCGCCCAGGCGCACCGCCAGCTCGGCGGCCGCCTGGATGAACAACTCGTTGGAGATCGCATTCTTGTAGCCACGATTGACCGTCCACCACAACCCGCCGCCACACACGTCGTCCTGATTGCCCCACATGAAATCCACGTCACGCTGCGCGGTCTGCAGGTACTTGACGTCGCCGGTCAGGTCGTAGGCGCTGATCCAGGCCAGTGCCCACCAGCCGGTGTCGTCGGTGAAGTCATTGATGAAGTTGCCACGTGCGGCATTGCGCTTCTTGGCGAACGTGTTGTCCAGCACCCAGGCGTAGCGGTGATCACCCGAGACGATCATGTAGTTGGTCAACGCGTTCACCGCGTTTGCACTGTTCCACCACCCGGTGGTGGGCCACACCCCGGAGCGTTGGTCGTACATGCGGACCAGAGTGTCGACCGCGGGCTGGTCCGACGGGGCTTGAGCGCCGCAGCCGACCAGTAGCGAGCCGGCGACCAGGGCGGCCAGCATCCTGGCTGCTCGACCGGAGCGCATGACCGGCCTCGATTCTGATTGAGTGGAGAGCACTCCGAGAAAGTCGACGACGCAGGGCGGTGGTGGCTTGTCACTTTACGTCGCCGTGGGGCCCGAGAGGGGCCTCGGCACCACCCGACGGGGGCGGCGGTGGTACCGCCGACCGGCGGCCCGGCTGGTCGCGGTCATCGCGGTCGGATTGCTGGCCGGCTGCACCTCGATCGAGCCGGGTGTGGACACGACCGGATCGGCTCCAAGCGCCGGATCGTCACCGCTTACCGCCAGTTCACCGCCCCCTTCGTCGACCGCACCCTCGGAGACCGGGCCGCCGGTGACCGGAACAGGAGGCGGCACCCAGGCGTCGGAGACGGCCGAACCGACCGGCACCGTGGTGACCTTCCGCACCGTCGCTCCGGACAGTGCCGTCGGTGTCCGCATCGGGATGGTCGCAGCAAGTGGCTCCGACCCGTTCAGCGCGGCCGTGACCGATTCGGTGGTCGACCAGGTGCGGGCGGCCGGCGCCGAGCTCATTCGCTGTGACCCCGGGGCGAACGCGAGCCTGGCGCTGGACTGCGCTCGTCGGCTGGCCACCCAGCACGTCGACGGATGGATCAGCCTGCAACCGGGCGACGTCGGGGACGCCCTGTGTGCCGCCGGCCCGCAGGACGTACCGCTGATCACCGTCGCCGCCGCTCCCGTGAGCTGCCAGTCAGCGCACGTCGGTGCCGACGATCGACGGGCGGGTTTCCTGGTCGGGCAGGCGCTGGGCCGATCGGCCCGGCTGCGGACGGCTTGTCCCGAGGACGCCTTCGTGATCATCGCCGGTGACCCCGCGAACCCGATGGGCGCGCGGCGGACCGACGGTATCGAGCAGGGTTTCGCCACCGAATGCCCGATGCCGGCCGCCGGCCCGGTGCTGCTGGACGTCAGCACTCAGGATCGGGCCTACGAGGCGTTCGCCAATGAACTGACGGCCCTGCCGGACGATGCGGAGATCCTGGTCGCCGCGGTCGACGACGGCACCGCACTCGGTGCCGCGGCGGCCGTGCCCGCGAGCCGGGCGGATCGGATCACCCTGGCCGCCGTCGGCGCCGACCAGCGGGCCAGGTGCCGGATCGTGGCCGAGCCGTGGTGGATCGGTGACGCTGCCCTGTTCCCCGATCGGTATGGCGAGGTGGCCGTGCCGGCCCTGCTCGACGCGATTGCCGGAAAGGTCGTCCCCGCCGACATGTATGTCGAGACGACCTTCGTCACGGCGGACTCCATCGCCGAGTTCTACGACGTCGGCGATTGTCCGGCTCGATGATGGCGCCGCCGACATCCCGCGACCGGCAGGCGGTCCTGACGCGAGTGGTGCTGGCCGCCGCCGGACTGGCGGCCTTCGTCGCGTTCGCCGCCACCATTCCGTACTTCCTGACCGTGGACAACATGGTCAACCTGGTCAACGACGTGGCCCTGGTCGGGATCGTGGCCCTGCCGGCGACGTTCTTGATGATGAGCGGCCAGGTCGACCTGTCGGTCGGCGCCGCCGCCGGCTTCGTCGGCATCGTCCTGGCCGGCACGGCACCGGACTCGGGCCTGTTGCCGGCGGTGCTCCTGGCCATCGCCACCGGAGCGCTGATCGGCGTGGTCAACGGCCTACTGGTCACCGAGGGCGAGGTGAACAGCATCGCCGCGACGTTCGCGTCGATGGCGCTGCTGCGGGGCCTGGCCTACCTGGTGCCCAGCGGACTTGCCATTGCCCTGCCCGGCTTTCGCTCGCTGGGCACCCTTCGGCCGATACTCGGCATCGCTGTGCCCACGCTGATTTTCGCGGCCATCGCGCTGGTGGCGGCCGTGCTGTCGCGGTCGGCCGTCGGCCGGCGGAGTCGTGAGGTGGGGTCGATGCCGGCCGCCGAGCGGTTGGACGGACCCGGGGAGCGGCACTGGGTGATCGCCCTGTTCGTCGTCTCCGGGCTGGCTGCGGCGCTGGCCGGGCTGATCCGGACCTCGCAGTTGGGCACGGGCCTCCCCACCGCCGGCATCGGGATCGAACTGACGGTGGTCACGGCGGTGCTGCTCGGCGGCGGCCATCTGACCGGCGGCCGGGGTTCGGTCGGCGGTACGTTGCTGGCCCTGCTGCTGATGTCGATCGTCGACAACGGCCTGTCCTTGGCCAACGTGACTCCCTACGCCGGCCAGGTCTTCCACGCCGCGCTGCTGCTGCTGGCACTGGTCGTCGATCGGCCACGCCGCCGCTCGCGAACCCGGTCCGCTGCCCGGAGCGGGCCGGGACCGGATGCGGTCAGGCCGAATGGGGCCAGCGACCCGCGAGTGCCTGGATGACCTGATCGGCAAGCCGGCTCAGTTGCGCGCGTTCGGCATCGTCGAAGGGTTGGGCGTCGGTGGTGACGCGGCACCGTCCGAGTTGCTCGGCGATGCTCCGCCGCTGGTCCTGGTCGGTCGCCTGCCAGGCGACCTCGGCCAGCAGTTGGAACAGGCGGCCGAGCACCGCCGGATCATCGGCGCCGTAGCGGCGAGGCTGGGCGATGGCCAGGTCGAGCAGGTCGGCGAAGCCGGGCCGGTGGAGCACCACCCGGATCGGGCCGTCGTCGTCGCCGAGAATGCGGGGGCCGAGGTCCCGGTCGACCAATTCGGTGAGCAGGGCGCTGGCGTGTCCGAGTGCGTGGATCGCGGTGGTGGGATCGTTGATGCCGGGGGACAGGGCCTTGACGGTCACGTCGGTCAGCTGCCGAAGGCCGAAGGCGACGTCCTGCGCGGCGGTGCGTTCGGGTCCGGTGTGGATGGCCGCGGCGATCCCGTCCTGAAGCTCGCGCAGCGAGCCGGCGTCGAATGTCCCGCCGCGACGGGGCCAGCATGCCCCGATCGGCACGCCTTCGATGAGCGAGCTGCCCGGTGGCGCGGTGATCGTCAGGACCGCGTCGGCCTGCCGGGCCACCCGCACGAGCGCGGGTTCGTCGATCCAGACCAGGAAGCCGGACGACGGGGCCGCCACGACCTCGCTCGACGCGGGGATGTCCGGAACGCCGGGCGCCGGCCCAGCTGAGTCGCGGTCGGACAGGATTCGGCGCAGGGTGCCGGTGGCGTCCCGGTGCACGGTGGCCAGCATCGTCTCGACCCGGATCTCCTTGGCCAGGTGCGCCAGGAAGATCACCAGTGCGAACACGCTGGCCACGGCCAGTCCGAAGGCCACCGTCACGGCGATCTGCGGGACGAACAGCTCCTGGTCGTCGGCGGCGGTGCGCACGGTGCGGAGCACCGTGAGGGCATAGGCGAACGTGCCCAGGAACACCCCGAGGGTGATCTGCACGAAACGGTCGCTGCTGAAGGTGCGCAGCAGCCGCGGTGAGAACTGGCTGCTGGCCAGCTGGAGGGTGACCACGGTGAGCGAGAAGGTCAGCGACGTCACGGTGATCAGGGATCCGGCGACGGCTTCGAGGACCGCTCGGGCGGCGTCCGCACCGCCGCCGAACAGGTAGTCCGTCACCGCCGGCGGCAGGTTGTCGTCAATCCGGGCGTCCAGCCGGGGGAGCAGCACCCCGGCCAACACGGCCAGCCCGATGCCGATCGCGGGAATCGGCCAGAGCTGGGTGCGGACGGCATCGCGCAGGACGCTCCAGCCGCCACGGCCATCTGCTCGCATCGGCACCTTCCGTTGCTGTCATGGTGTCCGAGTGCGGGCCCATCTGCCGCCCCCGATCGTGGCGCGGGGAGGACGGTCGGGGGTTACCCGAACCGGAGGTCTGACAAACACTCGATCGTCAGGTGTTCGTCAGGTCAAGATCCCGTCCGCGTTGCGACGATGGAACGGGTGGGGCACAGGAGGGACCGGCGATGACTCTGGCGAACTGCACCGACGGTGCACTGGACCGTGAAGTACGCGACCTTCTCGGCACTCTGGCTTGGGCGCTTCCGGCCGATGTGGTCCGGGAAGTGGTGGCGGCGGTCACGCGGGATCTCGAAGGCCAGGTTCCGGAGGAGGCGTTCCCCGAGTTCTTGCATCGGTCCGCGGTCCAACGACTGCTCGATCAGGCGCTCGTCACCGGTGAATCGGCGCTGGTGGCAGATCCGGCCGGTAGTCCTTCCCGGGTTGCCGAGTGACCGGGGCCGAGTGCGTCGACCAGGTGGTCGAAGCGGTATCGGCAGCATTCTGCGTCAGACCGGTGACCAGAGCAGATCTGTTGACCGCGGCAGTGGCCGCGCACGCGCCCACGCCGGTGCTCGATGCTCTGCTGCGACTTCCGGAGCGTCGATATCACAGCGTCATCGAACTGCGCGGGCAACTGCTCGTCGGGACGACGTAGGGGTGTGCCGGTTGGCATCGTCACCGTCGACCGGGGGCATCGTCGTGGGGTTGGTGCCGTCGGCGATGCTGTGACAATGCCACCGGTACCACCGAAGCCTGGTTCCCCGACCACCCGTGTGTTGCTGGTCGAGGACGACGAGCGCATCCGCCTGGCGCTCGGGCTGGCCCTGAGCGACCTGGGATTCGATGTGCGGGACGCACCATCCGGCGAATTGGCCTTGGAACGGCTCGAGGCGGCCGACATCGACGTCGTGCTACTCGATCTGATGCTGCCCGGGGTCGACGGGCTCACGGTCTGCCGGTTGCTCCGGTCCAGGGGCGACCTCCCGATCATCATCACGACCGCACGATCGGACACCGCCGACGTGATCGCGGGGCTTGAGGCGGGCGCGGACGACTACATGACCAAACCCCTGGTCGCCAGCGAACTGGCTGCCCGAATTCGGGCGCTGCTGCGTCGTCGCCGACCGATCGGCGACGGCACCGTTCAGTCGCGGGTGCAGGTCGAAGACCTTGAGGTCTGGCCGATGGAAGGACGGGTTCGCCGTGGCGGGGCCGACGTCCACCTGACCCGGACGGAATTTCGACTGCTGGCCGAGCTGGTCACGGCCGATGGGGTGGTGGTGACCCGGGAGGAGCTCCTCCAGCGGGTGTGGGGCTACGACTACTTCGGCGACACCCGGCTGCTCGATGTCCATGTTCGTCGGCTTCGGCGCAAGGTGGAAGCCGACCCCGACAACCCCGCCCTGATCACCACCGTGCGCGGAGTGGGCTACCGCTTCAGCTCATCCCCATGAGGGGCTGATCAATCGTGGCCACGAATCGGCGGATCAGGTTGTCGCTGCGATGGCGGGTGGCCATCGCCTTCGGATTGGCGTCGGTGGCGGTGGCCGGCCTGGTTGCCGTGGCGACCTGGCAGCTCGCCACCACCTACATGCTCGAACAGCGTCGACAGAGCGCCACCCTGCAAGCCCAGGTGAACGTCCGGCTGGTGGAGGCGTCGTCGCGCGCCGGCTCCAACAGCCTCGACGAGTTGCTCAGTGGGCTGGTCGTCGATCCCGGTTCGTCCATCCTGTTGGCCAGGCGGGAGGGCCTGCTCACCGGCGGGCGGGCGGTCGACCCGGCCGTCCTGCCGGCGCAGCTGCTCGCACCCGAGCCGGGTGAGACCAGGTGGCTCGTCACGGAGATCGATGGCATCAGGGTGCTGGCGGTCTCGCTCCAGGGGGGAAGCGCCGGCACCGTGTTCGTTGAGCTATTTCCGCTGGTGGAGCTCGGGCGGATCCAGAACTTTCTGATCCTGGTGCTGGTCGCCGGCACCGCGGCGAGCGGTCTGCTGGGAGTCGGCCTCGGCTGGTGGACCAGTAAACGCGCCCTGCGCCCGCTCACCGAGCTGACGCAGTCGGCCGCCCGGGTCGCCGGCGGTGACCTCCACGTCCGGCTGCCCGAGCGGAGCGACCCGGATCTCGCCCCCTTGGCGTCGACGTTCAACGCGACGGTGGAGGCGCTGGAGCGGCGGGTCCGCCTGGACGCCCGCTTCGCCGGCGATATCAGCCATGAACTTCGCTCGCCGCTGACCACGATGGTCAACGCGATCGAGGTTCTTCGGCATCGGCAGGGCGAGATGCCGCCGGTGGCCGGTCAGGCCGTCGATCTGCTCGCCGGCGAGATCGAACGGTTCCGCCAGATGCTCCTGGATCTGCTCGAGATATCGCGCGCCGATCAGGACGTCGATGACCGGGCGATGGAGTCGATCGATCTGGCGATCCTGGTCGCCAAGGTCAGGGAAACCAGCAACCTGACCTTTCCGCTGGTCGTGGAGAGACCGCCGCCCCCGGTCTACGCCGACCGCCGTCGGCTGGTCAGGGTGGTGGCGAACCTGCTGGACAACGCGGAACGGCACGGTGGCGGCGTGGCCAAGGTGACGGTCACCGAACGGCAGGGCAGGGCCCGGTTGGAAGTCGACGACGCCGGCCCGGGGGTGCCGTCCGACCTCAGGACCCGGGTGTTCGAGCGGTTCGCTCGCGGTCGCCACGCCGGAGAACGCGGAGACGAGTCCGGAAGCGGGCTGGGCCTCGCCCTGGTCGCCCGGCATGTTCACCTGCATTCGGGTGCCGTCTGGGTGGAGGATGCCCCCGCCGGGGGTGCCCGCTTCGTCGTCGAACTGCCCGCATCCGCTGATCCCGCCGCCTCGGAGCTCATTGCGGACGTCGTCGGGTGACAGGTCACTGACCCCATGTCGACGACGCCCCTGCAGGCAAGGACGTGGTGACCTGTCACGACGTGACCGAGTTCGGCGACGGTGGCTCGTCGTCACGCCGGTGGGTCAGCCGGCCGCCTGAACCACCTGGACGTTCGCCGTGCTACAGCACGGTTGAAGCGTCGTTGACCAGCCGCTGGGCGGCGCCGCCCGGGGTGTCCGGAGGCGTCGTGGTGTCCCGTTCGGTCACGGGGCCGGGGTTCGAGTGGTCCCCGCCAGGCGGATAGCGGTGGGGGTGCCGGGCACAGTCCGTTGCCTGCGGCCCACCACCAGGACGGCCACCAGCGCGGGCACCGTCACTGCGGCGCACCCGGCGAAGACGCCGCTGTAGCCGATCGCGCTCGAGGATGCCCACCCCAGGAGTGGCCCGGACAGCACCGCGCCGAAGCGGAAGGTGTTGCTGTAGGTCCCGGACGCCAGCCCTGGGCGCGGGATCATGCACTGGAACAGCGTCAGACCGGCACCGGCCACCACGGCGACGAACCAGGCGTTGAGCACCTGCAGGGCCAGCAGCCCGACGGGTCCACCGACGACGGTCATCCCGAGCCCGTAGGCGATGCCGGCGGCGCAGCCCGTGACGATCAGGGTCAGGCTCGAGACCCGGCTGGTGAGCCGCCCGATCAGCAGCAGCGCCGGGATCTCCAGTGCCGCCGCGACACCCAGCGCGATTCCGGCCCAGATGATCGGCAGACCCAACCGGTCGGTGACGAACAACCCCATCACGGCCACCGCCGCGGTGTTGGCCATCTGCAGAGCCACGAATGCGACGATGACGACGACGACCGAGCTCCTGGGCCAGCCGGCCCCGGACTCGCCGGTCACGGTGCCCGGCGTGGACGGCCCCGGCGGGGCGGGTCGGCGAGCCACCATGACGACCGTGTTGGTCACGACCAGGACCGCCACCGCGACGACGGCGAACAGCACGGCGGCGTCCCCGAATGTCCCCATCACCAGGGCGGCCACCGGCGGGCCGGCCACCCAGGCGACCGAGAACACCGCGCGGCTGTTCACCACTTCGCGCGGGCGGGCCCCGGAGTGTTTGAGGTGGGCGAACAGCAGCGAGCTGCCGGCACTGGCGGGTCCACCGAGCGCGGCCAGCGCAGCGACCGCGACGGTCAACGACGACGTGGACGCCAGCACGGCGGCCAACGCCAGACCCAGTAGCGCGCAGCCCAGCATCGGCCGCAGATAGTCGCCCCGGCGGTCGGCCCACGCCGGGACGAGGACCGCGGCCAGGAAGCCGCTGGCGTTATAGACGGCCAGGACCACCCCGACCTGGGTGCCGGTCGCCCCGTACACCGACACCAGGACCAGCGCCAGTGCCGGAGTGAGCAGCGCGAACTGCAGCCCCCAGAACAGCGCCGACGTCGACGTCAGCAATTTCATGACCGGCTCCTCCTGCGCCCTCGTCGGGGGGGACCCACCGCGGGGCGAACCCCGGTCACGCCCCGGGAATGACCCGGCCGAACCTAGCGCGGGTGATCGCGTCCGGCTCGGGTCCGTCACGCGCACCCCGGTGTGCGGTGCCACCGACCCCGGGGCGCCGTTTCTGCAGGAAGGCCGGACCCGTTCCGCTCCGAGCGCGGCCGAGTCACGCTTCGCCGGGCGCGGCGACGGCAAGGCACCGGATGCGGAGCTGTGCTCGCAGCGGGCTGTCCAGACGTACCTGTGGGCGCTGCCGGCGGTCACCGTGCACGCGATGAAGGCCGGGCTCGGCCGGATCTCGGGCACGGGGTACGACGTCCAGTAGGTGTTCGAGGATCGCCGCAAGTCCGACCTCGCTGATCACGACCCCGAACTCTGATGTCAGCTGCGGACTGACCGTCGCCGACCTGCGTACGACCGGTCCCTCGTGATCGAGGCGCCACCCCGGCTGCTGGATTTGATGGACGACTTCCGGCACCGGCCGCTCATCGGTCCGACGCTTGGCGGGTGAGCTACCTCGGGGACATCGGGACACCCGGTCCTGGCCGCGGCGAGGGTGGCCGTCACCTCATCGTCCCCGCAGCCCACGGCGGCGAGATCGCCGACGGGAATTTGGCTTTCACCATACCGACCAAGTGCATGTTCATCATCGTCCGCGGCTTCTTCACTGATGTGCACGAGCTGGCCCCGGTGTGGCCGCGGTCGAGGGAATTGTCATCCGCCCGCTCGATGCGCCCCGTCCGGCCGATGGAGTTGCACCCACGTCCGATGTCGATGCCGACGTCCTGCTCCCAGCCCACGGCATCTCCTTCGATCCCGAGCGGAGCCCTTCCACGACACGGCGGTCGGCGAGCCGGGCCGCAGATTGGTCAGATCGGCCCGAGCCGGTTCGCGGGATCTGTGGGCTGGCCGTGCGGGCGCCCCCGCTGCGTCGCAGGGCCGTGGAGCGTGCAGCGGATCGGCGTGCTGCCGACGAAGCCCAGTGCGCTCGACAGGGACGAATCCGTTGCCCGCCCTGGCTCGCGACGCGCTCGCGGAGCATTGGCGGCCCAGGATGAGGGGGGTCCGCCGCGCAAATGCCCACGGACCGTCGTTGGTACTCGGTCTCACCCGGGCAAACGTGGTGCGCCATCAGGGACTCGAACCCCGAACCCGCTGATTAAGAGTCAGCTGCTCTGCCAATTGAGCTAATGGCGCGTGATCTCGGGCTGCCCCGGGACCGGCGATTACTGTACCTGGCTACTGGTCACAACACGAAACCGCTGGTCAGCAGGTGTCTTGGTGGGCGAAACCACCGTGCTCGGCACGGAAGGGCGGCCGGCCACGCGCAGGAAGCCGCGGGGGAGCGCCGGCGCCGGTGGAGCCCGCGGTTCGGGGGCGGGTTCTCGGTGTGCCGTCACGACGTGTCAGGTTTGACTCGGCTGGGGGCCGCCCGAACGGGTTGTGGCCGTCACCTTTGCGCAGCTCGGCGGGGGTCTTGCCAACGCCGGGTACCCTAGGCGGATCAGCTGCGGGTCCTGCGACGGTGCTGCCCGCCCACCGGAGGAACCGATGGCGTCAGCGAGTGGACCACCGGCGACCGCCCAGCCGGGCGCGCGCCGCCCGGCCGCCGGGCCGTTCCTCGCGCTGCCCACCGGCTCCAACGTGCTCAGCGAGCGCAACAAGCTCGAACGCGCCTACGACGCCTTCCTGAGCACCGGTGACGTCGCGTCGGTCCGCCCGGTCGTCGCGGACTCCTGGCGGCTGTCCCGCGCGAGTGGGGTCAGCCCGGACGGTGTGCTGCCCGAGGTCGACCTGCTCGATTCGGAGCTGGAGGCCTACCGCTCGGCGCACCCGCTCGCCGCAGTGATGCCGCTGATCCGGCGCCTGCTCATCGAGGAGGCCGAGGAGGCCGGTGCGATCGTCGTGGTCGCGGACGCGGATGCCCGGCTGCTCTGGGTGGAGGGTGACGCCACGCTTCGCAGCCGGGCCGAGGCGATGAACTGGGTCGCCGGCGCCCGCTGGGACGAGCGGACCGCCGGTACCAATGCGCCGGCCGCGGCGATGCGTCTGGATCATTCTCTGCAAGTGTTCGCCCGCGAGCACTTCGCCAGCAACGTCGCCGGGTGGTCCTGCACCGCCGCGCCGATCCACGATCCGACCACGGGGCGGGTGCTCGGTGCCCTCGATCTGACCGGACGCGACGATGTCGCCGCCCCGGCGGTGTTGGGCCTGGTTCGGGCGGCGGCGGCCGCCGCGGAGACCGAACTGCGGATGCTGGCGCTGACCCGCCGGGACGCCAAGCCGGCGCGTCGGTCGACCCCGAAAACTCCGACGTTGACCGGGCAGTGGCGACTGCGGGTGCTGGGCCGGGACCGGGCGATGCTGGCCACGCGGAACGACCCGGCCGCCGGCACCGAGCTGTCGGTCCGGCACTCGGAGCTGTTGTTCCTGCTGGCCCGGCACCGTTCCGGGTACAGCGCGGATCAGCTGGCCGTGGCGCTGCACGAACGCGACGTGCCCGCGGTCACGGTGCGGGCCGAGCTGAGCCGGCTGCGGGCCCTCCTGCCCGGTCTGGGACTGTCCGGCCGCCCGTACCGGCTGACCACCCACCTGGCCACCGATGTGGACGCCGTCCGCAACGCCCTGGTGCGCGGTGACCTCGCGGCAGCGGTGGCCGCCTACGCCGGACCGATCCTGCCGTCCTCGGAGTCACCTGAGGTCCAGGCGGAACGCGACGCGCTGCACCGTGACCTGCGCGCGGCGGTGCTCGGCTCAGGTCACGTCCCGGCCGTGCTGAAGTTCGTGAACCGCCCGTTCAGTCGCGACGACATCCTGGTCTGGCGGCACGCGGTGCGGGTGGCGCCCCCGTCCAGCCGTCCGGTGCTGGTCGAGCATCTGCTCCGGATCGAACGGGAACTCGGCGGCGCGCCGGTCCGGCGCTGACCGGACCCGCCGGACGCCGGCGTCCGGGCCCGCGGTCACCACCGGCCGGGACTACCGGTCGGCCAGCCGCTGCGAGTAGTCCCGCACGGTGGGCCGGTTCCGGGCCCTCGGTCCGAACACCAGCCCGAACCCGAAGTCGTCCAGTACCGCGCGCACGTCATCGACGGGCATGGAGCCCTGCCGCTCCAGCACCAGCTGCGGTCGCCGGTCCCCCGTGACGTGCTCGACCCGATGGAATGCCAGGATCGTGGTGGACATCGGCAGGTACCGCGGATATCGGGCCCGGGCGGTGGCCTCGTTCTCGTGCTCGACCAGCAGGAACCCGGGTTCGGCGCCGAACTCGGCCCGCAGCCCCGCGGCCCGCCAGTGGGCGGGGGAGTCCGCTGCCCCGGCGACGTGCCGAGACCGGTTGGCCGAGGTGACGTACAGGAAATCGTCCCCGGTGATGCGCAGCGCGGTCGCCAGAAAGTCCCTGCTGGCACAGGCATATCCGGGCGCAATGACCTGGGTGGTGATGATCGGACCGTCGGCCATGGTCAGGTGCGGCGGGATGTGCTCCGCGGCCGGTCCACGAAACCCGAACGGCCCCAGGGTGAAAAACGCGTCGACGAGTTGCAGGATCCGTCGCCGGGTCAGTCCGGTGGGCAACTCGCCGAAGTCCCAGGCATCCCGGATGGCATTCGGTGGCGCCGTGATGCTGCCGACCTGGGTCGGCGGCCGGCCCTTCATCAGGTTGACCCGGCGCACCGTCGCCTCGTCGGCGCGGGTGGTGATCGCGTAGAAGTTGGCGAACGCGTGCGCGACGATGGCACCGGCGTCGAGCGCCCGCGCGGCGAAGCCGGCGTCCCGGCCGATCAGTCGGCGTGCGGTGATCGGCGCAGTCATCGATCCGGTCGAAACACTCATCACATTCCCCCCCAGGCTGTGTGCGGTCAAGAGCACCCGGCGGCCACCGGTGATACAGGCCGGCCGGTCCAAAGCGCGTCCGGCCCGTGACAGCGGTCACGTGATCGGGCTCACCGAGGCGCAACGTTGGCGCAACGATGCCGCTCCTACGGTCTTGCTCATCGCACAGCCCGGATGGGACGTGCTTGAACCGACGAGGAGGTCGATGTGACGGTCTATGCAGCTCCGGGACAGCCGGACAGCAAGGTCACTTTCAAGCCCCGCTACGACAATTTCATCGGGGGGGAGTGGGTCGCTCCGGTCAAGGGTCAGTACTTCGAGAACGTCACCCCGGTCACCGGTCAGGTGTTCACCGAGGTCGCCCGGTCCACCGCCGAGGACATCGACCTGGCCCTGGATGCCGCCCACAACGCCGCCCCGGGTTGGGGCCGCACCTCGCCGGCCGAGCGCGCGGTCATCCTGAACAAGATCGCCGATCGCATCGAGGCCAACCTCGAGAAGATCGCCGTCGCCGAGACCTGGGACAACGGCAAGCCGGTCCGCGAGACCCTGGCCGCCGACATCCCGCTGGCCATCGATCATTTCCGGTACTTCGCCGGGGCGATCCGGGCGCAGGAGGGCTCGATCTCGCAGATCGACTCCGACACCGTTGCCTACCACTTCCATGAGCCGCTGGGTGTGGTCGGGCAGATCATTCCCTGGAACTTCCCGATCCTGATGGCCGTGTGGAAGCTGGCCCCGGCGCTCGCCGCCGGCAACGCGGTCGTGCTCAAGCCGGCCGAGCAGACCCCGGCCTCGATCCTGGTGCTGATGGAGACGATCGGCGACCTGCTGCCGCCCGGCGTGATCAACGTCGTCAACGGCTTCGGCGTGGAGGCCGGCAAGCCGCTGGCGTCCTCGAAGCGGATCCGCAAGATCGCGTTCACCGGTGAGACCACCACCGGCCGGCTGATCATGCAGTACGCGTCGGAGAACCTGATCCCGGTCACCCTCGAGCTGGGCGGCAAGTCGCCCAACATCTTCTTCGAGGACGTCGCCGCGCAGCGGGACGCTTTCTACGACAAGGCCCTCGAGGGCTTCACCATGTTCGCGCTGAACCAGGGCGAGGTCTGCACCTGCCCGTCCCGGGCGCTCATCCAGAGTTCCATCTACACCGACTTCCTCGCCGACGCGGTGGCCCGCACCGAGAAGGTCATCCAGGGCAATCCGCTCGACCTCAACACCATGATCGGTGCGCAGGCGTCGAACGATCAGCTCGAAAAGATCCTGTCGTACATCGAGATCGGCAAGGCCGAGGGCGCCAAGGTGCTCACCGGCGGCTACCGCAACGAGTTGGGCGGCGACCTGGCCGGCGGCTACTACGTCAAGCCGACCATCTTCGAGGGTGACAATTCGATGCGGATCTTCCAGGAGGAGATCTTCGGGCCGGTCGTCGCGGTGACCTCGTTCGCCGACCAGGACGATGCGCTGAAGATCGCCAACGACACCCTGTACGGGCTGGGCGCCGGTCTGTGGACCCGGAGCGGCTCCGCCGCCTACCAGGTGGGCCGGGGCATCGAGGCCGGCCGGGTATGGACGAACTGCTACCACCAGTACCCCGCGCACGCCGCGTTCGGTGGCTACAAGCAGTCCGGCATCGGCCGCGAGAACCACCACATGATGCTCGACCACTACCAGCAGACGAAGAACCTGCTGGTCTCCTACGCCCAGAGCGCCGTCGGATTCTTCTGATGCCGCATGACATGTCGGAGGATTCGGGCCGATCGGTGGCCGGTGGCGCGACACCGGATCCGGTCGCCCGGGTCGCGCTCACGCCCAAGGCGGTGGCATTGCTGTCCGAGCTCACGCAGTTGCACGGACCGCTGATGTTCCACCAGTCGGGCGGGTGCTGCGACGGGTCCGCCCCGATGTGCTACCCGCTCGGCGAGTTCCGGACAGGCGGCGCCGATGTCCGCCTCGCCGAGCTGGATGCGGGCCTGCCGCAACCGATCCCGTTCTGGATGTCGGAGTCGCAGTTCGAGTACTGGAGCCACACCCACCTCACGGTGGACGTGGTTCCCGGGCGCGGCAGCGGGTTCAGCGTGGAGTCGCCGACCGGGCAGCGGTTCCTGATCCGGTCGCGGTTGTTCACCGACGAGGAGTCCGAGCGGCTCCCCGCGGTGGTCAGTGGTGGATAGCGGCGAGTAGCCCCGACGAGTCTTCCGGTCGCCGTGCCGGGCAGCCACGGCATGGCGACCGGAGTCCAGCCCGCAGCCCCGACGAGCGGCCGTCCGCACCCGAATTCACGGATGCCGACGGCCGCTCGTTGCTGTTATGGTGCCCTCATGACATCCCGGTCGATGACCACGCACCAGAGCTGGTGGCGGAACGCCTGACGGCGTTCCGTGATGTCCCCGACCTCCGGCCGCCGCAACGCGGCCGTCGAGGACCTGTTTTCCTCACCGCTTCTCCTTCCGGTGAACGCGAACGACCGTGGTGGCGGCCCCGCACCGAAGGAGCCCGCCATGACCACGACCACCGTCCTCGACCGGTCCGCCACCGCCCCCGATGACATCTCCCTGCACGACCGCATCACCCGGCACCCGGACGCGTTCCGGGTCCTGTCCGGCGACCGGCCCACCGGGCCGCTGCACCTGGGCCACTACCTCGGCACCCTGGCCAACCGGGTGCGCCTGCAGAACCTGGGTGTTCCGGTGGTCGTCGTCATTGCCGACTATCAGGTGATCACCGATCGATCCGATCCCGGCCCGCTCCGGGATCGGGTCCGCACCCTGGTCGCCGAATACCTGGCCGCCGGCCTGGACCCCGACCGGACGGTGATCTTCCCGCACTCGGCGGTGCCCGCCCTGAACCAGTTGATGGTGCCCTTCCTGTCCCTGGTCACCGACGCCGAACTGCGTCGGAACCCGACGGTGAAGGCCGAATCGTTGGCGGCCCGTCGCCCGCTGGGCGGCCTGCTGCTGACCTATCCGGTGCACCAGGCCGCGGACATCCTGGGTGTCGGTGGCACCGTCGTCCCTGTCGGCCGGGACCAGCTTCCGCATCTGGAGACGGCGAGACTGATCGCCCGCCGGTTCAACGAGCGCTTTGGCACGGTCTTCACCCCGCCCGAGCCGCTGCTGACCGGAACCCCGAACCTGCTCGGCACCGACGGTGCGAAGATGTCCAAGACCCGGGGCAACACCATCGGCCTGGGCGACACCGCCGACCGGACCGCCGCGATCGTGCGCGGCGCACAGACCGATTCGAACCGGCGGATCACGTTCGAGCCGACGAGCCGCCCACAGGTGGCCAACCTGCTGTCCATCATCGGCGAACTCACCGGCCAGCATCCGTCCGACGTCGCGGCGGAGATCGGCGACGGGGGAGCGGCCGAGTTGAAGCGTCGGGCGACCGAGGCGATCAACGACACGCTCGCCCCGGTCCGGCGCCGGCGCGCTGCTCTGCTGGCCGACCCCGGCCACCTCACCGGGGTGCTCGTCGACGGCACCGCCCGTGCCACCGCGATCGCCGGCGACGTGCTGAACCGGGTGCGGACCGCGATGGGCATGGACTATTTCGCCGGCGGGTGAGCCCACGCGTGGGGCGTGGCGCGATCACCCGGCGGGACGGGCCGACCCGCGTAGCGGGGAGCGCCGATCGCCGAAGGTGTGAACCCCGCTCGGAAGAGTCGAAACGACGGTCGCGCGGCGTGGTGTCCCCCCATCGTGGGAGGTCATCCCTCGGTGGGGGCACACGAAAGGGTGGCAAGTCCTCGTTGCGTTGTGTAATGGCCGGATGACCGGGTGGTTGTCGGACGCTGCAGCGTGACCGATCTTGTTGGCCCACCGGGTCGGTCCGTACGGTCGGAGGCCGGGGACGCATGAAGGGGGGGCGAATGGGGCTCGACGAGAGTTCGTACGAACGGCACATGGGGGCTGTCAAGGCCTTGATGGAATCCCTGCCGGCCGGGTGGCGGCCGACGGCTCGGGATCCCATCGAGGATGATCCGCGCCCGGGGGACGTGGCCCGGCCCAGCATCCACAGCCCTCGGCGTCCCTGAACGCCACTATTCGATCGCTGGGCCGACAACCAGGGGTCAGGCCCATCGACGAAGATCGTTCGCCGATGACCTGAACCGGGAAAACGTGGGGTGAGCGACGGGACTCGAACCCGCGACCACCGGCACCACAAGCCGGAGCTCTACCAGCTGAGCTACGCCCACCACGATCTGCGCGCCGCATCTGCGCCGCACGGACCGGAAGGAGTCTACAGGGTGTCGGCGGGACCCTGGACCAGCGTCTCGGCCGGTGGGTGAGCAAGGACGTCCGCGTAGCGCGTCGACACCTCGGTCGCCACCGCGAGGACCTGTTCGCCGGTCGGGCCGGGCGCCGGCACGAATGCCGTCCCCCGGTAGTAGGCGAGTTCCCGGATTGATTCGGTGATGTCGGTCAACGCCCGATGTGACATCTCCTTGGCCGGCTGGCCGAAGTAGATCCGTGGGTGCCACCGCCGGCACAGTTCTTTGATGCTGGACACGTCGACCATCCGGTAATGCAGGTAGTCGTCCAGCAGCGGCATGTCCCGGGCGATGAATCCCCGGTCGGTGGCGATCGAGTTGCCGGCCAGCGGCGCCGACTTCGGTTCGGGCACGTGCTGGCGGATGTAATCGAGAACCATCTTCTCGGCCTCGGCGACCGAGACGGTCGAGGCGCGAACCCGATCGGTCAGACCGGACTTCGCGTGCATCTCGGTGACCACGTCGGGCATCGCGGCCAGGGCGGCGTCGTTGGCGTGGATCACGACGTCGACGCCGTCACCGAGGATGTTCAGGTCGCTGTCGGTCACCAGCGCAGCAATTTCGATGAGACGGTCCGACCGCAGATCCAGGCCGGTCATTTCGCAGTCCACCCACACCAGTCGATCGTTCACGGATGGTGACAGTAGTCCGACCCAGAACAAGGACAGACAGTGACAGCAGGCCGGGTCCGGGGTGGCGCCTGCGGATGGCGGTCGGATGCCGCATGCTCGGGCGGTGACAGCATCGACGGGCGGCGACGGATCGGCCGCGCAGCGGATCGCGCAGGGCTACGACACCGCCGCTCCGGCGGTTGTCCTCGGATCGGTGGTGATCGGCGACACCGCCGACCCGACTTGCCTCGTACGGATCCCGCTGTCCATGTTCAACCGGCACGGCCTGGTCGCCGGTGCGACCGGCACCGGCAAGACCAAGACCCTGCAGCTGGTGGCGGAGCAGCTGTCCGCGGCCGGGGTCCCGGTGTTCATGCCGGATATCAAGGGCGACCTGACCGGACTCATGGTGCCCGGCGAGACCAACCCGAAGATCGCCGAGCGGGCTGCGGACACCGGTGACGACTGGGCCCCGGCGAGCGTGCCCGTGCAATTGCTCTCCCTCAACGGCCAGGGCACCGCGGTGCCGGTGCGGGCCACCATCGACTCGTTCGGCCCGATCCTGCTGTCCAAGGTGCTCGACCTGAACGAGACGCAGGAGTCGACCCTGGGCCTGATCGTGCATTGGGCGGACGAACGGAACCTGCCGCTGCTCGACCTGAAGGACCTGCGGGCCGTCGTCCTGCACTTGACCAGCGACGAGGGAAAGGAGGACCTACGTGCGCTGGGCGGGGTGTCCAAGGCGACCGCCGGGGTCATCCTGCGGGCGGTCACCAATCTCGACGCGCAGGGCGGCGACCGGTTCTTCGGCGAGCCCGAGCTCGACGTCGCCGACCTGCTGCGGGTGGACGCGAACGGGCGCGGTGTCGTCACCCTGTTCGAGGCCGCCGGGCTGCAGACCAAACCGGCGTTGTTCTCCACCTTTCTCATGTGGCTGCTGGCCGAACTGTTCGAACAGATGCCCGAGGTCGGCGACGTCGACCAGCCCAAGCTGGTGTTCCTGTTCGACGAGGCCCATCTGCTGTTCGCCGATGCGTCCAAGGCATTCCTGCAGGCCGTGCAGCAAACCGTGAAGCTCATCCGGTCCAAGGGCGTCGGCGTCTTCTTTTGCACCCAGCTGCCCACCGACGTGCCCGGACCGGTGCTGTCCCAGCTGGGCGCCCGGATCCAGCACGCGTTGCGCGCCTTCACCCCTGACGATCAGAAGGCGCTCAAAGCCACCATCAAGACCTACCCGGTGACCAAGGATTACGACCTGTCGGCCGCGTTGACCGGTCTGGGCACCGGGGAGGCCATCGTCACGGTGCTCTCCGAGCGGGGCTCGCCGACCCCGGTCGCCTGGACCCGGGTCCGCGCTCCCCGCACCCTGATGGCCCCGGCCCCGGCCGCCGTCGTGGCCGCTGCCGTTGCCGGCTCGCCGATGGCCGGCAAGTACGGGCCGGACGTGGATCGGCAATCCGCCTACGAGATGCTGACCGCCCGGCTGACCCCGCCCGCCGCGCCCCCGCCACCGGCACCGTCCGCTCCGGTGCCGACGCCGACCGCACCGACCGTGGGTGCCGACGGGTGGCCGACGCTGACCCCCGAGCCGTACAACCCCTACCTCGACGAGGCGGCACCGGCGCCGCGCCCGGCGCCCCGCTCGGCGCCGGCGGATCCGGGCGGCGGGCTCGCGGACGTGCTCGGCAATCCGGCGGTGACCTCCTTCATGCGCTCGCTCGGCAGCTCGCTCGGCGGCTCCCTGGGCCGGTCGATCTTCGGCACCCGCAAGCGACGACGATGAGCGGCCGGCGGAACGATTCGCCGAGCCGGGGCGTTGCCCGGAGGGACGACCGACGGGCATCCGGGCCGCCGGCAGCCGAAAGGAACTGACGTGGACTCGCTCCTGTGGATCGTGATCATCGCCGCGATCGTGGTCGCCGGCGTGTGGTACATGCGCCAGCGGACCGTGACCGCAACCCGTTCGCTCGACGACTCCCGGGCCGAGGCCCGCCGCTGGGTCGAACGGCTCGGCGGCCAGGTGTACGCCCTCGACCCGCGGGACGAGCCGGCCGCGCGACAGGCCCTGGCGGACGCATCCGAGCGGTACACCGCGGCCGGCTCGCAGGTGGAGCAGGCCACATCGGTGCAGCAGTACCGGCTGGCCCAGCAGACGGCCTACGAGGGCCTGTACTACGTCCGCGCCGCCCGCACCTCGCTCGGGTTGGACCCGGGCCCGGATCTGCCGGCCATGCCCGGCCAGCAGCAAGCCGGCGCGGTCACCGAGGAACGCCGGGTCAACGTCGAGGGGCACGAGTACGAGGCCTCCCCGAACCCGGGGCGCGCCACCCAGCACTACTACCCGGGCGGCATGGTGGCCGGGCGGCCGGTGCCGCGTGGCTGGTATTCGGAACCGTGGTGGAAGCCTGCGCTGGTGGCCGGTGCCTGGGGTGTCGGCACCTACCTCGTCGCGTCCACCCTGTTCTCCGGGATGGCCGGCATGGGCGCGTGGGAGGGCGGCTACGACGCCGGATACGACGCGGGATTCGATGCCGGCAACGCCGACAACCAAGGCGCCGACTACTCCGGTGACCAGGGCGGTGACTTCGGCGGCGACATGGGCGGTGGTGGCGACTTCGGGGGCGGCGACTTCGGCGGCGGCGATTTCGGCGGGGGCGGTGACTTCGGCGGCTTCTGAGGGAGCCGGACCGATCGCCGGGCCCGCGCCGCGCCGGGCCGTCATGTGTCCCTTGTCGGTCCGAAAGGGTGATTAGGGCCGCACGCAGAGTTACGACTTGGTAAATATCAGGGTTCACGGCACCGGCTGCGTGTCGCAGCGTGACTATTGTCGGCCCTGAGCGCGATCAGGCGGGGGCAATGCGGCCGATCTGACGATCCTGGGCTGCGCCGAACATCACTGTCCGTTGCTGTCGTGCTCATTCGGGTTTGTCACCGAAAGGTGGCCCCGTGGTCGGAGTCTCGTATGTCCTGTTTGCCGTGCGGTCGGCCTCTGCGGTCGGTCGTTCTCCACGTCCTGCCACCGGCCCGGGGGATCGCGGCGTGAGCCGGGGACCGCGCTCACTGCGCGTCATGTCGATCCGGCAGCGGGTCGCTATCGTGCTCGTCGCCGTCCTGAGCCTGCCGTTGTTCGGCCCGATCGCCTCCGGTCAGGCGGCCCCGGTGAACGGGATCGAGAACGGTGACCTGTCGGCCGCTGGTCCGGGCGCGTTCACGTGTTTCAGCGACTACGGGTGGGGTTCGCACGCGTCGTCGGTCACTGCGGTGACCGGTCGCGGCGGGGTCGGCCGGGCGGCGTCGTTGACGATCAGCGGGTGGGCGTCCGGCGACCGCAAGCTACAGCAGACCGAGTCCGCCGGATGCGCGCCGGCGGTCGTCGCCGGCCAGCAGTACCAGTTGGGGGTGTGGTACACCTCGACGCGCGAGGTCAACGTGACATTGGCGCGGCACTCGGCGGACGGGTGGACGTACTACACGGACCTGAAGACGCTGCCGGCCGCGGCGAACTTCACCCAGGTGCAGGTGGTGACGCCGCCCTTGCCGGCCGGGACGGACCAGCTGAGCTGGGGCTTGTCGATCGTCGGTAACGGCACCGTCGTCACCGACGACTACTCGATCGCCGCGGTGGCCGGCCAGGCGACTCCGGTGAACGGAGTTCCGAACGGTGACCTGTCGGCCGGTGATGCCAGCAATTTCACCTGTTTCAGCGACTACGGATGGGGTTCGCACACCTCGGCGGTGAGCGCGGTGACCGGCCGTGGCGGGAATGGGCGCGCCGCGTCAATGACGATCGCCGGCTGGACGTCCGGGGATCGCAAGCTGTTGCCGACCCAGTCGGCCGGTTGTGCACCGGCCGTCGTGGGTGGCCAGCAGTACCAGCTGGGGGTCTGGTACACCTCGACGCGTGAGGTGAACCTGACGCTGTTCCGGCATTCGGCGGCGGGTTGGACGTACTACACCGATCTGCAGACGCTGCCGGCCGCGGCCAATTTCACCCAGGTGCAGGTGGAGACGCCGCCGCTACCGGCCGGGACGGACCAGCTGAGCTGGGGCCTGTCGATCGTCGGCAACGGCACCGTCGTCACCGACGATTACTCGATCGCGGCGGCCGGCGGCAGCACGCCGGACCCGGGCGCCGAACTGGCGACCAACGGCGACCTGTCCGCCGGAGCGGGAGTGCCCACCTGTTTCCAGATGGTCGGCTGGGGCCAGAACACCATCAACCAGCAACTGATCAACGACGTGCCGGCCGGATCGGCCGGCCGCACCTGGCGCATCTCCATGTCCAACCGGCAATCCGGCGACTACAAGCTGATCGCCGGGGAAGCCGCCGGCTGCGCGCCGACCGTCACACCCGGCCAGGTCTACGACTTCTCGGTCAAGTACCGGTCGACCGCCGCCGGCCAGTCGATCACCCTGTTCCGGCACACCCCGGCCGGCTGGCAGTACTGGATGGATCCGCAGTCGCTGCCCGCGTCGGCGGACTGGTCGACCGTCAAGGTGGCGACCCCGGCGATCCCGGCCGACACCGACCGGGTCAGCTTCGGAGTGTCGATCTACGCGAACGGCGACCTGGACACCACGGGCTACTCCTTCCAGCTGCACGACGATCAGCCCCCGAACGACCCGACCGACCCGACCGACCCGGCGGTGATCGGCAAGTGGACCGTCTCGGACACCCAGCTGCCGCTGCGGACGATCCACTCCACCATGCTCAAGGACGGTCGCCTGCTGCTCATCGCCGGATCCGGCAATCAGGCCGACCAGTTCCGGGCGGGGACCTTCAAGGCGTCCGTGTGGGACCCGGTCGCCAACACGTTCACCAACCTGACCGTGCCCGAGGACATGTTCTGCTCGGGACACGTCACCCTCGCCGACGGGCGGGTGCTCATCGCGGGGGGCACGGCGAACTTCCCCGGCACCGGCGGCGCGATCAACTTCCAGGGCGCCAAGTTCAGCTACGTGTTCAACCCGGCCACCATGAAGTTCACCAAGATCTCCGACATGGCCGACGCACACTGGTACCCGACACTGACCAAACTCGGCAACGGCGACGTCTGGGCGGCCGGCGGGCTCAACGCCCAGTCCAGCGGCCCGACGAACACCGAAATGTTCTCGTCCAGCCAGTTCCGCTGGTTGGGCATCAACGAGGTGCCGCAGACCTGGACGTACTGGGGTACCTACCCGCACATGTTCCTGATGGCCGACGGCCGGATGTTCTACAGCGGCGGCCACACCTTCGGCAACCAGCGGCCGGGTACCGGCGCGAGCATCTACGACTGGAAGACGGCCAAGGTGGCTGACGTGCCCGGGCTGCGCGAGGTGAACCTGCGCGACCAGGCCGGCTCGGTGCTGCTGCCGCCGGCGCAGAACCAGAAGGTGATGATCGTCGGCGGTGGGAACACCGAGCAGTACGCGGACGGCACCGACCTGGTCGACATCATCAACCTGAACAGCGCCACCCCGCAGTACGCGCCGGCGCCGTCGGTGCCCGGCGGCGGTCGCACCTATATCAACCTGGTGACCCTTCCCGACCGGACCGTCCTGGCCACCGGTGGCGCCCATGGCAACCGTGGCGCCGAGGTCATCTCGTCGTCGACCTACGATCCGATTGCCAACAAGTGGCTGGACACCGCCGACGATCCGGTCGGCCGCGGTTACCACTCCTCGGCGGTTCTGCTGCCCGACGGGCGGGTGGCCGTGCTCGGCTCGAACCCGGCGGACAACTCGTTCGAACTGCGGATCTCGGTCTACTCACCGCCCTACCTGTTCCAGGGCACCCGGCCGACCGTGAATCCGGCCGCGGCGACCCTGACCTACGGTCAGCAGGTCAATCTGGCGGTCACCGGTGACGTGGTGGCGGCGTCCCTCACGGCACCGTCATCGGCCACGCACCAGACCGACACCAACGCGCGGCTGGTCGACCTGCCGATCACCGGGACCGGTACGAACCGGCAGGCGACGGTGCCGGCGAACGCCAACCTGCTGCCGCCGGGCCCCTACATGCTGACCGTGCTCGACTCCGAGGGCGTACCGTCGGTCGCCGCGTGGGTGAAGGTCGGATGAGGCGCCCCTGGCTCGCCGGGACCCTGCTGGTGCTGGGACTGGCCGCGATTCTGATGCTGTGGATCAACGTCGGTGCCGACCGATCCGTCCCTCGGCCGAACGGCGCATCGTCGGTGCTGGGCGGCGGCGGCGCCCCGTCCACCGCGACCCCGTTGACGCCGGCGTCGCCCGCGAGCGCCGATTCGGGGGGCGGGATCGGTGCGGGCGCCGCGGCGGTTGATCCGGGCCAGGCGGTCGCCCCCGGGCCCGCCGATGGGTCGACCCCGGCCGATCCGGCGTCCGTGCCGCCGGCCGGGAATGCGAGCTCCGGCGCGGACGACCCGAACGCGGCGGCCGCCGACCGGCGGCAGATCGGCCTGGCCGAGGCCGCCGGCCAGGCGCCTCCCGAGACGACCAGCGCCGCCGCGCCGAGCCTGGCCAATCAATGGGTCGACGCCGACGCGGCCGGGGTGAACGAGGGCGTGAAGCAGCAGGCCGCAGGCGTGACACTGCAACCCGCTCCCATCGTCGACCCGACCCAGGTCCTCCCTAACGGGCTGACCAATGGCTGTGTCGCCGGCTACGGACACGGAACCCAGTGCCTGCCGCAGACACCGCCCAGCCACGCCGGCCACGGTGTCGGCGACATGTCGATCTACTGGACCTGCACCGAGGCCCGGTTGCTGCTGCCGGACGGCATCGTGCTGGATACCCCGGGCAAGGACCCGCTCGGGCTCGACGGCAACGGCGATGGGACCGCCTGCGGCCCCGGTGACCGGTAGCCCGGTCGGCTCGTTAGGGTCCAGATCCGTGACCGAGCAGACCGCCGTCCGGCCGTGGTACGTCCCCATGCGATCGCGGCACCCGGGCGAGACCCACCGGGTGTCCACGCCGCTGGAGCTCCTGTTCGACCTGTGTTTCGTGGTCGCCGTCGCCCAGGCGGCCGCGGGGCTGGACCACGGGTTCATCGAGAACCACGTCGGCTCGGCCGTCGTCGCCTACCTGATGACGTTCTTCGCCATCTGGTGGGCGTGGATGAACTTCACCTGGTTCGCCTCCGCCTACGACACCGACGACGTGCCGTACCGGGTGCTGGTGCTGGTCCAGATCGCCGGGTCGCTGGTCATCGCCGCCGGCATCCCGCGGGTGTTCGCCGACCAGGACTTCACCGTCATCGTCATCGGCTACGTCATCATGCGGCTGGCCCTGGTCACCCAGTGGCTGCGGGCCGCGGCAGCCGATCCGCCGCACCGGCGCACGGCCACCCGGTATGCCGTCGGCGTCGCGATGGTGCAGGTCTACTGGGTGTTGCTGCTGTTTCTTCCGCACGGCGTCTGGCTGATCGCCGGGTTCCTGATGGGCGCGGCGCTGGAACTGACGGTGCCGGTGATCGCCGAGCGTCCCGCCGCGACCACCTACCACCCGCACCACATCGCCGAACGGTATGGGCTGTTCACGGTCATCGTGCTGGGCGAGTCGGTGACCGCGGCCACGCTGGCCTTCCAGGACGCGTTGACGACCTCGGGGGCGTCGTCGACGATCATCGGGATGGCGATCGCCGCCATCGTGACCATGTTCTGCCTGTGGTGGATCTACTTCGACCACGAGTCGGCCCCGGAGATGAACGCGGCCCGGGCGGCGTTCCTGTGGGGCTACGGCCACTACTTCCTGTTCGCCGCCGGCGCTGCGGTCGGTGCCGGCCTGGTGGTCGCCGTCGCCTACGAGCAGCACGAGACCCACGGCATCAGTTACCCGCTGTCGGCCGCGTTGACCACCGTGCCGGTCGCGATCTTCCTGGTCGTCATCGCGGTGTTGCGGGCGCACCCGGGCCGGCCGCGGATCATCCCCTGGGCGACATCGATCGCGGCGGTGCTGGTGCTGGCCGACACGTTCATCCCGGCGCCGCTGTACGTGACCGCCGGGGTGCTGGTCGTGCTGGTGACGGTGCTGACCGGGGCGACCCGGAGTCGTGCGGCCGGCTGACCGGGTCGCGGTGGCAAGGTGGATCGCATGCCCGCACTCCATGCGTCCGTGACGGCCGATCTCGAACTGGCCCAGCGGGGAACCGAGTACTACGACGGACTCCTGTGTGAACTGCCCGACGTGGACTTCGACGCGCCGTCGCTGCTGCCCGGCTGGGACCGGCGGCACGTCGTCGCGCATGTCGGGTTCAATGCCCGCGCGCTGGGCCGGTTGGTGCAGTGGGGCCGAACGGGTCGCGAAACCCCGATGTATGCGTCGATGGACGCCCGCAACGTCGAGATCGCCGAGGGGTCGGCGTTGTCGCCGGCGGCGCTGCGGGAACTGCACCGGGTCGAGGCGACGAACCTTGACGCGGCCTGGCGGGAATTCCCGGCCGATCGCTGGGACTTCCCGGTCCGGACCGCCCAGGGCCGGACGGTGCCGGTGTCCGTGACCCCGTGGATGCGGGTCCGCGAGGTCTGGCTGCACGCGGTCGACCTGGGCAGCGGCGGGCGGTTCGAGGACTTCCCGCCGGAGCTGGTCGACCGGCTTCTGGTGGACATCACCACGTGGTGGACCCGGTCCGGGACGGCCGGCGAGCTGACCCTGGCGCCGACCGACCGTGCTGTATCGGGGTTGACCGTCGCCGGCCCGCTGACGGTCACCGGCACGGCCGCGCAACTGGCCCGATGGGCCGCCGGTCGTGGTGGCGACGGGGTGACGTCGAGCACCGGGGAACCGGTGGTCGCGCCCCGTTGGCTGTAGGGGCGCTTCGGGTAGCACCGCGCAGATGGCGGGGAGGAACCGCCGCGGCGGAAGACCCTGCGACCGACGGCTACTGACCGCGTACGGAAGGCGGCGGGTACAGGTGTCGCAGCCGGCGAAGAGCCAGCCCCATCAGGCCGACTCCGAGCAGGGCGAACACCGTGCCGTAGGACAGGACGCCGGTGACCCCAGCGGCCCCGGCGACCATGATCGCGGTGCCGAGCAGCAGGAGCACGACGCACCGGATCAGGACCCGGCGGTCGCGGGCCGGGTCGAACGACGGGGCGAGCCGGCGGGCGAGTGTCGGGTCGGACGAGCGAAGGTTCGACTCGATCTCGTCGAGCCGGTGTTGCTCGTCATGGGTCAGCGACATCTCGTTCACATCCTCACGCCGGCCGCGGGCGGCGGCCCTCCGTCCATGGTGCAACCGTCGAGGAGACGTTCGAGGAACTGTCCGGATACTCGCATGAGATGCTCACCACGTCGGCCGGCTGCGGGCGCCCCTGCAGATCACTCCACCAGTTCGGGTGGCACCGCATCCAATGCCGCCCGGATCGCGGTCAACAGCTCACGGGCCGACGCCGCGGTGAGTTCGAGAGCGATCCTCGCGGAAGGGCCGTTGGCCGGGTCGGCGAAGTCGATGTTGAGCGTGTGCTCGGCCATCGCGTGCACCGGATGATCGAAGTACGCGGTGATCCGACTGACCGGAAACCATTGCCCACCCGGTCCTTTGGCGCTGCCGGTGATCTGGGCGACGGCAGTGGCGTAGGTGCACATTTCATTCCCCGGAAAGGTGATGGGCGAAGAAGGCGGTGATCCGGTCCCAGCCGTCGTTGGCGGCCGCCACCCGGTAACCCGGCCGGTTGACCGCAAAGAACCCGTGCCCCGTGTCGTCGTAGCGATGGAACTCGAACTGCTTGTCGTGCTCGCGCAGGAGCCCTTCCAACTCGTCGACGTGCTCGGGCGACGGGAACCGGTCGTCGTTCCCGAACAGGCCGAGCAGTGGGCAGCGCAGGTCACCGAGCAATGGCACCAGGTTGCGGACCTGAAGCGGGTAGCCCTCCGGTGGAGTGCCGGTGACGAACGCGCCGTAGCAGTCGACCGCGGCGTCGACGTCCAGCCGGCAGGCCGCCAGCACGGCCTGCCGGCCGCCCGAGCAGTACCCGATCACGCCGACCCGGCCGTTGCTGGTGGGTAGCGATCGCAGGTAGCGGGCGGCGCCGGCGACGTCGCCGAGCAGCCGGTCGTCCGGCACCCCGCCGGTGGCCCGGGCGGCCGCCGCGGCGTCGTCCGGGTCCGCGCCGGGCGCCTCGCGGTGGTAGAGGTTCGGGCACGCCGCGTCGTAGCCGAGTTCGGCGAATCGGCGCACGATCTCCTTGGTCGCCCGGTCGAACCCGGGCATGTGGTGGATCACCACCACGGCGCCCCGGCGGGCGTCGTTGGCCGGATGCGCCACGTATGTCTCGATCGGAGTGTCGTCGTGGCCGGTGACCTCGACGGTCTCCGAGACCATGGAGTGGCTCATGGTTCCATGGAAGCACGGCGGGGGACCGGGGTCGCTCCCGGTGACGGAGTGCATACTTAGGACATGCAAACCTTACCTGCGGACGTGATGCCGGCGCTCGAGCCGGGCCGACCCGCCTATCGGCCGTTCCGGGTTCAGGTCAGCAGGGTCGAGCGGCTGACACCATCGTTCCGGCAGGTCACCTTCACCGCACCGGACCTGCGCGAATTCGGTGACGACGGGTTGGACCAACGGATCAAGCTGGTCCTCCCCGAGCGTCCCGACATGCTGGACGACCTCACGGGGAACGCCTGGTACGAGCGGTGGCGGGAGATGGCGAACGATGTCCGGCCGGTGGTGCGGACCTACACGGTCCGCCGGGTTCGCCCCCGAGACTGCGAGGTCGACGTGGTGCTGGTCGACCACGAGAGTGCGCACGGTGAACCGGGTCCGGCCGTGCGGTGGCTGCGGGCCGTCGAGCCCGGTGACGAGATCATCCTGGTGGGCCCGGACGTGCGGAGTCACGACCGGCATCAGGGGATCGACTTCCGCCCCGGTGGCGCCATGGAGTCCCTGGCCGGGCGGCCCGACGTCACCGCCCGGGCGTTCGTCGAGGTGCCCGACCCGGCGGACCGGCTCCCGGTCGACCTGCCGGTGAACGCGCGCCTGCACTGGCTCGCCCGCGGCGCCGGCACACACGGCGACATCCTCGGGCCGGCCGTGGCCGCCTGGTTGGACGGGCACGCCGGTCTGCTCGACGCGATCCGAGCCGCCGGCGACCAACCCCTGGACGACATCGACGTCGACGACGAACTCCTCTGGGACAGCCCCGACGCGTCCGGTGAGGCGTTCTACGCCTGGATGGCCGGGGAAGCCGCGGCCGTCAAATCCTTGCGCCGGTCGGTGGTGACCGACCGCGGGGTGGACCGGCGGCAGGTCGCCTTCATGGGCTACTGGCGGCGCGGGCAGGCGGAACGGAACTAACTCCGGCCCCCCCGCCGCGCGGCGCCCGGGCGTCGAGTGTGCAGAAAGTGCCCCCAAACGCCGCGGATGGGGGCACTTTCTGCACACTGGGTGGACACGGAGGCCGGGCCGTGGATGTCCCGCGGAACCGTTAGGCTCGAGCCTCCGGCGCTCGTAGCTCAGCTGGATAGAGCAGAGGACTTCTAATCCTCCGGTCGCAGGTTCGAATCCTGCCGGGCGCGCTTGGCGCAGGTCAGTGGTCGCTTCCCGACCTTGTCGCGCGGGTCGGGATCGCAAGCTGCACGGCTTCATGAGCTGAGGTATCCGGCCCTGACCGGGCAGCTCCGCACGGCCCGGCGAACGGTTCCATCTGCGCGGCAGCGAGACGTACTGGTAGTCCTCGTCGGGGGTACTGACCCGGCCGACGGGGGCGGCCTCGGCGAGACGCGCCGGCAGCGTCCGGCGAGTTGGTCGCGAAGGTCGCCTCACCCAGGTCAGTCAATCACCTGAGCCCGGTTCGCCCCCCTGATCGGCATGACTGGCGATGTTGTTCCGATCGGTGTCCGGTTCGAACTCGGTGCAGAGCTGCGGGTTGTGCCTGGCGCACTCTCGGACGGCCCGTCAGCGGTTGTCGGGTGAAATCCCGGCCGGGCCTGTTGCCCGAAGGCCGCGGGCCCACCGGCACCCGACGTGGCCGGTCAAGTCATGAACCCCCTCGGCCGAGTGACGATGCCGTTCAGGATCCGCGGTCAGATGTCCGAATCCTGCCGGCGCGCTGATCACCGGTCGGCTGTAGGGTCCCGGCTTGTGGGTGAGCGTGGAAAGCGGACGCGAAACCTGAGTGTCTCGAGGATCATGAAGCATCGCTGGAAGCGCGTCCGACAAGGGTCCGTCGACGCGTGCCCCGTCGGTCCGGATTCGGTCAGGAATGCTGCGATGACGGCAGCCCTCGGATGAAGGTCCACCACCTCAACTGCGGGACCATGCGCCCTTGGGCGCGCCCAGAGGCCTCGTGTGCCACGTCCTGCTCGTCGAGGCCGGGTGCGGACTGGCCCTGGTCGACTCCGGACTCGGACTGTTCGACGCAGCCGCACCCGGCCGACGCTTGGGACTCGTTCGACACTTCGTCCGGCCGGTCTTCGCGGAGCATGAAACGGCCGTCCGCCAGGTCCAGGCCCTTGGCTACGACCCCGGCGATGTCCGCGACATCGTCCTCACCCATTTCGACGCCGACCACGCCGGTGGCCTGGCCGACTTTCCGCACGCAAGAGTGCATCTCACGGCCGCGGAGAATGAGGCTTCGCTCCACCCCCGGACCCAGGTCGAGAAGGGCCGCTACCGGCGCGCCCAGCGAGCCCACCGGCCCACGATCATGGTGCACCACCCTGCCGAAGGGGAGCCATGGCGGGGATTTCCCAGTGCAGTCGAACTCACCGATGTCACGGCCGGTGTCGTGCTCATCGCGCTCCCCGGCCACACCCGGGGCCATGCCGCCGTCGCCGTCGATGCCGGTGACCATTGGGTCCTCCACGTCGGCGACGCCTTCTACGACCGGGCCCAGATCGACGACCATGGCCGCGCACCTCGGTCGTTGCTCGCCATGGAACGCCTCGTCGCCGCCGACTGGTCCCGGGTCAGGGCGAACCACGTCCAGCTGCAGGAACTTTGGGCCCACGCAGACCCTGGCCTGGTCCTCGTCAACGCCCACGACCCGGCGTTGCTGGACCGGGCGCGAGCCGCCACGTCACGGTAGTCGGAGACGAACGAGCGGTTCCTGAGGGCCGGGCGAGATGGAGAGGCCGCGCCGTTCGCGGGGAGCGCCCTGCTCGGCGATTGAACGGCGCACCTTCTTGCCATGACGGCGCCCCCGGAACCCGCTGGCCGGCAACGGTGAACGGTGCCTCGACCTTGCCGAAGGCGGCAGGATGGCCGGCGGCGGATCTCCTCGGATTCCGGACGTTGCCGGTTATCCGGCGTCGAGGAAGAACCGCACCATCGCGGCCGACGCGTCCGGGCCGGCGGGATCGGTGTAGCTGCCGGCCGGGTCGCCACCGAACCAGGCGTGGCCACCGCCGTGCACCCGCCACGATTCGACCTGCGCGACCCCGTCGGCGGCGCGGTAGGTCTCGATGATGTGGCCGTGCTCGTCGGCGGTCGCGGCTTGATCGACACGCTGCCGGACGGTTCCCGGGTGGGCGGACAGTGCCGCCTCGAGGATCCGATCCGCGCTGGCCGGCGCGACCAGGCGATCGTCGGCGCCGTGCACGACGATCGTCCGTACCCGTCCCGTGGTCACCGGGTCGCCGGCGCCCTGCATCGCGGCGAACGCCGACGGCAGGTCGGTGGCGGCCCGGTAGCCGATCCCCGAATGCACGCCGATTCCGGCGAACAGGTCCGGGTAGGTCCCGGCCATCACGGCGGCCATCGCGCCACCGGCCGACAGCCCGGCGACATAGGTTCGTCCGCCGTCGATCTCGAATTCACCCTGTATCTCGCGCACGATGCCGGCGATGATGGCCGGCTCGCCGGCGCCGGCGAACTGGTCCTCGGCGCGGAACCAGTTCCAGTAGCCACGCGGGTTCGCCTGGCGCGACTGCTCCGGATAGGCGACCAGGAAGGTGTGCTGCTCCGCGAGGTGGTTCATTCGGGTACCGGCCGCGAAATCGAGCGCGGTCTGGGTGCCACCGTGCAGCATGACGATCAACGGGACCGCGTCGCCCTGATAGCCGGTCGGGATGTATGCGAGGTAGTCGCGGCTGCCGGCCGCGCCGTGGTGGGTGAGGGACCGCAATTCCCCACCCGCGTCCGCCGCATGCCGCAGGGCGGAGTCGTCCTGGGCACCCGGCAGCCCCCGGCCGAGCGAACCGGGTGACATGGTGAGCCCGGGGATGGGGAAGTCGGGCAGATTCAATCCGGACAGACCGATGTCGGGCATTCTCAGATCAGGCATCACGACGTCGGGCATGGTGATCTCGGGCAGGGTCAGCCTCGTCCGGTCCCATCCGGGTCGAGGCAGTGAGAAGTGCTGCGGTGAAGATGATGTCGGATCCTGCTGACCGGTCGCTATCGGTCGCTGCGGCCCGGTCAGGCCGAGCTGGGCCAGGATGCCGGTCGGATCGGGCAGTGATTGACCCGACGTGGTGGGTGGGAGCGCATCGGACAGTCGCCGGCGCAGGCCATTCAGGGCGGCGGGCAGCGACGAGCATTTCGTGGACATGGTTCTCCTGTCGGATGTGGTGGGTCGGCAAGGTGCCGCGTGGACGCGACGAGTGATTCCGGGCAGCATCGCGCCCGAACGGGGAGTTGCCGGCCGGGAAGGTCAGCGGGTTCGGTCGGCGAGGGCGGCCTTGACCGCCCGGGAGGCGCGGAAAGCGCCCAGTACCTCGACGCTCTCGATGGTGGCGAGCGCCAGTTCGGGGGTGACGTCGTCGTCGATGACCCCGAGGCCGAGCACGCGCAGCTGCACGGTCCGACCCTGCCGGTGAAGTGTTTCGAGCTGCGCACGGTCCAGCCGGACCGTGCCGAGCGCCAGCGTGCGGCGCTCGACCGTCTCCTTGACCGCCTCCGAGCGCGATTCCAGTTGGCGCCGGATCGCCGTACGGATGAAGTCGGTGCGGTTGGCGTAAAACCCCTCGCCGACCAGCAGGTCGATCTCGCCCAGATCGACCAGACCGATGTTGACGGTGATCTTCTCGGTCTTCTCCGGTTCGGCCATGGCCCTCCCTTCCGTGCCATGCCGACCCTACACCATCCCCGGGGATGGTCAAGGGATGGTCGGAATTGCGATGGAGTGGAGCGACGGGGGTGGCCGGAGCGGCAAACAGGCCTACCCTGGACCTCGGTTCGACCGCACGCCGTGCCCGATCCACTGGGGGGACCAGATGACCCACGCACCGGCAAAGGCCAGGACGCCGATCCCGGACCAGAGGTCACCGCGGTGCGTCGGTCCGACCGGCCGCTCCGGTCCGGTGGCGGCCGTGCTGGCCTTGCAGCGCGCCGCTGGGAACACTGCCGTGGCCGGCGTCCTGCAGCGACTGACGGCGCAGGAGCGCGAGCGGGATCTGGTCTCGCCCCGGCTGGCCGGCAATCCACGGCTGCAGGCCGCATTCGACAACGCGCCGGTCATGCGGATCGGTGAGCAGGGCGAAGCGGTGCGGCTGGTCCAGGAGTCGTTGGTGGCGGACGGGCATCCGATGCCTCGGTCGACCGGTCCGACGGGACGGCTGGACGGCATCTTCGGCTCGGAGACCCAGGGTGTCGTCCGCGACTTCCAGCAGGCGCACACCGCCGACGGGCCGACCGGCACGGGGCCGGCCGACGGGATCGTCGGTCGCCGCACCCTGGACAGGATGGACGAGCAGGGCGCGGCGCCGGGGCCGAACCCACCCGATCTGCCACACTGCCCGGCGGTGCTCGACGGGCCGAACCGTGAGGCCCGGGCCGCGCGAGCGGCATTCGCGGATCCGGTCGCCGGCGAGGGTGACGGTCCGGTCCCGTGCGATGCGACGAACGTGCCGGTCGGATCCGCGTGCGTGAAGTCGAGGGACGTCCCGGCCAACCGCAGTGGCATCGTCCACCAGCCGTTCGGATCGGTCGGTGAACGGTTCGGGATGAATGTCGAATGGAAGGACACGCCCCTGTTCCAGCGCCGACCGCAGACCTCGTTCTGCGCGGCCGAATGCGGTGAGTACCACCACTTCGTCAAGGGGCACATGTTGTCGTCGTCGAACAAGGACGGCAGTGACCCGACCGACGTCGGCGGCACGATGTTCGGTGGGCAGAAGCTCGAGGAGAGCACCTTTCACGAGGACGGTCTCGACCGGGATCCGAAGGCCCGCTACGGCCACCGGAAGGAGCCCGTCACCATGAACGAGCGCTACGAGCCGAACCGGATGCTGGGCGACAAGTATTTCGGCAAGGATTTCCCGAACGTGTCGATCGGAATGTTCGCCGACATCGACCTCACCTTCCTGGGCAAGACCGTCGACGCCTGCCACAACGATGCCGAGACATCGTCCGACACTTGGCGGGTGAAGTTCCGAGGCATCATCCGGCAGTAGTCCGCGGTGCTTCGCGCCGCGGGCCAGGACCACGCCGGCGGCCGGAACGACCCGCGACCGGCCCCGACCCCGGCGGAAAACCGGACGACCGATTGATCACGCTGTGCGAAGATCGGGAGGGGACTGGGACTGCTGAGGGGCGGGCCGGCGATGACCAACACGCTGCGACTGGACGACGTCGAGATCAAGATCACCTTGGATAAATCGCAGGTCGATCGGGCACTGCAGAAGCTGGGGCTGCCGGTCGACCGGCCGCCGTGGCTGATCCACTTCTGTGAGGACGTCACCGCCGCGGCCGGGGCCGGTACCCCGCTGTTCGATCTGGGTGTGGTGCTGCGCGCCCGACGCAAGCCCGGTGAGCCGGACGACACGACGGTGAAGCTGCGTCCCTGCCGGCGCTCGCAATTGACCGACCACTGGCTGGCCGTCGAGAAGGCGGACGGCGTCGAGGTCAAGCTGGAGGCCGACTGGGCGGGAGGCGGACACAAGCTTGCCGCGTCCTGCACAGCTGACCGGTCGGCCGACCTCGTGCGAGCGGTCGGCGCGGGCGAGCAGCCCATCGCGGCCCTGTTCCACGATCAGCAGATCGCCTTTCTCCGCGAGTGTTTCGGCTCCACCGTTAATCTTGCCGCGCTCACCGTGTTGCCCCCCATCACCGCGATGCGCTGGAAGAAGTCCGACGCGGCGCCGGCGGACCTGAAGCTGCGGGCCGAACGCTGGACCGTCGACGATCTCGATTTTCTCGAGTTGTCGATCGTGGTGCCGCCCGACCAGGCGCGGGCCAAGCAGGCGGCGCTGACCGGGTTCGTGCAATCGCTGGGCTTCACCGTCGACCCGATGCCGGAGCCCAAGACCGGCCGGGTCATCGCCCACCTGGTCGACCAGGTGCTGGCCGAGGCCGGCTGAAAGCGGCTCCACGACGCCGGGATTCACGTCAGTGCGTGATCGACGAGGCAATTCGGTGCCGACGGATTCGTCGTCGACCGGCTACCGGATCAGGCCGAGGTCGATCGCCCGGCGCACCGCCGAGGTGCGGTCGGAGACGCCGAGCTTGTCGAAGGCACGGGCCAGGTAGGTCTTCACAGTGGTCTCGCTGATGTGCATCGCGGTACCGATCGCGGCGTTGGTGCGACCCTCGGCCGCGTGTGCGAGCACCGCGATCTCGCGCGTCGACAGGGCGGGCGACGCGGTCTGCGGTTGTTGGATCCGGTGCAGCAGGGCACCCTGGGCCGACGGCGCGAGCACTGTCTCACCGCGGGCGGCGGCCCGGACGGCACGGGCCAGATCGTCGGGGGTGATGTCCTTGAGCAGGTAACCGGTCGCGCCCGCCTCCACGCAGCGACCCCGTCACCGCCCGGCATCCGCAGATCCATCAGGACCAGATCCGGTCGGAGCGCCCGGGCCGTGGCCACCCCATCGGGGCCGCTGGCCGCCTGCCCGACCACCTCGATGTCCGGGTAGGCCGCGAGCATGCCCCGAATGCCTTCGCGCACCAGCGGATGGTCGTCGACCAGCAGCAACCGGATCATCCGGGAACCCCCAACGGGACCAGCGCGGTCACCGTCGTGCCCGCGTCCGGCGCGGAGCGGATGTCCAGGTCCCCGCCGGCGTCCGCCACCCGGGACCGCATGCCGGTCAGGCCGAAGCCTTCGGCGGGGCCGTCCGGGACGAAGCCGACACCGTCGTCGTGCACACCGATCTCGACCGAGTCACCCGCGTAGGACAGCCGAACCTCGACGGATCGGGCGTTCGCGTGCTTGCGCACGTTGGCCAGGCTCTCCTGCACCACCCGCAGGGCAACCACCTCGGCCGGGGCGGCGGCGGCCCGCACCTGTCCCTCGATCAGCACCCGGGCCGGCGTGTCCGTCTCCTCGGTGAAGGCCGCGACGATCCGGTCCACCGCCTGCGGCAGGCTGGCTCCGTCGAGCCGGGCCGGCGTCAGGGCGCGGATGATCCGGCGGGACTCGGCCAAGTTCTCGGTGGCGGTGCGGGTGATCATCTCGACATGCCGGCGGGCGGCCGCCGGGTCGGTGTCCAGCTCGCTGCGCACGGCGTGGCTCAGGGTCACGATCGAGGTGAAGCCCTGGGCGAGGGTGTCGTGCATGTCCCGGGCGATGCGCGCCCGCTCCTGTTCGGCGCCGCGCGCGGCGGACAAGGCGGCCACTTCGGCCTCGCGATCCCGCAGTTGGCCGATCAACCGCAGCCGCTCGGCGCTGCGGTCGGCGATCGACACCACCCGGCTGCCGAAAAAGAGGGAGAAGGTGACGATGAACAGCGCGATGCCGACCTGCTGAACGGCATCGTTGACGCCGGCCGGTCCGGTCGCCAGCGAGGCCATGGCCCAGACGGTATTCAGGGCGACGATGATCGCGGCCGCCCGGCCGAAGGTGAAGAGCATGAACAATTCCGGGGTCAGCGCGAACAGCGACATCGCGCTCCACGGGTTGAGCACGACGGCAGCGCCGAAGCCGGCCATCGCCACCACCGCAAAGATCCAGCCGCGCCGGTCGTTGCCCCGCAGCGTGGCCGTCGCCGGGCGCGCCACCAGCAGGTACACCGCCTGGGTGGCCACGACCAGCGTCACCGCGACGCCCGTGCGCGGCCCGCTTCCGCCGGCGTTGGCCAGCATGATGGCGACGGTCCCCGCGGTGGCCAGTGCATAGAACACCAGCCAGCCGCGGACACCGTCGCTCATCTCGGCCGCCGAGCCGCCGTCAACCATGGCGAAACCGTAGCCGGGCTCAGTCCGAGATCGCCCGCGCGTCGGGATCGGCCACCCGGTCGGTGAAGGTCGCCGACACCTGTCCCTTCGGGTAGCGCAGGCCGATCAGCACGACCACCGCCATCGCGATCGCGCAGCCGACGAACGCCCAGGAGACCGAGTCGGC
>NZ_JBGAKE010000009.1:0-219498 GCF_044224575.1 Nakamurella sp.
AAGCGCACCACCTCGATGGCCGGGTCGAGGGCGTCGACGAACGGATCCAGCACGTCCATGGTCGCCCCGATGCCGTTCATCAGCACCAGCGGCGGGCCGGTGCCTGCGCCGGGTCGCACCCGGACGGCCAGCGGCCGGCGGCCGATCGTCAGCATCGATGCGCGTTCGGACCGGCCGACGTCGCTGGTGGTCATCATCGCTTCCTTGGCTCGAGTCACCGGTAGAGATAGACGGTTTCGGCGATGCACGGGGGCCGGTCGGCCCCTTCGATCTCGTACCGCAGGCCGAATGTCGCCTCCACCCCGCCGCCGGTTCGTTCGGTGGCCGCGGTCAGCGTGATCACGCTGCGCACCCGACTGCCGACCGGCACGGGCGCCGGGAACCGGACCTTGTTCACCCCGTAGTTCAGCACCTCGGAGCAGTGCTGAACCCGGACCACCTCGGCCAGGAACATGGGCGCCAGTGACAGCGTCAGGTACCCATGGGCGATCGTGCCGCCGAACGGTCCGTCCTTGGCCCGCTGCGGGTCGACGTGGATCCATTGGTGATCTCCGGTCGCGTCGGCGAACGTGTCGACCTGGTCCTGCGTGATGTCCACCCAGTTGCTGGTGCCCAGCACGCTGCCGGGCAGGTCCAGCAGGTCCGTCGGGGTGGCAATCTCGGTGTGCGTGCCGGTGGGCATCGTCGTCAGCTCCCCTTGATGAGGTAGGGGTCGAGCCCGGCGCCGGTGGCGGTGAGCCAGCCGACCGCCTCTTGGCGGCTCTCGTAGATGTGCGGTGACAGCCCCCGCTCGGTCAACTGGCCGCCGAGTTTGAGCCGCATGAACGAGCTGGTGGTGTAGCGGGTCACGCTCGCGTAGTAGCGGTCGGCCAGCCCGCGCACGACCGCGATGTAGGCGTCGGCCATGTCCGGGGCCAGGTGGAAGTTGTCGTAGTTCACGGCGATCCGGACCTTCTTGCCGATCGCCGACAGCCGCTTGTCCACCTCCGTGCCGATCGCCTCGACGTCGGCCGGGGTCCGCAGGGACATCCCCTCCATGTTCAGGAAGAACATGTTGCGCTCCGGGTCGTAGGCGAACCGGGCCTCCAACGGGACGGTCAACAGGTCGTCCTGCAACCCCATCGGCGGGTCCCGGAAGATCCGGGCGTCCATCGGCGCGGGATCGCCGTTGACGATGGGGCTGAATCCGACGTGCCGCAGCACGTCCCGTTCGACGTCGAGACCGGGCGCGATCTCGATCAGTTCCAGCCCGTCCGGGGTGAGCCGGAAGACGCAGCGTTCGGTCACGTACAGCACCGGCCGGCCCGCGGCCGCGGCGTACTGCCCGGAGAAGGTGCGCTGCTCGACCTCGTTGAGGAACTTCGCGGCGGCCACGCCGTCGGTGACCTCGATCCGGCCGTCCCGCACCTGGGTGCGGCTGGGCGCCAGGAAGGTCCCCATGAAGATCACCTTCTTGGCGTTCTGGCTGATGTTGATGAAGCCGCCGGAGCCGGCCAGCTTCGGGCCGAACCGGCTGACGTTGACGTTGCCCTGCCGGTCGGCCTGGGCCATCCCCAGGAAGGCCGCGTCGAGCCCGCCGCCGTCGTAGAAGTCGAACTGCGCAGGCTGGTCCAGGATGGCGTGGCCGTTGATCGCCGAACCGAAATCGAGCCCGCCGAGGGGCATTCCACCGATGACGCCGGGTTCCGCGGTCAGCGTGATGTAGTCAAGGACGTGTTCCTCGGCGGCGACGTTGGCTACTCCCTCGGGCATCCCGATTCCCAGGTTCACCACCGAGTTGGGCCGCAATTCCATGGCGGCCCGCCGGGCGACCACCTTGCGCGGCGAGAGGGGCAACGCGGCCACGCCGGACAACGGCACCCGCAGCTCGCCGCTCAGGGCCGCCGAATAGCGGGTGCCGAACGTCTGCCAGTGCCGTTCGGGGGTGGACACCACCACGCAGTCGACCAGCACACCCGGAATCTTGACGTCCTTGGGTCGCAGCACGCCGTCGTCGGCGATGCGCTCGACCTGGACCACGACCAGGCCGCCGCGGTTGTGCACGGCGGTGGCCACCGCCAACTGCTCCAGGAAGAGCGCCTCGTGCTCCATGGTGATGTTGCCGGCCGGGTCGGCCGTGGTGCCGCGCAGGAACGCGATGTCCAGCCGGTCGAACGCCTTGTAGAACAGGTACTCCTCGCCGCCGATCGTCATCAGCTCGACGACGTCGTCGGTCGTCCGGTCGTTGATCTTGCCGCCGCCGTGCCGCGGGTCGACGAAGGTGCCCAGGCCGACCTTGGTGAGCAGGCCGGGCTTACCCGCGGCGGTGTCGCGGAACAGTTGGGCGATCACCCCCTGGGGCAGGTTGTACGCCTCGATCGAGTTCTCCACGGCCAGCCGGCCGAGCGCCCCGGACATCCCCCAGTGCCCGCCCACCGCCCGCCGCAGCAGACCCGGGTGGCACAGTCGTTCGGTCCCGCGCCCCTGGCGGTCGCCCTGCGCGACGGCGAACGCGATCGTCAGGTCGCGCGGCGAACCCGTCTTGAGGAAGCGCTCCTCCAGGGCCAGGGTCAGTTCCTCGGCGAAGCATTGGCCGGCGAAGCCCTCCACCACCACGGCGTCGCCGTCGCGGATCAGGGCGACCGCCTCGGCGGCGGTGACCACCTTGTCCCGGGCCAGCCCTCCGGTCAGCGACTCGACGGGAAGTCTCATGCGGCACTCCTCGGTGCGATGGAATGGGTGGGCGAGAGCAGCGGCGAGCAGGCCGTCGCGGGCGTGGGCGGACGATCACTCACGGTGGACCCACCACGGCCACGTTCGCGCCGCCGTCCACGGAACTGAGCTCGTCGAGCAACCGGGTATAGGAACCTGTGACCGCCGCAATCCACTCGAGTTGGTTGGCGCCCAGGGTGTCCCGGGAGAAGTCGACGACTGCCTGTAACACCGCCCGGTACCCTTCGAGCAGACGCGGCCCCTCGCCGGCGGTGCGCCGGATGATCTGCTCGTTGAGGGCATGGATTCGCTCGACGGTGTGCCGGTCGGTGGCCTGCGGCGTTACGGACGGGCCATCGGCCGTGGCGATGTAGGCCGAACAGACCTCCTCGAGGAAGATCGCGTGGGCCCGGGTCAGCGCCCGCGACCACTCGGACGCCGAACCCGACCCGTCCGAACCGCAGTCCGCGATCTCGCGGAGCGCATGCTCGTGAGCCTGCAGGAGCCCGTAGTGGGTGGATCGCGACGCGCCGATGATCCGTTCGGTGTACTGGTTGATCCGGTCGACGACGATCCCCGCCGGCCGGTTCACCACGCTCGACGCGGTGGTACCCGCGTCACCGGTCACGCTCGGCCGGAATGCCGAAGGCGTCGGCCGATCCGGCTCTCGCACCCTTCCCGATGCTGGTCCCGGGTCCACGATGACTCCTTTGTCCGGCCGCCCCGTCCGACTTCCGGTCCGGACGGTTCCGCAGCTCCCCGCCATCACATCCAAACTCAGCAGCCCGGCATCGGTCGATGGACGCCGGCACACCATCGGACCCGTTCTTCAGTGGCGCCGCACAACGGGCGGCGGAGACTCGTCCGGGTGCCTATGCTTCGCCCCGTGCAGGACCCGAACCCCACCAGGCGTGACCCCGATGCCTCCATCACGGTGTTGGCCACGTCGCTGTTGGAACGGCTGGACCGGTTGGCCGAGGAGTTGGCCGAGCGGATCGCCGACCAGGTACACCTCTACCGGCCCGGTGGGCCGGTCCCCCGATCGGACCTGATCGAATCCTGCCGGGACAATCTCGAGTTCATGTTCGGCCGCCTGGGTGCACTGGGTCCGCACGACCTGTCGGCACCTCGCCGAACCGGGGCGAGGCGCGCCGCGCAGGGCGCTCCCCTGTCCGCCGTGCTCAGCGCATTCCGCATCGGCTTTGCGTTCATGTGGGACGTGGTCGCGGACGAGGCGCACCGCACCGCACTCGTTTCGGACGCTGATCTGGTCCGCGCCGCCTCCGATGTGTGGACGCTGAACGAGATGTTCACCACGGAGATGATCTCGGCCTACCGGGACGTGATGACCGAACGGGCCGTGCGGGAAGATCAAACCCGATCGGCCCTGGTCGCGGCCCTTCTGGAGGGAACCGCCACCACCACCAAGACCGTGTGGGAGGCCGCTGATCTGCTGTCGCTGCCGTACCAGGGCAGATTCGTCGTCGTCGTCGCCGAGACGATCTCGCTGGCCCAGCCGGCCCTCCCCACCGTCGAGCATCACCTGCGAGCCCGTGACATCGGATCCGCGTGGCGACTCCGGCCGGACCAGCAGGTCGGCATCGTGTCGTTCCGCCCGGCCACCCCGGTCGGCATCCTCACCGAGGTGCTGCAGGGCGCGGCGAACGGCCGGATCGGGGTCAGCCCGACCTATAGCCATCTGGAACGGACCGCCGAGGCGATGCACCTGGCCCGGATCGCGCTGGCCAGCGTCCCGGCCGGCCGGGTCGAGGTCTGCGTGTTCGACGACTCGCCGATGGCCACCCTGGTCGCCAGCTCACCCACCACCTCCTACCGAATCGCCCAGCAGACCCTGGGTCCGATCCTGGACCTCGACGCCGAGCAACGAGACCTGCTCCTGGAAACCATCGACACCTTCTACAAGGCAAAAGGATCCACCATCGAGATGGGCAAGTATCTCTTCTGCCATCCCAATACGGTGCGCCACCGACTCCGCCGCATCGAGCAGCTGACCGGCAAGTCGTTCGACGATCCCGTCGCGGCCGCCGAGATGTACGTCGCTCTGGAGGCCTTCCGCCGCCTGCCCTCGCCGTCCACATCCTGAGTCTCGGGTGGAACTACCTTGTCCGGACGTACCGGCCCGGATGGGCATGCTCGGCGAGTTCGGTCTCACCTGGCCGTGGGAGAGCCTGCACGTGGAGGCGCTGGCCTGGTTCGACCACTGGCTCAAGGGGCGGGACACCGGGATCATGGACGGGCCCGCGGTGCGTTACCTGCTGCCTGGCCAGGACGACTGGCGCACCGCCGACGCCTGGCCCCCGTCTGCGGAGCACCGCGTGTTCGCGCTCGGCGCCGACGGCACCCTGGGCGGCGACCCGGACGGGGCGGCATCGCGCCGGTACCTGTGCGAGGGCGCCGGCCTGAACCGGATGCCCAACGCCAACCCGTTCCCGTTGCCGGGCCTGCTGTCCTGGGACACCGTCCCGCTGGCCCAGGACACCGACGTGGTCGGCGAGATCGAACTGCGGCTGCACGCGGCCAGCACCGCATCCGATACTGCCTGGATCGCGGTCCTGCAGGACGTCGACGAGGACGGCACCACGGTCGACGTCACCGCGGGCTTCCTGCGGGCGAGCATGCGCGCCGTGGACGAACAGACCAGCCGTCCCGGCGCGCCGACGCTGCCCTGCCGTCATCCACAGATCGTGCCGGTCGGTGAACCCGTCGAGTACCGCATCCCGCTGGTGCCCAACGCCCGCCGGTTCCGGGCCGCCACCGGATCCGGTTGGTCCTGACGTCCGACGATCAACCGGCGGACCGCCCGGCGATCATGAACTTCCGGCACACCCCGGTCGGCACCAGTGCCGTCAACGAGATCTTCGCCGACTCCCAGCTACTGCTACCGGTACTGCCAGCCACGGGCCCCGGCTGACCGAAACGCCTCACCGGCCGGCCGAAGTCGGCCGGCCGGTGAGGGGCTCGTGGAGTCAGCGTGCGGGCGTGACCAGAACCTTGCCCGAGCTGTCAGCCTTGGCCCGGGCGAAGGCCTCGTCGACCTCGTCCAGACCGAAAGTGCGGGAAACGATCTCGTCGGTGGGCAGGCCCCCGTCGGCGGCGATGGTCAGCGCCGTCTGCATGTCGGCTTCGGTGTAGGCGGCGCAGCCCTGGATGCGGATCTCCCAGTCCTGGATCAGCGGCATCGGCAGCGTCGCGTCGCGGGGCGGCACGCCGACGACCGCGAGGGTGCCGGCCCGCCGGAGCAGCGCAACGGCCTGGTTCAGCGACCGCTGGTTGGTGACGCAGTCCAGCACGACGTCGGCCGGGCCACCCAACTCGGCCAGGACCTGCTCGTTGACGTCCGGATCGCCGGCCTGCACCGCACCGTGGGCACCCGCCCGCTTGGCCCGTTCGAGCTTGCCGGGATCCAGATCGGTCACCACGACCGAGGCCGCGCCCGCGTGCAGGGCCGCCACGACGCACAGCACACCGATCGTGCCCGCACCCAGCACGACCACCCGGGAGCCCTTGATCTCACCGGCGATCCGGACCGCGTGCACCGGCGTGGCCAGACACTCCACCAGCGCCGCGGTCGGGTCGTCCACGCCGTCCGGCACCGGGAACAAATTCCGTTCCGGGGCGACGAAGTAGTCGGCCATCGCGCCCGCCCACCCCAACGACGGATCGCATCCGATCCAGGTCAGGTTCTCGCAGGCGTTGGAGCGGCCGGCGCCGCAGTTCTGACAGTCGCCGCAGGCGACGTTCGGCTTGAGCAGCACGCGCTGCCCGACGGTCAACTCGGCGACGCCGTCGCCGAGTGCGATCACCGTGCCTGTCGCCTCGTGGCCGGGCAGGTAGCGGCTGGTCAGGAAGGGGTGTTGGCCGGCGATGGCGTGGGTGTCCGATCCGCAGATCCCGATCAGGGTGCTGCGGACGAGGGCCTGGCCCGGCGCCGGCGTGGGGATCGGCGCCGTCTCCAGCCGGACGCCGTGGTTCGGCTCGGCCACGGCCCGCCGCATCGGGCCGGGGACCTCGGCCGCGGCCGGGTTGGTCAGGGCGGTCGTGGTGGTCGGAATCGTGGTCATGATCATCGCTTTCGTCGGTGAACAGCGGGTGGGGGGCAAGCTTGGTGGTGCACGGGCAGCTGAAGGGTCAGGCAGCGGTCAGGCAGCAGTCGCCGCGAGCTCGGTGGAGTGGGTCTTGGTCTTGGTGGTGATGCCGGGCTGGTCGGGCCGGACGAAGTAGGTCAGGCCGGCGCCGATCAGGTACAGCACGGCGTAGGCCCAGCAGACCCCGCCGATGCCGGCGATGGGCAGCAGCACCATGGCGATGGCCGGGCCGAGGAACGTGGAGACCCCGGCGGCCAGGTTGTGCGCCGAGACGGCGGCACCGGTGTGCTCCGGAGCCAGCGCCGGGAAGACCGCACCCATCGGGACGAAGGCGGAGACGGCGACGGCCAGCAGTACCGCTGCGCCACCCAGGGCGAGCATGTTCGGGCCGGTCCACTGCGGCAGGTAGTAGAAGGCCAGGGTGGCCACGGCGCAGCCGACACAGCCGTACCAGCGCATCTGCCGCATCCAGCCGAACCGGTCACCGATGCGGCCCCAGAGCACGTTGGTCACGATGGTGACGGCGAACATCAGGCCCCACAGCTGCATCCACTGGGTCACCTCCAGTACCGCGACACCGTCGTAGCTGTTGGTCGACAGGTACAGCGGCATGATGACCGGGAACCCGAACAGGGTGAGGTTGCAGATGACCCGGACGATCGCCAGGACCAGGATCTGCCGGTTCTCGACCAGAATGGTGGCGCCCCGGGCCATTTCCCGCAGCTTTTGCGACGAATTCATACCCGTCGGCCGTTCCTGGGCGGTGCCCCGGTAGCGGTAGGCGCTCCACGCGGCCAGCACCACACCGGCGGCGACCCACGGCAGGGCCAACCACAGGGTCAGCTGCTCACCCAGCACCGGCAGCAACCAACTCGGCAGGTAGGTGCCCAGCACCCCGATGCCCAGCGAGTACGCCGCCCAGTACCAGCCCATTGCCGTCGCCAGCCGCGACCGGTCAACGGTCTGGGCGATCTGCACCACGAAGGAATAGATGAACATCGGGTAGGCCGCGGCTCGCAACCCGTAGATCATCAGGATCAGCGGCAGGCTGCCGGAGTTCAGGCCGACGCTGAGCAACACGACCTGCAACACCAGCCAGGCGATGCCGGCGATCACCATGACCCGCCGGGCGCCGAACATTTCCGCGATCACCCCCGAACACCAGGCGGCGATCGCGGCGACGAAGCCGTACACACTGAACGCCAGTGCGGCATCCACCGGCGTGTAGCCCAGGTCGACCAGATACCTTGCCAGGAAGGTCAACTCGAAACCGTCGCCGGTCATGAACAGGGCGATCGCGGCGTAGCCGATGATCAAGGAACGTGGCAGTCGTGCAGACACGGGGTCACCTCGTTGTGCTGGATGGGGGGCGGGGCCGAGTGCCGCTCTGCAACGTTCAGCAGCAACCGGTAAGACCATCCTGGCGGCCGGACGGGTTCCGATCTATAGCCACAGAACCGCCTGACTGGTACTAATTTGACTTGCCGGGTGGCGGCTGAGGGCTAGGCCGGTATCGACGCAGGCTGGTTGAAGGAGGTTCGGTGGTCGAGTCCGACGGGGTCGTCAAGCGTGATCCGTCGACGCCGCTGACCGGTCGGTCACCGGCGGCCGAGATCGTGGTGCCCGATCTGGCCAGCAGCGTTCGGTGGCACCAGCACGACTTTCCGCACCCACTGGCTCGGTGGCATACCCATCCCGAGGTGGAGGTGCACCTGATCCGGCGGAGCAGCGGGCTCGCGTTCGTCGGGGATCACATCGGCCCCTTCGGGCCGGGACACTTCGTGCTGGTCGGGTCGCACCTGCCCCACAACTGGATCTCCGACCTCGATCCCGATGAACTGGTCGTGGGTCGCGACGTTGTTCTGCAGATCGATCCCGCGCGCATCAACCGGCTGGCTGAGGACCTCCCCGAAGCCGCGGAGGCGATCAGCCTGTTCCACGCGGCCAACCGGGGAATCGAGTACACCGGCCGCACCGCGGCCGAGGCGGCGATCGAACTGGAACGCATCGGAAGCAGCAGCGGTCTGCACCGGCTGCAACGGGTCTTCGGCCTCCTGAGCCTGCTCGCCGACGCACCCACGCATGAGCAGCACACGCTCTCGCAAAGCCCCGCCGGGGCTCCGCTGGACGCGCCGGCGCAGCTGAAGGTGGATGCGGTGCTTCGCTACATCACCGACAACCTCGCCGGAGAGATCCGTTTGGACGAAGCGGCGGCAATCATCGGCATGACGCCGTCCGGGCTCTCCCGGTTCTTCCTGCGCGCCGCGGGAAGTGGCTTTGCCGACACCGTCCGCCGCCTGCGGGTGATCAGGGCGTGCACCCTGCTGTTCCGGACCGACCGCCCCATCGCCGAGGTCTGTTTCGATGCCGGCTACCAGAATCTCTCCAACTTCAACCGCCAGTTCCGGGCCGAGACCGGAATGACGCCACGCGAGTACCGAACCAAGGTCCGCACCGGAGTCGCCCGCGGGGTTCTGGCGACCTGACCCGGCGGCATCATTGCCCGAAAGCCAACCGCTTCGGGCATCAGGAGTCGGTCATTCGGGCATCACCGCGGCCGCCGGGCGGACCGACACCGCCGATCAGCCCCAGGACGGCCCGGCAAAGCGGGCACGAACCGGGCACGGCCATGACCGGACAAACACTGGACGGGTGCGCCGCCGGGGGTCATTCTTTGACCGCGGGTCTCGGCCCCACCGCACGACGGGCCTGACCGGGCACGCCACCGAAGATCCACGGTATGGCAGGCACGTGCAGGTGAACTCGGACAACAACGGCGAAGGACGGGTGTGGGTCGATGCGTACGGAGGCGGGTGAGAAGCGGCGCCGGCTCATCCTCGAGCACGCCAGAGGGAACGGGCACATCGATGTCGCCGACATTGCCGGCCGGCTCGAGGTGGCCGCGGAGACGATCCGCCGCGATCTGAAGGTGCTGGAAGACCACGGCCTGGTGCGGCGCACCCATGGCGGCGCCTACCCGACCGACGGTGCCGGCTTCGAGACCACCATGACGTACCGCTCGGGCCACCGGGTGCCGGAGAAGCGTCGCATCGCGGCGGCCGCCGCCGGCAAGCTGGGTGAGGCCGAGACGATCTATTTGGACGAGGGCTTCACCCCGCAATTGGTCGCCGAGGAACTGATCAAGCTCCAGCGCCCGTTGACCATGGTGACGGCGTCGCTGGCCGTCGCCGGTGCACTGGCCCCGGTCGAGACGATGTCGGTGATCTTGCTCGGCGGCCGGGTCCGCGGACGCACGCTGGGCACGGTGGACCACTGGGCAACCACCATGCTGTCCGACCTGATCATCGATCTGGCCATCCTGGGCACGAACGGCATTTCCCGGGACCGCGGCCTGACCACACCGGATCCGGCGGTGTCCGCGGTCAAGCACAAGGTGATCGAAGTGTCCCGACGGCGCCTGTTCGTCGGCGTCCACACCAAGTTCGGCACGAACAGCTTCTGCAAGTTCGCCGACGTCGCCGACTTCCACACGCTCGTCAGCGACACCGGCCTGTCCGCCGGTGACGCCCGTCGCTATGCCGCGCTCGGCCCCGAGGTGATCCGCGTGTAGCGGGCCACCCCCGCCGCGCACCGCCGATCCCCGGCGGTCCCACCACCTCCCACAGAAACCCACCACCGGCCACCGGTCGAGCGATCCGCTCGACCGGTGTCGCCCGCGCGCCCCCACCATCCTGTTCAACCGAGAGGAAACCCATGCGAGCCCCTCACCGGAGAGCCCGTCGAGCCAGTCGATCCCGGGGGCGGATCGCCATCGGCGTCGTCGCCGTCGCACTGCTGGCCAGCACCACCGCCTGCGCGGCCGGCGCCGGCGGGAAATCGGACACCGGCCACTCCATCAACGTGCTGATGGTGAACAACCCGCAGATGGTCGACCTGCAGCGGCTCACCGCCGACAACTTCACCGCGCAGACCGGGATCACGGTGAACTACACCGTCCTGCCCGAGAACGACCTGCGGGACAAGGTTTCCCAGGAGTTCAGCAGCCAGGCCAACCAGTACGACGTGGCCTCCCTGTCGAACTTCGAGATCCCGATCTACGCGGGCAACAACTGGCTCTACCCGCTCGACGACTTCGTCGCCGGCGACCCCGAGTTCGACCAGCCGGACATCTTCCCGTCGATGACCCAATCGCTGAGCGCGGACGGCGTGCTCTACGGCGAGCCGTTCTACGGCGAGTCCTCGTTCCTGATGTACCGCAAGGACATTCTGGACGCCAAGGGTGTGGTGATGCCGGAACGGCCGACCTGGCAGCAGGTCGCCGACATCGCCGCCACGGTCGACCACGCCGAGCCCGACATGCGGGGAATCTGCCTGCGCGGCCAGCCCGGGTGGGGACAGGTCATCGCGCCGCTGACCACCGTGGTCAACACCTTCGGTGGTACCTGGTTCGACAAGGACTGGACGGCGCAGGTCAACGGTCCCGGCTTCACCGAGGCGACCGACTTCTACGTCAACCTGGTCCAGCAGCACGGCGAACTCGGCGCCCCGTCAGCGGGTTTCACCGAATGCCTGACCGCGCTGGCGCAGTCCAAGGTCGCGATGTGGTATGACGCCACCTCGGCCGCCGGCATCCTGGAGGCGGCGGATTCGCCGGTCAAGGGCAAGCTGGCCTACGCCCAGGCCCCGGTGGAGAAGACCGCGTCATCGGGCTGGCTCTACGCCTGGTCGTGGGCGATCGAGAAGAACACCCAGAAGTCGACGGATGCCTGGAAGTTCATCTCCTGGGCCTCCGGCAAGGGCTACGAGAACCTGGTCGGCAACGAGCTCGGCTGGTCCCGGGTGCCGGCCGGCAAGCGCTCGTCGACATACGAGAACCCGCAGTACCTGAGCGCGGCCGCGGCCTTCGCGGAGCCGACCAAGACAGCGATCACCGAAGCCAATCCCACCGATCCGGGCGTGCAGCCGCGACCGACCGTCGGCATCCAGTTCGTCGGCATCCCGGAATTCACCGCACTGGGAACCAAGGTCTCGCAGGACATCTCCAGCGCCATTGCCGGTCAGCTGAGTGTCCAGGACGCCCTGAACCGGGGCCAGGAACTCGCCACCAAGGTCGGGGTGACCTACCAGCAATGACCAGCCGCCGCACTCAACGCCCACCGACGCCCGCCGGCATCCGCTCCGACTCGGAGGTTCCCGCATGAGCACCACCACGGCCATCGCGCCCCCACCGGCCCACGCGCCGAACAATCTCGACCTCACCCCGAAACAGGCGTGGATCCGGCGCATCCCGCTGCTGCCGGCGCTGGTCTTCACGATCATCCTGACCCAGCTGCCCTTCGTGGCGACCCTGGGCATCTCGTTCATGAACTGGAACGCCTACCGCCCCGACCTCAAGGGATTCGCCGGACTCTCCAACTACGTCAAGGTCTTCACCGACCCGGACCTGCTGCGGTCGGTCTGGGTGACGATCCTGATGACGGTCACCGTCGTGCTGGTCAGCCTGGTCCTGGGCCTGGGCATCGCCCTGCTGCTCAACCGGGTCTTCCTGGGTCGGGGGCTGGTCCGCACGATGATGATCACCCCGTTCCTGATCGTCCCGGTGGCCGCCGCCCTGCTGTTCAAGCACGCGATCTACAACCCGATCTTCGGCCTGCTCAACGGGGTGATCACCTGGGTGTGGGGCATTTTCGGCAGCACCGACGCCCCGCAGGTCGACTGGATCACCCAGTTCCCGCTGGGCTCGATCGAGGTCACCCTGATCTGGCAGTGGACCCCGTTCATGACCCTGATCCTGCTGGCCGGCCTGCAGTCCCGGCCGGCCGAGGTGCTCGAGGCCGCCGCGGTCGACGGCGCCAATCCCTGGCAGATGTTCGTGCACATGACCCTGCCCCACATGCGGCAGTACCTGGAACTGGCCGGCCTGCTCGGCGCGATCTACGTCGTGCAGACCTTCGACGCGGTCTACACGATCACCTCCGGTGCGCTCGGCACGGCCAACCTGCCGTTCACCATCTACCAGACGCTATTCACCGCCCAGGATTACGGACTTGCCTCGGCGCAGGGGGTGATCGTGGTGCTCGGTTCGATCCTGATCGCCACCTTCGCGGTGAAGAACGTGTCCAGCCTGCTCGCAAAGGACGGCGGAAAATGACCACCACCCTCGCGCCCCGCGCCTCCACCGCCGCCGGCCGGACCGCGCCGGGCACACCGGCGACCAAGAACCGGCTCGGCAAGGCTGCCCTGACCGTGCTCACCTGGGCCATCGGCATCGTCTTCATCACCCCGGTGCTGTACATGGTGCTGACCAGCTTCCACTCCGAGATCGACGCGGCGTCCAACCCGCCGGACCTCTTCGCGCCGCTGACCCTCGACGGGTACCGGGCCTTCTTCGGCGGCGAATCCGGCGCCAGCCCGTGGCCCTCGCTGATCAACTCCGCCTGGGCCTCCGTCGGGTCGACGATCCTGGTGATCATGCTGGCGATCCCGGCGGCCTACGCCTTGTCGGTCAAGCCGGTCCGCAAGTGGACGGACGTGATGTTCTTCTTCCTGACGACCAAGATGCTGCCCGCCGTGGCCGGCCTGATGCCCATCTACCTGATCGCAGCGGGAATCGGCCTGCTGGACAACATCTGGTTCCTGATGATCATCTACACGGCGATGAACCTGCCGATCGCGATCTGGATGCTCCGGTCGTTCCTGGCCGACGTTCCCCCGGCGCTGTTCGAGGCCGCGTCCATCGACGGCGCCAACCTGATCCAGACCCTGCGCCGGATCATCATGCCGATCATCTCCCCCGGCATCGCCGCCACCGCGCTGATCTGCTTCATCTTCGCCTGGAACGAGCTGCTTTTCGCCAAGGTCCTGACCGGGGTCGTCGCCCAGACCGCCCCGGTCTACCTCACCGGCTTTGTCACCTCGCAAGGTCTGTTCCTGGCCCAGCTCTGTGCCGCCACCACCGTGGTGTGCCTGCCGGTGCTGGTCGCCGGGTTCGCCGCCCAGGACAAGCTGGTCCAAGGACTCTCCCTCGGGGCCGTCAAGTGAGCCGCACCGATCCGGGCTGCCTCCTGATATCCGGCGCGGCCACGCTTCTCCGGCCGCCCGCCGGGATCTCCGACGACCCGAGGACGGTGTAGCACCAGATGTCCACCATCGCCGTCGTCGGTGAGATCGTGGCCGATGCCGTCCTGCCGCCCGGGGCAGTGGTCGACGGAGTCGCCCACCTCACCGTGCACCCCGGAGGCGGCCCGGCCAACACTGCCGTCGCCCTGGCTCGCTTGGGTACCACCGCCCGCTTCGCCGGCCGCCTGTCCAACGGGGCGCTCGGCGCACTGTGCCGGGCCACACTCGAAGCCTCCGGGGTCGACCTGTCCACCTCGGTGGTGGTGGACCGGCCCGCGACGCTGGCCATCGCCCGGCTCGACGCCGGCGGGGCCGCCAGCTACGAGTTCTACACGGAAGGAACGGCCGACTGGGGCTGGACCGACGAGTCCCTCGCCCCGGTCCTGGACGCCCAGGGCGGCGCTGCCGGCCACCCCCTGGCGATCCACACCGGAACTCTGGCGCTCGCCCTCCAACCCTCCGGGACGGCCATCGAGAACCTGCTCGCCCGCGCCCGCGGCCGGATGACCATCTCCGTTGATCCGAACCTCCGGACCAACCTGGTTCCCGCGATCGTCTACCGGCAGCGCATCGATGGGTGGGCCGCGCTGTCCGACATCATCCGGCTGTCCGAGGACGACCTCGATCAGCTCTGGCCCGGATGGACACCCGGACAGGCAGCCACCCACCTGCACCAGCTGGGAGTCGCGCTGGTGGTCGTGAGCCTGGGCGCGGCCGGCGCGTTCGCGTCGCTGCGCGGGGAGCGGATCACCGTGCCCATCGCCCCGACCGCTCTGGTGGATACTGTCGGCGCCGGCGACTCGTTCCACGCCGGGCTGCTGCACCACCTCGCCGAGGCGGGCGCCTTCGGTGGGCGGCTCGACCACCTCACCATCGGCCAAACGGGCGCGGCGCTGGAGTTCGCGGCCCGGGTGGCCGCCGTCACCTGCTCACGTCCGGGCGCCGATCCGCCCTGGGCTGCGGAACTATGAGCGGCCCTGCCGCGACGTGACGGGGTGCCGTTCAGGCACGAACGACCTCGGGCCCCAAGGCCGCGTACCGGTGGGCAGCCGTCACCGATAGTCCGGTATCGGTGACCAGCGCTTCGAACTCGGCGACATCGGCGAACCGGCAGAAGCTGTTGTAGCCGAACTTGGTGTGCACGCCGACCATCAGCCGGCGCCGAGAAGCCTCGACCACCTTGCGTTTCACCGCGGACACCGAGGGTTCGGGGGTGGTCAGGCCACGTTCGATGGAAACGCCGTTGGTCCCCAGGATGGCCACATCGATCACCAGATCGGACAGCATGTCGGTCGCCCAATGATCGACGGTGGCCATGGAGGCAGCGCGCACCCGTCCGCCCAGCAGCAGCACCGAGATCGAATTCACCGGAGCGAGGGTCTGAGCGGCGGACAGGGACGACGTCACCACCGTGAGCCTTCTGGCCTGCTTGGTCAGCTCGTCCGCGACCAGGCCGGGGGTGAACCCCTCATCCAGGTAGAGCGTGTCGGCGTCGTTGACCATGCCGGCGGCCGCCATGGCGATGCGCCGCTTTTGCGGAAGGAGCAGTCCCGCGGACCGCGACACCGTCGTTTCGAAACCCGCCGTGTCGATCGGGTAGGCGCCGCCGTGGGTCCGTCGAATCAGCCCGTGGTCCTCCAACACCCGCAGATCCCGACGGACAGTCTCCGGTGACGTTTCCATCTGCTCGGCAAGATCGAAGACAGTGGCGTGACCGGTCCGACGGGCTTGTTCGAGAATGAGTCGACGCCGTTCCTCGGCATTCACCACCACCGGCCCCCGCCCATCATCCTCGAGTGTGCAGTCGTTCGTGCCTTGGACTATCACACGGTGACAGGTCGTGGCTTCGCGGGCTCCTCACACACAGCCGACCCTCTCTCCCGGCCGGTCTCGGCCACGTCGGGCAGCGACGTCCGGCTCCGGGCGGCGATGAGCGGGCCGACGTCCGCGCCGCTCGGTCAGCGGGGGCGGGTCAGCTGCCTGACCAGCTCCGTGCGCTGGGCGTCCGAGAAGTCGGGGAGGGCCAACCCGACCATCGGCGCCTGCCGCTCGTCGACCCCGGTGAATTGTTCGACCCCCACAAGCCGGACGAGGGCGGCGATCACGAAGTCGCGGCCCGGGAAAGACCTGCGCAGGAACGGGTCGACGAAATCACCGGGGTCGTCGAGGTGTTCGCGCAGCGCGCGCAGCACCGCGGCCTCATCGCGGCGCCGGGCCGGGTATCCGCGATAGCCGGCCCGGCCCAGGAGGTAGGCCGCCGTCGGCATCAGGGCCTCCGCGCCGAGGGCACGTATCAAGACCCCGTCGACGAGGTCGTCCGCTCGCTGCCCGACCACATGCAGCAGGGCCAGCGCGAACACGGGATCGGGCGGCTCGGTGATCTCGGTGATCTCGGTGGCCCGGTCGATGGCGTCGGACAACAACCGCGTCACCTCCCGGTCCGGTGCGGAGACCAGCCCCTGACCGACGGTCGTCGAGTACGGCAGGTAGGCCTTCTCCCCGAAGCCGACCGCGCCCGGTGGATCAGCGCGAATCACCTCGAGTTCGGCATCGAGGGCTCGGCGCAGGGCAGCGTCCATCGGGTCAGTGCACCCACACCTGGACGCGACGGTTCTTGCTCTCGCTCGCGCCGGTGCTGGTCTCGACCCGGGCCCAGTCGGCGCCGTAGCTCTGCACCTCCAGGCGGGCGGCGTCGATGCCCTTGGAGACCAGGTAGTCCCGGGCGTTCTCGGCCCGCTTGAGACTGAGCGCCATGTTCAGCTTCGCGCTGCCGGTCAGGTCCGCCGCTCCCCCGAGCTGCGCGCGCAGCGCGGCGTTGCCCTGCAGCTTGGTGACCACGCTGTCCAACTGGGTCTTGTGGGCGTCCTTGAGATCGGACTTGCCGATGTCGAAGTCGTCGAGGATCTCGGCGTACTTGCCGGCGTAGTACTGATCCATCGTGGCGCCCCAGGCCGCCGAGGGCGTGTCGGTCACATCGGCATCCTTGGCGCCGGTGAGCACGATCGGCGCGTTCTCCTTGTCCTCGATCTTGAAGCCCCACAGGATCGCGCCCAACGGCTCGCGCGTCTCGAGCACCATCGGCACTGATTCGAACGACAATTCCGAGTCGCCCTTGCCGGTTCGGGGCGACGGCGCCTCCGGGGTGTCGTCCATGGTCGCCGATGTGGACACCCCTGTCTTCGTCGACGACGCGCCGACGACCCGACCGGGCGACTCGTTGGCCCACGACTTGGTCGTCTGGTTCCACTCCGCGCCATAGAACGGGTCGTTCTCGGAGTCGACGAGGTGATCGATCCGATGCTTTGAGGTCGGATCTTCGAACGGCTGGAACTTGGCCTTGTTGCGGGCCGGGTCGGCCTCCGACCCACCCGCATAGGCCAGATCGGAGCCGATCTTGTTGATCACCGTCTGGCCGTAGCTGACCGTTTTCGCGTCAACCTTGGTCGCGTCCGGCTTGAAGTCGAGGTCGATCCGCGCGCTCTGATGGTTGGCCGGCGCCAGGCTCCAGGTCAGGTCACCCTTGAGCAGGGTCTTGGTCCCGGTCAGGGCGGGCGGCAATGGCAGGGTCGGATCCTTCGGCGCCTTCTCGGGAGCACCACCGTCGGCCGAACCCGGCTCAGCCGACGTCCCGGTTCCGGATTGACCCCCGGACGGAGCCTGCTGCTGCCCGGCGGTCGCCGGTGAGAACGCCTGGCCCAGCATCGCGTTCAGCGCCTCGTCGACGTGCCCGGCGGCGAACCAGGCGACGACCTGGTGGGCCAAACCCGGGTTCGCCGCCAGCATCGCTCGCAGACCGGAGGGGCTGCCGGCCTTGGCGGCCAAGCTCTCGACGGGCGACGGGCCGGCAGCACCCGCGGCGTCCCGGCTCGCCACATCGGTTCTGGACGCGCGCTGCAGCGCACCGGCCACGGCGGCGTTGCCGGCCGACCGCTGCAGCCGCAACACGGCCGAGGTCGGCCGACCGGCGTCGCGGTCGGCGCGGTGATCAGGCGCCGTACCGAGCCGTTCGTGTGCCCTCATGATTCGAGTATCCGCACCCCGATCGGCGATTCGCAGCAAGGGGATGAACTCTGCCCCAAAGGGAAGCGGCACGGACGGGTTGCGGTGGCCCCGACGGAATTCACCGGCCGCTGATCACGGTGATCGAGGCCGGCCGCGAGCGGAGCGGCCGTCAACGGCCCGTGCCCGGGACGAGTCATGGCTCCGGCGGGCGCTCCACGGATGGCGGCGCCGTTGGGCCGGGCGACGTCGGCGGCCGGCTGGCCCGCCATACGGACCGCGCTCCGGTCGTCACCGACCGAAACAAGCTGATAGTCAGGCGCTCTCGGTCCGAGTGGGCTCGATCTGTTCGCCGAGGGACCGGCGAACCAGTCGATCGACCGCGTCCGGCGCCAGCACGCTCTCGATCACCATCGCGCTGGCCCCGCGCACGCCGGCTCGGGCACCGGTGTGACTGGTCGTGATGAGCAGATGCTGGGTGGACAGGGGCGGCGAGCGGTGGTAGACGATCTCCCGGGCACCGGCCAGCAGGTGCTCGCCGGCCTCGGCCAGCAAACCGCCGATGACCACCACGGACGGGTTCAGCAGGTTCACACAGGTGGCCAGGACGGCGCCGATGTCCCGACCGGCCTGCCGGATCTCCTGGACGGCGAGCATGTTGCCCTCGCGAGCCAGCCGCACGACGTCGGCGGTCGATTCGGCCGGCAGGCCGGCGGAGCGCAACCGCGCGGCGATCGCCGGGCCGGCGGCGACGGCTTCCAGGCAGCCGATGTTCCCGCAGGTGCAGACCGCGGTCGAGCCGCCGAACGCCCGGACGTGACCCAGGTCCCCCGCCGATCCCTGGGCCCCGCGGTTGAGTCGCCCGTCCGACACCAGACCCGCGCCGATACCGGTGGCCACCTTGACGAACAGAAGATGGCCGGTGTCCCGCCAGGCATGGACGAACTCGCCGAGCGCCATCACATTGACGTCGTTGTCGACCAGCACCGGGGCGGTGAGGTGGCGGGACAGATAGCCGGGGATGTCGAATCCGTCCCAACCGGGCATGATCGGCGGGCTGGTGGGCCGGCCGGTGGCGAACTCCACCGGGCCGGGCACGCCGACCCCGACCCCGGCGACATCGGCGACCTCGCGTCGCGCGTCCGCCAGCATCCTCGACCACACCGTCCAGATGTGCTCGAGGACCGCCGTCGGCCCGTCGGCGATCGCGAGCGCCTCGGTCCGTTCGCCCAGCGGGATCGCGTCCAGGTTGGTGACCGTCAGCGTGGCGTGGGTCGCGCCCAGGTCGGCGGCGAGCACGACGCGAGCGTCCGGATCGAAGGCGAACCGGGTCGGCGGCCGACCGCCGGACGATCGCGCCTCACCGGCGGCGCTGATCAGACCGGTGGCCAGCAACTCGTCGACCCGGGCAGTGATCGTCGAGCGGGCCAGACCGGTGCGATCGGCCAGTTCCGCGCGGGTCCGCGCGGAGCCGTCGCGCAGGAGCTGGAACAGATCCCCGGACGCCATCGCCCCGAACCGCAGCGTCGCCATTGCGTCAGTGAACCACAACCTTATGCATGGAGCAGTGACCCCTTCGTTATCCGCAGTTCGCGGCTTTTGCTTGACCAACAAACATAAGTGCAACTACGGTCCCCGGTATGACCCAGGTCGACGACGACCGCGCGACTGCTCCCCTTCTCCAGATGCGGGGGATCGTTAAAACCTTCCCCGGGGTCCGGGCGCTGGACGGGGTCGACCTGCAGGTTCGCGCCGGCGAGGTGCACTGCCTGCTCGGTCAGAACGGCGCCGGGAAGTCGACGCTGATCAAGGTGATGGCCGGAGCGCACCAGGTCGACGCCGGCGAGGTGCTCTGGGCGGGTCAACCGGTTCAGCTGTCCTCCCCGGTGGCCGCCCTACGCCAGGGCATCGCCACCATCTACCAGGAGCTCGACCTGGTCGACTGGTTGACCGTGGGCGAGAACATCTTTCTCGGCCATGAGCTGGCCAGGGCCGGCTTCTCGCAGCGCGCGGCGACCCTGCGCCGGGCCCGAGAACTGCTGGAACGGCTGGGTCATCAAGAGATATCGGCGAGTCGGGAAGTCGGCACCCTGTCCGCCGCCGGCAAGCAGATCGTCTCGATCGCCCGAGCCTTGTCGCGCGAGGCCCGGCTCATCGTCATGGATGAGCCCTCCGCGGTGCTCGACGGCGAGGAGGTGGAGAACCTCTTCAAGATCGTCGACGACCTGGCCGCGGCCGGTGTGGCCGTCGTCTACATCTCCCATCGGCTGGAAGAGATCCGGCGCATCGGCGATCGGATCACGGTCCTGAAGGACGGCCGCAGCGTGGCGTCCGGTCTCGACGCCCGCGGGACCCCAACGGCCGAACTGATCCGCCTGATGACCGGCCGGTCCATCGAGTACGTCTTCCCGCCCCGGTTGCGCAAGACACCGGCGCCGGACATCGAACCGCTGCTGTCGGTACGCGGGCTGACCCGGCGAGGCGAGTTCGCGGACATCGACTTCGACGTCCGGCCGGGCGAGATCATCGGACTGGCCGGTCTGGTCGGGGCGGGGCGCAGTGAGATCGTGGAGACGGTCTTCGGAGCCCGGCGCGCCGATCGCGGGCAGGTGTCGGTCGCCGGCCGGGTCCTGCCGAACGGATCGGTGCGGGCAGCGGTCGATTCGGGGGTCGGACTGTGCCCGGAGGAGCGGAAGTTCCAGGGCTTGCTGCTGGATCAGCCGGTTTACCAGAACATCTCGCTCGCCAGCCTGCGCCGGTTCGCCTCCGCCGGGTTCACCCGCCCGGCCCCGGAGCGGTCCGCCGCGATGCAGGTCGCGGCGACCGTGCACGTTCGCCCGGCCGACCCCGACCGGCCGGTCCGCACGCTGTCCGGCGGCAACCAGCAGAAGGTGCTGCTGGCCCGCTGGCTGCTGCACGACTGCCGGGTGTTGTTGCTCGACGAACCCACGCGCGGGGTCGATGTCGGCGCCCGGACCGAGATCTACGCACTCGTCAGGCAGCTGGCGGATTCCGGGGTGGCCGTGGTGGTGGTGTCCAGCGAGGTGGAGGAGGTGCTGGGGTTGGCGGATCGGATTCTGGTGATCGGCGGGGGTCGCGTGCTGTACGACGGCGATGCCGACCGCATCGACGAGAACCGGGTGCTGGATCTGATCATGGCAGGCACGGCGGCATGACCGGCCAGCCGACGCCCGAGCCACCGGACCCCGGCCTGCCGGCGCGGGCCACCGCGGTCTCCCCCACGGCGCCGGTCACCGGTCCCGGGGGCCGGCGGTCCCTGCCGTCCGGCGTCACCCGCAATCTCGGACTGGTCATCGCTCTACTGCTGCTCTGTGCGGTCGGCGTGATCACCGCCGGCGACCGGTTCGCCAGCGCCGACAACGTGTTGACCATCCTGCGGCTGGCGTCCGTGATCGGCGTGGTGTCGATCGGGATGACGTTCGTCATCACTGCCGGCGGGATCGACCTGTCGGTGGGCGCGGTGGTCGGACTGGCTTCGGTGTGGGCCACCACCACCGGCACCCAACTGCTGGCCACCGGCGTGCACTGGATCATCATGGTCAGCACCGCGCTGCTGGTCGGCGCGGCGGCCGGGCTGATCAACGGAGTGCTGGTCGCGTACGGCCAGATCGTGCCGTTCATCGCCACTCTCGCGATGCTGGCGGCCGCCCGCGGCCTGGCCGAGATCCTGGCCAACCGGCAGACGCAGATCATCCGGGTCCGCGGGTTCCTCGACACGTTCACCGGCAATCTGCTGGGTATCCCGGTGCTGGTGTGGATCTTCGCGCTGGTGGCGGTAGCCGGCTGGGTGCTGCTGAACCGCACCACATTCGGGCGGCGCACCTTCGCGGTCGGCGGCAATCCGGAGGCCGCCCGGCTGGCCGGCATCCGGGTGAAGCGGCACACGATGCTGCTCTACGGGCTCGTCGGACTGGCCGCGGGCATCGCCGCCGTGATGATCATGGCCCGCACCACGGCGGGCTCGTCCACCCACGGCACGCTCTACGAACTGGACGCCATCGCGGCGGTCGTCATCGGTGGCACGCTCCTGTCCGGTGGGCGCGGCACCATCGTCGGGACCATCTTCGGCGTCCTGATCTTCACGACCCTGACCAATGTGTTCACCCTGAACAACCTGTCGATCTCGGCCCAGGCGATCGCCAAGGGCGTGATCATCGTCGTCGCGGTCCTGCTGCAGCAACGGATCGCCGCTCGGTCGCGCGGCGGCTGAGCCGGCCGCACCAGCGACATCGCCGGTCTCGCCCACCGCGAGCCCGACGGCGGTCCCGTGCGGCCGCCACGTCATCCGGACCATCCCGCCCACTCGAAGGAGCCGACAATGCCATCGCCGTCCCGACCCACCGGTCGCCGCCGCCCCGTCCTGCGCTCGCTGGCGGCCGTTGCCGTCGGTGCCCTGGCCCTGACCGCCTGCACCAACTCGTCATCGAGTTCGGGCACGACGCCCGCCGAGAACTCGAGCGCGGCGAACACCGGCACCGTGGCCGGCGGCACCGGATCGTCCGGAGCGACCGGCGGCAGCGCCACCGGCGAGAAGATCCGGATCGGCTTCTCCGCCCCGGCCGCCGATCACGGATGGATGGGGTCGATCACCAAGTCGGCGGTGGCCGAGGCGGAGGCGCTCGGCGACGTCGACCTGATCGTCGCCGAGGGCACCAACGACGTGAATCTGCAGATCAGCCAGGTCGAAACGTTCATCAATGACAAGGTCGACGCGATCGTGCTGCTGCCGTTCGACGGCGCCGCGATGACCGACGTCGCGATCAAGGCGATGAATGCCGGCATCCCGGTGATCAACGTGGACCGGGAGTTCGCGAGCCCGTTCGCCGCCCGCGCGACGATCCTGGGCGACAACTACGGCATGGGCGTGTCCGCCGGCACGTATATCTGCGAGCAGTTGTCGGGCAAGCCGGACGCGGTGGTCGCCGAGATCGCCGGCATCGATTCGCTGCCGCTGACCCAGGACCGCTCCAAGGGCTTCTCCGACGCGCTGGCCGACTGCGGGCTGTCGGTGACGAACCGGGTCGCGGCCGAATTCACGGTCGAGTCCGGTGAGGCCGCCGCCTCCAACCTGCTGCAGGCGGCGCCCAAGATCGACGCGTTGTGGAACCACGACGACGATCAAGGGGTCGGCGTGATGGCCGCCATCAACAACGCGGGCCGGAGCGAGTTCGTCATGGTCGGCGGGGCCGGCTCGGCCAACGTCATGCGGGACATCCAGGCTGACGACACGGTTCTGAAGGCGACCGTCATCTACCCCTCCACCCAGGCCGCCGACGGCATCCGGCTGGCCCGACTCGTCGTGCAGGACGAGGCGCTGGGCGATCTGGTCGAGGTTGCGGTGCCCCGGGAGATCGTGCTGTATGCGCCGGTGGTCACCAAGGAGAACGTCGACCAGTTCCTGCCGACCGCGTTCGAGTCCTGACCGGCGAGGGTGATTCGGGGAGCCGGCGATGACCGTTGAGTCCGCACCCGCGCTACGGGTGGCCATGATCGGATACGCCTTCATGGGGGCGGCCCACTCCCAGGCCTGGCGGACCGCGGCCAGGGTCGCCGACCTGCCCCGGCGCCCGGAGATGGCGGTGGTGGTCGGCCGATCCGCGGACGGGGTGCGGGCCGCCGCCGATCGGCTCGGCTGGGCCGCGAGCGACACGGATTGGCGGCGGGTGGTGCAACACCCCGACATCGACCTGGTCGATATCTGCTCACCGGGGGACACCCACGCCGACATCGCGGTCGCGGCGCTGGCCGCCGGCAAGCACGTGCTGTGCGAGAAGCCGCTCGCGAATACGGTCGAGCAGGCCCGTCGCATGGTCGAGGCGGCCGGTGCCGCCCCGGGCCGGCAGGCGATGGTCGGCTTCACCTACCGGCGCACGCCGGCCGTCGCGCTGGCCCGGGAGATGGTGGCCGACGGTGCGGTCGGCACGGTCCGGCAGGTCCGCGCCCAGTACCTGCAGGACTGGCTGGCCGACGAAGCGGCTCACCGGTGTCTCCGGCCTGCTCGAGACCTTCGTGACCCAGCGGCCGCTGGCCGGCCCCCGGGACCCCGGGGCATCGGCGATCGGCGGTCACGCGTCCGCGGGGTACGGGCCGGTCACCGTCGACGACGCCGCCCTGTTCTTCGGGCGGCTCGAATCGGGGGCCACCGCATCGTTCGAGGCCAGCCGGTTCGCGCTCGGCCGCAAGAACGCGATGCGTTTCGAGATCAGCGGCAGCGAGGGCAGTATCGCATTCGACTTCGAGGACATGAACGTGCTGCAGTACTACGACGGCCGCCGGCCGCCGGCCGCGGCCGGGTTCACCCGCATCCTCACCACCGAGCCCGACCACCCCTACCTGTCGTCCTGGTGGCCGCCCGGCCATGGACTCGGCTACGAGCACGGCTTCACCCACCAGGTCATCGACCTGGTGCGGGCGATCGACTCCGGCATACCCGCCCGACCGACGTTCGCCGACGGCCTGCACGTGCAGGAAGTTCTGGCCGCGGTGCAGGAGAGTGCGGCGCACGACAGCAGATGGCAGGCGATCCCGGCCGCGGGCTGAGGAGCGACGAAGGAGCGAGAAACGATGGCACGACCGATCACCCTGTTCACCGGCCAGTGGGCGGACCTGCCCTTCGCGGAGGTGGCCCGACTGGCCGCCGACTGGGGCTATCAGGGCCTGGAGATCGCCTGCTGGGGCGATCATCTGGATGTCGCCCGGGCCGCCGAGGATGACGACTACGTGGCCGGCCGGCGGGAGATCCTGGACCGGCACGGGCTGTCCGTGTACGCCATCTCGAACCACCTCGCGGGTCAGGCCGTCTGTGACGACCCGATCGACGCCCGGCATCGGGACATCCTGTCCGGCCGGGTGTGGGGCGACGGTGACCCGGAAGGGGTGCGCCAGCGAGCGGCGGATGAGATGGCGCTGACCGCGCGGGCCGCCGCCCGGCTCGGGGTGGACACCGTCATCGGTTTCACCGGGTCGGCGGTCTGGAAGTACGTTGCGATGTTTCCGCCCGCCTCGCAGGAACTCATCGACGCCGGCTACCGCGATTTCGCCGACCGCTGGAATCCGATCCTGGACGTCTTCGACGAGGTCGGGGTGCGGTTCGCCCACGAGGTCCACCCGAGCGAGATCGCCTACGACTACTACACGACGGAGCGGACGATGGCGGCGATCGACCACCGGCCCGCCTTCGGGCTCAACTGGGATCCGAGCCATTTCGTGTGGCAGGGACTGGATCCGGTCATGTTCCTGTGGGACTTCCGGGACCGGATCTATCACGTGGACTGCAAGGACGCCAAGCTGCGTACCGGCAACGGCCGGCGCGGCGTCCTCGGCTCCCACCTGGCCTGGGCCGACCCCCGCCGGGGCTGGGACTTCGTCAGCACCGGCCACGGGGACGTTCCGTGGGAGGACTGCTTCCGCATGCTGAACACCATCGACTACGCCGGCCCGATCTCCGTCGAGTGGGAGGACGCGGGCATGGACCGGCTGGTGGGTGCCCCGGAGGCGCTGGCGTTCGTCCGATCGCTCGCCTTCGACCCGCCGGCCGCCGCCTTCGACGCCGCGTTCTCCGGGGCCGACTGACCGGGCGAGGTCCGACGCTCGTCCTGTCGGCGCGGGCCGGCGTCGCCACTCGCCGCGCCCGACACCGTTGTCTCCGAAGCCACAGTGGGGCAACGGGTCCGACCGGCGGCCGGGTCGGCGGCCGGACCGGCTGCTGGCCCGGCTCGGGACGTGTCCGGAAAGGGCACGAGACCTTCGGGTCATAGGTCCCTGGTCCCGCACCCTGCTGGCGGGTTTGCTGATCGTAGGAACCCTCCGGGCCCATCCCGGGCCCCTTCCGACATGGCGGAAAGCGGGTGCAGCGATGGCCAGCACCACGACCGGTCGTCGACCGGTGAGCGTCGGCGCGCGGCGGGCCGGCTACGCCGTCGCCGTCGGGATCAATTCAGTGCTGCTGTTTCTGATCAACGTGACCCCCGGCTGGTCGACCCTGCCCTTCCTGACCGCGGACATGGTGGACGTGCTGCCGTGGATCAACGCCTCGATGCTGGTGGGCATCCTGGCCAACGCGGTCTACCTGTTCCGCGACGACCCGCGGGTCAAGGGCCTCGGTGACCTGGTCACCGAAATCGTCGGTGTCGTCGCCATCGTCCGGCTCTGGCAGGTGTTCCCCTTCGACTTCGGCGCCGAGCCGAGTGCCTGGGCGACGGCGGTCCGCGTCCTGCTCGTCGTCGCCATGGCCGGGACCGCGATCGCGATGATCGTCAGCCTCGTCACCGCCCTCCGTGGCCGGCCGGTGCCGTCATGATCATCTGGCCACCCTTCTCCGCACTCGACCCGGTGGAACTCACCGGTACCATCCGCGACGACCGCCTGATCGGGCTGCGCCGCACCGCCGCCACCGCCCGGACCATCCTCGACGGGCGCGCCGTCGTCCACGTCAACGCGACGGCGACCGGTGGTGGCGTCGCCGAGATGCTGCCGACCCTGCTCGGATACGCCCGTGGCTTCGGCATCGGCACCCGATGGGCGGTGGTGGGCGGTGGGCCGGAGTTCTTCCGGGTCACCAAGCGGCTGCACAATCACCTGCACGGCCACCCCGGCGACGCCGGCCCGCTCGACCACGCCGAACGCCTGGTCTACGAGCGGGTGCTGGCCGATGCGGGTCACGATCTACTGCCTGAGCTCGGCTCCGACGACATCGTGGTGCTGCACGACCCGCAGACGCTGGGGCTGGCGCCATTGCTGGCCGGCCGCGGGATCCGGACGGTGTGGCGCTGTCACATCGGAATCGACCGGAGCAACGGCACCAGCCGCCGGGCCTGGCGCTTCCTGCGGCCGTACCTGGCCGAGGTCGATCGATTCGTGTTCTCCCGCGCGGCGTTCCGGCCGCCGACGATTCCCGTCGAGCGGACCCGCATCATCACCCCCACGCTGGATCCGCTGTCGGCCAAGAACAGCCCGCTGCCCATGGACAGCGCCCGGGCCATGCTGGCCCAGGCCGGACTGCTGCAGCCGGGCAGCGGCGCCGCCGCGGCCTACCGTCGGCGCGACGGTTCCCTGGGTCGCGTTCGTCGGCGGGCCGAGGTCGTGCAGTCGGGGCCACCGCCCGCACCGGACCAGCCGCTGGTCGTGCAGGTGTCCCGGTGGGACCGGCTCAAGGACATGCCCGGCGTGATGATCGGTTTCGCCGAGCACGTCGCCCCGCGCACGCCGGCGCATCTGGTTCTGGCCGGCCCGATGGTCAGCGGCGTGTCCGATGATCCCGAAGGTGCCGCCGAATTCCAACGGTGCGTGGATATCTGGCACCACCTGCCGCCGGACCAACGCGAACGCATCCACCTGGCCTGCCTGCCCGTCACCGACGTCGAGGAGAATGCGGCTCTGGTCAATGCCCTGCAACGGCAGGCAACGGTGGTCGCCCAGAAGAGTCTGGCCGAGGGATTCGGGCTGACAGTGCTGGAAGCCATGTGGAAGGGTCGGCCGGTGGTCGCCAGCGCCATCGGCGGTATCCGCGACCAGATCCGGGACCGGGAATCCGGTCTGCTGCTGCCGGACCCGTACGACCTGGCCGGATTCGGCCGGCTGATCCGGCGGCTGGTCCAGGACCCGCGGCTGGCCGAGTCCATCGGCCGCGGCGCCGCCGACCGGGCCGCCGAGTTCCTGCCCGACCGCAGTCTCATGGCGTGGGCGGAGCTGATCGGGGGCATCGCCGACCCGGAACCAGCCGCTCTGTGTGCGGCCACGCGGGCCGGCTGACGGCCGGCCCACTGGGACGGCGCGGCCGACCGGATGGCCCACCCCCGGAGAAGGACCCAACCAACGAACCAGGAGGATTGTCATGCGGGCACTGGTGGTCTACGAATCGATGTGGGGCAACACCGAGCAGGTCGCCCGAGCGATCGCGGAGGGCATCGCCGAGACCGACACCGTCGAGGTGGTCGAGGTCGCCAGCGCCCCCGCGGAGCCGGGCGTCGACGTGTCGTTGATCGTGGCGGGTGGACCCACCCACGCCTTCTCGATGAGCAGGCCGGCGACCCGCGCCGAGGCGCACCATCGCGGAGCTCCCAACGGATCGGAAGCCATCGGCATCCGGGAATGGCTCGACGCCCTGCCGGTCGGCCGCCACCCCCAGACGGTGGCGACGTTCGACACCAAGGCCGGCCGGGTCAAGCACCTGCCCGGTTCCGCGGCGAAGAAGGCGGGCAAGGTCGCCGGCCGCCATGGGTACGCCAAGGCCGATCACGCCCAGAGCTTCCTGGTCGCCGACACCGAGGGTCCCCTTCTGGACGGCGAACTCCAGCGCGCGGCGGAGTGGGGCAGGCAGCTGGCCACCACCCGTCGGTCATGAGTGCGGGCCCGGCCGATCCACGCGCCGCCGGTCCCGGCACGTCGACGAGATCAGTGACCCGGCAGCAGTATCCGGCGCCGGTTCGGGTCGCGGTCGCCTCGGTGACCCGCTGCGTTGCGGTGACCGGCGGGATGGTGCTGCGGGGGCGGCTGCGAATGCCCCGCGCCTGGGTGGGCACCTGGTTCCACTTCGCGGACGGCACATCCGCCCCCGTCTACCGGGAGACCATCGCCGTCCGCGCCCCGACCGAGGATCCGTGCGTGCTGGTCGTCGGCTTCCGACTGCGGTGGGCGCGCGGCCGGGGGCACGACGTGTTCCGGTGGACGAGCATCGTGAACACCCCACTGTTCGTCGGATTCCCCGGATTCGTGGCCAAATGGTGGCTCGCCGCCGATGAGTTCGGCCGGTACCGGGGGGTCTACCAATGGGACGGAGCGCAGCAGGCCGAACGGTACGCCCGAGCACTCTGGCGGGTCCTGTCGTTGGTGTCCGTTCGTGGTTCCATCCGCTATCACGTCCTGGCGGGATCGTGGCGCGACGATGTCGTACATGGAGCACCTGACCCGAGCGGAGGCTCCGACGATCCATCGTGGTGGCGGATCACCGGTGCCGACCTGGGTGCTCGACCGGTTCCACGGCGGGTGCAGGCTCCCGGGCGGTGAGCAGACCGTCCCGGAAGGCGCGTGCACCGCCTTTTGGTGGTGGGCAATCGAGGGGTCGACAGTCCTCCGGTCCTCCACCCCGTCGACCGGCGTTCATCGCGCCGACCGGTGCGCGCCGACCAGACCGGAGACGACCACCACCAGGCCGACGCCGAGGACGATCAGGGGGAGCACCAGCGACCAACGCACCGCCAGCAAGCCCATCTCCTGCAGCAGCAATGCGATCCCGGTGAGCAAGAAGGTGAGACCGAAGCCTGCGGCCGCGGCGCCGCCCTGGGCTCTACTCATGACGCACCTCGATGTCCCCCAGCCCGGCGTGCAGCACCAGCTCGACGGCGTCCGCGCGCTCGCCGGGCCCGGACCATTGCAGGTCGACACCGTCGTCCACCTTGACGCCGTCCACCGTGATCGAACCGGCGGTGGCGGATGCCTTGATGCTCGGATTCCGTTCCGGCGGCACCAGGACGACGATCCGGCCGGCCCCGACATCCGCCTCCAGCCGGCCCGTGTCGGGCAGTGGATGACGGGTCAGATCGACGGTCAGGGTGCCGGCACTGATGTGCTCCTGGACCGGCCAGTCGGCCGACGTCGGGGCGACGAGGTGGTCGCCGACCGGTCCCTGGTATCGGTCGGCGCCGACCCCGATGGCCACCCCCAGCAGGGTCGCCACGATCCCCAGCGCGATCAACACTCCCCGCCCGCGCCCGCCGATCAGCGTCGCCAGCAGCGCGCCACCGATCAGGACCAAAGCACCGGCCGGGAACATCCGCCAGGGCACGGACACGCCCGCCAGGTCGAGCAACCAGCCCACACCGACCGCGCTGAGCAGCAACCCGATCACGATCCGGTCGAACCGTGGACCACCGACGTCGCCGGCCTGTTCCGGTGCCGTCCAGCCGCTCTCCACGTTGGTGCTCATCGGTCACCGCCGGGCCGAGAACACGACCGCGACACCGATCGCGACGATGACGACCGGCCAGAAGATCGCGCTGCTGAACCACGGGACCACCTGCTGGACCAGCAACAGCGCGCCCAGGGCAACCAACGAGGTGCCCACGACCAGCGCCACGCCGTGCCGGTTGACCGCGGGCGCCGGGGCGTCGGATTCGGGCCCGGCCTCTTCGGGAATGACGATCCAGGCGATGAGGTAGGCCAGCACGCCCAACCCACCGGAGAGGGCCAGCGCCACAGCGGCAACGCGAAGCAGGACCGGATCGACGTCCAGGTAGCGTCCGAGACCGCCGCAGACCCCCCCGAACACCCGGTCCTTCCGGCTTCGGCGGACGCGGCGGACTCCGGTCGCCGTCTCATGCTCCGGCACCAGATCTGGCTCGGACACGGTCAACACCTCCTGGGAACTCGGTCGATGCAAGGCTCGACCCGTCGAACGGTCAGCGCGGCCCGGATTCGATCTTCGGATGCCGGTCAGAAGGGATCGGGGGTCTGATGCCGGGCATGCACCTGCACGACTCCGGGCACCTCCGAGGCCAGTTGCGCGGCCCGATCCCGCATCCGTCGATCGTTGCCGTAGTCCTCGATGTCGGCCACCCCGGCCTCCACCGACACTCGCCAACGGTTCGGCGTGTCCAGCTCGGCCAGTTGCCGGCCGATCTCATCGGCCAGGCCCTGGTCGGTATGTGAGAGGCCGGCGCGCAGCAGGTCTCGTCTCGTGACGACGCCGACAACGCGAAGGCCGTCCACCACCGGTAGGCACCGGATCCGGACGGCGAGCATGATCCGGGCGATGGCGGCAAGGTCCGCGGCCGGGGTCAGTGACTCCACCGGGGTGGACATCACGTCCCGCACGAGCAGCGGCGACGCATCGGGCCGGCCGGAGTCGTCGATCAGGTCCGCCTCGGTGACGATGCCGACGAGTCGGTCGTCCTCGACCACCGGTAGCGCGGTGAAACGGTGCGAGTACAGCAGCCTCGCCGCGTCCACGGCCGTCGTCATCGGGGTCACCGTGATCACCGGATAGGACATGACTTCTCGAGCCTTCATCGTCGGCTCCTTCGCCTGGCGTATCCATTCAGCCTGATCCGGTGCCGAGGGAGCGGGAACGGCCGAAAGTCCCGATTCGGGTGCTTCCCGCCTGCCCGTGGGCACCGGCCGGGGGTGGAGCCGGGACGGTCGGCGCCATGGGACCTTTGCCTCTGGGGATACCACCGGGTCATGGCTACGGTCGAGGCACGGTCCTGGGCGGATGCGATGTAGGTCGGCGACAGCCGCGGTGCGGACCGGCTTCGCGACAAGGTGACGACGATGACATCCACACTGATCAGGAACTTTTCGATCTCAACCGGTTATCTGTCCCTGCTGTGCGGCATTGGTGCCGCGGCCCTGGAGCGGCCATGGCCGAGCACGCCGCAGGACATACCCGCTTTCCTGGTGGCCGATCGGACGGCAGTCCTCTGGCAAGCGCTGTTGTTCCTGCTCGGCGGCGCCTTCTTCATGTGGTTCCTGGGCAGCCTGCGTACTTTCATGATCCGCGGCGAGCCGCATCGGGGCCAGGTCACGATGGTGGCCTTCACGGCCGGCATGGTCGGTTACGGGATGACAATGCTGGCGCTGTGCCCTCAGCTCGCCCTGACTCTGCCGGATCGCGGCTGGATCGACGCCACCACCGCCGCCATGACGGTCGATCTGGGTTACGTGATGTTGACGGTGGCCAATCTGCCGATCGCGGTGATGTATGCGGCCGTCGCGGTCGTCTCGCTGCGGGAGCGAGTGTTCCCGCCGTGGCTGGGTTGGCTGTCGGCCGCTGCTGCCGGATGTTGCGCCGTGCTCACTCTCTCACTGATCGACCCGACCGGGCCGGTTGCCCCGCAGGGCTGGCTGAGCTACCTCCTTTACGTCGTGCCGGTCGTCTGGCTGGCGACGACACCGACCGTCATGCTGCTGCAGGAGCGGTGGCGGGCCACCCGCCCGGGGATCCGGATCACGGTCACCGGCTGATCGGGCCTTGATCGGTCGCGGGCCGCCGATTCCGGGTCGAACCAGTTGGAGCGAAGGAGATGTGATGACCTCGACCATTCACCGCACCGTTCCGCCGCAACGTCTGATCACTGTGCTGAACCCGGCCGTCCAGGTCGGCCTGCGGTCGCCGCTGCACCGCTGGCTGGACGACTCGGTCCTGATGCTCCACGTGATCGGCCGCCGAACCGGGCGCCGCTACGACATACCGGTGGGATTCGTCGATCTGGGCGACCGCCTGCTGGTCGTCACCCAGCATCGCTGGCGTCGCAACCTGCGCGGCGGCGGCGACGTCGAAGTGACTCGCTTCGGCCGGCGATTCCGGATGCACGCGAAACTCGATGAGGATCCGGATCCGGTGGCCGACATCGTCGCCGAGATCCTGGCGCGGTTCGGTGTCGCCGGGGTGAAGCGACGCCTCGGTCTCGAGATCCAGCCCGGCGCGCAGCCGACCCACGAGGACCTGTCCGAGGCCGCCCGCGAGTTCGATATCGCGATGATCACGCTCACTTCGCTCCCGGAGCCGGCCGCGCCCTGACCCGACCATCTACGAGGAAGGGCAACAGCAATCCGCTGATCACCCCGAGGGTCGCACCGGCGACCAGGCCGGTCAGCGCTCCGGTGGTGATCACGACCGCCAGTGGCCACTGCGGTCCGGGCAGCGAAGCGCCGACGAAGATGATCGGCATCGCGACCGCCCAGCCCAGGGCGCTGGCCCCGCTCCATCGCCACGGGTGCGGCACCCGGCCGCGCAGCACGAGCGACTGCCCGGCGCCCAGCACCGCGCCCATCAGCAGGCCCAGCCCGGCCGCCGTGACCGTGAGCAGGAACGGGGTCGGCTCGCCTGCGCCGTCGTCCGGGAGCAGGACCGCCGGGGCCGAGGCCGCGGCCCAGCCGACCCCGGCGAAGATCACGGTCACCATGATCCAGTTGGATCGCCGGCCGGGTAGCCAGGCGGCGAGGCCACTGGCCTGGGCGACGCCCAGCGCGGTGCCCTCGATGAGACCGCCGGTGACGATGATGGCCAGAGCGGCCAGTGCCGCGGGCGCCGTCGTCGGGCCATCGCCGACGGTGGCGCCGGCAAGCCTGGCCGCGGCCGCCGATGCGGCCATGCCCACGGACTCCGCCGTGGCACACAGGGCGGTCCAGCGCAGCACGGCCGGTGGGCCGGGTACCGACGACGAGGAACTCGCCGGGGAGCGCACGATATCGGCCATGTCGGTCGCCTCCTTCCGGCCATGCTTGCAGCGGCGCCGCCGACCCGGTAGGGGCCGAGGTCCCGACGGTTCGATGCCCCGCGTTTGCCGCGCCCTTCCCGCCGGGCGTTGACCGCCTCACCCGCAACGACCGGGTCGCAGGCCCAAAGTCTCTACCGATCAGCATGATTCAGAAGTGAGGTGGAAGGAGTCGACAGCACCGGGTCGCCCTCGCCCGGGATAGCTCGAGCCGAGCACCTGCCAAGGATCGACGATGACCCGAGAACGCACCGCCGCACACGCCATCGGTAGCCGGCTGACCGAGCCTGCCGGCGCGCCAGTGGTCGAGGGCACGCTCGCCGACATCGCCTGGGCCGGTGTGAACCCCGACCTGCCGGCGGCGAACGGGCCGATCGGCCGGTGAGCACCCGTGGATCCGAGCACGGCGGGCGTGTATCTGATTGCTGCGGCGGGTTTCGGCTGGGGAGCACATCTACTGTCCCGCGCCGCCCGCCAGAGCCGGCTGGCGGTGGTTGCCGGAGCAATCGCGGTGGTCATCGCGAGCGTGCTCGTCGGGCTGCTGAGTGGGCCGGCCGGCCTGCTCGGGTGGATGACCGTGGTCGTCGGCCTCAGCGAGTGGCGTCGACCCCGGCCGGAGGGTGACGCCGACCGTGACTCGGTCCTGGGACCGGCCGTCCCCCGCGCCTCCGAGTGCGTACCGGTACCCGCCATCCGGCCGCGGCGCCGCCCGCAGCAGATCGCTCGTCGATCGCCGCCGGCGCCCCCGGCTCGAGCGCACCGGCCCTCGGTCGGCCGGGATGTGGCGTGGCTCCGGCACCCGCCCGCTTCCGGCGGAACCGATCAGAGGACGTTGCGTACGGTCGGCAGACGGGTCACCAGGAAGCCGACGACGAAGGCCACCGGCACCCCGATGACGGCGACGAGGAGACCCTTCATCTCCGGGGCCCAGCCGACGGTGCGCAAGACGATGGACAGAGCGACGAGAACGATCGGATGGAACACGTAGGCGGCATAGGAGCCACGGGCGGCCCGCATGGCGACGGCCGACGGATGGGCCGACCAGCGGCGCTGCAGAACGTCGACGAGCCAGATCATCAGCACGACGGCGGTGCCGCCGTCGAGCAGCGCCATGACCACGCCCGGCCACCGACCGTTCGCGAGCGGCCCGGCCTCGCCGGGGATGCTCGCGGCGGCCAGGACAGCCAGTCCGGCGAACATCAGCAGGGCCAGGTGGCCGCAGGACCGGACCAGCGCCGCGGGCATCCGGTCGAACCAGCCCCGTTCGCCGGCCAGCACGCCCAGTACGAAGACACCGGCCGCCTGTTGCCAGTGGGGCCATCCGAAGTCGAAGTAGCGGTCGACGGTGCCGGGCAGCCCAGGCCAGGTCAGCAGGTCGACCACCGCGATCGCCGCCGCGACGAGCAGCAGCGGCCGGACGCCGATCAACTCCGCCCGCATCGGAGGGACCGGGCGGAGCCATCGCCATCCGGCGTACAGCAGGGAAAACCCCAGCAGGGCAACGACAAACCACAGCGGCCCGAATCCCCGACCGTTGCCCAGATCGGTCAGTTCGGCCAGCAACGACCGGTCATGACCTTCCGCGCCGGCAGCCATCCAGCGCACCAGTGGGTCGAGGATGAGCACGTACACCACCGCCGGCACCCCGAGCCGCAGCAAGCGCGTCACCGCATACGCAGCCGGGCCGGTCCGGGCCAGGGAGCCGGCCGCCAAGAACCCCGCCACGAGGAACAGCGGGGACAGCCCGAACGCGGCCAGCAGTTCGACCGGCCGGCCGAGCAGCGTCGGGGTCACGTCCGAGGTCGTCCGCTCCTCGTAGTACCAGGAGATCGGCACGACGTAGGCGGTGGCGGCGTGCACGGCGATCACCGCGCCGATCACGGTCACCCGCAACCGGTCGATCCACCACCGTCGCGATGCCTGCGGTGGCGCCATCCCGGATCCGTCGCCGTGTCGGCCGGGTCGGCGGTCGCCGGTCAAGGCCCTTTCGGGCGAGCGTGCGGCGCGTCGAGGCGGAACGGCTGCACGATGTCCGTCAATTGAGCCGCCGGATCCGGGACGTCGCCGGGTCCCTTGCGGTACACCTCGTACGGACCGCTCGAGGCGATCGCATGGTGGGACATCAGCCATTCCGCCAACCTGCGGTACTCCGCGACCATCGCCTCGTCACCGCCGCGATGCTGCACCACCGCGACCCGGCCACCCGGGATCCATTCGACAACGATATCGCCGTTCCCGGCGAACCTGTCGTCCACCGGAAACCCGGCCGTGACATCGAACCGGCCGTCGTCATGCCGGTGGTAGCGGGCGAACGGCGGCCCGGACGGACGGCGCCCGACACTGGCGAGGTGGTCGGCGATACGGCGATAGGTCAGCCCCAACCACTCCGCAAGCTCGGCGACAGGCAGTGTCGTCGTCCGGGTCGCCGCAAAGGACGCGGCCCGCTGCCGAATCAGAACAGTGCTGGACATGACCGAATTGTCCGGCCGGCCGGGTCACCCCGGCCAGGGCATTTGGTCCCTGAGGGTGGCTACTCCCCCGGCCGGACAACGGGAAATCGATCGGTGACGGATCCGACCACTGGTCGGCCCATTCGGGGACCTTCGGCCCGATGCATCGACAGCCGGACCGGCCACGCTGGTTTCAGCCGGCCGCGGCGCCCGTGGCAACCGCCCGGCCAACGTCCGGTCCGACGAACGATCGAGTACGCAACGGAACTGATCGGACGGCACCGGCCACGACCGGGGGTCGGACGGGTGCCCGACTGGGCCGGCCACGGTCCGGGCCGGCCGTTGGTGACGAAGGAGTTCGCATGACAACCACACTCGTGATGGTGGGGTTCGACGAATTGCCGGACGTGGTCGCCCGGCCGGCGCCGGGGACCGCCTCCCGGTTCCGGTGGCCGGGAGGGTGGTCCCGGCGAGCGGTCCGTCGACGACCGACGAGGTGGCCGCGGCCGGCCGATCGTACGCACCGGGCCGGACGCGAGGTGCAGGACGGGCCGTCCGATCCGGCCACGGTCAGCGCGGTCGCGCTGGCCGTCGCAGTTCGACAACAACTGACCCACCCGGGATCGGTTTCACCGCAACGGCAACTCGAACTCATCCTGGCCGATCGGATGGCTGACGCGGCCCGCCCGTCCGGCACGAGTCGGGCCGGCCCGGGCTGGACTCCCTTCCTGGTCCGGGTGGATGCCAGCCCGTACCGGCCGCTGGCCGACGGGGCATGGACCTACTCCCCGCCCGTCCGGAGCCCCTGATCCGAGGTGTTCCGCAGTGCCGTACACAGTGCTAGCGACCGGCTGTCCGCGGCGTACGTCGATTGGGCGTGGTATTCGGGCGGTTGGTCGAACGCGAACGGAGATGTCGCCGGTCCGGGCTGGACCAACGGAGATACGCCCGATACCTGCACCGATTCCGCCACCGCCGTGGGCGCCGGCTACCCGAACTGCCCGGACGCGTTGTTCCAGTACCACCATCAGCCGTTCAACTACTACGCCAACTATGCACCGGGCACCGCAGCGCGCACACTGCACCTGCGCGACGAGGTCGAGTTCATCGGCGCGGCCAAGGCGGGCACATTGCGGCCGGTCAGTTTCGTCAAACCGATCGGCGCCGAGAACGAGCATCCCGGTTGCGCCAGCGAGCACCAGGGCAGCGACCATCTCGTCGACCTGTTGTCGGCGATCGAGCACGGCCCCCAGGCAGCCTCGACCCTGGTGATCGTCACCTACGACGAGTTCGGCGGGCAGTTTGACCACATCGCCCCGCCGGCCGGCCGCCGCGGCATCTCCGACCGGTGGGGTCCGGGCACCCGGTTCCCGGCCCTCGTGGTCTCGCCATTGCTCACCCGCGACTTCGCCGTGGACGCACGTCGCACGACACCACCTCCGTACTGGCGACCGTCGAGACGGTCTTCGACGTCCCACCGCTCGCCTCACGGGATGCCTCTGTCGCGAACCTGCTCGTGCCAGGGCTCTTCTCGGCGAGGTTGTGTGGACGGCCGCGAGGTTGACCGGCGCCGGTCAGCCGGTGGCGTTCATCGCGCGCAATCGGGCGATCTCGCGTTGCAGCTCGGACTCCGTCGGCTCGCGACGCAGGAATGCATCCCACGCATTGGCCGCGACTCCGATGCCCCAGCCGAAGATCGGGAAAATGGGCCAGAAGAATGGCATTCCCGCCATCGCCCAGATGATGATCAGGAATCCGTTCACCATCAGGTAAATCATCAGGTGCAACCAGAAGTCCGATTGTTTCTTGAGGCGGCCCAGCGCGACCTGGCGCAGGGCGGTGTCTTCCGAACGGATCTGGTTGATTGCGTCAGTCATGTCGACCGTCCCTTCCACCGGCCCAGCGCGGACGCCTCCCCGCGGTGCCCCGCGCTGGGGCACGACAACCCGGCCCCGGCGGCCGGGCCTGCCCTCATCGTCGCTCTCCGGTGCTGCGCACCGACAGGGCCGTCGGTCCCGATCTGTCTCCCGAGCCGGTCCCGCACGGTGGTGGCCCGCGGTCGGATCCACCAGGACCTTCGGCCCTGGATGCGGACAATTCGCGGTCCCTACTGTCGGTGGCAACCCCGAAAGGCGGTGCTGCCCGGGCTATGACAACAACGATGGTGCTGGTTGCGCTGGTCGTCATCACGGCGCTGTTCTTCGATTTCACCAATGGATTCCACGACAGCGCCAATGCGATGGCCACCTCGGTGGCGACCGGAGCGCTCCGGCCACGAGTGGCGGTGCTGATCGCCGCGGTACTGAACGTCGCCGGGGCCTTCCTGTCCACCGCGGTCGCCAAGACCATTTCCGGCGGCATCGTCGACGACGCCCTGGTGACGCCTACGATGGTCTTCGCCGGCCTGGCGGCGGCCATCCTGTGGAACCTGGTGACCTGGCTGTTCGGGCTGCCCTCGAGCTCCTCGCATGCCTTGTTCGGCGGGCTGATCGGCGCCGTGCTGGTCGGTGCCGGAATCTCCGGGGTGAACTTTCCGGTGGTGGTCTCCAAGATCCTGCTGCCGGCGCTTGCCGCGCCGGTTATTGCCGGCGTCGCCGCCGGATTAGCGACCGCACTCGTCTATCGCCTCGTTCGACCCGACAATTTCGGGCCGGCGACGAACTGGTTCAGACGGGCGCAGACCGTCTCGGCGTCCCTGGTGGCGCTGTCGCACGGCACCAGCGACGGACAAAAGACCATGGGCGTGATCACCCTCGTGCTGATCACCGCCGGTTATCAGGAGTCGGGGTCCGCGCCGCAGTTATGGGTGATCGCCAGCGCCGGCCTGGCGATCGGCCTGGGCACCTATTCCGGCGGCTGGCGGATCATGCGGACAATGGGCCGGGGAATCGTCGACATCCGGGCACCGCAGGGCTTCGCGTCGGAAACAGCCTCGGCCGCCGCCATTCTGGCTTCCTCTCATCTCGGATTCGGGCTGTCCACCACCCAGGTCTGCTCGGGTTCGATCCTGGGTGCAGGCATCGGTCACCGGCTGGCCCCGGTGCGCTGGTCGACTGCCCGTCGGATCGTCTACGGCTGGCTGCTCACGCTGCCCGCGGCGGCGGTCATGGGTGCGCTGGCCGCCGCGGTGGCGCTGTCCGGCGCGCTCGGTGTCTTCATCGTGCTGACCGCGTTGATCGTCGGCGGGCTTGGGATCTACGCGGTCTCCCGGCGGGCGCCGGTGTCCAGCAGCACGGTCAACGACTCCGCCGACGTCCGGCTGTCGCCGATTCCGGCGCGATCCACTGAACCCGTGGATTCGACGAGCACCTGACGGGTGGTTGACCGTGAAGATCGACTGGGAGTCGCTGGCCCTGGTCGCCGTGACCACCGTGGCGGTGACCCTGGTCGTGGTCGGCGTCGTGACGGCCGGAGTCGTCGCCCTGACGGTGGCAGCCCGAGGACCGGCCACACCGGCCCGGGTGTGGTGGGCGAGCATCGCCGGCTGGGCGTGCCTGGCAGCGGCCGGCGCGGTGGTCCTGTTCGGGCTGTACCTGATCATTCCGGTCTGGCACTGATCGAGCGCCGCCCCGCCGACCCGACTGCCGACCTCATCGAGGCCCTGGTCGAGTGCGGTGCCGGCGATCTGGTGGTGGTCAGCAACAACGCGGGCAACGGCGACCGGGGCCTGGCCGCGCTGATCCGCGAACGGCGGGTACGCAAGTTCTCTGCTCGTTCCCGCGCCAAGTGCCCAACTACCTGCCGGCCGGCTCGGGGTCGTCCTGCACACCGAGAACGGCATGCTCAACATGGGTCCCGAGGCGCAATGAGGTCGAGATCGGCCCGGATCTGATCAACGCCGGCACGGTCCCGGTCATCACCGACCCACTCACCGGACTGGGTTGCGTGACGCGGGTCTACACCGACCACGGTGTCTTCCTCATCCGGCCCGAGGGTGTCGGGTCCGGGAGTTGTTCGGCATCGACTTCACCGAACTCGGCCGACGGCTCGACCTTCCGGTTCGCCGCGCCCGCCTCGATGGATGAGTCCCTGCGTGACCGCCCGGCCCGCCAGGACCTTCTCCCCTTCCGTTGCCGGCTGCGGCCCGACGAGAGTTGGCTCCAGCGGGGCCGATCCGCGTGCTGGCCCCCGGAGGCAAGGAGCAGCCATGAAACTCGACGAGCTGGTCAACTCAACTCGGGAAGCGCTGACGGTCAAGAGGGTCTACGCCGAACCGTTCGAAAAGGATGGCCTCGCAGTCATTCCGGCCGCCTCGGTCAGGGGTGGTGCGGGCGGCGGCTCCGGTCACGACGAGAAGGGCCAGGAGGGTGAGGGCGGCGGCTTCGGGATGACCGGCAGCCCGGCCGGGGCGTACGTCGTCCAGGGCGGCAAGGTCAAGTGGCTCCCCGCGGTGGACCCCAACCGCCTGTTCGTCATGGTCGGCTTGGCGGTGATCGCGTACCTGCTCATGCGACCGCGGATGGCTCGCGCCCGTGGCCCGGCCAGTTCCTGAATTCCTCTCGGAAGGATTGTTTGCGGGCCGGCCGCGGCCGTCGATCCTTCCTGGCCGTCGCGGTCACCTCACCGATGAGCGGCACAGCGGCGCCGGCACCCACCCTGGCGACGGGGCACTCCCGGCGTCGCTGCCCGTCGGAACCGAACCGAAGGAGCAACTGCCATGACCGCGCCAACCAAGCCGTACGCTGCCCGGCTCGAGATCGACTACCCCGAGCACCTGGACCGGATCACCACGGCATTCCGGTTCATCTGGATCATCCCGATCGCCATCGTGCTGGGAGCGCTGTCCGCCGCCGCCACGTCCAGTGTCACCGTCATCACCGACACCGGTCAGGTCGTGACCCAGGTCAGCCGGACCGGCGGCGGCATCGCCGGCGGGTTGTTCGCGGCAACGCTGCTGATGGTCGTGTTCCGTCGTCGTTACCCGCGCTGGTGGTTCGACTTCGCCTTGCAGTTCAACCGGTTCGGCGCCCGGGTCGCCGCGTACGGGGCGCTGCTCACCGACCGGTACCCGTCGACCGTCGAGGAGCAGTCCGTCCACCTGGACCTCGACTACCCCGACGCGGAAAAGGATCTGAACCGCTGGTTACCGCTGGTCAAGTGGCTGCTGGTGATCCCGCACATCATCGTGCTCGCGTTCCTGTTCCTGGGCGCCTTCTTCGCGGTCATCATCGCCTGGTTCGCCATCCTGTTCACCGGGCGATACCCGCGCGGCCTGTTCGACTACGTCGTGGGCGTCACCCGGTGGGCGCTGCGGGTCAGCGCCTACGCAACCCTACTGCTGACCGACCGCTACCCGCCCTTCCGCCTCGGCTAGTCCTGCAGTCGGAGATCGTGATCTTGGGCGTGTTGGCGCTGGTCAAGGTGGCCACCGGGCGATCGCAAACGTACTGGTACCTCCGGTCGGCCGGTGCCGGTCCGCACGGACGCGGCTGGCCCCTGCCCCGCTCGGTCCGGCTCCGGCAGCTGGTTCGCCGCCCGGTTCATCTGCGGAACTACGTTCGATGAACATGAACTGAGAAGGTATTACGGCGTTGCCAGCGGTCGTGATTGTTGGCACCATCGAACACATGTCGAGTACCGAACAGGCCGTCGCGATGGTCGCGATGCTGGCCGCGCTCGACACCACCTGCACCGACCCCGAGCGGATCGACGAGATCACCGCCCTGGAACGACTCAAGACCGCGATCACCGCCCGGCAGGCCCGGCTCACCGACGCGTTCGCGGTGTCCCAACGCGCGACGCTGATCAGGGCGGGGTGGAGCGACCAGCACACCGCGCACCAGGCCCGCGGCTGGGCGCACCGCATCGACCCCGAAGGTGCGGTCGACCGTGCCCGCACAGCGGTCACCGACCGGCGGGTCACCATCCGCCCCGCCCCCGACTGCATGACCTATGTGACCGCGCTGCTACCGGTCAAGGAGGGCGTCGGCGTCTACGGGGTGCTGCACCGGGCCGCGATGACCGCCCACTGCGACCCTGACGACCACCGCAGCAAGGGCCAGGTCATGGCCGACACAGTGCCCATGGACGCCCTCGCACGCTCGGGACGATCGGCGTGCGCCGCACCATGACCCCAGGCAACGGCGAGCCCGAACGGCCCGCCGTCGAGCTGCACCCGGTCATGACCGACCGCACCCTGGCCGACCGGGACGACGAACCCGCCCACCTCATCGGCCACGGACCCGTCCCCGCCGCGATCTCCCGTGACCTGCTCACCGCGGACGAACGCACCCGGGTGTGGGTGCGGCGGCTGTTCACCGACCCCGGCACCGGGGACCTGCTGGCCGCCGACGCCCGCCGCCGCGACTTCCCCGACACCGCGCGCCAGTTCCTCGCCGCCCGTGATCAGATCTGCCGCACCCCCTGGTGTGGGGCCCCCATTCGGCACGCCGATCACGCCGTCGCGGTCAGCCGGGGCGGTCCCACCGACCTGCGCAACGGCAACGGCCGGTGCACCGCGTGCAACCTGGTCAAGGACCTGGACGGTTGGACCACCCACGTCGACGACACCGGCGTCATCACCACCACCACACCCACCGGACACGCCCACCACAGCCGGCCACTCCGGCCCCCGACATCCCCACCCTGGAAACCGCGGCAGTCCCCCGGCCCCGGCAGGCCCCCGGCTCGACCCCCACTGCGGATCGAGATCCACTGGCCCGCCGAGAAGTTCAGCCGGCGGGTATCCCGGAGCAGTCCCCTGGATCCGTGATCCAGCCCCGCTCACAACCATGCACGACGACCACCTGGCCGGCGTCATCCGTGGTCTGACCCCCCACCGGCTCACCCGATCGACCCGGACGTGCAGCGGTCTCAGCGCGAAAAATCGCCGCGGCCGCCTCCAAAGGCGTCGTTCGCGAGGTACCGGAAGCGACAACCCACCGGACGCACCGCCGGAAGTGACGTGACCCAGCCGATCGAACTGATGCCAACGGAGCCGGCCGCGACGGGCCGGCTTCTTGCCCTGCCCGACCACGGAACACGTGTCCGGGACCACCTCACCGCCGTCGACGGCCTCCTGGACCGGACCATGGCCGCGCTGTCCGAGCAGTGGGCCGAACTGGTCGGCGGCCGGCCGGCGGACGTGCTCGGCAGCGCCGATCTGCCGCAGCTGCTCACCACGCTGCTGCGCAGCGGCGGCAAGCGGATCCGCCCGACCATGACCTGCTTGGGCTGGGCGGCGGCCGGTGGACCGCACCGCGCCGGCGATCGCCAGACCATCGTGACCGTGAGTGCCGCGCTCGAACTGCTGCACCTGTTCGCCCTCGTCCATGACGACGTCATGGACGAGTCGGACTCTCGCCGCGGCGTGCCGACCATCCACCGCCAGGCCGGGCTTCGCCACATCTCGGCGGGCTCCGCCGGCGACTCCCGATTGTTCGGCACCAGCATTGCGATCCTGGCCGGGGACCTGGCGCTGGCCGAGGCGGAAGGACTGATCGCCGAGACCACGCCCGGTATCCGTCGGCTCTGGCGGCATCTGGTCATCGAACTCGTCGTCGGCCAACGTGAGGACCTGACCGGCACCGCGGCCCGCCGCCGCGACCTGACCTTCGCCCGCACGGTGGCCATCCTCAAGTCGGGGTGCTACACGGTGCAGCGTCCGCTCGAGCTGGGCGCGGCCGCGGCGTCCGCGCCGGAGGCGGTTGCGCATCGGCTTCGGCGGTACGGCCAGACCCTCGGTGAGGCGTTCGCCCTGCGCGACGACATCCTGGGCATCTGGGGCGACCCGGACCGGACCGGCAAGCCGGCGGGCGACGACCTGATCACCGGGAAACCGACGGTGCTCCTGTCCATCGCCCACGACCGGACCCGATCGGGCGCCGCCCGGCGGGCGCTGGATCGGGTGGGCACGCCCGCGTTCGACGGGGTGGACCTGGCGCTGCTGCTGGACGAACTGGTCAGCAACGGAACCCGGTCGGCCGTCGAGCGGATGATCGGGGACGCGGTGGACGCGGCCCTACACGCCCTCGACGACCCGTCGCTCGACCCGGACGCCGCCGACGAACTCCGGCGTCTCGCGCACACCATCGCCTGGCGCGAGCGATGAGCCGGATCGTCGTCGTGGGGGCCGGCCTGGCCGGCCTCGCCGCCGGCTGTCACCTGGCCGGGCGCGGTCACGACGTGCTGGTCACCGAACGGGAATCCATTCCCGGCGGCCGGTCCGGCCGGCAGGCATCCGCCGGTTTCGTCTTCGACACCGGCCCATCGGTGCTGACGATGCCGCAACTCATCGCCGACACGCTGGGGGCCGCCGGCGTGCGGATGACCGACGTGCTGACCCTGCGCCGGCTGGACCCGGCGTACCGGGCCGTGTACGCGGACGGCAGCACCCTGCGCGTGCGCGCCGAGCACGCGGCCATGCGAGCCGAGATCGACGCGGCCAGCGGGCCGGTCGACGCCGCGGCATACGACCGGTTCACCGGCTGGCTCGCGCAGCTCTACGACGCCGAGTGGTCCCGGTTCATCGATCGCAACTTCGCCACCTCGCTCGACCTGGTGTCCTCGCCGCGGGCGGCCGCCCGGCTGCTGCGGCTCGGAGCGTTCGGCCGGCTCGGCCCGGCCGTGCGGCGGCGCTTCGCCGACCCGCGACTGCACCGGCTGTTCAGCTTCCAGGCCCTGTACGCCGGCCTGTCTCCGGACGACGCGCTGGCCCTCTACGCGGTGATCACCTACATGGACACGGTGCAGGGCGTCTGGTACCCCGACGGCGGCATGCACGCGATACCAGCCGCGCTGGCCACCGCGTGCGAGAAGGCGGGCGGCCGGATTCTGTACGGAGCGGAGGTCACCGAGATCCTGCGCCGCGGCGACACCGGGGGCGTGGCAGGAGTGCGGTTCGCGGACGGGGAAATCGAACGCGCGGACGCGGTGGTGCTCACCCCCGACCTGCCGGTGGCCTACCGCCGGCTGCTACCGGAACTGCGCCCGCCCGCAGCCGTGCGATCAGGGACCTACTCGCCATCGGCCGTCGTCTGGCACCTGGGCGTGCGCGGCCGCCCGGATGACGACACCGCCCACCACAACATTCATTTCGGTGACGAGTGGGCGGGCGCGTTCACCGCGCTGCTGCGCGACGGTCGGCTGATGCCCGACCCGTCCCGGCTGGTGACGGTGCCGAGCCGGACCGACCCCGGAGCCGCGCCCGCCGGTTGCAGCACCCTGTTCGTGCTCGAACCCGTGCCCAACCTGACGGCCGACCTGGACTGGACCGTGCAGGCCGGTCCCATGCGCGAGCGGCTGCTGGCCTTCCTGGCCGACGCCGGGTACCCGACCGACATCGTCGTCGAGCAGCTCGTCACCCCGCTGGACTGGGAGCGGGGCGGAATGCACCTGGGCACGCCCTTCTCGCTGGCGCACACGTTCCGGCAGACCGGCCCCTTCCGGCCGCCGAACATCGAGAAGCGGGTGCCCGGCGTCTTCTTCGCCGGTTCCGGGACGGTCCCCGGCGTCGGCGTCCCGATGGTGTTGATCTCCGGGAAATTGGCGGCCGACCGGATCGACCGTTACGTGGGAGCAGGTGCGCGATGACGCTGGCGGTCGACGAGCACCTGCTGCAGACCGGGTACCGGCAGTGCGCCGAGATCACCCGGCGACACGGCACCACGTACTACTGGGGTACCCAACTGCTGCCGCGGGAACGGCGCCGGCACGTCCACGCGGTCTACGCCCTGTGCCGCCGGGCCGACGACATCGTTGACGATCCGGCCGCCACCGCGGGTCGCGATCCGGCCGAGATCCGGGCCGAACTGTTCGGTTTTGCCGATCAGTTCCGCAGCGCGGGGCAGTGCGGCCCGACCGATCCGGTCCTGGCCGCGGTCGCGCACACGGTCCGCACCGTCGGCATCCCGCAGGAGTGCTTCGATCGCTTCTTCGGGGCCATGGCCATGGACCTGACCATCACGCGGTACGAGACGTGGGAGGACCTGCTCGGCTACATGGAGGGGTCGGCCGCGGTGATCGGCGAGATGATGCTGCCGGTCCTGCAACCGCTGGGCCCTGAGGCGATCGAGCCCGCGCGGGCCCTAGGCTTCGCCTTCCAGTACACCAACTTCCTGCGCGACGTCGCCGAGGATCTCGACCGCGGGCGCATCTACCTGCCGCAGGAGGAGTTGCGCCGGTTCGGCGTCCGGCCGGTGGACCTGGGCCGCCGCCGGGTGACCCCCCAGTGGCGTGACTTCATGGCCCACGAAATCGAACGCGCGCGCGGCCTGTACCGGGTCGCGGACGGCGGCCTGCCCTGGCTCCCGCCGCGTTCGGCCCGCTGCGTGGCCACGGCCCGGGTGCTCTACTCCCGGATCCTGGACCGGATCGAGGCCGCCGACTACGACGTCTTCCGGGTCCGGGCGCGGGTGCCCACCTGGCGCAAGGCCGGCACCGCAGCCCGGATCCTGGTCACCGGTCCCTGATCACCCGTCGCTGAGCAGAACTGCCCCAGCGACGCCTCGTCACACCGCGAGTCGGCGCAACGCGCGGATCGCCGGCACCCGCGACGACAGCGGGACCGACCACAGGTCGTGCCCACGCAGGCCCCAGCCGGCCAGCAACGCGTTGGCGGCCTGCCAACCGGTGGTGGCCGCCCGTTCCATCAGCGCGACCGGCAGATCACAGCGCACGCCGTCCCCGGCCAGCACCAGCCGGGCGTCGTCGGTGCGGACACCGGGCCGGTGCCGCCGCTCCCCCGGCCGGAACGACGGGCAGTCGTCCGAGACGAGCCACTCGTCGGCCAGCACCGCGGCCGAACGACTCTCCGGGTAGACGGCGGCCAGTTCCGCCCGAAGAGCGGACCGCAACGCCGGTTCGGACCACCGGTCGTCGATCGCATAGGCGTGCACCTCCACAACCGATCCCCCGCGCGTCCCCGCCCAACGACGGGCCCCCGCCTCGTACCGGTCCAGCACCGACACGTTGTCCAGCAGTTCGAAGCCGCCGGTGCCCAGGAACGCCGGCCGGTCGGCCCGGAGTGGGGTGTCGAGCCACAGCCGCCACACGACGAAGCGGGGTGCGTTGCCCGTCCTGGTCAGCGACTCCCGCCAGCCCTGTGCGGGCAACCCGGTGGCGTCGGCGACGAGCCGGCGGGTGGTGCGGGGGTCGGCGGCCAGCACGACGGCATCCACCTCGATATCCCGGGCACCGGCTCGCGCGTGTACCGGGCCGGCCGCGGTGAACCGCAGATCGTCCACCGCGGTCCCGGTCAGGACCTCGACTCCGGATCGAATCATGTGGTGCTGCAGCGGGTTCCAGAACACCGTTCCGAAGTCGTCGGCCGCGACGTCGAACAGCAATCCCTCGGACGAGCCGACGAAGTACAGGTGGAACATCGCCAGCAGCTCCCCGGCGGCGTACTCGGCGGGGTCGGCGAAGAAACTGCGGGTGAAGACCTCGAGCGCCAGGTGGCGGACGGCCGGCGGGAAGTTGAGCTCATCCAGGAAAGTGCCGGCGCTGATCGCGTCGAAGTCGTCGAAGGACCGCGGGAAGTCCAGATCGAGCATGCTCGACGACGCCGCGATGTCCGCCCGGAAGAGCGCACGCGGCCCGAAATTCGGGCTCCGCAGCGCGTACCAGAACAGATTGGCCGGCGGGGTCCGGGGCACCCGGGCGAACGAATCGGCCGCCCCGTCGGCCATGACCACGGGGTAGTCGGGCACCGGCAGCAGGCCGGCCAGGGCCGGGTCGACCCGCCGCAACAGGGCCCGCAGGTTGTAGTACTGGCGGAAGAACGCGTGGAAGCCGCGGCTCATGGTGACCTGGTCCCCGCCGTGCGACACCGGCCACGACCGGACCCGGCCGCCCAACTGCGGTTCCCGCTCCGCGAGGACGACCCGGATCCCACGTTCGGCGAGGCCAACGGCCGCCGCGATCCCGGCGATTCCGCCGCCCACCACCAGCACCCGAGGCGCCGGCGCCGCCGCCCGCAGCGCCCCACCGGCCGCCGGGTGCCGGACCGCCTTGCGGTCCCGTCCCGGCCGCCACTGCGCGCTCATGATGCCGCCCCTTCCCGATCGACCGGCCGCACTGCCGCGCGCCGGCCCAGCCAGGTCCAGGCCACCAGGGTCAGCGTCACCAGGCCGAAACCGAATCCGAGATCCTCGACGGGCGCCCACCCGAGCCGGATCCCCAGGATCACCTCGGGGTCGTACTGCACGATCCCCAGCCCGGTCAGGATGCCGTTGACGATCAGCTGGAAGAACACGACGATCGCATAGCTCGCCCAGAACAGCCGGGTGCGCAGCAACCGCGTGCGCAGGACCACCAGGTCCAGCAGCACGGCCACCCCGATCGCGACGAGCGCCGCAGCGGTGTAGGCGCCGATCATCGCCGGTCCTCCAGATCGTCCGCGGCGACGCCGGCCCAGCGCGGCTTGAGCCGGCGCACCGCCTCGAACGTCAGGAGGGCACAAATCGGAACGACGAGGAAGAACATCAGTTCCTCCCAGGGCAGCGCGCCGACGAACAGGCCTGTCAGGTACTGCTCGTCGAACCACCACCAGCCGGCGTGGGTGGCCAGATAGTCCCAGAGCACGAACGCGGTGGCGACCGGCAGGATCGCCGCCGCGGCCCGCCGCCACTGCCGGTACACCCGGGCTCCGATGACGAATTCGAGTGGGGCCGTCAGGACCAGGCAGGCCAGCAACACCGCCAGGTACGTCAGGTGCTGCACCGGGACACCTCCGAATCGGTCACGAGCGGGGCCGGTGTTCCAGTATCAGCGGCCCCCGGGGGGTCAGCGTCAGGACGCCGGCCGGCCGCGGGTCACCGGCGACCCGGCGCAGCGTGCCCCGGGCGAAGGCGCGCGTCGCCGCCTCCACCATCGCGATGGCCAGTGCTGCCCCCAGGCAGCTGCGTTCGCCCGCTCCGAACGGCAGGTACCCCCAGGCCGGCAGCGGCTGGTCGAAGCGTTCGGGACGAAACTCGTTGGGCTGCAACCACATCTGTGGGTCACGGTGGGTCAGGTACGGGCTGTACAGGACCAGCTGCCCGGCTCGGATAAACCGGCTGTCGATCTCGACGGGCCGGGTCGCGACGCGACTGCCGATCCATCCGGCCGGATACAGCCGCAGCGCCTCCCGCACGGCGACCTCGGTGCGATCCACGTCGTTCAGGTCGGACCGTCCAGCCACCTCCCACAACGTGAAGGCCAGCGTGTGTGCGGTCGTGTCGTAACCCGCGGCCAGCGCGACCCGGGCCTCCTCGGCCGCAACCGGCCCGGGCAGGCCGGCGAACGCCTCGATCAGCGTCGCCGGGGGTGGATCGGCCATCGCGTCCTTCAGGACGGCGGTCATCCGCCCGATCCGGACCGGACGAGGGAGCAGCGGCGCGGGCAGCGCCCGGTCCAGTGGGGCCAGAAACCGGCCCAGGTCGACCGGTGGGTCGCCGGGACCGAAGAAGGCGTCGGCCAGCATCCGGCGGACGATCGCCGCGGCCCAGGAGACCGCGTCGAAGACGCCGGTGGGCAGCCATCGATCTACGACGCCGTCGAACCGGCCGGAGAACAACGGGGTGACGGCACGGCGGTGGAACGCCGGGTTGAGCCGGCTTCGCCGGCGGCGGTGCCCGGGGGCCTCGAGCGCGATGACGCCGCCGCGCAGGAACGGCGACAGCTGGCTCATGCTGCCCCGGCTGCGGAACGTCTCCAGGTCGCTCAGGATCATCCGGTTCCACTCGGGCCGGTAGCCGACGAGCGCGCTGCGCCAGAGCCGCACCCGGAACACCGGTCCCAGCCGGGCGCCCTCCTCCAGCAGGGCGATCGCGTCGCGCCCCCATCGGGGCAGGTGACCGCTGAGCCGGGCGCCGGCCGGGCTCGGCACGGTCGACCCCGGAGCGGGGTCGAACTGCTCGGCGGACTGCGGTGGGACGCCCGGGTACAGGTGCGGGCGGCTCACGTGGCGTAACTTCGGCCCCGCCAGACCTGCCGCCGGCGCAGGCCCTGCCCGATGACGGGAATCGCGGCGATCGGCGAGGCGGCGACCGCCAGCACGGCCACCCAGTCGCGGCCACCGGTCTTGAGCTCCAGCAGGGCGCGCTCGGCCAGGCCGAGGGCGGGGGCCAGCCGCCACCGCGGCCGGCCGATCCCCAGCAACGGCGGCGCGGTGTAGGCCAGCACATGCCAGCACCAGGCCGCCAGCACCAGCCAGCGGCGGCCGCCCGCCATGGGCAGCAGGCCGCGACCCAGGCCCGCCACGACCTCTCGCCGGTTCCGGTACATCCGCACCTGCGCGGTGGCGCCGCCGAGGGCCAGACCCAGCCGCAGACCGCGCGCCCGGACGGCCCGGGCCAGGGCGACATCCTCCACGACCGCGGCGCGGACCGCACCGAAACCACCCACCGCTACGTACGCGTCGCGGCGGAACGCGAACAACGCCCCATGGGCGGTGGCGGCGGACCTGACCGGCATCCGCAATAGGCCGAACGGGAGCCAGCACAGCAGCACGTCGACGATCAGCGGAGCCAGCAGGCGCTCGCTCCAGGTCCCGGTTCGGTGCCGCGGGAACACCGAGAACACCCGTGCCTCCTGGCGTTCCATCTCGCCCAGGAACGAGTGGGCCGCGCCGGGCGCCAGCAGCACATCGGCATCGCAGAACACCAGCGTTCCGGCGTCGCTGGCCTGCGCGAGCTGCGTGCAGGCCCACGTCTTGCCCGCCCAACCCGGCGGTCGCGGACGGCCGGTGATCAGACGGGTGCGGGTGTCCGGTGGCGCGCTCCGCAGCATCCGCCGAACGACGGCCGCGGTGCCGTCGGTGGACCCGTCGTCGAGCAGCACCACCTCCCCGAATCCGGCCGCCAGCATGCCCGGCAGCGCCAGCGGGATCCGCTCGGCCTCGTCGCGCAGCGGGACGAGCAGGGCCGCATCCCGGTGGTTCGACCGACTCGCCGGAGGATGCCCGGGCAGGGTGGGGAACCACCACAGGTTGGCGACCAGCACGGCCAGCTTGACCGAGAGGAAGGCGAGCACCGGCACCGCGGCACGGTCGATCGCGCCCCCTCCGATCGGCCCCGGCCGTCGCGGGCTCGTCACCGGGAAATCCGCTCGGACCAACTGCGCACACCTCGTACTACCTGCCGGTACCCCGGCAACGGATGCGCGGGATCCGCCGCCGCCAGGGCGTCGTCGAGAACCGCGAGCCGATCCGCCAGGATTCTCGGCAGTCCGGCCACGGCGGGCACCGGGACGACGTCGAGGTAGGCCTCCGGGGCCTGATGTCCGCGGAGCACGATCCGCGTTGCGACCGCCAGCGGCGTCGCGCCCGCGCGCCGGGCGAGCCAGGCCGCGCCTGGTCGCACCGGGCCCAGCGGGCCGGGCGCACGCAGCTCACCCTCCGGGAAGATGACGAGCACCCCGCCCGACACCGCCAGCTCGGCGGCCGCGCGCAACCGGTCCGAGCCCACCGCGCCGGCCCAGCCGAACACCGTCCGGGACGCGATGTTGGCCGGATCCATCAGGACGCCGACATCGCTCCGACCGGCCGCCCGCAGGGCCGAGAGGGCGACGAAGTAGTCCCACCAGCTGTGATGATTGGCCGCCCAGATCGCTGACCCGGTCGGTAGTTCGCCACGAACCCAGACCCCCCGCAGGTTCCGGCGGACCAGCCGGTCCAGGCAGAAGCTCGCCGCGGCAGCGGGTTTGCTCGCCATCGGCGCCGGACCTGCGCCGATCTTTCGCCGTCGCGGCGACCCGGGCGGGCGTGCTCCGCCCATTGTCTGTCGCACGGAACCACCGTAGGCCGGACCTTCCCGCCCTGGTTGATCTTCCTGGGCTCGGTCGAGAGAGATCTCGTCAGTCAGGCAGTTCGATCACGATGCCGGTGCCCGACCGGGTCGGGGTTGCCCCGAAGGCCCGGAACAGGGTCATCACCGCGTCGTTCTCGACGGCCACCGATGTCACGATCCGCTTGGCCGGGCGGGGCCGGTTGGCGGCCAGCAGATGTCCAAGGACGTGGCCCAGGCCGGCGCCCTGGTAGTCGTCGGCAATCGCCATCCCGACGTCCAGCAGGTCCGGGTCGTCCGGATAGCGCAGGATCCGGGCGACCCCGACGAGCCGATCGGAATCATCGAAGGCGGCGAAGGCCACGTGGTCGACCCCGTCGACCGAGTCGACCAGATGCCGGAGCGCGGCGGCGCCGAGGTTCCGCGGTGCCGAGCCGAACCGGAGCCGCTTCGAGTTTGCCGAAAGCTGCTGAAACGCGTCCGCGAGCGCGGCCCCGTCACCGGCGTGGAGCGGACGGATCAGCACCTGCCGGCCGTCGCGCAACGTCACCCACGCCGGGTCCTGATCGCTCATCCCGTCCCAGGGTACGGTCCTACGCCGGCCCGCCGCTCGTCCTAGATCGCGACGATCAGCTGCACCAGGATCACTTTGGCGATCATGCCGACGGCGAACAGGGCAGTGAATCCGGCGCCCAGACGTTCGTCGTCGACCTTGGAGTTGCCGTAGGCCAGGATGGCCGGCTGGCTGATCAGCCCGGCGAGGAGGCCGGCGGCACGTACCGGGCTGGTGCCGAACATCCTGGCGACCACACCGAGGATGACGTCGGTGATCACGACCACGACGATGCCGGTGAGCACGATCCGCAGTCCCGCGCCGGTGAATGCCTGGGACGCGAACGCCTGCCCGGAAGCCAGTCCGGTGGCGGCCAGGAACAGCAGAAGTCCCAGTTGGCGGATCGTCAGGTTGGCCGAGTTCGGCAGGCCCCAGACGATCCGCCCGGTCCGCTCCTGCCGGCCCAGGATCATGCCGACGACCAGCGGCCCGGCCGAAGCGCCCAGACTGAGGCTGATACCGCCGGGGATGGGCACCTTGACCAGACCGACCAGCAGGCCCGCGGCCAGTCCGATGCTCAGGCTCAGCGCGTCGACCTCGCTGATCTTGCGCTCGGAATCGCCGAGGTAGTGGCCGACGTCGCTCATCCACCGGCGCGGTACGACCACGCGGAGCCGGTCGCCCAGTTCGACGACCAGGTCCTCGCGGGCAAGCAGTTCGGTGTCACCGCGGCGGACCCGGGTGATGATCCCGTCGAACCGGCGGGGGATGTCCAGGCTGCCGACCGTCCGCCCGGCAATCATCGGGCTCGAGATCAGGATCCGCCGGTAGTCGACCTCGGAGCGGTCATGGGCCAGGTGGCGCTTCGCCCGGCGGCCCAGGAAGTCGCAGGCAGCGGCCGCCGGTCCGGCGGGGCCGATGATGACCACCCGATCCCCCGGGGCCAGCTGCTCGTCGTCCCGGACCACCCGGGTGACCTCGTCGCGACGCAGGTAGGAGAAGCGGATGAGGTGTTCGGCGAATCCGGGCACGTCCGACAGGCGGGCCGGTCGCTGCACTTCGATGGTGAAGTCGACCAGCGCCTGCGCGGCCACGGGCGGTTGATCCTTCGGGCACGCCCAGGTCCGGTTCAGGATGACGGACATGGCCACGATGGTCAGCACCACCCCGAAGGGATAGGTCAGCGCGTATCCCACCGCCGGTTCGTTGCTGGCCGCCCGCGCGGTCGCCGAAGCCAGGGCCGGGGTGCTGGTCAACGCGCCGGCGAACGCGCCGCCCCGGACCGCCGAGTCCAGCCCCAGCGCACCCCCGACTCCGATGACCAGGACGGTGGAGATCGCCAGCACGCCGAGCGCGCTGAGCATGATGGGAAGTTGGCTCCGGACCGAGTGGAAGAAGGCCGCTCCGGAGGCCAGGCCGACCGTGTACACGAACAGGGCCAGGCCCAGCGTGCGGACCAGGTCCAGGCCCTCACCCAGCCGCGGGTCGATCGCTCCGAAGGCCAGGCCGACGAACAGGGCGCCCGCCGGTCCGAGCTTGACCGCACCGAACGGCACGATCCCGAGCAGGGTGCCCAGGGCCACCACCAGCATGACCGTCAGCAGGGGGCTGGCCGCGAGAAGGTCGGTCATCGTGCGCCGGGCTCAAGTCGGCCGCGGACGGGCTCCGGGCATCCACACCGGGGTCGTTCGGCTGCCGGCATGGCTGCCCACCTCCTCGGGGACGGCGATGAGCACCACTGTCCCGCGCGACCGGTCGTCCGGGGCAGGGCAGGAAGTCCCTGATCAGGGCGATGCCGTCAGGCCGTCCGGACCTTGTCGCGGAGCCAGGCGAGGTACGTCTCGGCCACGTCCCCCGTCGTCGGGCCGACCCGCAGACGGTCCGGCAGCCAGGTGAGCACCGGATCGGCCAGCGCGAGTTCCACCTCGGCGCGCAGCCGTCCGGGCCGGTAGAGCCGCACCGCTCCGGGCAGCCTGTCCCCCAGCTCCTGCGCGTAGCGGCCGGCCCGCACCAGCGGCCGCCGTCCCGCGCCGATCCACGAGTTGATCGAGGCGGACGCCGAGATCCGGGTCTGCGGGGCGACCGGCACGACCGGCGCCCGAAGCTGTTCCACCAGTTGGTGATCCGGGACGTATCCGGTGGTCCGGAACAGGATCCCGTTCCGCTCGGCCACCGACGACAGTTCGGCCGGCAGGTCGCCGTGACGGGCCGACGGTCGCCCGATCGCCAGCACGGTGACCATGGGGCGGATACCGGCCAGCTCGTCCAGCAGCTCGCGGTGCCCCTTGCCCGGGTACAGGAACCCGAGGACGGCCACGATCGGCGGACCGGCCGGCAGGGCCGGACGCGGCGGCGGGCCTCCGGCCGGGTCGATGGGCAGTGGAACGACCGTGACGCCCTCCTCCGGAACCCCGACCACCTCGCGCAGGAGCGAACGTTCGTGGCCGCTGGACACCGCCACACCGGCCGACGCGGCCACGAGCGCGCCATAGGTGTGGGCCCGGCGACGGACCAGGGCCGGCCCGTCCGACACCTGCGGAACGTCGTGCAGCGTGAGGGCCAGGCGCACACCGCGACCCGCCAGCGCGTGCACCAGCGCGGGCAGGACCACATCGGGATCGGCCGCCGCATCCGCGATCAGCCAGTCGCTGACGTGCAGGTGCAGCAACCGAACCGTCGATGGCAGCCGGTGCGCCAGGTCGGCCAGCCGGGCCGGGTCCGGTTCGTCGAGCACCGCACCGGTGAAGCCGAGATCACGGCCGGTTGTTGCGATGCATCGCGCCAACCGCGACACGCCGTGACCCTCCGGTCCGCACGTGCCCAAGGCGATGCGGTTGTCGAGGGGATGTCGGTTGCCGGCCACCACTGCCCTGTTCCCCGTCGCTGATCCCACGAACAGCCGCCGTGCGCCGGGTGTGGGCACCGCCGGGCGGGGTACCTCGCGGTGGGACAGGTGCGGCTCGTCCGCGACGCCGGCGACGCGGCCGCGGCCCCCGGGGTGGAGCAGGCGTGACGAACCATGACGATGAGGGAGGCGCTGATGGCCGCGGGCGCCACCCTGCGCGTCGCGTCGATCCCGGCCGGCCATCCCTATGTCCGGCACCTCGCCGCCGTCGACGGACCCGACCGGGTGGTCCGGCTGCCCGACCCGGTCCCGGCGGTGGCCGACCCGGTCCCCGGTCAATGGTGGCCGCCGGTGATGTTGGACCGTGCGTGGATCGAGCAGCATCGCCACGAGTTCGATCTGATGCACCTGCATTTCGGCTTCGAGTCGGCCGACCCGATTACCCTGGCCGGCTGGTGCGCCGACCTGGCCGGCGCCGGAAAGCCGTTGGTCGTCACCGTGCACGACCTGGCCAACCCCCATTTCGTCGACCAGCGCCGCCATGTCGCGCTGCTGGACGTCCTGATCCCGCGCGCGGACGGGCTGATCACCCTGACCGCCGGTGCCGCGGCCACCATCCGGCAACGGTGGGGTCGCCGGGCCACCGTGATCCCGCATCCGCACATCGTCGCGCTCGATTGGACCGCCCCGAGCCCGCCGCCTCGGCCGAACGATGACTTCGTCGTGGGCCTGAGCGTCAAGGACCTACGGGCCAACGTCGACCCGCTGCCCGTGCTGGCCGCGCTGGCGAAGGCGCTGCCCGAGTCGCCCGGGACCACCGTCCTGGTCGACCTGCACCCGGAACTGCTGACCCGCGACGACCCCAGCGCCGCGGCCCTGCGCGCCTTCCTCGACGGCCGGAAGGCCGCCGACGGCTGGTCGGTGTGGCCCCACCCGCGACTCACCGATGCGCAACTGTGGACCCATCTGCACTCGCTGGACCTGTCGGTGCTGCCCTACGCGTTCGGCACCCACTCGGGCTGGCTCGAGGCCTGCGTCGATGTCGGAACTGCCGTCCTGGTACCGGACATCGGCCACTACGCCGAGCAACACGGGCATCCCACCTTCCCCCGCGCGGCCGACGGCGCCGTCGACCCCGCCGGGTTCGCCGCGGTGTTGCGCCGGATCCGGCGCGACCCGGCGCTGGCCACACCACCCAAGCCGGACCGCCGCGCCCAGCGGCGCCACATCGCCGACGCCCACGTGCGGATCTACCGAAGCGCAGTGGCGACCGCCGGGGTGAGATCGCTTCCGTGACGGCCCGTCACCCGGTGCGCACGGTTGGCGCGCACGCGGTCCGGGTACCTCGTTGGACGGCAGCAGCATCGACCACCGGCCGTGGGTGAGGCGCTCGCTCCGAGCAGAAGGAGGTGCATTGTTGGTATCCGAAACGACCCGTCGCGGCGGAGCGCCGGCGACCAGCTTCAAAGTCCTGATCGTCGCGTCGCTGCGGTACCCGATCGGTCAGCCCTTCGCCGGTGGGCTCGAGGCGCATACCTGGTCGCTGGCCTGCGGGCTGCGCGCCCGGGGTCACTCGGTCCTCGTCGCCGGCGCCGCCGGGAGCGATACCGGCGTCGTCGACTACGAATTCGGTGAGCTTCCGGTCATCGGCCGCGCGGAGCGGCCCGACATCACCGAACATCCCCTGGTCAGCCGGGCCGAGCGGGCGGCCTACGCCGGACTGACGGACCAGCTCCGCGACGGCCTGCTCGGATCGTTCGATGTCATCCACAACAACGCGCTGCATCCCGTTCCGGTCGAACGGGCGAGCACCCTGCCCAGCCCCATGGTCACCACCCTGCACACACCGCGGTTGCCCTGGGCAGGCCGGCTGCTCGGCAGTCCCGCCCGGGCGACCGTCACCCGGGCGCCCGGGCGCGATCCGAGTTTCGTCGCGGTCAGCCGGGCCACTGCCGCCCTGTGGCGTCCGCTGATCAACCCGAGGGTCGTGCGCAACGGCGTCGACACCACCGTCTGGCGAGCCGGCTCCGGCGGCCCGGGGGCCGTCTGGTCCGGACGCATCGTTCCGGAGAAGGCCCCGCACCTGGCCATCGACCTGGCGCGGGCGGCCGGGATCGAGCTGACCATCGCCGGGCCGGTCATCGACGAGGACTATTTCGCCGGGGCCATCACGCCCCGTCTGGGACCGCGCGTGCGCTACGCCGGGCATCTGGCCCAGGCCGACCTTGCGGACCTGGTCGGGAGCAGCGCAGTCGCGCTGGTCACCCCGGTTTGGAACGAGCCGTTCGGGCTGGTCGCCGCGGAGGCGCTGGCCTGCGGCACGCCGGTGGTGGCATTCGCTCGCGGAGGTCTGCCGGAGATCGTCGATCCCGCGGTCGGCCGGCTGATCCCACCGGTTTCCGGGCCGGAGTGGCGGCGGGACCGCCTGACGGCCGCGGTCCGGGCGGTCACGGCGGCGACCGCGTTGGACCGGCGGGCCGTCCGGCGTCGCGCGGTCGCCCGACTGGGCCGGGTGGCGATGATCCGCGGGTACGAGGGTGTCTACGCAGATCTGACGCGGCAATGGAACGCGGCATGAGCCGCCCGGCCAGAGCGATCGGTGACCGCCGGACCCCCGGTGCGCACCGTTGATCGGCTACTACGTCCACCACCATGGACTGGGGCATCTGCAGCGAGCCCGCTCGATCCTGACGCACCTGGACGGCTCGGCGACCCTGCTCAGTTCGCTGCCCACTCCCGACGCCGACCTGTCCTGGGTGCAGCTGCCCCTGGACAACCTGTCCCGCCCGGTGGACCACACCGCGCACGGCACCCTGCACTGGGTGCCGCGGCATGATCGAGGCCTGCGGCGCCGCATGGCGATGCTCGCCGACTGGATCGACGCCGCTGATCCGGACCTGATGGTGGTCGACGTCTCCGTCGAGGTCGCCGTCATGTGCCGGTTGATGGGCGTGCCCACGGTGGTGACGGCGATGCCTGGAGACCGATCGGATCGGGCCCACCGGTCCGCCTACGATTCCGCCCACGCGATTCTCGCTCCTTGGGCGGCCGAGTTCAGCGCCGGCCAGTGGTCCGACCGCTGGCCCGCCAAGACCTTTCATGCCGGCGCCATCTCCCGGTTCGCCGGCCGCCGGCCCGCCGCCGCGGGCGGCCACGGCGGGCCCCTTCGCGTGCTGGTGTTGTGGGGCCAGGGTGGGAACGATCAACCCGGTGGCTTTTTCGACGCCGCGGTGCGCGCGACACCGCATTGCCGGTGGCGGCAGGCCGGAGTCGGCCCCGACGCGGGCCGTTCGATCTGGGACCTGCTGTGCTGGTCGGACGTCGTCGTCACCCACGGTGGCCAGAACGCGGTCGCCGAGGTGGCCGCCGCCCGGCGGCCGGCCGTCGTCATCGCCCAGCAGCGCCCGCACGGCGAGCAGGCGGCCACGGTCGCGACCCTCACCCGGTCCGGTCTGGCGGTCGGCCTGGACGCGTTCCCCGATGCAACTCGCTGGCCCGACCTGCTCGCCCGGGCGGTCGCGCTCGGCGGTGACCGGTGGACCCGATGGGCGCCTCCGGACGCCGCCCGCCGGGCCGCGGAGTTTCTCCGGGCCACCGCCGACGAGGTCCGGCACTGCGTCGTCGAGCCGACCGCATGACGACCGCGGTCGTCACCATCGTCCGTGGCCGGCACGAGCATCTGCACGCGCAGCAGCGCGGGCTGCGCCTGGGCCACCGCCGCCCCGACCTGTATGTCGTGGTCGGCATGGGCGATCCGGACGCCACCGCCGCGACCCGCACGGGACCGCTGGCCGGATCCGGCTGCACCCTGCTGCTGCGTGACATCCCCGGCGACGGAGCACTTCCGCTGGCCGCCGCGCGCAATGCCGGCGCCGCGGCCGCGCTGGCCGCCGGGGCCGACATCCTGGTCTTCCTGGACGTGGACTGCGTGCCGGGCCTATCGCTCGTGCAGACCTACACCACCGCCGTCCTGAACGAGGCCCGGCCGGCCCTGCACTGCGGGGTGGTGCAGTACCTGGCGGAAGGGATCGACGCGGCCCGCATCGATCCCGGCGCCCTGCACGGGCGGCCGCACCCCGCCCGCCCACGACCGGACCGGGGACGATCGATCCCGTCGGCGGACTGGCAGCTGTTCTGGTCGCTGTCGTTTGCGGTCTCGGCCCACACCTGGCGGCGGCTCGGCGGGTTCTGCGAGGAGTACCGCGGCTACGGCGGCGAGGACACCGATCTGGGCTACCACGCGTTCCGGCTCGGCATCGACCTGCGGTGGTGGGGTGACGCCGACGCGTTCCACCAGTACCACGACTCGCCCTCGCCGCCGACACCACATCTGGTCGACATCGTCCGCAACGCAACGATCTTCCACCGGCGCTGGAGATTCTGGCCCATGCAGGGATGGCTGACGGCCTTCGCCGACCTGGGCCTGGCCCGGTACGACCCGGACCGCGACGCCTGGACCGTGGTCGACGCCGCGGCGGCGGATGAAGCGTCGACGGCCGCACCGTGACCTCGGTCGAGGTCTCCGTCATCGTGCCGTACTACGACGACCAGACCCGGTTGACCCTGCTCCTCGCGGCGCTCGCCCAGCAGCGGGGTGGGGTGCGGTTCGAGGTGGTGATCGCCGACGACGGATCGCCGATCCCGCCGACGATCCCGGATGACCTTAGTTTCGCCTGCCGCGTCGTGCGGCAACCGAACGCCGGCTTCCGCGCGGCGGCCGCGCGGAACCTCGGCGTGACCCGGGCGCGAGCCGATCTGTTGCTCTTCCTGGACGGCGACACCCTGCCCACCGCCGGGTACCTGCGGTCGATGGTGGACCGGCTCCGGACGATCGACGACGGGCACGGCAGCCTGGTCGTCGGTCGCCGGCGACACGCGGATCTCCGATCGATCGAACCGGCGCAGGTGCTGCGCTTCCTGCGGCAGGACCCGGCGACCGCCTTCCCGGCCGGGCCGGCCGGGCTGCGAATCCTGGACGATCCCGCGTGGCTGCACCGCGGGTACGCGCGCACCGACCACCTCGCTTCGGCCGGGGAGGAGGACTTCCGGCTGGTGATCTCCGCGGTCCTGGGCCTGGACCGCCGGCTCTGGCAGGCCACCGGCGGGTTCGACGGCAGCTTCGTCGGGTACGGCGGCGAGGACTGGGATCTCGGCTGGCGATCGTGGCTCGCCGGCGCCCGAATGGCCCACGAACCACGCGCCGTCGCCTGGCACGACGGGCCCGATGCGGCCGGCCGGGGCACCGACCCCACGGTCAAGAACGCCGAAAGCCTGCGGCTGGCCAGGACCGTGCCATTGCCGTCGGTGCGCGGACCCGGGCTCGTGCTGGACCAGCCGGACATCGTGGTGCGGTACGCCGGCCCCACGACGGGAACCTCGGCGGACGCGGCCGTGGTCGCCTGCGTGACCGGCCTGCTGGCCGATGTCGATGCCGCCGTGTGGTTCCCGCGGTGTGCCGACCTCGGGTCGGCCGGCGGTGCCGACCGATCATCGGGTTCCGCGTTGCCGCCGTTGCTGACCGGTGACCCCCGGGTGCACGCCGGCGACGTGCCGACCGAGATCGCTCGACGGGCCCGCCATCTGGTGACCGTGCACCGGCCGCTGCAGCTGGCCGCCCCGCTCGACCGGTGCTGCGCCGCCGGTGAATGGGAGCGGGCGGGTTGGCTGCAGATCCGGCGGACCCGGGCGCTGAACCGCAACGAACCTGCGCCGGCCGGGATCCCGGCCGATCCCGGCTGGTCGGCGCCGCCGATCCGACCCATCCCGGACGACGTGTCGCTGGAGCGGTGGTGGGCGGGATGGTGAGCGGCCCGGATCCTCGCGTCTGTCAGCCGGGCAGCCGGCCGCCGGCCAACCTTCGGTACCGGTCCTGCGCCGCCCGGTCCAGCACGCCCCGGCCGATCAACGCCAGCAGGCACCGCAACGCCAGTCCGAAGCTGCCGTAGGCCACGTCCGCGATCAGTGCGAGCCGGCCGAGTTGGGCGTCGGTGTACTCGTCCAGGCGGACCGGGTCGCGCACGTACAGCAGGTCGGCCTCGACGAGCTGGCGGGCGGACCGCTCCAGCGGGTCGGCCCAGACCACCGGAGCGATCGGCCAGGTCCGCGTCGTCACGAATTGATGCGGCACGAAGCCCTGGCCGCGCAGTTCCAGGTCGACATCGGCGAACGTGGGTTGGTCGTGGTACAGCCGGTGGAACCCGACCTCGGTCTGCACGGCTACGGCCCCTTCGAGCCGGGCCCGGCCGGCGGTCAGCACCGGCAGTTCGCCGCCCTGGATATCGATCTTGAGGAAGTCGATGTCGGCGATCTCGGCGATGTCGTCCAGCCGGTGGGTCTGCACCGGCTCCCGGCCGGTCACCCGGGCCAGCTGCGGAAAGTCGATCAGCAGGTCCAGCTGGGCGGCATCCGGCTCCAGCAGGCTGGCGAAGCCCGAGGTGGCGCACAGGTGCAGGGTGTGCCGGCCGCCGTCGCCGACCGCGTAGGGCAGGTATCGCTCGTCCGGTCCGGCCCGGCCCAGCAGGTCGGCCAGCGCCGGCGCCTGCGGCTCGAAACCGGTGACCCGGCAACATCCGGCGTCCAGCAGCGGGCGGTACGGCGGATCGCCGTCGATCGGGTTGGCGCCGATGTCGACGACCTCGACCGGCGACCGGCCGGGCCGATCACCGGCCAGCGCCGGCGCCAGCAGATCGCGCACCTGGCGGACGATCTCCGGGTCCGGGAGCACGCCGACCGGATCGGGTCGGCGGACCGAACGGTCGAGATCGCCCGTCACCGGCGGCGCAGTCCTCACCTCGTGGCGGTACCCCGGCGACGCCGGAATCAACCGGGGTCGGTGACACCGCGCGGTGGCCGCCGCGGGCCGGAGTAGCGCGGCGGCCGATGGCCCGATCAAGCGGCGCGGCGTAGCCGGCTCTCGGTGGCGCGGCGCAGGGCCGCGAGATCGACGTCGAAATGCGCGAGCGCCGCGCGCATCTCCCGGTCGTCGGAGCGGAGCACGCCGAGCAGGACCGACTCGGCGCCGATCGAATCCTGGCCGAGACGAATGGTTTCCCGCAGCGACAGCTCGATCGACTTCTTGGCGCCCTCGGTGAACGGCACGTGCCGGCCGTCCGCTCGGCGATGCCGGCGCAACGGCCACCGGCGACCGGCCGGTGGGTCCTCGTCCAACGCACCCGGGCCGAAGGTCGATTCCACCGTCGTCCGGATCGCGCCCAGATCGATGCCCAGCGCGGACAGGGCCGATGCGTCCAGGCCGCCCCGATGGTGCTCGGCCACCCACTGCAGCAACGGCGCTGGTTCGAGGTGCCGCTCGGCCAGCAGGTCCGCGGTGGAGCGATCGGGATCGGACAGCCCGATCAACAGGTGAATGGCTCGGATCTTCCGGTCGTTGGTGCTTCGCGCGGCCTCCTGGGCCGCCACCACGACCGCGCGGGCGTCCCGGCTGAATCGCTCGAACATGGTCAGATCCTCCGATGGTGCTTGCGGTGAACGGTCTGTTTGGTGACCCCGAGCCGGTCGGCGATCTCCTGCCAGGACCAGCCGCGAGCGCGGGCGCCGGCCACGTGCAGGGCTTCCAACCGTTCCAGTAGAACGCGCAGCGAGGCAACCGCCCGCAGGCCGACCGCCGGATCCGTGCTGTCGAGTGCGCCGGCCAGCTCGGCGGCGGTGGGGGTCTCGGTCATGTTGTCAGCATAAGCTGACGTCGAGCAATCGTCAACACATGCTGACGTCCCCCGGACCGGTCCCGGTCGCCGGTGATCGCTCGCTACCGCCGGGGCTCACCGCAACACAGTCGTGCCGGCCACCGGGGGAAGGTCCGCGGCCGTGTCGACCGCGGCGATCCAGGCGATCAACAGGGCAGTCAGAACGCCCCGGGCGCCGTCCGGATCGGCGCCGCCACCGCAGAGCCGGCGGCCCATGGTCCGCGGCCGGCCGTCGAGCAGATCGGCGTGCCCGAGCCCGTCGACCACCACGTGCCGGGCGGCCCGGTTGGCCCGCGCGAACTGCCGGTGGTTGACCGGACCGGGCGCGCATCGACCCTCGACACCCGCGCCGACGACCAGAGTGGGTGCCGGCCAGGTCACCGGAGCCGCCGTGCTCGTCGGTCTGCTCGGCGCCCGCCCCGCGCCGTCGACGGGGTCGATCACCATCAGCGAGGCCGGCAGATCACCGGCGGGCAGCATCGTCACCGCCCGCCAGGCGGCCTGCCCGCCGCGGGAGTGGCCGGCGAGGTGAACCCGCGATCCGGGGTGTCGAGCCGCCGTCACCCGCACGAGATCCGCCGCCCGGCCGGCCTCATCGGCGATGTCGACCCGGCCGGCGAGCACGCCGAGACCGCGGCGGTACAACTGGGGCACCAGCACCGTGGGCCCGGCGCGAGCCAGCGTCCGGGCGACCGTCGAGTACGCCGGCGGCGCGATCATGAAGCCGGGCAGCAGGACGACCAGGTCGGGTCCCGCTCCCTCGACGGTCAGCACCGGGTCAGGCTGCCGTCGCGCAGCCCATGCACACCCATTTCGCCCCGGCCTTACCGATCCGATCCCCCACGGCAATCCGGCCGGCGCACTGCGGGCAGGTTCCGGGGAACCGGGCCGCCAGCCCACCGGAGCCCGCGTTGCCCGACGTGCCCGACGTGCCCGACGTGCCCGACGTGCCCGACGTGCTCGGGGAACGAGCCGGCCGGCGCCGGCCCGGACGCCCGTCGCCGGCCGGACCCTCGCCCATGCCGCCGGGCACCCCTGCGTTGGCCAGCGCGTCCGCCCGTTCGTTCCCGGGGTCGCCCGCATGCCCCTTCACCCACTGCCACTCGACCGTGTGCCGGTTCGCCTGCTCGTCCAGTTGCTGCCACAGGTCGACGTTCTTGACGGGCTGCTTGCTGCCGGTCAACCAACCGTTGCGACGCCACCCGAGCAGCCACTTGGTGATGCCGTTGAGCACGTAGGTGGAGTCGGCGTGCACGGTGACCACGGTGCCATCGGGCAGGCTGCGCAGCGCCTCCACGACTGCACGCAACTCCATCCGGTTGTTGGTGGTGGCCGCCTCGCCGCCGGACAGTTCGACGTCCGGTCGTCCGTCCGCGCGGATCAGCGCACCCCAACCACCCGGGCCGGGATTACCCCGGCAGGCTCCGTCCGACCACACCCGGATCCGCTGCTCGTCCACGACGACGATCCTGCCTGACGAACCCGGGTCGACGGGCACCGGCGCGGACAGGGCGTGTCGGCCCCGCGAGGGAACGGTCACCCGCGGGTGGCGGCCGGCCGCGCGGCCGCCGGGTCGATGCGGAGGATCTTGACCAGGGGCCGGCCATTGGCCAGTTCGTCGACCAGCTTGTCCAGGTAGCGGATCCGCCGCATCAAGGGATCCTCGACGTCCTGGACCCGCACGCCGCAGACGGAGCCGGTGATCAGGGCAGCGTGCGGATTGGGCCGAGCGGCGGCAAAGAACTCCTCGAAGGTGCTCTCCTGGTCGAGGTGGCGGCCGAGTTCGGCCTCGTCGAATCCGGTGAGCCAGCCGATGACCTCGTCGAGCTCGTCCTTGGTGCGGCCCTTGCGTTCCACCTTCGTCAGGTACAGCGGATAAACCGACGCGACGCTCGTGGTGAATATCCGGTGCACCCCCGCACGATACGGGGCCCTGGTGCTCGATCGGCCGGTCGACCATCCGGCCACCGGCGCGAACTGACCGGTGGAACGGCCGGCACCGTCAGGAAGCCGCCTTGCGCAGTTCGTCGAGGTAGGCGTAGGCCGTCACCTTGGAGATGCCCAGGCGACGGGAGACGAGCTCGACCGACCGGCGAATCTCGAACGCACCCTGCTGGTCGAGGGTGGCGAGGACGTCCATCCGGTCGGCCCGGTCCATCATCGAGACCGGCTTGCCGACCGCGTCGACCGCCGACTCGAACAGTGCGTCGAAGACGGTCGCGATGTCCGGGGCGTGCGTCTCCTTGGCCCGGGTGTCCGCACCCGTTGCGGGCAGCAGCGAACCGATCAGCGCCTGAACGTGCTGCAGCGGGGTGATGTCGACGTTGACGCAGAGCGCGCCGATGATGTGGCCGGCCGCGTTGCGGTAGTAGACCGACGAACAGTGCAGCTGCCGGCCGTCCTCGGTCTGGCCGCGATAGCCGAAGGCGTTGTGCTCGGCCGCTTCGTCCCGCAGGACCTGCAGGCCGAGGTTCGTCGACGGCCCGCCGACGGATCGGCCGGTCACCTGGGGGTTTTCGATGGCCCGGATCGTGTGGCGCAGATCGACGTGCCGGCTGGACAGGTCATGCAGGACGACCTCGCAATGCGGCCCCACGGCCGTGGCGATGGCCCGCATCACCGGGGCCAGCAGCGCCTGGAGTTCCTCGATGGTCTCCACCGTGCCCGGGTCGACGGCGTCACCGCCCGTCGCGCGCGCACTCTGACTCGCCATCCTTGTCTCCTCCCGGGCCGGTCCCTCCGGCTAGCTTAACAATCTGTATTGGGTATGGACAGATAGTCCAAGGTGCCTTACTCTTTGTTCAGCGGTAGACGGTCTGTTCGGATGGTCGGAGGTTGACGGCCCGGAACCCCGTCCCGGTCCAGCCCCGTGACCCGGCGGAGCGCTGCCCCCTTCGAGAAGATTGGTGCGATCAGATGCCCAAGGTTTGCCTTTCCAGTGAGCTGTCCTCGCCGCCCGGCGGCCCCTACTCGCAGATCGTGATCCATGACGGCCTGGTCTACCTGGCAGGCTCCACCCCGCACACCCCTGGTTCCGGAGAACTGGTGGACGGCGGCTTCGACAAGCAGGCGCGGCGCGCGTTCGACAACCTGCAGGCCCTGGCGGCGGCCGCCGGCACCGACCTGTCGAACGCGTTGAAGGTCACCGTGTACCTGCGGGACTGGGCCAACTTCCCGGCGATGAACGAACTGTTCGGCCAGTACATGGGGGCGCAGCCGCCGGTGCGCACCACCATCCCGGTCGACCTGCCCGGATTCGAGATCGAGATCGACGCAATCGTCGCCGCCGCCTGACGCGGCCTCCCGTCCCGCCGCACCCCCCGATCCGACCCAGAGGAGCCACCCGATGCCCGCCCCCCGTCCGGTCCACCAGGACCTGGTGATCGGCCCCCAGCACAAGTCGATCCCGGCCGCCCTCTGGGGCAGCCCGGTCTCGCGGGCGGTGGCCGGATCGCCACGACTGGCCGACTTCGCCACCCCCCTGCTGACGATCGACCGTCGAGTGCTGGACGCGAACCTGGCCGTCATGCAGCGCTGGACCGCCGCCCGGGTCCTGGATCTCGCGCCGCACGGCAAGACCACGATGGCGCCCGCCCTCTGGTCCCGGCTGTTCGACCACGGTGCCACGGCACTGACCCTGGCCACGCCCTGGCAGGTCCAGGTCGCCCGCTCGTTCGGGGTCGAGAAGATCATGCTGGCCAACACTCTCGTCTCCCCCGGCGGCATCGGGTGGATCTCGACGGAACTCGACGCCCACCCGTCGTTCGAGTTCTCCAGCTGGGTCGACAGCCGCGACGCGGTGCGCATCCTGCGGGCGGCGCTGGCCGCCCGCGGCGCCGTCCGACCGCTCGACGTCATCGTCGAACTCGGCGGCCCGGGCGGCCGCACAGGCGCCCGCAGCACGGACGAGGCTCTGGCCATCGCCCGCGACGTGGCCGCGGCTCCCGAGCTACGCCTGGGCGGGGCCGGGGGTTACGAGGGGGCACTGGCCCACGACCGGTCCGCTGCCGGACTGGCCGCGGTGCGCGGCTACCTGCGGTCACTGGCCGAGCTCCACGGCCGGCTGGCCGCGGACCGGCTCTACGACACCGACCGGGCCGTCGTCACCGCGGGGGGTAGCGCGTACTTCGACCTGGTGGCCGACGAACTCGGCGGCCTGGTCGACCTCGACGGCGCCCGCGGCATACCGACGCGGGTGGTGCTGCGGTCCGGCGCCTATCCCATCCACGACGACGGCTTCTACCGGTCGATCTCACCGCTGGACGGGGCCGCCCGCGGCGAACCGGACCACCTGGCATCGGCCATGCACGCCTGGGTCACCATCGTCTCGACGCCCGAACCGGGCCTCGCGCTGTTCGACGCCGGCAAGCGCGACCTGCCGTTCGACGAGGGCCTGCCCACGGCCCAGGCGATCCGCGGACGGTCCGACGAGCAGAGCGCGCGGGTGCTCGCCGACGCCCGAGTCACGGCCCTCAACGACCAGCACGGCTTCCTGCGCTTCCCCGCGGAGGTCGCCGACGAGCTCGTCGTCGGCACCGTCCTGCGGCTGGGGCTGTCCCACCCCTGCACGGCCTTCGACAAGTGGCGGCTGATCCCGCTCGTCGACGACCACACCAGCTCAGATCCGACCGTGGTCGACCTGATCCCCACCTACTTCTGACCCGCCTGCTTCTGATCCACGTATCCCGGAACCCGAAGGACATCATGACCACCCCAACCCGCCCGGCCGATGTCGTCCTGGTCGGTGGCACCGTCGTCGACGGCACCGGCGAGCCGCGCTACCGCGCCGACATCGCGATCAGTGGCCCCACCATCATCCGGATCGGTGACTGCGCCGACCTGGTCACCGATACCGCGACGACGCGCGTCGTCGACGCCGCCGGCCTGGTCATCGCGCCAGGCTTCATCGACATGCACGCCCATTCCGACCTGCAGATCCTGCTCAACCCGGACCACGTCGCCAAGATCAGCCAAGGGGTCACCACCGAGGTACTCGGCCAGGACGGACTGTCCTACGCCCCGGTCGACGACGCCGTGCTGGCCCAGGTGCGCCGGCAGATCGCCGGATGGAACGGCAACCCTGCGGATTTTGACTTCTCCTGGCGCACCGTGGCGCAGTTTCTGGACCGGCTGGACCAGGGCATCGCCACCAATGCCGCCTATCTGGTGCCACAGGGCACCCTCCGGCTGCTGGTCGTCGGCCCGGACGACCGGCCGGCCACGGCCGACGAGATCGCCCGCATGCAGGACGTTCTCGCCGAGAGCCTGCAGGCGGGTGCGGTCGGCCTGTCCAGCGGGCTCACCTACACCCCGGGCATGTACGCCGATACCGGTGAGCTGGCCGCACTCTGCGAGGTGGTCGCCGCGCACGGCGGCTACTACTGCCCGCACACCCGGTCCTACGGCGCCGGCGCCCTGGCCGCCTACACCGAGATGCTGGACCTCGCCCGGTCGACCGGTTGCCCGGTGCACCTGACCCACGCCACCATGAACTTCGCCGAGAACGCCGGCCGGGCCGGCGAGTTCCTGGCCCTGGTCGACGCCGCCCTCGCCGACGGGTGCGACATCAGCCTGGACACCTACCCCTACCTGCCGGGCTGCACCACCCTGTCCGCGCTACTGCCCAGCTGGGCCGCCGCCGGCGGGCCCGACGCGCTGCTGGCCCGACTGGCGGACCCGCAGGCCCGGGAACGGATCCGGGTCGACGTCGAGCAAACCGGTTCCGACGGCTGCCACGGCGTCGTCGTGGAGTGGGACACGATCCAGATCAGCGGGGTCGGGAACGCCGACCTGGCCGGTCTCGTCGGATCCACCGTCGCCGAGATCGCCGCCCGGGAAGGGCGTTCCGGCACCGACGTGTTCTTCGATCTGCTCCGCCGCGACGAACTCGCCACCACGATCCTGCAACACGTCGGCCACGAGGACAACGTCCGGGCGATCATGCAGCATCGCACCCACATGGGCGGCAGCGACGGCATTCTCGTCGGTGACCGGCCACATCCCCGGGCCTGGGGCACCTTCCCGCGCTACCTTGCGCACTACAGCCGGGAACTCGGCCTGCTCGGCCTGGAGGAGTGCGTCGCCCACCTCACCGGACGGGCCGCCGACCGGCTGCGGCTGGCCGATCGCGGGTTCGTCCGCGAGGGCTACGCCGCCGACCTGGTGGTGTTCGATCCCGTCACCGTCGCCGACACGGCGACCTTCGCCGATCCCCGGCAACCCGCCACCGGGATTCCGTTCGTCCTGGTCAACGGCGTCCTCGCCGTCGACCGCAACCGCCCGACCGGGCACCGCGCCGGACATGCGCTGCGGCGCGGGGACGACCGCGCGGTCCGTTGACCCGTCGCTGCCCACCCGGTCACCCCACCCTCCCACTCATCCGATTGGACCGACAATGACCGTCGTCTCCTGGTTTCAGGACACCACCGGGGGCCTGCTGACCCTCTGCGCCATCGCCGTGGCCGTCCTGCTGTTCCTGATCATCAAAGTCAAACTCGAACCGTTCATCGCGCTCGTCCTGGTCGGGTTGGGCCTGGGCCTGGCCGCCGGCCTGTCCGTCACCGAGCTCGTCGGTACAGCCCTCAAATCTGGAGACTCCCTGCTCGAGACCGGCTTCGGCGGGATCCTCGGGCACATCGCAGTGATCATCGGACTGGGCACCGTGCTCGGCGCGATCCTGGAGCGGTCCGGGGGCGCCGACACGCTGACCAACGTGCTGATGCGGCTGTTCGGTGAGAAGCGGGCCCCGATCGCCATGGGGCTGCTCGGCCTGATCGTCGGCATCCCGGTCTTCTTCGACATCGGCATCTTCGTGCTGGCACCGCTGGTGTACGTCACCGCGCTGCGGGGCCGCCGGTCGCTGGTCCTCTACGCGCTGCCGATGCTGGCCGGCCTGTCGATGACCCACGCGTTCCTGCCGCCGCATCCCGGTCCCGTCGCGCTGGCCGGCCTGCTCGGCGTCGATCTCGGCTACCTGATCATGATGGGCCTGGTCTGCGGCCTGCCCGGGTTCGTCGCCGCGGGTCTGGTCTGGGGCACCTGGATCGGCAAGCGGGTCATGGTCGAGGTCCCCGCCGATTTCATCGTCGGCGAGATGGAGCACGGGCTGGCCGACAAGACCCCGGGAGAGTCCGGGGCGGCCGGCGGATCCGGCTCGGGCACGGTGCCCGGCAGCGGCGGCGGTGGCGGTGGTGTGGCCCGGACGGCGGTCGAGTCGAAGGTCGAGCTCGGCGTCGATGGACCGAAGATGCCGCTGGTGGCGTTCGTCATCGCGACCCCGCTGGTGCTGATCCTGGGCGCGACGTTCGGCACCATGCTGTTGCCGGCGGAGAGCGGCCTGCTGCCCTGGCTGACCTTCTTCGGCAATCCCGCGGTCGCCCTGCTGATCGCCGTGCTGCTGTCGTTCTACTTCCTCGGCGTGCGGCGCGGCATGTCGGTGGCGTCGCTGGGCAAGCTGACCGGCGAGTCGCTGCGACCGATCGGCATGATCCTGCTCGTCGTCGGGGCCGGCGCCTTCTTCGGCAAGGTGATCTCCGCGACCGGCATCGGTGCCGCCCTGGCCGAAACCCTCTCGGCCTGGGGCCTGCCGGTGATCGTGCTCGCCTACGTGCTCAGCTGCGGCCTCCGGATCGCCCAGGGCTCGGCCACCGTGGCCATCGTGACCACCGGCGGCATCGTCGGACCGCTGGTCGCCACCGCCGGCTACTCGCAGATCCAGCTCGCCCTGATCGCGATGGCCATCGCCGCCGGCTCGATCATCTGCAGCCACGTGAACGACGGTGGGTTCTGGATCATCGCCAAGTACTTCAACATGACGGTGAAGCAGACCCTGCAGACCTGGACCGTGCTGGAGACGGTGCTCTCGGTCGTCAGCTTCGCGGTCGCCGGCACCCTATTCGCGGTGATCTGACCCACCGCTCGGCCCTTCCCTGACCGACCTCCCCACACCTACCGAGGACACCTGAAATGCCCACCCGTCTGGACCTTCCACCCGCCGTGCGCGAGTCCGGTGTCGTCGCGGTGCTCCGCGCCACGGACGCCGACCGGTACGCGCCCGTCGTCGACGTTCTTGCCGAGAACGGCGTGCACGCCATCGAACTGACCATGAGCACGCCCGGCACCCTCGATGCCGTCGCCGCTCTCCGCGGCCGGATCGCCGGCAGCGGAGCCGCCCTCGGCGTCGGGACCGTCACGGACCCCGAAACAGCTGGGAAGGTAATCGATCTCGGCGCCGAGTTCATCGTCACGCCGACCATGTCCCCCGAGGTCGTCCGGATCGCCGTCGACGCCGGCATTCCGGTCTACCCGGGGGCGCTGACCCCCACCGAGGTGCTCGCCGGGTGGCAGGCCGGCGCCACGGCCGTGAAGCTGTTCCCGGCGTCCACCGTCGGCCCGTCCTACCTGGGTCACCTGCACGGGCCGTTCCCCCAGATCCCGCTGCTGCCCTCCGGCGGCTTCGGTCTTCCCGAGATCGGGAAATGGATCGGCGCCGGAGCGGTCGCCGTCAGCATGGGATCGTCGCTGATCGGCGACGCCCTGCGCGGTGGCAGCCTGGCCGACCTGGCCCGGCGCTGCCGGGACGCCGTCGATGCGGTCCGTCGGGCGCGGTCATGAGCAGCGCTGCGGCCACCGGAGGCGTCCTGACCATCGGCGAGAGCCTCGGCCTGGTCGTCACCGACGGGCCCCTGCACGAGCACCGGACCCGCGTCGGGTTCGGCGGGGCCGAATCCAACGTGGCCATTGCGTTGCGCCGGCTGGGCGTGCCCGTGACCTGGGTGAGCCGGCTGGGTGAGGATCCGTTCGGCGACCTCATCGAGCGGGAGCTGCGCGCCGAGGGCGTCACCGTCCGGGTCACCCGCAGCGACACCGACCCCACCGGGCTGATGGTCAAGCAGCGGCGGCCACTGGGACGCAGCCGGGTCCGGTACTACCGCTCGACCAGCGCGGCCACCCGGCTGACCGGTGCCGACGTCACCCGGGAGCAACTCGAGGAGGCCGCCGTGGTGCACCTCACCGGGATCACCGCGGCGATCTCGACGAGCGCCCGCGAGGCCGTCCTGGACGTCGCCCGCCGCGCGCGCGAGGCCGGCACCCGGGTGTCCTTCGACCTGAACCACCGGTCCACACTGTGGGACCGGGCGCAGGCCGCCGCGACCTTCCGGCAGATCCTGCCGCTTACCGACGTCGTCTTCGCCGGCGACGACGAGGCCCGCATCCTGTTCCCCGAGATCCACGATCCGGCCGAACTTGCCGCCGCCCTCGCCGGACTCGGCCCGACCGAGGCGGTCATCAAGCTCGGCGAGCACGGCGCCCTGGCCCGCACGGCCGACACCGTGCACCGCCAGTCCGCCATGCCCATCGAGCCGGTCGACACGGTCGGCGCCGGCGACGGCTTCGTTGCCGGCTATCTCAGCGAGATCCTCGCCGGCGCCCCGGTGCCGGCCCGTCTGCGCACCGGCACCCAGGTCGGCGCCTACGCCTGCCTCGGGCCCGGCGACTGGGAATCCATGCCCACCCGGGCGGACCTGCAGGTCGATCCCGCCGCGGACGCGGTCGACCGATAGCTCGCCGGGTCGGGTCGCCCCCGGGTCGCTGTCGAGCCGTCGCTCGCCGGCCGGCTACGTAGGTCTTCGGGTCAAAGATACGTACTCGTCCTGATCCGGGTGAGGGCCGACGCTGACAGGATCAATCGCAGCTCCAGTGCAACGGATCCGGTAGCGGGCACGCCGCCCGACGATCGGTCGCTACGCACGGTCCCGTGTCGGACGCAAGGCCTCCGCCCGACAGCGGCGCCGGATCCGGTGCGCGCCGTTCGGCGGTGCCCAGCAGCGTCGAACGGGGTCCTGCCCGCTGCCTGCCCCGATCAGGCACCATCACCACGAGGAGCACTCCGTCATGCCTTCGTCTCTCGGCCCGGTGCCCGTGCGCGACCTGTCCGACCTGATGGTCGACGTGCTGGACGGTCACCGTGCAGCGTGGGCCGAACTGATCACCCGGTTCGACCCGTTGATCACCTCGATCCTGCGCCGATATCGCCTCTCCCCCAGTGACCTCCAGGACGTTCGTCAGGACGTCTGGGCCTGTGTGATCGCGCATGTCCGGGACGTCCGGGAACCCCGTGCGTTTCCCGGCTGGATCGCGGCCGTCTCCCGTCACGAGGCGGCCCGGTGGTGCACCTCCGCCCGTCGACGGGGTGAATCGATGGACTCGCTGCAGATCGGCGAGATCGTCGGCGACGGCGGCCGCCATGTTCCGCCGGTGGACGACAACCTGGTCCGGGCCGAGGTCCGCCGATCGGTGCGGACCGGTCTACGTGAGCTCCGATCGGACGACCGCAGGCTCATGCTGATGCTGTTCGGGGACGACGAGCTCTCGTACCGCGACATCAGCCGAACGCTGGGCATCCCGCCGGGCCGGATCGGCCCGACGCGAGCCCGGTGCCTGGAGAAGCTGCGGCGCACCCGGGCGGTGGCCGACCTGGCCGCCTAACGAACGGTGGTCGCCGGCGTCCGCGGCGAGATCGGCTGGTCAGTCCTCGGTGCCCCAGAAGCCGGACGATCGTGATCCGAGGACGTAGTTGCCCAGCCAGTTGTCGAAGAGCCGGAACATCGTACTGATGAGGGACTCCGTGGAGCCGTCCAACGACACGAGTTGGTCCGCGTAGAGGTCCGGGTCGTCCCGCACCGGCCACAGCGACTCGGCCCGTTCCCACGCCCACTGACGCGCAACGGTCACGGTCTCCGCCTGCGCGAGATCATCCCAGTTCCAGGTGACCTTGTCGAAGAGACCGGCAAGCAGATTGCCCTCCAGCATCCCTCGACGCAACTGGGGAATCTCCTGTGCGAAGATCTCGTTGAGGACCTTGTAATCGGCGATCTGTTCGGGTGTCGCCGCGACCACCGACCCCTGGATGTCTTTGAACGCCCGGACCAGTGCCGCGCCGAGGTCGAACCGGATGTGTGCGGTCACGCCGGCGATCGCCCCGAGGATGGGGGCCATGTCGTCGTCGTTCCATTTGTTGAACAGCGCCGACCAGCACCTGGGTGCCCAGGTGGAGCGATCGCTCCAATCCTGGAGAGCGCGGAAATACCGCTCGGCGAAGCGCAGATCGAGGGCAATCATGAAATCGGGATCCTGAAACCCATTGACCGCCAGCCGTGCTTCAACCTCCTGCGTGATGGTGGTGTACAGCCCGTTGAACGATGCGACCGGGTTATTCGGTCGGCCACCGAACTGCTCCATCACCGCCTGCAGGTCGGTCAGCCGTCCAACGACGCCCTTGACCTCGGTCGGTGCGGGGGCCTGGAAGACCGACTTGATGTCGTCCCGATGGTCGTCCGTCAGCGTGCTGCTCATGGCGTTCCCTCCCTGGTGGCGACCTGCGGTGTCGTCGGTGCCCGCAGGAAGATGGTGGCGGCCTCGAGCCTCGACCGGGCGCCGAGCTTGGCCAGGATGTGCGAGACGTGGACGCCGACCGTGCGCTGGCTGATGAACAGGATCTGACCGATCTCGCGATCGGTGCGACCACCCGCCACCTCGGACAGCACGTCGATCTCCCGCGGGGTCAACCTGCTCAGGGCCGGACTGACCGGGTGGCGCGTCGGGCGCGGATTCCCGTCGTCCTCGATGTCGGCCACCACGATCCCTGCCCGGCTGGCGAGGGCTTCGATCTCCAACCGGAGCGGGACGGCATTGAGCCGCAGCGCGTCGGTGCGGGCGCGGGTCAGCAGCTCCCGGGCTTCGCGGCCCCGGGATCGGCCTTCCAGCAGCGCCCGGGCGCGGTGATACCGGGCGTAGGTACTCGGATAGGGGTGCGAACGGTCCGCCCAGTGATCGGCGGCGCGACCCCAACCGGCCGGATCGGAGCGGCCGTCGATGCGGGTCCGCTCGGCCGCGCAGAGCAGCACGTAACCCTCGACGACGTCGCGCACCCATGACGACGGCGTGCCGCTCCGCTCCACCCGCCTCGCCGTGGCGTCAAGCCGGTCGAGCATGTCGGAATCCGACCCCTCACCGGCCGCAACCGACTCTGCCTCAACCCGAAAGCCGTGCCAGACAAGCGGAGCCAGGTGCGAGGCGTCTTCGAATCCACCGTCGATCGCGGTGAGCCCGTGACGCACCGCCGCTCGGGCCCGGACCAGGTTCCGGCGCCAGATCGCCAGCCCGGAGCGGAGAGTCGACACCTGAATCGTCTGTTTGCTGCTCGCGCCGTCGGCCAACAGTGTTTCGATCGACCGCAGGTCGCTCTCCGCGGATTCAAGATCGCCGAAGCCCAGCGCCAGCCGTACCCGGGCCAGCAGGGCATCGACCGCGACCACGCCGGTCGGATCCGTGCGGATCGCCTTCGATGTCCACTCGGCCGATTCGGCCCATTGTCCGAGGCGGAAGAGACCGGTGGCGGCCGCCGAGTAGAGCAGGGCGGCCGACGTGCGCCCACCGCCGGCCTGCTCCGCCCGGGCCGCGCCCAGCAGTGCGATGCGCACCCCCTCGTTGAGATCGTCGGGCGGACCGGCCAGCAGCTGTTCGGTCAGGTTCAGGTAGGCGGTCCCGATCAGGTCCACGCGGTCGGTCCGTTCGGCTGCCGCGATCGCCGCGCGCAGCTCGACCTCACCGGCCTCCCGGTTGCCGAGAAACGTCCGGCTCAACCCGAGCGCCGAACGTGCGATCACCTCGATCTCGGTCGATTCCGTCCGCGGACCGCCGATGACCAGGGCGAGCTCGGCCGAGTTGGTGGCGTCGGAGTACTTGCCCAGCCGGACCAGTAGTTCGGCCGTCCGTGCCGCGATCGCCGCCCGGTCGGGGTCGGCGGCTCCCGTCCCGTCCGCATAGTGCCGGCACAGCCGTTCGGCGTCGGCCAACCGGCCGGCCGCGGTCAGGCAGGTGATCCGCATGAGGTCTCGCGACGGCGACGGTGGTTGGCCGGCCACGGATTCGATGCGGTCGAGGAGCGCCAGCGCCGCGTGGTAGTCGCCGGCGAGCTGCGCCGCTCCGGCGGCTCGGCGCAACAGGTTCGGCTCCGATGCCCGCATCGGCAGCGACGTCGCGATGTCGATCGCCACCCGCCAGTGTTGCCAGGCATCGCCGTAGGCGTGCTGCCGGAGTGCCCCTTCGGCCGCCCTGACCAGCGTGGGCAGGGCACGTTCGGCCTGCCCGGCGAGCAACCAGTGGTGCGCCAGGTTGGCACTGTAGGTCGCGTCATCCCCGCCGAACAGTTCGAGTCCCTCGGCAAATCGACGGTGCAGCAACCGCCGCTCGGCCGGCAGCAGATCGGATTCCACCACCTCTTTGAGCATCTGGTGGCGGATGGTCAGGCCCGGCCCGCGCGGGGTGATCAGGCGGGCGTCCAGAGCGGCCCGGACCGCCTCGGCCAGGGCCTGGTCGGGCTGGTCGGTGACGTGCCGCAGGAGATCGTCGGAGACCGGGCCCACCCCGATGCAGATCGTCCGGACGACGGCGCGGACGGCCGGCCCCAGGTCGTCGAGTTGGCCAAGCGTCATCGAACGCAGCGTTTCCGGCGTCGCCGAGGTGGTCGGTCCGGTTCGAACGATCTCCTCGATGATCAATGGGTTACCCGCGCTTCGCTCCCAGATCACCTCGGCCACCGACTCGGGCAGCGCCTGCCGCGTCATCGCTGCGGCAAGTTCGAGGGCGTCGTCATGAGCGAGTGGACCGACGTCCAGCATCCTGATCGATCGCAACCGCCGGAGCCGGACCAGCAGGCGCCGCATCTGCGGCACGGTGCCCAGATGATCGGCGCCGACGGCGGCGAGGAAGAACAGGTTCGCCCGGGACTGATCGGCCAGGACCGTCAGGACAAGACGTTTCGTATTCTCGTCGACCCATTGCAGGTCGTCGAGAATGAGGACGACAGCTCGATCGTGGGCCAGGCGCACCAGTTCCCGGTGCAGATGCTGCATCACCGGCCCCGGCGCCGGTTCGCCCGGGGGATCCAGGATTCGCCCGAGAGTGGCCGCGCTCGCCGCGTCCCGCGTCGACAAGTCCTGTACCGCGGTGTGAATCGGATAGAATGGCCAGGTCTCACCGACATCGACGCAGGCCCCGCCCAGGACGATCGCCCCGCGTTCGGCAGCCTGGGCGGCTACCGCGGACAACAGACTCGACTTACCGACCCCGGCGTCACCGGTCAGCACGACGCCGCGGGGGCCGGGGCGATGGTCGGTCAACGCGGCCGTGATCAGGGCGAGCTCCTTGGCCCGGCCCAGCAGAATCGGCGTGTCAACCTTCCCCACCACGGGATTTGACGATACGCGGAATGATGCGACTTGCGGCTTGTGGGTCCGATTGGTGAATTGCCCGGTCGTGCCACCGTACGCTTCGTTCGGCGAAGCAATTGTCGATGGACTCAATTCTTCGGACGATGGAAGGTCCGGGCGACGCCGAGAGCAGGCCGGGTGACGGATCGGGTGTGGGACCGTCGCTGCGCCGGCTGCACGGCATGCCGGCCCAGCGGGATTGGCCGCGGGCGGCGGTGCTGCGGCGGTTCTTCGGCTCCCGGGCCGGAGGCAAGGAGCGCCATGCCGCCCTGCTGGTCCAAGCGGTCCACCCGGACCGCGTTCCCGCCCCACTGGTGGCGGTGCTCGGTCAGGTCTGACCGGCCGGGCAGAATCACCGGGCATGGACGCGGACGACGACACCCGGCTGCTGTGCTGTCTGCTGTGGGCGCATCCGGGAGAGGCCGCCGCACTCGGCCGGTACGAGGACCGGGTCCTGGCGATCCTGGCCGACCACGGCGGCCGCGTGCGGCAGCGAGCGGTCGGATCGGGCGACGACGGTCATCCGAACGAGGTTCAGCTCATCGAATTCGCCACCGGACGCGGGCTCGAGAGTTTCTTACGCGACCCGCGTCGGGCGGCCCTGGCCCGGGAACGGGACCGGACGGTCGCCCGCACGGAACTCTTCCCGGTCACCCCGCGATGATCGGGCCCGCGGCGGCGGCCCCGGCCGCGTCATCGACGGCGTCGGTGGCCGCGCCGACCTGCACGAGCACGGCACCCAGCGCGACCTTCGTCCCGACGGCGGCAGTCAGACCACCAACGGTGCCGGCGAACGGCGCCTTGAGGGCGAGCTCCATCTTCATGGCCTCCAGCACGAGCATCACCTGGCCGGCGTCGACGTGGTCGCCGTTCACCACGCGGACATCGATGACGGTGCCCGGCATCGGCGCGGTCACCACCCCGTCCCCGGCCGCCGCCACCTGGTCGCCGAAGATGTCGGGTCGGGCGAAGACGAACCGCTGCCCCTGGTAGGCCAGCTCAGTCCGGTGGGCCCGCACGTCGACGATCCCGGACCGGGCGGTACCGTCGACCTCGAGGGTGAGAACAGCGTCCTCGAAGAGGATCTCGCGAACCGCGTAGTCGTCGACCCGTCCACCGGCCCGGTCGACGATCACCGTCCGGTCGAGCTCGACGACGGTCGGGGCCGGGTCCGCGCCGGACCGCCAGCCGTCGGCCCGGAACGGACCCCGGTCCGCGTCGGCGGCGAGCGCCGCGTTGGCCCAGCCGGCGATGACCCTGGGCACGTCGACACCCGGCTCCTCAAGGGCATTCCGATCCAGCCAGGCGGTGTCGATCAGTGCGTCGCGGAATTCGGCACTGGCGACCAGCGCCCGGAGAAAGCCGGTGTTGGTGGTCAGGCCGAGAATGGCGGTGTCGTCGAGGGCGTCCAGCAGGCTCCGGCGAGCCGCCTCCCGGTCGGCCCCGTGCGCGATGATCTTGCCCAGCATGGGGTCGAAGGAGGTGCTGACGACCTGTCCCGGGTCCAATGCCTGATCGACCCGGACGCCGGCCGGCCAGCGGACGATCGAGGCCACCCCGGCCTGGGGGAGGAACCCGTGGAAAGAATCCTCGGCGTAGACGCGCGCTTCGATGGCGTGACCGGTCGCGGTCACGTCGGACTGGGCGATCGGAAGCGGCTCACCGGCCGCAATCCGCAGCTGCAACTCGACCAGATCCAGCCCGGTGATCGCCTCGGTGACCGGATGCTCGACCTGCAGCCGGGTGTTCATCTCCAGGAAGTAGGCGTGACCGGTGTCGTCGTCCACCAGGAACTCCACGGTGCCGGCGTTCCGGTAGCCGACGTGCTTGGCCAGCGCGACCGCACTGGACGTGACCAGCTCGCGGGTCTCCGGGCTGATCGTCGGGGCCGGGGCCTCCTCGATGACCTTCTGATGACGGCGCTGGCTGGAGCAGTCCCGCTCGTGCAGGTGCACGACGCCGCCGTGTGCGTCGGCCATGATCTGCACCTCGATGTGCCGGCCGTGTTCCACGTACCGTTCGACCAGCATGGTGTCGTCGCCGAAGGCGGACAGCGCCTCGCGGCGGGCGGCGGCCATCGCCTCGTCGTACTCCTGCGCTGCCCGCACGATGCGCATGCCCTTGCCGCCACCACCGGCGGCGGCCTTCACCAGCACGGGGTAACCGGCGTCCTCACCTCGCGGCACGACCGGAATACCGGCCGCGACGGCGATCTCGCGGGCCGCGTCCTTGCGGCCCATCGCGTCCATCACCGCGGCCGGGGGTCCGACCAGCACGATTCCGGCCTCCTGCACGGCGCGGGCAAAGGGCGCGCGTTCGGATAGAAAGCCGTAGCCCGGGTGAATCGCGTCGGCGCCGGCGGCCCCGGCGGCGGTGACGACGGCGTCGATGTCCAGGTAGCTGGGCACCGCGATGGCCCGGTCGGCGGCGCGGACGTGCGGGGCGGTCCGGTCGGCCTCGGTGAAGATCGCGACCGTCCGGATGCCCATCCGGCGGGCGGTTCGCAGGACCCGCAGTGCGATCTCGCCGCGGTTCGCGACCAGCAGGGTGCGCAGGGGTGGGTTCGACAACTCGCTCACATCCGGAAGACGCCGTAGGAGGGCGCAGGGGTCGGGGCGTTGGCCGCCACCACCAAGCCCATGCCCAGCACGCGGCGGGTGTCGGCCGGATCGATGATGCCGTCGTCCCAGAGTCGCGCGGTCGAGTAGTACGGCGAACCCTGCGCCTCGTACTGGGCGCGGATCGGCGTCTTGAAGGCTTCCTCCTCCGCCGGGCCGTCGAAGCCGCGCACGGTGGCCAGCACCGAGGCGGCCTGCTCGCCGCCCATCACCGAGATCCGGGCGTTGGGCCACATCCACAGGAACCGGGGGTCATAGGCGCGGCCGCACATACCGTAGTTGCCGGCGCCGAACGATCCGCCGATCACCACGGTGAATTTCGGGACCACCGAGCAGGCGACCGCGGTGACCAGCTTGGCGCCGTCCTTGGCGATGCCCCCGTTCTCGTACTTGCGGCCGACCATGAACCCGGTGATGTTCTGCAGGAACACCAGCGGGATGCCGCGCTGGTTGCACAGCTCGATGAAATGCGCTCCCTTGAGCGAGGATTCGCTGAACAGGATCCCGTTGTTGGCGATAATGCCGACCGGGTGCCCCCAGATGTGCGCGAACCCGCACACCAGGGTCTCACCGTAGAGTTTCTTGAACTCGTGCAGCCGGCTGCCGTCGACGATCCGGCGGATGACGTCGCGGACGTCGTAGGGGGTGCGGGTGTCGGCCGGCACCACGTCGTACAGCGACAAGGGGTCTTCGTGCGGCTCCTCAACCGGAACCGTCCGGTACGGGGCGCCGGGTGACCGGCGTTCCAGGGTGCCGACGATGCTGCGGACGATGGCCAGCGCGTGCGCGTCGTCCTGCGCCAGATGGTCGGCTACCCCGGACGTGCGGGCATGCACGTCGCCACCACCGAGTTCCTCGGCGGTGACCACCTCGCCGGTGGCGGCCTGCACCAGCGGTGGGCCGCCCAGGAAGATGGTGCCCTGGTTCCGGACAATCACCGTCTCGTCCGACATCGCCGGCATGTAGGCCCCGCCCGCGGTGCAGGACCCCATCACACTCGCGATCTGCGGGATACCCCGCGCGGACAGATTGGCCTGGTTGAAGAAAATCCGGCCGAAATGCTCCCGGTCCGGGAAGACCTCGTCCTGCATTGGCAGGAACGCACCGCCCGAGTCGACGAGATAGATGCACGGCAGCTGGTTCTCGGCGGCGACGGCCTGGGCGCGCAGGTGCTTCTTGACCGTGAGGGGGTAATAGGTGCCACCCTTCACGGTCGCGTCGTTGCCCACCACGACGACCTCACGCCCACTCACCCGGCCGATCCCGGTGACGATCCCGGCGCTCGGCACGGCCCCGCCGTACATGTCGTACGCCGCCAACGGGCTGAGCTCCAGGAACGGACTGCCGGGGTCGAGCAGCCGATCGACGCGGTCCCGGACCAACAGCTTGCCGCGATCGGTGTGCCGGCGGCGGGACGCCTCGGTGCCCCCCCGCCGCACGGTGGAGAGCCGGTCACGCAGCTGGTCGACCAGGTCCCGCAGGGAGTCCACCACTCACTCCACCGGCAGCCCGAGGCCGCGGGCGATCAGCAGCCGCTGGACCTCGGAGGTGCCCTCGCCGATCTCCAGGATCTTCGCGTCGCGGTAGAAGCGGGCCACCGGGTACTCCTCCATGAATCCGTAACCGCCGAACACCTGGGTGGCGGTCCTGGTCGCGGTGACCGCGGACTCCGAACTGTAGAGCTTGGCCACGGCCGCGGCCCGTTTGAACTGCGCGGGCGTCGGCGCGCCCGGATGGCCGGCCAGCATGGCGTCCTTCATGGCCGCTGCCCGGTAGGTCAACCCCCGGGCGGCCTGCAGCATCACCTCGAGGTCGGCGATCTGGAACGCGACACCCTGCTTGCGGCCGATCGGACCGCCCATCGTGTGCCGGTCGCCGGCGTACTGGAGGCACTCGTCGAGGCAGGCCTGGATGAGCCCGACGGACAGGGCGGCGATGGCCACCCGCCCGTCGTCCAGGGTGTGCAGGAACTGGGCGTAACCACGGCCCCGCTCCCCCAGCAGGTTCCCGTCGGGAACCCGGCAGTCGATGAACGTCAGCGGGTGGGTGTCGGAGATGTGCCAGCCGAGCTTGTGGTAGGCGGGTTCGACGACGAAGCCCGGTGTGCCGGCCGGCACGATGATGGTGCTGATCTCCGGCCGGCCGGATTCCAGCACCCCGGTGCGCGCGGTGACCGTCACCAGGCTGGTGATCGACGAGCCCGAGTTGGTGATGAACTGCTTGGCGCCGTTGACGATCCACTGGCCGTCGACCAGGTCCGCCTTGGTCCGGGTGGCCCCGGCGTCCGAGCCGGCGCCCGGCTCGGTGAGGCCGAAGCCGGCGAGCGCCCGGCCGGCGACCAGGTCGGGCAGCCACTGTTGCCGCTGCTGCGCCGACCCGTAGGTCAGGATCGGGTTGATGCCCAGTCCGACCCCGGCCTCCAGGGTGACGCCGATGGACTGGTCGATCCGGCCGAGCTCCTCGATGGCAACGCACAGCGAGGTGAAGTCACCGTCGTCGCCGGCGCCACCGAATTCTTCGGGCGCGGTCAGGCCGAACAGCCCCATCTGCCCCATCTTCTGCACGACGTCGACCGGGAAATGGTGGTCCCGATCCCACTGGGCGACGTGTGGGGCGATCTCCTTCTCGGCGAAATCGCGGACCGCGGCGCGGAACGCCTCGTGCTCTTCCGAGAGCTCGAACATGATGCTCCTTGGCTGCTGGGGCCCGACCCGGGGGCGAGCCGTGGGGTTAACACTCATTAACCCCAGGAAACGAGACTAACAGCGACTCACGGCAGCGTCCAGACCGTGTGCGGGTCGGTCTCGGGTCGCCGAGCGTGGCCCGGAGGTCGCACGCTGGGCCGAAATAGGTCGCTCTGTCCGATTCATTCGGTCACACTGGACCGGCGGAAAGTTGCTCAGGGGAGGACGGACATGGAACCGCTTCGGCCGCCAGTGCTCCCGGAGCTGTCGTATCTGGTGCGCCAGCTGCTCGAGCAGGACCCGGATCTGGCTGTCGGGCTGCGCCGACTCAACCTGGCCGAACCCGACCTCGTGACCCTGGCGATGCCGCACGGCGATCGGATCCTTCGCGGTGCCACACCGGAGATCGATCAACTCGCCATCGCCGAGTCCCAGCTTCATGCGGCGGAACGTCAGATGGCCACCGGGGTCCGGCTTCACCTTTCCTCGGGTCGGCCCGTTCGGCTCGCCCTTCTGATCGGCGGACTCGTCGTTGGTGCGGTCGCGCTCATGGATGCGCTCGGGGTGACGGACGCGCTCGGAGTCGACTTTCCCAACGTGTTGCCAAAGCTCGGAGGCGCCCTCGTCATGGCGATCATGGGGACGGGTGCCGCTGTGTGGTGGTCGAGGCGCCGCCGAGGGAGTGCTTCGAAGGACCGGTGGCGGGCTGAGATCGACCTGCATCGCAACCGCGTGCACACCGCCCGCGCCGCGGTCGTCACCGCGTTGGTTGATCGCGGATTGCGTCCGATCGTTCTTCAGCTCAGGGCGGAACGCGACAACCCGGCTTATACGACTCGACTTCAGTATGTCTCGGCTCGGGGTCTGAGTCAGATATTCGACCCCACCCTGCTTGAGGTCGAGACTCCCGCTGTCCGGCGCGTCCGGGGCTTTCTGGACGGGACTCCCGGTGGCAGCATCGGCCTGGCCGGCCCACGGGGCACCGGGAAGAGCACTCTGCTGGCGTCGTTCGTCGATGGTCGGAGTCGACGATCGGACAATCGGCGGGCGCGCGCGATTCAGGTGTCGGCGCCGGTCGAATACGACCCTCGGGACTTCATTCTCCACGTGTTTGCCACGCTGTGCGAGTCGGTGATGGTCCCTCGACCGCCGACGGCTGCGCCGGCTGCGCGGCCTGGTGGTCAGTCGCCTCCATGGAGTGGTTCGGGCCGCAACGGTGGATCTGCTCCGGTCGCCGGTGCTCTGGTATGCATTGTCGCGGGTGTCCTGCTGTTGCTCCCGACGTTTGGAATGCCGGACGTGGATTGGCGGAAGTGGGGTGGATACGGCCTGCTGGTCGGCGGTGTGCTGCTGGTCGTCCTCCTGGCGGCCGATCGGTGGCTCGCTGCATCGCGTTCGGCTTCGCGGGCGGCGACCGCATCCCTGGTCCAGCCGCTCGAGGGTGTCGCGCCGGCCACCGCTCTCCTGGCCGCCGAGTACCTGGAGTTGATTCGATACCAGCGGACCTATACCAGCGGCTGGTCCGGTTCGGCTAAAGCCGGGTTCGCCGCCTTCGAGGTCGGCGCCGGGGTCACCGGTTCGGTTGCCCGTGTGGCCACCGGCTGGAGCCTTCCCGAGATAGTGTCCTCCTTCAAGGATTTCGTGACCACCTTGGCCGCGACGGAGCCAGTGATCATCGGCGTCGACGAACTCGACAAGATTGCCACGGCGGAACGGGCGCACGACTTTCTGAATGACATCAAGTCCCTGTTCGGCGTCGAGCAGTGCTATTTCCTGATTTCGATCTCCGAGGACGCCCTTTCCAGCTTCGAGCGGCGCGGCCTGCCCCTTCGGGACGCCTTCGACAGCGCGCTGGACGACGTCGTTCCCGTCCGGCCGTTGGACTACCCGACTGCGCGCAAGCTCATCCGACAACGGGTGATCGGGCTGTCCAACCCGCACACCGCATTGGTGTACTGCCTCGGCGCGGGTCTGCCGCGCGACATCATCCGGTGGACGCGTGCACTCGTGCAGTCCGGGAAGGTCGGCGATCGTCTGGAGGCCCTCACTCGCCACCTGGTGGGCGAGGATCTGCAGCGGAAGGTCTTCGCGTCGACGGTCGCGCTGTCCCGACATCCCGCCCCGGCGGCGGCCGATATGGAATTCGTGGGCGGGCTCGTTCCGGTCGCCGAACCCGCCTGGTTGCTCGACTGCATTTCGAGTCGCCAGATATCCGCCCCCACGGTGCGCGACGGCCATGAGCCGGTCATCGATGGCCTGCTGGCCTACTTCTACTTCTGCGCCACCGTCCTGGAGGTCTTCCTCGACGACATCACTGAATCCGAGTTCGCCGCGTTCACCAGCCCAGATCGTCCATTGGACGGGGTCGAGCAGCTGACGTTCGCCCGTCAATCCTTCAGCAGCGGCCCGGCGGTGGCCGTCGGCCAGATCACGGCGTTCCGGCGGCGACGCGGGCTGTCCTGTCCGAACCCGGCACCGACCGGGCCGGCCGGGTCTGCCGCCATCGCCGCGGCTGCCTGAGGACCGGCGTGAGCGGTCTACTCCGATCGCACGATGTCGATCGAGATCTCCACCGCGGGCACTGTGCCGCGGTTCTCGAGCCAGTGCAGGGTCCGCCGATCCTCCGGCCACCCGACCCCGGGACCGTAATCCGTCACCGTCCCGTCGCGATGATCGGTGATCGTGCCCGACAGGACGTAGACGACGCCGGGCCGGTCCCGGTGGTCGTGAACCGGACCGAAGACTCCGCCGGGTTCGATCGTCACCATGCGCATCCGAAGTTGTCGTCCCGCCATTCCGTCGATCTCGGGTCCGAGGTCAACCGTGGCAAGTGGTTGCACGGTCACCCCTTTCGTTTCGCACGCCGCCTGGTCGTCGTTCATCGTGCCCTCCTTGCCGCATTTCCGAGGCCTGGTGCTCACCGTAGGACTGGGCCCCGCCCGGCGCATCCGTCACGCCCAACGACGCCGGCCGCAGGTCACAGCCGCTCGACGGGGGTGGCGACCGGCTGGCCGCCACGGTGCTTGGGCCGGGACGTGGTCGCTGTCAGCCATGCCGCGGTGGCCGGCACGACGACGGTGGGGAACAGCACGGGCAGGACCAGCAGCTGCACCCAGTCGACGAAGGTGTTGCCGGTGAACCCGGTCCAGGACCAGGGAACCAGGTATCCGCAGGCGATCAGCAGGCCGAGCATCGCCAGCAGCGCGGCTCCGATGCCGTAGTGGACCGCGGTGATCGTCCGCTCGGCGCGCAGGAAGCGCACGCTGGTGATCGCGATGGGCAGCAGCAGCAGCGACAACCAGTCCCACAAGGTGTTTCCGGTGAATCCGGTCCAGTTCAGCGGCGCCGCGTAGCCGATGATCACGAAGGCGACGAAGGCGACGGTCAGTCCCCCCATCAGGATCTTCCGCTCGGCGCGCATCGCCTGGTGCTGCCGCAACAGCGTCGGCAGGGCCGCGAAGGCGATCGGCACCAGCAGCAGCTGCAGCCAGTGCCACAGGGTGTCCTTCGCGGTGATGCCGGTCCACGCCCAGCCCTGCGTGTAACCGCCCCACAGGATCACGCCGAACGCGATGAGGACCGCGACGGTCAGCGCGGCGGTCGCCCGACCGGATGGCCGGCCGACCTGATGGCCGGAACCGGCGGACACCGCTGCCGATGCGGTCGCTCCGGTGCCGGCTGTGGTGTCCACGAATTGGGTGCCCGGGTGAGTCCGGTCGCGGTCGGCGGTGATGGACGGCAGCGACATGATCATCGGTCCTCCGTTCGGTGCCGGCTCGTTCCTGGGCGAGCCGATGACCCCACTGTCGGCCGAATCGGCCGCGCGCACCGTCGTTCGACCGGCCGATGACGCGGTGGATGCGCCGTCCGCCGATCGGTGGAGGGAGCGGTCATCCCGTGCGGACCGCTCGGTTCGCGGCTATGCGCCTCGACGGGCCCTCGTGGCCGGACGATCGCCGGCGGGCCGGCCGGCCGGCGGCGCCTTTCGGCGACTGGTGCGCTGACATCGCACGCACCAGAACAGGTTCCGTCCGCCGAACTCCTTCATCCGGACCGGAGTGCCGCAGACCAGGCACGGTTGGTCGGCGCGCCGGTAGACGTACACCTCGCCGCCGTGCCGGTCCACCCGAGGTGCACGGCCCATGGCGACCGGGCCGTGCTCCGGTCGGACCGTATCGATCCGGCCGCGGAGGACCGCGTCGTGCATCAGACCGACCAGGTCCGTCCAGATCGCATCCCATTCGGCACGGCGCAGGAGTCGACCCGCCATGCCGGGGTCGATGCGCTGCCGGAACAGAACCTCGGCGCGGAAGATGTTGCCCACCCCGGCGGCCACCCGCTGATCCATCAACAACAGGCCGATGGGCGTCGCGGACGTGCGGACCCGGGCCCAGCCCGCCTCCGGTTCGGCGTCCTCGCGGAGCGGATCCGGTCCCAGCCGGTCGGTGATGGCGGCGACCTCGGCCGCGTCGACCAGCTGGCAGGCCTGTGGTCCGCGCAGGTCGGCGCAGTGCCGGTCGTTCTCCAGGCGCCAACGGATCTGGCCGAGAACCGGTCGTGCGTCGCCGTCGATGAAATTCAGCTTGCCGAGCAGCCCGAGGTGCACGTGCACGCTCCGGTCACCGATGCGGACGAACAGGTTCTTGCCGTACGCTTCGGCCGACTCGAACCGATGACCGTCGAGATCGGCGGCCTGGTCGGCGAACCGCCCCTGCGGACTGGTCGACCGGACCGGGTCACCGGCGAACCGGTCGGTGAGCCCGGCCGCCAGGCGGTGGGTCACGTGACCTTCGGGCATGCCCGGCAGTCTGCCAGGTGTGTGACGTCGATCGACCGCGGCGGCCGCGCACGGTCCGGGCACCTCGGGCCGTCGGCGAGCACGGCGGGCGTCAAGCGGCCTGGCGGTCCCACAGCCGGTCGGCGGCCCGGCACATCCGCTCGAACGCCCCACCGCGAGCCAGCAGCTCCTCCGGCGCACCCTGCTCGATCACCGACCCCCGGTCGAGGACGACGACGTGGTCGGCCGACATCGCCGCCGGCATCCGGTGGGTGATGAGCAGCACCGCCCGGTTGGTGAACGATCGGCGCACCCGGTCCACCAGGTCGCGCTCGGCCATCGGGTCCAGCGGGGCGGACGGCTCGTCCAGGATGAGCATCCGGCCGCCGCGGTAGAACGTGCGGGCCAACGCGATCCGTTGCCATTGGCCGCCGGACAGCTCCGCGCCGCCGTCCTGTTCGCGGCCCAGATCGGTGTTCAGACCCTCCGGGTACCGGCGGAGCAGGTCCTCGCCACCGGCCCGGGCCAACGCGGCGCGGATCCGCTCGTCATCGCCGGGTCGGTGCACCGCCCCGAACGCCACGTTGTCCCGCAGCGTTTCCTGATAGCGCCCCGCGTCCTGCAGCAGCAGGGCGACGTCCGGCCGCCACCGGTCGGCGGCGAGTTGCGCCCGGTCGGTCCCGTCCCAGAGCACCCGTCCCGCGGTCGGCGTGAGCAGGCCGCCCAGCACGGCGGCCAGCGTCGACTTGCCCGATCCGTTCGCGCCGACGACCGCGATCACCTGACCGGTGCGGATCCGCAGGTCGACGTCGCGCAGCGCCGGCCCGGACGCGCCCGGGTACCACAGCGTCACTCCCTGCAACGCGACCTCGAGGGCATGGTGGGCCCCCGTGCCATGGGCCGGCGGGTCGGGACACTCGTCCGTCACGGACGGCACCGCCGCCAGCACGGCGGCGTGGTCGTCGACGAACTGGGCGGCCTCCTGCACCTGGCGGATCCCGGTGGCGGCGTCCGCCAGCCGGCCACGCAGGGCCGCGCCCACCGCGCCGGCCGCCACCGCGTCGGAAATCTGCAGGTTTCCGCCGATCAGCAGGACGAGCAGGGCGGCGAAGCCGGCGGCCAGCAGCACGCCGCCGACGGCCCGCGCGCGCAGCTGGCGCCGAGCCTTGGCCCAGGATGTGGTGGCGACCTCCCGGAATCGCTCCGCGGACAGGGTCCCGTATCGGGTGAGCAGGACCGGGGTGAGCTCGAGCGCACGGATCTCGGCGGCCCGCTCGCGCCGGGTGAGCAGTCCGGCCAGGTACATTCGCCGGCGTTCCAGCCGGGACAGCCCACGCACGGTCTCGTAGGTCTGCTCGCCGTCCCGGCGGGCCGCCCACCACAACGGCACCGCCGCCGCGATGGCGACCCCGGCCAGCCACGGCTGCACCGTCAGCACGGCAACGGTCAGGGCCGCCGCGCCGACCGCACCGGACAGCAGGATCCCCAGGCCGACCGCGAGTTGTGCGGGCCGCACGAGGGACCCGGTCTCGACCCGCTTGAGCCGGTCCAGCACCTCCGGACGGTCGAAGTCGGCCAGCGGGATCGTGCCGGCGACCCGCAGCACCTCGATGGTGGTCACCGCGGCCAGCCGTTCGCCGAGCACGGTGGCCAACGCGGGCTGCGCGGATTGACAGATCGCCCCCGTCGCCAGCGCGGCGATCAGCAGCGTCCCCGGTCCCACCAGGGCACCCGCCGCGGGTGGCGCCGCCGAACCCGACTCGCCGAGCAGAGCCGCCGTGACGAGCTGCAGGCCCGCGACCGCGCCGACCACCGCCAGCGCCTCGACGACCTGCACCGCGAGGACGACCAGGAACAACCTGGGGGCACCCGCCCGGGCGAGCCGGAGCCCGCGCCGGAGCATGTGGAACAGTCCGGCACGTCCGTCACCGGGTCCCGGCTCAGGCGGGGACGAGGGCGAGTTCATTGGCCGCGAACCGCGCAAACGCCGCGGTGAGCGGCATGTCCGACATTCCCTCGACGAACAGGAATTGGCCCTGCGGGTTGATCTCCAGGAACACCACGGACCCGTCCGGCCGGATCTTCAGGTCGAAGATGCCCATCCGCAGACCGAGCCGGTCCACCACCGCGCGCAGCGCGTCCTGCAGGGTCTCGCCCAGCGGGACCGGCTCGACCTGCATGTCGCCGGCCAGGCGCCAGTCGAGGGCGGCGCTGCTGATCTTCGCGGCATGCACGTCCGGGCCGAACACCTGAACCCTCAGATGGTCGGTGCCGGGGACCTCCTCCTGAAAGATGGTCGGCGCCAGTCGCAACTCGTTCTCGTCGGTCAGCGAATCCGACCGGACCCGGCCCGCCTCCAAGCCGGTACCGAGCAGGCCGGTGAGGGTCTTGCCGATGACCCGGCCGCCCAGGGCGCGAGTGAACTCGCGAATCGCGGCCGGGTCGCTGCTGACCAGGGTGCGCGGCACGGTGAGCCCAACCTCCCGGGCGATGCGCAGCTGCAGCAGCTTGTTCTGCGCGCGTTCGGTGGCATACGGGTCGCTGAGCCAGGTTCCGCCGAACGCGGCCAGGAACGCACCGCGGGTGGCGGCGCGACTGTCCTTGACGACGAGTTGCCGCATGGCCCGGTCGGTGACGTACTCCGGCACCTCGGGCCGGCCGTGGCAACGCCGCCACCACACCAGGCGGAGCCGCGAGATGTCGACCGTGCCACCGTCCTCGGTCGGCAGGGTGGTTGCCTCGGGATTCTCGTTGTCCCAGGCGACTCCCCCGGCCGCCGGGATCCGGTCCGCGGCCACGATGGCCACGTCGATGCCGTACGTCTGCGACATCGCCTGCCGGACCAGGTACGCATGGATGTCGCCTTCCAACGTCACGATCGCCATGTCGGCCATTTGCGTCGTCCTATCGATATGTCGACCGGTCAGCCCGGGAGAATGTCTGATTTCAGTGATGCTTCAGTGATGCTTCAGGATGGGCGCGCCAGACCGGTGGGGACCCCGCGGGTTCCCCACCGGTCGGTACTGCTGGTTACTGCGTGTCGTGCCGGTTCGATCTAGTGGATGAGGTGCTCACTCGTCGCAATCGTCCCAGCCGTCGTCGCAGCCGGAGATGGAGCCGCCCGGCCACTTCGGCCGGGCCATCTGCGGGAGCGAGGCGAAAGCCCTTTTCTCCCAACGGTCGAGTCGCTCCGGGTGCACGTATCCATCGTGAGTCCGGGTGAACCGGCCCGCGACGGGGGCAGTCGGCATCGCCAACATTGCTTAACCTCCTGGATTGAGTTCCGGACCTTGTGTCCGGCAACGCGAATCAGGAGCGGCGACGATCTCCCGCGATACACCGCCGGCCAGTGAATTCGAGAGTTCCCGCCCTCCTTCACTTTCGCCGCAGCAGGGATCCGGCAGCACCCGTGACGGCTCGAGCGCCGCGGCACCGGCGACGGAGGAGGGCCGATCGCCGCTGCGGGGCCGGATGTCTCACCACGGGTCCGGTCGATCGCCGGGCGGGTGTCAGGACGCGACGATTCCGGCGACCGGGTCGCCGGCCAGGTAGACCGCGGCCACCGCGCGGACGGCGGCCCCGACGTCGTCGTTCGGGTCGCCGTCGACCAGCACCAGGTCGGCGTCGTGACCGGGGCGGAGCCGTCCCTTGCGGTCGCCGACACCGCAGATCGTCGCGGCAGTCGAGGTCGCCGCGGTGAGCACCTGCGCGGCGGACAGCCCACCCTCGGCGAACAGGTCGATCGCCTCCCGGAGGTGACCGTGGGCGAGCCACGGATTCAGTCCGGCGTCGAGCCCGGTCGCCACCGGCACCCCGGCGTCGACCAGCCGGCGGATCATCTGCGCGCGCCACGCCCGGACGAGTTCGGGCGTCTGCCCGGTGGCCGCTAGATGTTCGCGCACGGCGGGCGGGGCGAGATCCAGATTCGTCGTCGGGGGAATCACCCCGCTGACCGCCACCTGCCGCTCGGCGAGCGTCGCGAGCAACGACTCCGGCAGCTCGGTTCCGGTGCCCCGAAAGCAGCTGCAGTGCTCGATCCCGTCGACGCCGGCCGCGACGGCCTGCTCGATGGCGGTCAGCCAGTGGGCGTGCGCCGTGACCGGCAGGCCGGCGGCGTGGGCCTCCCGCACGATGTGGGCCAGGTCCCCGTCGGTGAACTGGGTCTGCACCGTTGCGGTGCCGGGCGTCGACATCCCACCGCTGGCCATGACCTTGATCAGATCAGCACCCCGGTCGGCGTGCTCGCGGATCGCTCGGGTGATGGTCGCAGGTCCGTCGACCGCGCCGCCAAGGAAGTGGCAGTGCCCGGCCGGCACCGTGATCGGCGGACCGGATGCGATCACCGCCGGTTCCGGAGCGCGTCCCGGGCCGGAGCGAGACCGGTGCCGCAGCACCGCGTAATCGCGATCACCCAGATCGCGGACCGTGGTCACCCCGGCCGCCAGGTGATGACGCAGCGATTCGCCGATCACCGGTTCCAGGTCGCCGTCACCAGCCGCTCGATCGAGGGCACCCGGCCGGCTGTCACAGACCAGATGGACGTGGGTGTCGATGAGCCCGGGCAGGGCCGTCAGATCAGTCGCATCCACAATCCGGCAGTCGGATCCGATGTCCGGGTGACCGTCTTCGACGCCGACCACCATGCCGCCGTCGAGGACGACGGTGGCCGGCCCCGGGGTGAATCCTTGGCCGTCGAACACCCGGGCACATCGGATCGCGCGCACGGGTCGAGGCTATTCCTTCGGTTCATCCCACGGCCGGCTCCGACCCGACATTGCGTCGCGATCCCCGGTGGCGCCGGACCGGCGCGGCCGGGCCGCGGTCGACACGGTGGCCCGCCCGGCCCGACACCGGAGTGGGATCATGATCCGCATGGGTCACCCTGATGCGCAGACCATCGCCTACCCGGCACCCGGGTCGCGGCCGTACCGCCGGGACGCCGAGCAACTCGCCCCGTTCGTGGTCGTGCTCTTCGGCGCGACCGGGGACCTCGCCCGACGCAAGCTGCTGCCCGGGCTCACCCACCTGTCCCTGTCGGCATTGACGCCCGAGATCCAGGTGGTGGCCACATCCCTGGAAGAGATGGACACCGACCAGTTCCGCGAGTTCGCCCGGCAGGCGGTCGCCGAGTTCAGCAGCCGGCCCACGGACATCGCGAACTGGGACACCTTCGCCGCGCGGCTCCGGTACGTGCCGCAGAGCGCCGGGCCGGAGGCGCTGGCCGCCGCAGTGGCCGAGGCCGAGGCCGCGCTCGGCCCGGACGTCTGCCGCCTGCACTACCTGAGCGTGCCGCCCAAGGCGGCGCTGGCCGTGGTCAAGATGCTCGACGAGGCCAAGCTGGTGGAACACGCCCGGGTGGTGATGGAGAAGCCCTTCGGCACCGATCTGGAGAGCGCCGTCCGGCTCAACCAGCAGGTGCACGAGGTCTTCGACGAAAGTCAGATCTTCCGCATCGACCATTTCCTGGGCAAGGAGGCGGCGCAGAACATCCTGGCGTTCCGCTTCGCCAACGGCCTGTTCGAACCGATCTGGAACCGCAACTTCATCGACCACATCCAGATCGACGTGCCCGAGACCCTCGGCCTGGACAAGCGGGCCGGGTTCTACGAGTCGACCGGTGCGTTCAAGGACATGGTGGTGACGCACCTGTTCCAGGTCATGGCGTTCGTGGCCATCGAGCCGCCGACGGCGCTCGAGCCGCGGGCGATCAGCGAGGAGAAAAACAAGGTCTTCCGGTCGATGCTGCCCATCGATCCGGCCAATGTGGTCCGCGGCCAGTACAACGGATACCGGCGGGAGGGCGGCGTCTCCCCCGACTCGGAGACCGAGACCTTCATCGCCCTCAAGTGCGGCATCGACAACTGGCGCTGGGCGGGTGTGCCGTTCTACCTGCGCACCGGGAAGCGACTGGCCGAGGGGCAGCGGATCATCTCGATCGCCTTCCGGGAGGCGCCCAAGAGCATGTTCCCGCCGGGATCCGGCGTCGGGCTGCAGGGACCGGACCATCTGACGTTCGACCTGGCGGACGAGACCAAGGTGTCATTGTCGTTCTACGGCAAGCGGCCCGGGCCGGGCATGAAGATGGACAAGCTGAGCATGCAGTTCTCCGCCCACGACACCGACCGGGCCGGCGACGTCTTGGAGGCCTACGAGCGGTTGATCCTCGATGCGATGCGCAGCGACCACACGCTGTTCACCACCGCCGACGGCATCGAAAGCCTGTGGGAGCGGTCAATTCCGCTGCTGGACAACCCGCCTCCGGTCAAGCCCTACGCGGCGGGTTCCTGGGGTCCGAACGCGATTCATCAGCTCATTGCCCCGCATGCCTGGCGGCTGCCGTTCGAGCGCACCTGGCGCGAGGCGCGCTGATCCGGACGGCGCGCGGCCCGGGCCCCGTCGGGACCCGGGCCGCGTGCAACGACCGGCTCAGCGCAGATCGAACCGGTCCAGGTCCATGACCTTGCTCCAGGCCGCGACGAAGTCGGCGACGAACTTGGCCTTGGCGTCGTCGGCGGCGTACACCTCGGCCACCGCTCGCAGCTCGGAGTTCGAGCCGAACACCAGGTCGGCGCGGGTGCCGGTCCACCGCCCGTCACCGGAGACGAACGTCGTCGACGTGTCGTCGGCGGGCCTCCACTCCGTGTCGTAGTCGAGCAGGTTGACGAAGAAGTCGTTCGTCAGGACGCCCGGGCGATCGGTGAGCACGCCCAGCGACGAGCCGTCCCAGTTGCCCCCCAACACCCGCAGACCGCCGACCAGCACGGTCATCTCAGGGGCCGACAGGTTCAGCAGATTCGCTCGGTCGACCAGCAGGTACTCGGCCGGCAGCCGATTACCCTTCCCGTAGTAATTGCGAAAGCCGTCCGCCGCCGGTTCCAGGTAGCCGAACGACGCGACGTCGGTCTGTTCGGCACTCGCGTCCACCCGGCCGACGGTGACCGGCACATCGATCTCGACGCCACCCGTCGCGGCGGCCTTCTCCACCGCGGCCGCACCGGCGATGACGATCAGATCGGCCAGCGAGACCGGCTTGGTGTACGCATCCGCCACGCCCTGCAGCGTACGCAGGACAACCGCCAGCTGGTCAGGGTTGTTGACCTCCCAGGCGTTCTGCGGCTCCAGCCGGATGCGGCCGCCGTTGACCCCGCCGCGCTTGTCGCTGTTCCGGAACGATGCGGCGGCCGCCCATGCGGTCGAGACAATCTGCGAGACAGACAGCCCGGTCTCCAGAACCGCGGCCTTGAGGGCGGCCACGTCGCTCTCGTCCAGGGCTGCGCCATTGGCGGGCGGCAGCGGATCCTGCCAGATCAGCTCCTCGGACGGCACCTCAGGGCCGAGATACCGGACCAGCGGACCCATGTCGCGGTGGGTCAGCTTGAACCAGGCCCGCGCGAAGGCGTCCGCAAACGCCTCCGGATCGGCCAGGAAGCGGCGTGAGATCTGCTCGTACACCGGATCGACTCGCAGCGCCAGGTCGGAGGTCAGCATCCGTGGCTCGCGCCGCCCGTCGCCGAAGGCCTCCGGCACCATGTCGGCGCCGCCGCCGTTGACCGGCCGCCACTGGTGCGCGCCGGCCGGGGACTCGGTCAGCTCCCACTCGTACCCGAACAGGATGTGGAAGAACTCGTTGTCCCACCGGGTCGGGTGGTAGGTCCAGGTGACCTCAAGGCCGGAGGTGATCGCGTCGGCGCCCACGCCGGTGCCGTGGCTGCTCTTCCAGCCCAGGCCCAGCTGCTCGATCGGCGCTCCCTCCGGTTCGGCGGCGACCGCGTCGGCCGGGCCGGCGCCATGGGTCTTGCCGAAGGTGTGGCCGCCGGCGATGAGCGCAACGGTCTCCTCGTCGTTCATGGCCATCCGACCGAACGTCTCCCGGATGTCCCGCGCCGAAGCGAGCGGATCCGGATTCCCGTTCGGGCCTTCGGGGTTGACGTAGATCAGGCCCATCTGCACCGCGGCCAACGGTCCCTGCAATTCCCGATCGCCGGCGTACCGCTCGTCACCGAGCCAGGTGGTCTCCGGGCCCCAGTACACGTCGTTGTCGGGCTCCCACACGTCCTCCCGGCCGCCGGCGAAGCCGAATGTCTTGAACCCCATGGTCTCCAGCGCGACGTTACCGGTCAGCACCATCAGGTCGGCCCAGCTGACCCGCTTGCCGTACTTCTTCTTGATCGGCCACAACAGCCGGCGGGCCTTGTCCAGGCTCACGTTGTCCGGCCAGGAGTTCAGCGGCGCGAACCGTTGCTGGCCGGCGCCGGCCCCGCCCCGACCGTCGTGCACCCGGTAGGTACCGGCACTGTGCCAGGCCATCCGGATCATCAGCGGGCCGTAGTTGCCCCAGTCGGCCGGCCACCAGTCCTTGGACTCGGTCAGCACCGCCGCGATGTCCGCCTTGAGCTCCGTCAGATCCACCGACCCGAATTCGGCCCGGTAGTCGAAATCGTCGTCCATCGGGTTGGCCACCCGCGGATTCTTGGCCAGGATCTTCAGGTTCAGCCGCTCGGGCCACCATTCCCGGTTGGGGTCACCGGCCGTCGGGTAGGGCAGTGCGTCGTGCACCACCGGGCACGTGCCGGCGGCCTTCTCGGGTTCGTTCATCTCGCTGAGCACGGCATCGTCGTGACGGGTGTCGGACACGGTGACGTCCTTTCGGGTTGGCGGATCAGGAAGCGGCGGAAGCGCAGGCGGGGCACCGACCCCAGTACACGACCTCGGCCTCGTCGACGACGAAGCCCTGACCGTCGGCGGGAACCAGGCAGGGGGCGTGGCCGACGGCGCACTCGACATCGGCGATGGCACCGCAGGAGCGGCAAATCAGGTGATGGTGGTTGTCGCCGGTGCGGGCCTCGTAGCGGGCGACCATCCCGGCGGGCTCGATGCAGCGCAGCAACCCGACGCCGGTCAGCGTGCGGAGCGCGTCATACACCGCCTGGTGCGACAGGTCCGGGACGCTCACTCGGGCGGCGTCGATGATCGACGAGGTGTCGGCGTGCGGATGACGGCTTACCGCGGTCAGCACGGCGACCCGTTGCACGGTCACCCGGAGACCGGCGGCGCGAAGCTGCCGCTCGATGTCGGTCCCCTGGTCCATGAGGGCATCGTATCCCCTGTCTTGAATCAGTCAAGACAAGGGATGGTCTCGTGTCGGTGAACCCGACCCTCCCGGAGGGAGGAATCAGTGCGCGGCCTCGTACGCGGCGACGATCGTCTTGGAGATCCGTCCGCGCTCGGAGACTTCGTAATCGTTCTCCTTCGCCCATTGGCGGATCGCGTGGGAGTGGTCACTGTCCGCCCGTCCGGTGGGCTCCCCTCGGCGCCTCCGAGCCGGACGACCGCCATCGACCGAGCGCGCTGCGGCGACAAACTTGGCGAGGACGCTTTCCAGCTCCTCGCGATGGGCGGCATTGAGATCGATCTCGAAAGAAGCATCGCCCAAGCCGAACGCACAGGTCAGCACGTCGTCGGTCGAGCCGTCGATATCGTCGACCAAGGTCGTCACAGTTTTGGTGGCCACAGCTGCGATGGTAATCGGCCGGACCGGGCCGGCAGCGACGCGACCCACCCCCAAATCTCCGGTCGACGTGCTGCGGCCTCGATCACGCCGGTCCGAGCCGGAGCGACCGCGGCGGTCACTGGATGCCGACGTCGGCGAACGCCTTTCCGATCGCGGCTACCTTGCGATCACGCTGCTCGGCCGGCAGCGAGCGGAACAGGGTGCGCCCGCTGGCCACGGCCGCGCGCCGGCTGTCGGCGAACTGTGAGGTGCGGGACAGCCGCTGGGTCAGCGCGAGATAGAACACGGCCGCGACCTCGGCCGGGGTGAGTGCGACGACGCGGTCCGGGCCCCGGGCCGTCAGCAGATTGAAGGCCGCCTTGTTGTGAATCCCGCTGTTGATGTGCACGCCACCCCAGTCGCCCTTCCGCGTGTTGGGCAGCGCCTGGAAGTCCCGCATGTGGGCCGGTTGCTTGAACCGGGCGGGATCGGACAGGTCGCGGAAGGGTCGGTCGTCGGGCAGCAACCGCTCGCCGAGCAGCCAGTCCCAGGTTGCGGTGTCCTCGTTGCCGAGATTGGCGACGATCGTGCCGAAGATGTCCGAATAGGATTCGTTCAACGCCCCCGGCTGGAACGCGTACTCCAGCCGGGACGTCCGGTCGGTCACCCCATGGAACATCTCGTGCGCGACGACATCGACATTGGCGGACAGGGTGCGCAGCCCGTTCGGGTGCATGATCTGCCCGTACACCATCTGCGTGCCGTTCCAGAACGCGTTGGCCCACTGGTTCTGCCCGGGGCTCTCCCCGGCGACCACGCAGTTGATCGACGACGTCATCAACCCGCCCGCGCCGTCGATGTTGTTGCGTTGCAGCACCGTCCGCAGGAAGTCGGACACCGCGATCGCGTTGGCGTGCGCGCTGACCGCGGCCGGCGCCCAGGCCGGCGGATTGCCGATGGCGAAACCGGGCAGCCGGTCGCCGCCGAGATCGGGGTCCTGGAAGCCGAAGTCGAACGTGGCCACGTTGTGCATCGGGTCGCGCAGTTCGAACCCGGCGCCGGCGCCGGAGACCAGGAATGTTCGCTGCACACCGAACGAGTCGACGGCCGTCTGCTCCTGGGCGACCATGCTCGGGGTGCGGGGCAGCAGCCGGACGACCACGCCCTCGTGGGCGTCCACCACGAAGTCCATGTAGTGCGGGGGTTCGAGCCGGGATTCCCCGACCGACGCCGGCTCGGCCGTCCGATCCAGTCGGACGGGCACGTCCTGCAGCAGGTAGACCAGCCGCCAGCGCCGGTCCGCCGAATCGAAGTAGTAGTTCAGCCGGGGCACGACACCGTCCAGCACGGGCAGGTAACCGTCGGGTTCGGCAGCGACCACCGCCCGCGCCTGCGCCGGTGACACGCTCGCGACGGGGTCGACGCCGCTGGGCTCGCCCATGGCGGAATCGATGCCGACCAGATCGTTCGCCTCATCGAGTTCGACGGTGACCAGCGACCCATACACCGGGATGTCGTTGATCGTCTGGCGGAACTTCACCGTCCGGGTCCCGGTCAACGGAACGGTTTCCGTCCCGATCGTCTTGAAGCGGCTGGTGGCGCCGTCGACCGCCGGGGCGGCGAAGGTCGGAGTCGCCGCGCTGGCCAACGCGCGATTCAGGTAGCCGCGCGCCGCTGTCTCCGGGTCGAGGGCGGCACCCGGGTCGGCGCCGGCGAGGCTGTAGTGGCCGACATCGCCGGCCTCGGAACGCAAGTCATCCACCGCCCCGGCCGCGGCATCGTCGAAGGCGTGCACCGAGAAGGCCGACAGGCCGTTGCTCGGAGTCGGTTCGTCGGGCATGGAACCCCCTGGTCCCCGCCGAAGCCAGGCCGACGGCGCCGGCGCTGACGAAGACGGCTTGGCGGGATGAATCGGACATTAGCACTCGACTGTCAGCGGGTCACCATGAATTCCGTTCCGGGTGACTGGGTAGCATCAGCACGATGACTGATTCGGATGCACTTCGTGTCGGGGACCGCGACCGCGAGCAGGCGGTCGCCGTGCTGCAGGATGCGGTCGGCGGCGGTTATCTGGACCTGGAAGAGTTCGAGGAACGTTCGCGGGTGGTGTACACGGCCAAGACCCGGGGCGAGATCCGGGTCAGCCTGGCCGATCTACCCGGGGCGGTCGGGATGTTCCCGCCGGGGACCGCCGCCCACGTGGCCGCGAAGGCCGACACGCTCGATGTCGACTGGACCACGGTCAAGCGCAGGGGCAGTTGGCGGGTACCGGCCCATCTGGTGATCTCCGGCTCGATGGGCACAGCCGACCTGGACCTGCGGGCGGCGGAACTCCCGCCGGGTGGATGCGTGATCGAGGTGGCGGCCGGCTGGAGCACGGTCCGGATCCGGCTCGGCTCGTCGACCATCGCCCGCACCATCGATTTCGAGGGCGGATCTATGTCCACGTTCAAGGACAAGGCCGGCCCGCCAACGGTTCCCGGCGGTCCGGTGGTCGACATTCGCGGGCGGGCGAACTGGACGACGGTCGTGCTGCGGCGGGCGTAGCCGCCCCGAACGGGCACGGCCGCCGGCGATCGGACTCGTCGGGCGCCTACGATCCGGCGAGGCGGCTCACCACCGGGTCGAGCGGACCCGGCGCGCCGACCATGAACGAGCCGATGCCGAGCTCGTCGCGCAGGAACTCGAACTTCTCCGCCAGCCGGTCTGCCGACCCGATAAGCAGGTGCGGCGATTCCAGGACTTCGCGTTCGGTGAGTTCGGTGCCGGTCCGCTCGCGCAGGGCGGCGATGACGGTGGCCACCTCGCCGTGCAGATCGTCGGTCAACACCGGCGGCCAGGCGGACGGGTAGACATTCAGCTCCAGGTCGGCGAACCGGTCACCGGCCGCCTCGGCCACCCAGGCGATCTTCTCCCGGGTGGCTTCCAGGGTCAGCGACCGGGCGTCGACTCCCCTCGGGCCGACCCGCGGGGCGAGCCCGACGATGGTCGCCTCCCTGGCCGCCAGAGTCAGGGTGCGACGGCCGCCGCCCCCGATGAGCACCGGCGGATGCGGCCGCTGCATCGACGCCTCACCGGTATACCCGGTGACCCGGTAGTGCTGACCGGTGAACGAGAACTCCTGTCCGGACAGGCACTTCTTCAGGACGGTGATCGATTCGGCCAGCCGGGCCTGCCGCACCGGCGTGGGGTCGAAGGGCAGCCCGATCGCCTCGTACTCCGGCCGGTGCCACCCGGCACCGATCGCCACGTCCAGCCGACCCCCGGACAGGACGTCGATGGCCGCCAGGTCCTGCGCCAGCACCGCGGGGTGCCGCAGATCGTTGTTCAGCACGAAGGCGCCGACCCGCAGGGTTGTCGTCGCGGCCGCGATGGCGGTCATCGCGACGATCGGCGACAGCTGACCCATCAGATGATCAGGGATCACCAGCGCGTGATAGCCGAGGTCCTCGGCCCGCCGGGCCCGGTCGGCCAGCTCCGCACCCGGCACGATCTCGCGGGCGTCGGCCAGGAAATGGAACGGGCGCATCGACCCAGTCTCCCCCTGGCCGCCACCCGACCGCGCCCGGTGGACCGTCGCTCAGGTTTCGAGCTCCCGGAAGAAGTAGAGAAGCGGGACGTCATCGCCGGTCTCGGTGTTGCGGTAGCCGTGCCGCCGGTAGAACCGCGGGGCTCCCCCGCCGTCCCCGTCGACGTTGATCTCGACCACCGCCCCGCCGCGGCGGCGGACCTCGTCCTCGACGGCGGCGAGCAGCCGCGAGCCGAGACCGGCCCCCCGCCGCCCGGGCACGACGTAGAGCTCGTCCAACGAGGCCACGTATCCGTCGTACCAGACGCTGGTGCGCAACGTCACCAGGGCGGTGCCCACCGCCGGATCGCCGGCCAGCACGGCGAACGTCGTCCCGGCCGACAGCAGACTGCGCAGTCGGCCCGTCAGCACGTCGACCGCCGGCGTCGGCGTGCCGTACTCGGTGTTGAAGTCGTGCAGCAGCATCGCCACGGTGCCGGCGTCGTCGGCCATCGCCGTCCGGATCGCGGTGGTCGCGTCGGTGCCGGTCATCACTCCAGGATGCGCTGACCGGCTCCGTCCCGCCGGTCCCGGCCCCGCCGGCGTACCGTCGCGGCCGTGCCCGAACTACCCGAGGTGGAGTCCGCGCGACGCGTCCTGGCCGACGGGGCGTTGCACCGCCGGATCGTCGACGTCGACGACCATGACGACTACGTGAGCCGGCCGCACGCTCCCGGCGAGCTCCGCTCGGCGCTGCTCGGACGGTGCTTCACCGCCGCCCGGCGGCGCGGAAAGTCGATGTGGCTGACCACATCCGGTTCCGACGGCGACGGCGGGCCCGATCTCGGGGTGCACCTGGGCATGAGCGGCATCGTGGTCGTCGCGCCGCCGGACGAAACCGCTGACCTGGCCGGTGATCTGGTGGGTGGGGACTACCGGCCGGACCGCGAGCGGTTCGTCGATCACGGCGCGTACCAGCGGTTCGCGGTCACGTTCGCCGATGGTGGGGGCGTGCGCCTACTCGACCCGCGCCGGCTCTCCCGGGTGCGGCTCGATCCGGACATCGAGGCATTGGGTCCCGATACGCTCGGCCTGTCCCCGGCCGCCTTCCGCGCGGCGCTGACGCGCGGACGCCGGGTGTCGACGGCGCCGGTCAAGGCCCGCCTGCTGGACCAGTCGGTGATCGCCGGCGTCGGCAACCTGCTGGCCGACGAGGCGTTGTGGCGGGCCAAGATCAACCCGGCCCGGGCGGTGGACTCGTTGCGCCGGGCCGAGATCGACCGGCTGGGCCGATCGCTGCAGGGCGCGCTGACCGATGCCATCGACCACGGTGGTGTGCACACCGGAACGGTGATCGCCTTCCGCCGGGCCGGCGAACGCTGCCCGCGGTGTGGCGGCCCCATGGTGTCCGGCACCGTCGGTGGCCGGACCACGTGGTGGTGTGCCCGGGAGCAGCGACCGGTCGCACCGGACCAACCCGCAACCGGATGACGTCCGGTCAGGCGGCCCGGGCCCGCAGCAGGTCGAACCGCCACCGGCGGTTCGTCACCGCCGGCCGCGCGCGGCCGGCGCGTGCCGGGCGATGCTCGCTGACCGGGCCGTCCAGACGGACCTGGTCGAAACCCAACCGCTGGTTGCGCAGCGCGATGATCGTGGAACTCGGGTCGAACAGCATGACGGCTCCTCCGTCTCTGTACCGCTACAGAATCTCTGTACCGCTACAGTAGAAGGGAACGCTTTACCGGTCAAGCCTCACCTCGGTAGAATTCTCGTGACTCACGCCACCTCGGGCGGAGCACCGAGGGAGGCCACATGGGGCGAGTCACGCTGCAGACGGTCGCCGACGCGGTCGGCGTCAGCCGGATGACCGTCTCCAATGCCTTCTCCCGCCCCGACCAGCTCTCTGCCGACCTGCGGGGCCGGATCCTGGCCGCGGCCGCGGAACTTGGCTACGTCGGTCCCGACCCGGCGGCCCGGGCATTGGCCCGCGGCTCCACCGGCGTCGTCGGGGTCGTGTTCACCACCGAGCTGCGCACCGCCTTCTCCGACGACGTGTCCGCCGCGTTCCTCGGCGCGATCGTCGACGGCCTGGCGCCATCCGGACTCTCGCTCGCCCTGCTGAAGACCGGCGAGACCGGCGGCCGGATCCCCACTCGCGACGTGCCGATGGACGCGACGCTGGTGTTCAGCTGCGCTCCGGGAACGACCGAGTTGGACTGGCTGGTCCGGCGTGGGCTGCCGCTGGTGTTCGTCGATCAGCAGCCGCAGCCCGGTATCCCGTCGGTCAACGTGGACGACCGCGGCGGCGCCCGGCTCGCCGCCGAGCATCTGATCGGACTCGGGCACCGGCGGATCGGCATCGTCACGATGGGCGGGACGGAGCCCTTCGGGCGGCAGGCGCCGGGCGCCGCACCGCTCGGGGTGTACGTCACCGACCAACGGATGTCCGGATGGCACGACGCGCTCGATGCCGCGGGCATCGAACCGGTGGTGGTGCGGCAACCGAAGGCGCCCTACCAGCCGCAGGAGTACGGGCGGGCGGCGCTCGGGATGCTGCTGGACGCGGACCCGGACATGACCGCTGTCCTGTGCTTCGCCGATTCGCTGGCCCACGGGGTGCTGCTGGCGGCGCAGGACCGCGGCCTGGCCGTTCCGGAGGACCTCTCGGTGGTCGGCTTCGACGACAACGCACTGGCGCCCAGCCTGCGGCTGACCACGGTGCACCAGGATGTCGACGAGAAGGGTCGCCGGTCGGCCGCCGCGCTGGTCCTGGCGGCGGAGCGCAAGTCGTTGCCGACCAACAGCTCTGCAGCGGTTGCCGACGCGACGCAGGTCGTCCTGCCGACGCGGGTGGTGATCCGCGGGAGCACCGCGCCGCCCCGTGCGACCGTGTCTGTCCAGGCCCAGCGGCGACGGGCGCGGCCGGCCGGGGCCTGACCGCGGCCCGTCCGGTCGCCGGGCGCGGTCGCCGCGGGGTCAACGCAGCCGCAGCGGCGGCACCTGCAGCAGGGTGTTCCCCAGGCCCAACGTCCCGGCCAGCTCGGCCATCCGGGGCATGGTCGAGGCGAGACCGGCCCGCGGGTCGGCGGAATTCTTGGGACGGCTGAGCCGGGCCAGCGGGCCGAGGTGCACGGCCGGCCGGAGTGGTGCGTCGTCGGGCAGGCCGGCCAGGGACCGGGCGAGCTGCACCGCGTCCCGCAGGCCGCCGAGGCTGTCCACCAGTCCGACCGCCAGTGCGTCCCGTCCGGTCCACACCCGGCCCCGGGCGACCTTGTCGATCTCCGCCGGCGTGCGGTCCCGACCCTGGGCGACCTTTCCGACGAAGTCCTGGTAGATCGCATCCATGGCGGCGCCCAGGCGTTGCTGCTCGTCGGTGTCGAAGCCGCGCCGGGACGAGAACATCAGGGCGTGCCGACCTCTGGCCACCGTTCCGGTCGTCAGGCCGACCTTCTCCAGCAGACCCTGGGTGACCAGCTTGCCGCCCAGGACCCCGATCGACCCGGTCAGCGTGGCGGGGAGGGCGACGATCCGGTCGGCCGGGCAGGCGATGTAGTAACCGCCGGAGGCGGCGACCGCGCCCATCGCGACGACGACGGGCTTGCGCTGTTGCAGCAGCACCACCTCCCGCCAGATCGTCTCGGACGCCACCGCCGACCCGCCCGGGGAGTCCACCAGCAGCACCACGGCCCTGGCCCGGTCGTCGGCGCCGGCGGCCCGCAGTGATGCGCAGACCGTGTCGCTGCCCGCGGTGCGCCCCAACGGGCTGCGCCGCGAGCGGCCGGACGCGATGCCGCCGCGCACCTGCACGAGCGCGACGTGGCCGGCCGGCCGGCGCGGCGGCCGGATCCGGCGGCGCGGGCGCCACCGGTCCGCGAACAGCAGCTCGGCCCGGCCGCCGATCCGCCTGCGCATCGCGGCCAGCGCCTCGTCCCGGTACCCGAGCCGGTCGACCAGTCCGGCGTCGCGGGCCGCCGGGGCCAGGTGTGGGCCCTGGTCGATCAGGTCGCGGACGACGGCCGGCTCCAGCCTCCGGCCCTGGGCGATCGTCTCGACCGCGTCCTCGAACACCGACTCGACCAGCCGGTCCATCGCCTCGCGATGGGCGGGCGTGAACTCGGTCTGCATGATCCGGTCGGCCGCGTTCTTGTACTCGTACCGTTGCTCGAACTGCGGTTCCACGGCGAGCTTGTCGAGTGCGCCGCGGACGAACGTGGTCTCCAGGCCGACGCCGAGCAGGCCGAGTTCGCCGCCGGGCTGCAACCACAGCTCGTCGAACGCGGTCGCCAGCACGTAGCCGGCCATCGCCCCGGGCTGCTCGCCGAACGTCTCCGCCCACGCCACCGTCGGCTTGCCGCCGGCCGCGAACGCGCGGAGCGCCGTCCGCAGTTCTTGCATCGCCGGCCAGGGCGCGGCCCCGCCGACCCGGGCGATGAGCCCGACCACCCGGGGGTCGTCGGCGGACCGGTGCAGCGCCCGCAGGGTGGAGCGCAGGTCACGCCGGCCGCGGTGCCGCAGCCGGGACAGCGGATCGTCCTGCTCCAGTTCGACGGGCCACTCCGTCAGGTCCAGCTCGAGCAGGATCCGTCGACGGTGCATGGCATCCATACCTGCAAACCGTACGCGGGCGCCCGACGGCGAGGACCCCGCGACGACCCCGCCACGAGCACTCAGGACCCGGCCGCCGCCCGGAACCGGTGCGCCCAGGCGGCGATGTCGCCGCGCTCGATCGCGCAGGCCAGCAGGTCGGGAAAGGCGTCGGGGGTGCAGGCGAAGGCGGGAACGCCGATGGCTTCCAGCGCGGCGGCATGTCCCCGGTCGTACGACGGCGCCCCGGAATCCGACAGCGCCAGCAGCACGATCACCTGCACTCCGGCCAGCTTCATCGCGTTGACCCGGCGGAGCAGTTCCCCCGCGATGCCGCCCTCGTACAGGTCCGAGATCAGCACGAAGACGCTGTCGGCGGGCGAGGTGATCAGGTCCTGGCAGTAGGCGACGGCGGCGTTGATGTCGGTGCCGCCACCCAGGTGGGTGCCGAACAGCAGCTCGACCGGGTCGTGCAGCTGATCGGTGAGGTCGACGACCGTGGTGTCGAACACCACCAATGACGTGCGCAGCGCCCGGAGGGAGGCCATCACCGCGCCGAAAATGGCGGCGTACACCACGGATTCGGCCATCGACCCGGACTGGTCGATGGCCACGACCACGCTGCGTTGCACCAGGTTCTGGCGTCTCCCGTAGCCGACCAGCCGCTCCGGCACCACCGTGCGGTATTCCGGTAGCCAGTTCTTCAGGTTCGCGGAAATGGTTCGGGGCCAGTCGATATCGGTGTGTCGTCGGGGCCGCCGGGTGCGGGCGGAGCGGTTCAGCGCGCCGTGCACGGCCGATCGGGTCCGGTCGGCGATCCGCCGTTCGATCTGCTCGACGACCTTCGACACGACCGAACGGGCGGTGGCTCTGGACCTCTCGGGCAACAGCCGGCTCATGGAGATCAGCGTGGCCACCAGGTTGACGTCCGGCTCCACCGCGTCCAGCAGTTCCGGCTCCAGCAGCAGCTGGTGCAAGTGCAGCCGCTCCACCGCGTCCCGTTGCATCACCTGGACGACGGGCGAAGGGAAGTAGCTGCGGATGTCGCCGAGCCACCCGACGACCCGCGGCGCCGACGCACCCAGGCCGGCCGACCGGGGCCGGTCGCTCTCTCCCGGGCCGTGGCTGTCGTACACCGCGGCCATGGCGGCATCGATCCGCTCGTCATCGCCGGACAGGGACACCGTGTCGGTGGTGTCGGCGGTGTCGTCCCCACCGACCAGCAGCCGCCAGCGCCGCAGCCGTTCCGCCTCGTCGATCATGCTCCGCCGCCCAGCAGCAGCCTGGCCGTCGCCAGCACGTCGCCGGCCCGGGACAGGTCCGGGCCGGCCGGGGCGCTCGCCGCTGCCCGCGACCCCGACAACGAGCCGGCAGCCCGCATCAGGTTCCCGCGCTCGGCCGGCGCGAACGTGCCGAACCCCCGCCGCAGCAGCGGCGCGACCTCCAGGAACTCCTCGTCGGTCAGGCTGCGCACCCACCGGTCGAGCACCGTGAGCAGGGCGTCGTCATGGATCAGCAGCAACGCCCCGCCGGCGGTGAAACCCTCGGCCCATTGTGCCTTCTCGGTGGCCGACGAACCGACCGACAGGGCGGCGTGCAGCCGGTCGGCGGCCGCCGGCCGGGGCATGATGCCGGCGTCCATGAGCAGCCGGACGATGCGGCCGGCCAGCAGCGGCGGCAGGTCGTGGCGTTGCCCCGCCGCGGCCAGTGCGGCGTACCACCCGCGGCGCGCGGGACCGTCCGGCAACAGCGGCACCACTTCGTGGGTGGCCTCCAGCGGTACCCGGATCTCCCTTGCCGCGTCCTCGCCGAGCCCGCCGAGCGCGGCCGGCAATCCGGCGCCGATCCGGGTCAGCACGGCCTGCGCGACGACGGCGACGGCTGCGGTGTCGGAGCCCCGTACGGTGCCGTACCGCTGGGCCCGGACCAGCGCGGGCAGGGCCTCGAGCAGGCCGCTGACGTCGGCGGTGCCCGCCGCCAACTGGTCCAACCGGTCCAGCAGCTCCGTCATCGCGGCGGGCAGGTCGGCGGTGATGCAGTCGGCGATGGCGCGCGTGCAGGCGGCCAGGGTGTCCGCCCGGTCGATCAACCGGCGGGTCGCCGCGGCCGGGACGGTCGTGCCCCAGACGGACGCTTCGATCAGCCGGACCGACAGTTCCGGCTGCCAGGCGACGGTCCAGCCCTCCTTGAACGTGCCGGTGCCGGCCACCTCGACGGGCGTGGCCCAGTCGACGCCGAGGATGCCCAGCCGCCACCACAGGTGCGACCGGCGCAGGTCGTTCCCGGCCCGCAGGTCGAGGGTGACCTCGCGGGACGCCGCATCGAACTTGACCCGCAGCGAGCGGGCCGTCGCCCGCAGGTCGGACTCCAACGGCACCATCGGCGCGGAATCCGGCACCCGGCCGAGCTCCTCGCCGACGACGGCGTCCCGGAGCACGAGATCGACCGCCAGCTCGTTGCCGTCGCACAGCACGGCCCGGGTGGCGTCGATGACCTCGGTCAGTCCGGGCTCGGGCCGGTCCCGCAGGTGGGCCAGGGTTCGGGCCAGTCGCACCGACTCGATGACGTGCGCGGTGGAGGTCGGCAGGTCGTGCGCCCGCAGCACCCCGGCGGTGCGGGTCAACCACCGCTCGAGCGGATGCTCGACCGCGGTGAACAGGTGCCGGTACCAGCCGGGTGAGCCGACCCCGGCCCCGTAGCCGGAGGTGGCGGCGAGCCGGGAATGCGTCCAGGGCACCCAGGTCAGGGTGACCTTCGCCGTGGGCAGCTTGCGCAGCCGGGCGTTGTCGGCGGTGGCCGTCGGGGGACGGCCCGGCAGGGTGCCGGCGAGGGCCGGTGCGTGCCAGGCCCCGCAGACGACGGCCACCCGTTCGCCGCCCGCCTTGACCGCGGCGCGCAGCACCTTGCGCATGTGCGCCTCCCGGCGCAGTGTTCGCTCGTCGATCTCCGGCCGTTCGGCGCGGACCGCCGTCATCGCCTCGGTGACGGCGTCGAACGTGTCGAACGGGTCGCCGTCCCGGCGACCCTCGATCACGTCGTCCCACCAGCGTTCGGCGTCGTCGTATCCGGCGGCCCCGGCGAGCAGCCCGATCGGGTCGGTGCGAACGGCGGGATCGTCCGGGGCGGAACGGGTCTCGTCGGCCAGCAGGACCCCGGCCGGCAGGTCGATGAAACCCACCGGCACCCCGTGCCCGGCCGCCCAGTGCACCGCCTGCCATTCCGGGGAGAACACCGCGAACGGCCAGAACGCGGCCGCCGCCGGCTCGTCGTTGCGGTACGCGAGCAGGGCGACCGGCGGCACCAACTCGGGATCGGCGGCGAAGGCGACCAGCGGGTCGGCCTCCACGGGCCCCTCGATCAGCACCCGGTCGGGTTCCCATTCCTGCAGCGCGGTCAGCACGGCCCGCGCCGAACCCGGCCCGTGGTGCCGTATCCCGAAGACCCGGACGACCGGTTCCGGGCCGGTCATCCCGGCACCGCCCCGATCGCCCTCATCCGCTGACCTCCCGGCAGGCGCGGTAGAAGTCGCGCCAGTCGCCGCGTTCCCGGACGACTGCCTCCAGGTACTCGGTCCAGGCGATCCGGTCGGCCACCGGGTCCTTGACGACCGCGCCGACGATGCCACCGGCGACGTCCGCGGCGCGCAGCACACCGTCCCCGAAATGCGCGGCCAGGGCCAGCCCGCCGGTCACCACCGAGATCGCCTCGGCCGTGGACAGGCTGCCGCTGGGCACCTTCAACGAGGTGCGGCCGTCCTGGGTGAGCCCGTCCCGCAGTTCCCGGAAAACGGTGACGACCCGGCGGATCTCGGCGGTGGCATCGGCCGCCGGCGGCAGGTCCAGGATGCGGCCGAGCTCGGCCACCCGGGTGGCGACGATGCCGACCTCCTCCTCCACCCCGGCCGGCAGCGGCAGCACGACCGTGTTGAACCGGCGGCGTAGCGCCGCGGACAGGTCGTTGACCCCGCGGTCCCGGTCGTTGGCGGTGGCGATGACGTTGAACCCGTGCCGGGCCTGCACCTCGGTGCCGAGTTCCGGCACCGGCAGCGTCTTCTCGCTGAGCACGGTGATCAGGGCGTCCTGCACGTCGGACGGGATGCGGGTGAGCTCCTCGATCCGGACCAGCGCCCCGGTGCGCATGGCCGTCATCACCGGGGACGGCACCAGCGCCGCCTCGGATGGCCCTTCGGCGAGCAGCCGCGCATAGTTCCAGCCGTACCGGATCGTCTCCTCGGCGGTGCCGGCGGTGCCCTGGATCAGCAGCGTCGAGTCACCGCTGATCGCCGCGGCCAGGTGCTCGGACACCCACGATTTGGCCGTGCCGGGCACGCCGAGCAGCAGCAGGGCCCGGTCGGTGGCGATGGTGGCCACCGCCACCTCGATCAGCCGGCGGGAGCCGACGTACTTGGGTGTGACGACCACATCACCCGCGGTTCCGCCGAGCAGGTAGGTGACCACCGCCCACGGCGAGAGCCGCCAGTTCGCCGGGCGGGGCCGGTCGTCGACGGCGGCCAGCGCCGCCAGCTCCGCTGCGAACTCCTGCTCGGCGTGCGGGCGCAGGACGGGTGTCGGGGCCGTCACGTCGGTCACGGATTTCCTCCTGGGGGGCAGAGCGTTTCGTGCAGGACGGCGCGGACGGTGAGCAGGGTGGCGGCGTGCCCGGCCCGGGTGACCAGGGTGGACGCCGCCTCACCGGTGGCCCGGCCGGCGATGGCGCGGGCCAGTGCGGCCAGCTCCCGGCAGTCGGGCAGGGCCGCGGCGGTCGCCCACCGGTCCCACAGCGACCGTGGCGCCGGACCGTTGGCCGGGCCGGAGCTGGGCAGCCAGCGGGCCACCAGCCGTCCCAGCGAGGCCGGCCACGGCCGGGGCATCCCGGAGACCACCGCCTCGACCTGGTCGGGCCGAAGCCGCCGATCGTCGAGCAACCGCTCCAGCAGCTCGCGGGCGTCCGCCGGGGCCAGGATCCACCACAGCTCCGGGTCGACCACGGGCGGGACTCGGGCGGACGCGGCGGCCAGCTGGGCCGACACCAGCGCGCGGGCCAGGCCCGCATGGCCGAAGGCGAGCGCGGCGGCCCGGAACCCAGGGGTGAGCGGCCGCAGCGGGTCGGCGCCCGCGGCAATCAGTGGGAGCGGATCGCCACCGAAGGTGGCGGGCCAGTCAACCGGATCGACCCGACCGAGCAGTGCCGTCCACGGGTCGCCGGACGGGGGCGGCCAGGGTGCGAACTCGGCCGGGGCGATGGGGGTGACGGTCGCGGCCGGGCCGCGCAGGCGGCGCCGGACGCTCAGGTGCCGGCCGGCCAGCGCCCGCATGTCCCGGCGCAGTGGTGACGCCGGCAACCGGGCAAGCAGGTCCAGCGCCCGCTCGGCCACCGCGCGGCTGCGGTCGGCGGCGGCGGTGAGCAGCACGTCCTGGTCGGCCGGCGACAAGCCGTCGCCCAGCACGGCCAGCAGCTCGGCCCGGGTGGTCGCGCTTTCCCGCGCGAAGCCGTCCGTCAGCACGTTCCGCGCCGCGTCGGGATCGGCCCGGCGCAGGGCCCGCAGCCACGTCACCCGCTCGGCGAGGGCGCCCTCGTCCCAGCGGGTCCGGTCGGCCGGGTCGGGTGGGCTCGGCTCGGCCCAGCGTGGGTTCTTCGTCATCAGCAACCGGCCGATCTCCCCGGTGACCGGCCGGGCCGCCGCCACCACGGCGGGCCGACCGTCGTCGAGCAGGACCGGTACCAGCTCCGGGGGCAGCCGCAGGCCGGCCTGCCGGATCAGCGTCAGCGCCTCGACCAGCAGCACCGGTTGCCGCTGGAACTGCCCGAGCATCTGCCGGACCACGTCCGGGATCACCGGAACATGTTCGGCCGCAGGCTGTGTCGACTCTTTCGGGGCGGTCCGGGCGGCCGGCGCGGTGCGGCGGGCGAGCGCGGCCAGCGCCGCCGCGTCGAGCAGGGCCACCGCGGGATCGGCCGGCAGCGGGTCGGGCCGCACCGGCCCGGGCAGGTCGCCCAGGTCGACGGCGCGGTGGGCCGTGCCGACCGTTGCGGCGGCCACCAGGTCCGCGGTGGACGGGTCGGTGATCGTCACAAGACCACCATCCGTCCGTCGGTGACGATGGTGGACGGCCGGAACCCGTCCGGGCTCCACTCGCCGGCCAGGTCGAGCGTGGCTCCGGCGGTGAGCGCCAGGAGCCGCCAGAGATCGAGCTCGGTGCCGTGCACGACGACCGCGTCGCCGGCGGGATCGGTGAACGACCACCCCTGGTCGCCCCGGTCGTCGTGGTCGACCCGGCCCCGCAGCACCACCGGGATCTGATGCTGCCAGGGGTCGGCGGCGAGCGCGGCCGCCCACCGGTCGGCGGCCGCGCCGATCGCATCGGCGGGCGGGTGCCAGCCGGTCATCGGGATGGGCTCGGCGTGGGTCTCGCCGACCGCGGCCCGCAGCCCGGCGCGGCCGGGATAGAAGTGCAAATTCGCGTCCAGCACGGTGGCCGGCACCAGCGAGGCATCCAGGGTCGCCCCGCCCGCCGCGAAGAACAACACCTGCGCCCACCGGCCGGACTCCTGGCCGTGCAACCAGACCCGCCGGGTCGACACGGTCTCGGTGTCCAGATCGCGGAAGCTCACGATGACCCAGCGGTCCCGCACCGGCGGCCCGGTCAGCACCGTCGCCCGGGGCACGCTGAACCCGATGTGGTCGCGGACGGTGGCCACCAGATCGGCCGGCAGCTCGGCCCGCCGGGCGTAGCCGCGGGCCAGCAGGTGCAGCAGGGCCAGCTCGTCCAGCAGCCGCTGCGGCCAACGCGACCCGGAGGCCACGACGCCCGGCAGCCGGCGCAGCCACGCCGCCACCCCGGGAGCCTGCGCGTCCACCATCCGCACCGCCGCCGCTTCCGCCCAGCCGTACGGGTCCTGGGCGACCCGGGCCAGGCCCCCGGCGACCTGGTCGGCCAACCAACGGTCCAGTTCGGCCAGCCCGTCGGCGACCCGCTGCTCCCGGACGGCCGCCCGGGCCGCCGCGGCCGCCCGTTGCTCGGGCGTCTGCTCCGGCGTCTGCTCTCGCGGCACCGTCTCCGACTCGGCGGCGGGCCGACCCCGGTCGGCGAAATCCCGGGCGAAGCCGGCCACGGCGCCGGATTCGTCGATCTGCCCCTGCGCCCACAGAAACAGCAGGCCCAGCGCATGCTTGCAGGGGAACTTCCGGGACGGGCAGCTGCACTGGTAGCGGCGGGTGCCGGTGTCCACGGTCACCCGGTACGGGGTCCGGCCCGAGCCCTGGCACTCGCCCCACAGCAACCCGTCCGAGGTGCCGATCGCGCTCCACGGCCCCGGCCGGGCCAGCCGGCGCCCGGCCACCTGGGACGCGGAATCCGGCGCGGCCGCCATGACCTGATCGACGCTCCACCGGGATTCCATCGCCACCACAGTAGGTCCAGGCACCGACAGCGCCGGTCGGCCGTCGCACAGGCCGGGTGACCCTGCCGGTTTGTCGGGCTGATCAACTCGGCAGCATGCGCCCGAAATGCCGGTTTCGTCGCCGAGTTGATCAGCCCCGGTAGGCGGGCCGGAGTCAGGCGGAGGCCAGGAACTCCCGCACGACCTCGTCGAAGTCGGCGTTGGGTCGCAGCCCCAGGGCCGCCGCCCGTTCGGTGCGGAACCGGGCGGGCCAGCTGCCGACGATGGCGACCACCGCCGGGTCCGGCGTCCATGAGATGAGGTCGCTGGTCCGCGGTCCGGCGACCCGGTCCAGCGCGGCGGCCATCTCCCCGGGCGTGGTGGCCAGGCCGGGCAGGGTCATCGCGGTCGTGCTCCCCCACCGCTGGTCCGACGCGGCCGCGGCGGCCAGGATGCCCTCGATCGCCCGGCCCGGCGATGACAGCGCGACCGGCAGATCCGGGGCGACCGGGCACACCGCGGGAATGCCATGGATCGGTTCCCGGATGATGCCCGACAGGAACCCCGACGCGGCCGCATTCGGTCGCCCCGGCCGCACCGCGACGGTCATCAGCCGGACGCTGCGCCCCCGCAGGTAGCCACGCCGGGTGTAGTCGGCGACCAGCTGCTCGCCGATGAACTTCTGGAAGCCGTAGCTGGACTGAGGTCGGGGCAGGGTGTCGTCGTCGACGACGTCCACCGGCCCGATCGCGGGGTCTCGACCGAACACCGCCAGCGAACTGGTGAAGACCAGCACCGGCGGCACCCGGTGCGCCCGCGCCCGCTCCAGCACTGCCCGGGTGCCGTCCAGGTTCGTCCGCAGGCCGAGATCGAAGTCGGCCTCCGCCTGCCCGCTGACCACGCCGGCCAGGTGGAACACGGCGTCGACATCACCGACCGAGCCCAAGGCGCCGAGGTCGCCCACGTGTGGGCGCACCCGAGGGTCGGCGGCCACATCCGGCCCCGGCGCGACCAGGTCGAACAGGACCAGCTCGGTGACGTTGCGGGCGGGCGCCCCGCCCACGGCGTGCGGCCCCGCCAGCAACCGCCGCGCAAGCAAGGTGCCCAGGAAACCGGCCCCACCGGTGATCAGGACGCGCATACCCGATCTCCCTTCCCCGGGGTCGTCCGGGGACTACCGTAACCCGGTGACGGTGAGCCGCACCCGACGCGCCCGGGCCGCCCGCCGGCGCACGCGCCGAATGAAAGCGGTCGAGCACGACCTGACCGACGTCCAGTGGCTGGCCCTGCGAGCGGCCTGGGGTGGCTGTGCCTACTGCGGCGCCGCAGACCACGCGCTGCAGCGGGATTGCGTGCTGCCGATCTCCCGGGGCGGTAGGTACACCCTGGCCAACGTCGTGCCCGCCTGCGGGCGGTGCAATGCCTCCAAGTGCAACGCCGAGGTGACGGCCTGGCTCCGGCGCCATCGCCTTGACGAGAAACGCTTTCTGACCAGGCATCTGGAGGTATTGATGGCGATGACCAAGGGCACCGGCTAGCCCGGCGCCAGGCCCGGCCGGCCGGGAGACGCCGACGTCAGCGCCGGGACGCCGCGTAGCCGAGCACCGCGGCGAGCCCGAGCATGCTGCGGGGCTCGTAGGCCGACCGCCAGAGCCCGCCGTGCACGGCGGCGTGCGCTTCGTCCTGCCAGGGATGCTCGTGCTGCACGACGCCACCAGCCAGATCCCGGACCAGCAGGGCGGCCATGAGGGTGTTGGCGGTGTCCGGCTCGAAGATCTCGACCCCGAACCGGCGGGCACCGGCGTAGGCGGCGGCCAGTGCCCGGTTCTTCACCACCGACTGGGTCCGGGTGGACGGCGCGACGTGGAAGGTGACCAGCCGGCCGTCCCGGCGGGCCGTCGCCGCGCGCCACCGCTGGATCCGTTTGGCCAGCGCGTAGTTCGGTCCCTGGGCGGGCACCAGGGCGTCGGCGATGCCGGGGTCGGCGTCGGGCGGGTAGGCCCGGTGCACCAGCCGGCCGCGGGTCAGCCAGCGCAGCGGGCGGCCGACCACCTTGGCCGTCCGCGACCGACCGGCATAGGCGGCTCCGGACTGCTCGACGGCCTCGCGGGGCACCACGAACACGTCGGTCGGGGTGGCCAGGAACGCCTGCCCGGTGTCCGGACGCGCGCCGGTCAGCCGGCAGCCGAGCAGATCGGCAGCAACGGACAGCCGAACGTGCGCCCCGCCGTCGGCGTACAGATAGTTCCCCAGGATCAGCCGGCCATCCAGACCGGCCAGCCAGTCGGCAATCGCGGGCACCTCGACCAGCAGGTCGACGCCGGCGGCCGCGGTGAGATCGCCACCGGCGGGAGCGGACGGTACGACCAGGGTGCCGGCCGATGCCTCCACCATGGTGCGCAGGCGTTCCCACACCGCCGGCCGCGGCAGGTCGACGGCGGCCACCCGGGCACCCCAGCGCAGCAACGGGCCCACCGGTCCCATTTCCGCCCCCGCACCCAGCACCGCAACGGTGAATCCGTCCAGGCGCAACCATTCCGGGTGAGCGATGACGTCGTCCACCGCGCGGACCGCGGACGGTTCGAGGATGCCCCCGGCCGCCCACCCGGCCAGCCGGTCGCGGAGCTCGTCCCCGCGGAGCGTCCGGCCGTGGTAGGGCACCTCGAGCTCGCGGGTGGCGGTCCCTCGGCCGGTCACTTCGACCGTCGCCAGCGGGCGCGCGGCCGGCGCGGTGAGCAGGGTCGTCACCGGCACCTCGTCGGGACCGCCGGTCAGCACCAATCGTCGATGCGCCGACGCGAGTCCGGCGGCGGCGATCGACCACCATGCCTCCGGGGTGTCGATCCCGGCCTCGACGGCCCGCCGCAGGTGCAGCAGATACCGGCTGCGCCAAGCGGTCTCGTTGTCGACGGCCCGGGCACCGACCGGGTCGGCGGCGCGCAACGCGTCGGCCACGACGGCCCGCCCGGTTGCGGTGGTGCCGCGCGCCCCGTCCGGACCGGCCGGAAAGTCCACACCATGACTCATGGGGACATCCTCGCTCAGCCGGGCACCCGCCGTCGGACCGATCCCCACGAACCGGGTGGCCGGGACACCGGATGGCGCCGGTCGACTCGATTGTTCTCGACGAATTCGCCCTTACTCCTGCGGTGGTCCGGCGACCGGCTCCACGACGAGTGCCCGACCCTGATACGCGGCAAGCGGAACGGCCAAGCGGTGCCCGTCGTCGACGACCGCACGGAAGTCTCCGTCGAGCCCGTCGACGACGGTGCCGCCCGGGTCGAGGTGCTCGGACACCACCTCGGCCACCACGTCGTCACCCGAGAAGTTCAGCACCGTCAGTTGGATCAACCCCCGCACGGTGAAGTTGACCAGGGCCAACACCGAGGCTTGAGCGACCTCGGGCACCTCGAGGAGGGCGCCGGCGGCGATGCCCAGTTGCTTGCGGACGGTCAGCACCCGGCCCAGTTGCGCGGCGAATGAGGTTGGCTCGGCAAGCTGTTCGGGCAGCGTCCCGTAGAGGCTGCGGACGCGCGGAATGCCCGAGCCGGACGCGGTCGCCGACGGGTTGGACCCCATCAGGTCGTGCGCGCCGCGGTGGATCCATCGGGTGTCACCGTCCCGGATCAGCCCCTGCACCTGGTCAGCCCGCAGGGTGACGTTGCCGGCCAGGTCCCAGCCGGAGAGCGCGAACACCCCCGGCTGCAGGGCGTTGTACATGGCCAGCAGCAGGTGCCCGCGCCGGATGAGCGCGACCTGCTCGTCGGTCGCCGCCGACGGGTCGGCGACGCCGAGGGTGGCGGCGATGATGGTCGCGGTGGTGCAGGCAATACCGTTCTGGGTGAAGACCAGGTTGTAATCGGCCGCGGGTTCGGTCAGCTTGTCCCGCAAGGTCTGGCGGATGTGCTCGGCCAGTTCGCCGCCCAGGTAGTCGCGACCGCCGAGGGAGTAGGTCTCGTCCTTGTGCTTGGTGGCGAAATGAACCAACTCGTAGGTCATCTCGTCGTGATTCTGCAGGGCGTGTACCAGCGACGCCTGATCGATGCCGATCCGCATCGCCTCGCGCAGGGTCAACCGAAGGAAGCCGGTGTCGCCGGTGACGAAGGCATGGTGGTAGGCGGGCCGGGTGACGAAGTCGTAGGACAGGTCGGGGCCGTCCTTGGAGGTGGCCTTGATGTCGTCCATGGTCAGGTTGAGTTCCTGGAAGGTGAACCCGCCGACCTTGCGCACCATGCTGCCGATCAACTGGTTGGCCGCCTGGGACAGCGGATGCCCCTCGGACCAGGCCGGCTGCGACTCGGCGCTCTTCTCGACGCCGAGGAAGCCGTTGGCGTCCAACCGGAGCCCGGCCGAACCCAGGTCGACCAGGGAATGCATCGCATCACCCAGCACCAGCCGCATCCCCGAACAGGTCGGGTCCAGCCAGTTGATGGACGGCTGACCGTCCTTGAAATAGTGCAGGTAGACCCACCGGCGGAGTCGGCCGTCCGTGTCGTACACCGGCCGGGTCGCGCTCCAGTTGGTCTCCTTGACGCCGGGCTCGAAGAAGATCACCCGCTGCATCTGGCCGATGATGTAACCCGTGTCCTGCAGGGCCTTTTCGGTCGCCGAGTCGATATTGACCGAATCGCGGCCGGCCGGCACATCGGGCAGCAGATGCCAGTCCTCCTCCGGGATGTCCACCATGTGGTAGATGCCCGGGTAGTCCTTGTGGTTCATCTCGGCAAGCCGGAAGTCGGCACCTTTGCCGGTGTGCCCGGGGACGATGTCGTCGATGATCGCCCCGTCGTGGGCGACCGCCTCCGCGCACATGACCCGGAAGTCCTTCTCGGTGCCGAACAATGGATCCAGGGCCATGCTGATCCGGTCGAAATGGCCGTCGACGCTGGGCGTGTACTCCCAGCCGCTGATGCCGCCGGCCCGTTTGACCGGGCCGATGTGCACCCCCTCGACCCCGATCTGCTCGAACGCGGCCCACAGGCCTTCGTCGCCCAGCGCGGCCAGGTAGGACTGCCCCGGCGCGGAGATCAGCGACAACGGGTAGGCGGTGAACCACACCGACGCGCGGTCGACCGCGGCCCGTGGATTCGGGTACGCGTACGGGTTCAGCCACATGCCCGCCTGACCGGACAGCTGCCGGGCGACGGAGTTCGCGTCGCCCAGCATCGACATGTCCTCGAGCCACTCGACGTAGGCCCGGTTGCGACCGTCCGCCGCGAACGGCGGCGGCGCCTCGGTCAGGTGCCGGTTGAGCCGGGCCCGCGGGCCCAACACACTCGGCCGGGCCGGGTACAGGTGCTCGTCGTAGGAGATCTCACTGGCCGCGTCACTTGCGGCCTCCCCCATCTCGGGGTCCTTGTCGAGCTCGGTCACCCACGCACCTCCTGCCGCCGATCCTGCGTCCGGTCGACAGTAGATCAGCATCCGGTGGGGTGTGGGTGAGGGGCGGTCGGTGGGCTCAGCGCATCGGTTGTCCGTGCACCGGCCCGGCTGGACTGTTCGCCGCCGCCGGATTGCCGCCGCCGCCGGAGGAGCCACCGAGCATGCCGGCGATGTCCGGGCTGCCGACGCCGGTGACGTCGTCGTAACCGGGTCGGGTGTAGATCGAGCCGGTCTGGTTGAACGTGCGCAGGATGGTGGCCTTCCCGGCCGAGGCGTCGAAGCCGTTGACGTAGTTGACCCGCACGACGCCGTCGGTCACGCACTGCTGCGGAGTGGCCGGGCAGGCGGTCGTGACGTCACGGAGCAGCGACGCGCTCGCCTTGCGGTACAGCCGCGGGTTGAGGAAGCCGAGGCTGCCGCCGGTGGCCTGGTTGCCGACCGCGACCACACCGGCGAACAGCGGGCTGGCCAGGCTGGTGCCACCGATCCGGTACTCGGAGTACTTGACCGAGCCGTCCGGGAAGGTCTGGCTCTGCCCGATCAGCATGCCGGTCTGCGGGTCCGCGTCCATGGCCACGTCCGGAACGGCCCGGTGCGGCCCGTTCGGCGTCGCGCCGGCGGGCACCCAGTTGGCGATGTCGGCCGGCACCACTCCCCGCTGGTAGGCGGGCTGCTTGAACAGCCGGCTGGTACCGCCACCGGCGCCGTACAGATACTCCGGTGGGTTCGGATCCCAAGCCCCGTTGCTCAGCGTGGCCGTGCCGGTCCCCCAGCCCTGCTCGAACAGGTAGTTGTTGCTCGCGCCGACGGCCAGGGAGGTACCGCCGACGGCGGTGACCGCCGGGTCGGACGCCGGGTAGTCGGCCTGCCGGGTACCGGTGGCCGCGATCTCGTCGCCGGCATCACCGGAGGAGAACAGCACGCTGATGCCTTCGGCGGCCGCCTGCAGGTAGGTCTGGTGATCGCCTTCGGCGGCTGCTCGCGACGGTTCGCCCACGTCGCCGTAGGAATTGGTGATCACCTGGGCAAGCTGGTTGTCCACCACGGTGTTCACCGCGGCCAGGATGTCGTCGTCCTGGCAGCTGCTGGCCCCGACGTACAGGACGTTGGCGCCGGGCGCCATGGCGTGCACCGCCTCGACGTCGAGGGTCTCCTCGCCGTACCAGCCGGCCGCGTTGCAGTCGTCGATGGAGTTGTACGAGGCCGGCAGTGACTGGCTGAATTGGTAGGCGCGGAAGGGGTGGCTGGGATCGTTGCGGGCAAAGTACTTCTGGGTGTCCGCCAAGATCGTGGCCGAGGCGTAGGCGTCGACCACGGCGACGGTGGCCCCGCGGCCGTCGATCCCCTTGCTGAGGAACCTGTCGATGTCATAGGCCCCGCGCAGCTGTTCCGGCTTGTAGCCGCACGGTGCGTAGGTGAGCGGATCCGGCAGGATCTGCGGGACGCCAGTCGCCTTCTTCTGCCCGTAGTAGGTCGAGCACGGCGTCGCGTTGCGATACACGGCGTCCGGCGGGGGTAGGGCGTCGCCGGGGACGGCGGCCTGCGGGCTCACCGACCGGGGCGCGGCGCTGCGGGACCCGGCCGCACCGGTCGACCGACCGTCGGCGGTGTCGTCGCCGGTCAGATGGTCGGGGCGCACCGTGGCGCTCGAGTCGAGCCCGCCGACCCCGGCGATCAGCGCGGCGACCGAGGTCGGCGCGGTCAACGGCGAGGCCGGTGCCGACGCGGTCACCCCATCCCGGTCGAAGGTCTTCACCGATGTGCCGAACGCGGCCTGCACCTGTGCGGTACTGCCGGTGAACGGGATGTACCGGTGATTCGCCGGGATGTCGCCGATGGCGAAACCCTGGGAACTCAGCCAGCTGGTGACCTGGTTGACGGTGTCGTCGCCGGGTGCGAACCGGGCCCGCCAGTCGGTCGCCGAGATGTACTTGCCGTATTGCGCGTTCGCCGGGTCGGCGACCGCGGCGGCCAACGTCTCGGCGCCGGCCTCGTCGCGCAGGTTGAGCGCGACGGTCAGGTGCTGGGTCTGGTCGGCGGGCACGTCGCCGACCACCGGCGCCTGGGCGGTCCATTCCGGTGCCGAGTCCACCACCGCGGTCGGCGGGGGTGGCGCCCCGAACGCCGGCTGCACGGCGGCGACCACGAGCGCCGACGTCACGCAGGAAATCAGGCCCACTCGGCGAAAGGTGGCTCTCACGGCGAAATCCCCCAGATCGGGAAGGACGATGCGACGCTGGGAGCATGCTCCCGCCCGAGTGGGCGGGCGAGCGCAAGGAGCGGGAATCACCCGTTTGCACTACTAACTAACTACTTCACCCTGAAAAAGTCGGGTGCGTCGGAGCTGCTGGTATGTGCCCTGAGCTGCGAAGATGGTCCTGAACCCTTGGGCTAGAAGGGATCAGGACCATCGTGTTTCGTACTGTAGGCGATCAGATCTCGTTGTGGGAGGCCGTCCTCCCCGAAGAGCTGCTGCGGCTGCCCGAGGAGCTGGCTCGGGTGGATGCGCTGCTGGACGACGAGGCTTTCTTCGGACCTTTCGAGCCGTTCTTCGACCCGCGGATCGGCCGACCGTCCACACCGATGGAGGTCTACCTCCGGCTGATGTTCCTGAAGTTCCGGTACCGGCTCGGCTACGAGACGTTGTGCCGGGAGGTGAGCGATTCGTTCACCTGGCGGCGGTTCTGTCGGATCCCGTTCGACGGGGCGGTGCCGCACCCGACGACGCTGATCAAGCTCACGACGAGATGCGGATCGACCGCGGTCGAGGGGTTGAACCGGGTGCTGCTGGCCAAGGCGGTCGAGGCGAAAGTGGTCCGCACGAACCGGGTTCGCGCCGACACCACGGTCGTCCCGGCGAACGTGGCCTACCCGACCGACTCGGGGTTGCTGGCCAAGGCGGTCCGTCGGATCGGCGCCAGCGTGAAGCGGATCCACGCCGCCGGCGGCGCGGTCCGCACGCACGTGCGGGACCGGTCCCGGTCCGCCGGAGCGAAGGCGCACGGGGTCGCCGCCAAGCTGCGGTCCCGCGCCCAACTGGGTCGAGACGAGGCCAGGGCCGGGGTGCAGAAGATCACCGGCGAGCTCGCTGACCTGGCCGAACAGGCGATCAAGGACACCCGCAAGCTGCTGGTCAACGCTCACCGCGCCGCGGACCGGGCCCGGGCCCGGGCCAAGGCCACGGCGCTGGCGAGGACCGGGATCCGCGACGCGGTCGCCGGGCGTCGCCGAGGCCGGCTGGTCCGCGCGGTCAACGACTTGCAGAACCTGGTCGAGGCGACCGAACGGATCATCGAGCAGACCCGGACCCGGCTGACCGGCCGCACCCCGGACGGCGCCACCCGAGTGGTCAGCCTGCACGACACCCAGGCCCGGCCGATCGCCAAGGGCCGCTTGGGCAGACCGGTCGAGTTCGGCTACAAGGGGCAGGTTGTCGACAACGACGACGGGATCGTGCTGGACCACAACGTCGAGCTGGGCAACCCACCGGACGCGCCGCAGCTGGCGCCGGCGATCGACCGGATCACCGCGCGGACCGGCCGGACACCGCGCACGGTGACCGCCGATCGCGGGTACGGCGAGGCCGCCGTCGACCGGCAACTGAGCGACCAGGGAGTCGGAAACGTCGTCATCCCCCGCAAAGGCAAGCCCGGCACCGCCCGAAGAGCGATCGAGCATCGGCCATCATTCCGACGGACCGTGAAGTGGCGAACCGGTTGCGAAGGCCGGATCAGCACCCTCAAACGCGGATACGGATGGGACCGCACACAGCTGGACTCGCTGGAGGGTGCCCGCACCTGGACCGGACAGGGCATTCTGGCCCATAACCTGGTCAAGATCGCCGCCCTGACCGTCTGAAGCCACCCGTACCAAGAAAGCCCGCTCAATCGAGCCGACGTCCGGACCGACGAATCAGCCCTGCCCGAGCTCAATCGGCCTTCTTCATGGCGAAGTAACTAATGGCCTTCAACGCCATGACGTCACGACGAGCACCCGCCCACAGGGGCTGACCAGGTCGGGCCGAGGCGTTCCGGTCACGGTCACGTGAGCGCCGATCGCCAGGTCCGAGGCGGGCTCGCCGGTCAACGTCCAGCGACCGTCGTCGTCGGTCTGCAGGTTCCGGCAGGACGGTTGCGCACCCTCGACGACCGTCCCGGTGACGGTCATCCCGGCGGGCGGCACGGACGGCTCGGACGGCGGGGACGCCTCCGACGCGGACGGTCCGGGTGTGGATGCGGGCCCCCGGCCCGTCGACGGCGGCGCCGGGACGGAGGACGGCGACGCCGGGGTCGACCGCGTCGATCCGGATCCCGACGGCGGCATCGATCCGGTGGGCGGGGCCGGCGCACCGCAGCCGACCAGCAGCAGGGCGAGGCACCCGGCGACGATCCGCCGGGTCGACCGGCCGGATCCCGGTTGGGCAGAAAGGCGCATCACGTCACGAAGACGTCCGTCGGCCGGTCACACGTTGCACGGACCGATACTGAGCCTTGTGAATGAATCGCCGCGACCCGAGGATCGGTTGGTACAGGTCGTCGAGGAACTCCGGGACGAAGTGCGGCGCCTGCAGCAACGGGTGGATCGGACCGCGGCACCCGGGCCCGAGCCGGCCCACCCGACCGACGGACACCCCCCGCCCGCACTGCCGGCCTGGCGGCGGCCGACCCGCGGCGAGCAGCGGTGGGAGGTCAGCGTCGCGGTCGGCCTGATGATCGTGTTGCAGCTGGCGCTGCCGGGAGCGCTCACCCCGGTCGGCCGGTGGACCTTGCCCGCGATCGAACTGGTCATCGTGGTGATCCTGGTGGCCGGCAATCCGTTCCGGATCGAGCGGTCGTCGCCCTGGCTGCGGGCCGCCGGGCTGAGCCTGCTGACCGTGGCCGGCCTGGCCAATGCCCTGGCGGTGGTGCTGTTGGTCAAGGATCTCATTTCGGGTGATACCGGGGACGATCCGGTGCCGCTGCTGGCCACGGGGGCGAATATCTGGATCACCAACGTGATCATCTTCGCGTTGCTGTTCTGGGAATTCGACCGCGGCGGGCCGGCCGCGCGGTCGGCCGGCACCCGGCCGCGACCGGACTTTCTGTTCCCCCAGATGGCCGGCGATTCCGGGATGTTCCGGACGTGGGAGCCGCGCTTCTCCGACTACGCCTACGTGTCGTTCACCAACGCCACCGCCTTCAGCCCGACCGACACCATGCCGATGACGCGGTGGACGAAGCTGGCCATGATGGTGGAATCGGCGGTGTCCCTGGTCACTGCGGCGCTGGTGATCGCCCGGGCGGTGAATGTCCTGCGGTGACCGGGGCAGACCGGGCGGGCAGACCCGGCGACATTCGCCGACGGAACTGGGCTACAGGGACGCCCGAGGGCGGATCGGACGAATGCCGTCAAGGCCGCGAACCCCGATTGTTCAACCAATGCACCTATCCAACGCACAGGACCCGTCGGTAGGGTAGCCGGTCAGGACCAACCTTCGAGGAGGACGAATGGCCTTTCCGGCGCTCACTACGGTGCAAGCGGCGCGTGACATTCGCTACGGCGGAACCACTGCAGTCCCCACAGGAGCTCCCGGAACGATCGTCAATCTGCAAACCGGCTGGGGTTCGACCACCTACACGGTCGAGTTCACCCCGGACATGGGCACGAGGCTGACCCTGGTGGGCCTGACGGACAGCGACCTGCAATCTCGCTGAGCCGCACTCCGCTCGGGTCATCGAGGGGTCGACCCGGACCCACATCTCAAGGACGGCCGCGAGGCGCCGCGCAGGCGCGTCGCGGCCGTCCTGCGTTTGGCCGGACTCCGTCGGGGCCGATGTCAAGGACCAAGGACCCTCGCGGCGAGCCGGTTCCGGCGACTTGACTGGGTGCTGATCGGCGCACATCGGCCGGTCGAGCGAACACCACGTCAGGAGCGGGAAGAAATGACCAGTCCACGCACCGCGCAGCCGTCCGAGCCGGTCGCCCGGATCATGACCACCTCGGTCGCCACCATCGACGCCTCGGCCACCTGGGCCGACGCGGTCTCCGAGCTCGCCGCGAACGGAATCGGCGCCGTGCTCCTGGTGGACGACAACGAGCGCGTCGGCCTGGTGTCCGAGCGCGACCTGATCGACGCATTGGCCGAAGGAACGACCGACCTGGCGGCCCGGCAGATCGGTGAGATCGCCACCTTCGACCTGATCTGGGCGGACCCGGACGACACCATCGCCCAGGCCGGAGTGACGATGATGGACGCGGAGATCCGGCATCTTCCGGTCGGCGACGGCCGGGAAGTTCTCGGCATCGTGTCCGCCCGCGACGTGCTCCGAGTTCTGGTGGCAGCCCAGTGCGGCGTCGCCGTACCCGCCTAGATTCGACTCCCCCGGTCGTCCCTCGTGTCCCCTGCCCTGCGTGCAGGCCGCGTCACGGAAAGTGGTCCGATGAGGCGGTCGGCGGTAAGGGACGATGCCAGCCGCCCGCTCGCCTCACGGGCGCCGGGTCGCGTCGCCGCGATGAGGTCATCCAGGACAGGGGCCCGCACCCCGCGGAGGAGGTCAAGTCGATGCAGCCGCCCAACGAACTCGACGATCTTCGTCGCGGTCGCCGGCCCTGAACGGCTGACGTCGGCTAGTGATCGGAGTAAGCGGGCCGGGTCGTGAACTGTCCCGGCAACGTCGAGCGCCTCGTTGAGCTGAGCGAGGAACCAGTCCGGCCCGCAGGCACGTACCAGGTCGGGCGTCGCTGCCCACGCGCTGATCACCGATGGAATGGGCCGATGCTGAGCATCGGCGTCCCATTCGCGTACCGATACCCACAGCCTGCGCGCGTCCTCGGGCGTTGCCACCCACTTGGTGCTCAGGGCGGAACCAAGGTAGATCATTGTGGCAGCAATCAGATGGGCGGGCGCGCAACGACGGAAGACTCCGGCGTTCGGCCCGTCTGCTCTCCCGCCATCGACGAGAATTGCGTGCGCCACGCACCGAATCACCCCGGGCGGATCGGCCGGGTCGCGGTAGGCCAGCCGGTCGGCATTGGTGAAGAACCAGCCGTAGAACGGCTCGAGGTACTGATGGAGGCCAGCGGGGAAGGCATGGTGGTTTTCGAAGAACCCAGCCAAGAACCAGGTGAGATCGGTCTGGGGACCTTCACGGAGGCCCTGACTCCGCGACTGCACTTCGAGAACCTCGACTTTGTCGAGACTTTCGAGAAGTGGTTCGAGCAGTACTCGGGTCATTTGCGGGCGGATCTGGTAGAGGGCGCCCGTCCACAGACCGACTACCGCCAATATCACCGGACGACTGGCTCCCGGCGATGACAGGGCTCCGGTCAACCGGTGGACCAGGGGCGCCAAGTCGCGATCGGGCCAGCTTCGGTCAGTGAACAGCTGGAGGAGCAGAGCAACTGCCTGACCGGCCGGTTGCCGGTCCACCGCTTCAAACGCGGCCCGAGCCTCGGCCCACGCCTGGTGTTCGAAGCGAATTGACTCCGTGTTCAGCGGCGGCTCGGCCATCATTCGGCACAACGTCTCCACCTGGCCAGTAGTGGGTCGCCGCTCGCGGAGTCGCTTGCCCATCAGGGTGAGCAGGTCGGTCGCCAGCCGTCGACGTCGGCGCGAGTCCGGGGTGGGAGGCTGCGGGAGCGGCCCGAGACAGCCGCGCAAGAGTTTGACGGCCTTTGTCCAATCAGCGGACGTCCAGAGTTCAGTTGCCTCAAGCTCGGCGTAACGCCGCGGGGGCTTCCAAGGCGGCACGAGGGCCGGTGGCCACCGATCCCAATCGGAGGATTCAAGTTCGGAGCGGGGCAGCAGGATGCCGGTCACCGGATCCTGGATCCAGCCGCTGTCCGGCTCCGGTCGAGGTCGTGTCGCCCGGGACTTGTCGACCACCGACATGAACCGACCAATCCCCATGGAGTAGATCGGCGCGATCTCCACAGCGAGCCGGCCCGTCCCGACCGCCGACTCCCAGGCGTGCCGGATACTGGCGTGATCGTCGACCTCAACCAGCGGGGCAAGCGACGCTGCGGCGTTGGCGCAATCCTTGGCGTCGTCAAGAACATCCTGTCGTACCACGTCTCTGTCGGAGTCCGAGAGGCGCGGCCAGTGAACCGACAACATGTCCCGGAATTCGCCGCGTAGCCATGGCGATCGCCGGATCCGCGGGTTGCGCGCAACTGCCAGCACAGTGTCTGGCCGGGCGGTCCTGTCGGCCGCGACGCGGGCCAACCACAACCGAGTCAGCAGACCGCACCCGGGCTCGGCCAGCATGGTGTCGATCAAGGGGTCGTCGCGGCCGACGCCCACCGTCTCAACCAAAGCTGCAATCAACTGAACCAGATCCTCGGTGTCCGTCGGCGCCTCCCAAAGGATTGGCACGAGCAGGCTGGACGGATCGGCGAAATCGTCCTGAGCGCCGACCCAGTCGCTCGCCCGTTGGACGGCCCCGTCGATCTCATGATCGGCCGTCGCCTCGCGGAGCTCCCGCAACCACCCACCGTCGGCGTTGAGCTCGCCGATCACCGATATCACGGTCTCCGAAAGGACTTGCAGCAGTAGCCGCCGGCCGTCGCGACCCACGTGCTCGAGCAGATGAGTCACGACCCGGGCGAGGTTGATTCCGGTGAGCCAGATGGCCAGCGGTTGACTCCCGTCCTCCGCTGGTCCGAACGCGAATAGTTCGCGGAGCGAACGCTCAGCGTACAACTGCTGCGCCGGGGTTGCCCCGGGGTCAAGAATGAGGACCACGCAGGCGTGCGCGTACCAGGCCGGAAACCGGATGACCCGATCGTCGCCCCCCAACCTGGCCACGCGATCGTGTAATGGCAGGTCAAGCCAGTGTCGAGCCCGTGCGAGCGCCTCGAACAAGTGGGCCGAACCGAGGGCCATAGCGGCGCGCAGGATGTCTTCATGCACCCGGACATTGGTGCTACAGTCCCCGATTTTGACCAGCCACCACATCAAGTTGGGGCGATCGGGGGCACGGTCGGCAATCCGGGCCAGATACCGTGACGGTGACCACGCGGGATGCGCAGTTTTCGTGGGCTCAGGAGGAAAATCGAAAAGCCGCTGTCCGGCAAGGAAGGACCACCACACTGGTTCATCCAGTGAGTCGAACAGGAATTGGATGTAGTCGGGATCGAGTCGGACCAGTCCCGCGAGCTTCACAGCGGCCGGCTTGGACGGCGGCCCATGGATCAGGTCGCGGATCTGTTGGAGAACTTCGTCGACATACTGCTCGAACAGAATGATCATTTCCTGCGCGATCGTTGCGGCGCCCTGCGCCTTGCTGATCAGATCAGGGGTCAGCACCCGGGCCGGACGGCCGCGTTCGCGGTGGGCGAGCGAACTCGGCGAAAGTTCCCGCCAGGCTTTCGAAACTGCCTCGTCAAGACCGAGTACAGCGACGAAGACTTGTCGTCGCCAAGCGTCACCCTCGCGTTCGGGCCGCACCGGGACCGGGATGTCGCGCCGCTCCGCAATGGAGAGCGCGACAGGCAACAACGCCTCCGCGACCGCGCCGACCATCTCACGCGCAGCATGGAAGACTTGCTCAACCGGTGTGGACCGTCGGCTCCGATCGCGGATAGTCTCCAGCATGGCGACGTAGTGGGCGGCGCCATCCGGGGCGACCTGGGCGATCCGCCGGCGGATGATCTCCTCGTCCCCCGACAGAATCCTTGCCGGATCTCTTTCCTCGTCCTTGGGTGTCCCGAACGCGGGCCGCGGACCCGAGGCAGTAAAAGCGGCCACTATGGAGCCCAGCGAATCGGCAGTAAGAATGTGGTCGAAGACGGAACTCTCAAGGTCATCGTCCGGAATCTCAAATCTCATTACCGCGGACCCCCACCGCAACCGTGAACACCCCAACCGAGCTGAATCCGCCGGAGGTGGGTAGTGTCTCAAGTCTCGGTCAAGTCTTGCACGCCGGCGAATCGCTGTGTCGACACGTGCTGCTCGGCCAGCCGACGCAGGGCCAGGATCAGTGGTTCGTTGAGCACCGTGCCCAGGACGACATAGCGCACCGCCGCTGCCGGCGACTGGGTCGGCAGGTGGTCGAGTTCCATGTTGGCCACCTGCAGCATCGCCGCGGCGTAGCCGTCGAGCGCGCCGGCCGGCACGTCGAATCCGGCCGCGTCGATCGCCTCGAGCGCGTCGAGGAACGCCGCCCGACTGTCCCGGTCCTTCGGGTCGATGCTCCACCCCCAATGCCGCAGCAGGTCGTCTGCGCGACCCAGGTCCCGGTCGGGGTCGGCCGGCTCCATCAGCGCGCCGTGCGCAGCCCCGAGCAGCTCGTTGCTCGGCGCCTCGGCCTGGTCGACGGCGTCCAGGACCCGCATCGCTTTGGCCACCGACAGCCCGGCCGGGCCCAGCAACGCGCGGATCAGCCGGAGCCGGGCGACGTGACTCTCGTCGTACCGGGCCTGCGTGGCCGACGTGAGATGCCCGTCGTGCAGCAGGTTCTCCCGCAGGTAGTACTTGATCGTGGCGGTCGGCACACCGCTGACCCGGGACAGTTCGGAGAGACGCACGACGGTCCTTGACATTGGATAGTGACACTCTCCATTATTGGAGAGCGTCACTATCTTATCGAGAGAGGACCGCCGTGGCTCGCATCGACACCCGCCGGATGACCCATCGTCACGAGGGGTCCCTGGTGGTCTTCCACATCGGCATGACGATCAACACATGGCACCGGCCGGACCGGTGGTGGCCGGTGTTCGCCGCCATGCCCGGCATGCTCGCCGAACTGGCCAAGGACCCGGAGTCGGGGCTGCTGGGCTACCGCCTGTTGGTCGGCCGCGGCGGCCCGACGTTGATCCAGTACTGGGAGTCGACCGACAAGCTGTACGCCTACGCAGGTGACCCCGACGCCCGGCACCGACCGGCCTGGGCCGCCTACAACCGGCGCGCCCGACGGGCGAACGGCGCGGTCGGCGTGTTCCACGAGACGTACGTGGTGGAGCGGGCGGAGACGATGTACGTGTCCACCCCGGTGATGGGGCTGGCCCGCGCGACCGAGTCGGTGCCGGTCGGGCCGCGGGGTGATCGGGCCACCCAACGGCTCGGCGACGGACGCACCCGGTCGTCGGCGGCATGAGTTCTGCCGCGCCCGGTCAGCTCGCGGCGAGCGCCTGCCACTGGTCCCAGGTCAGGCCCCAGTCGTAGATGTCGCCGTCGTCGGGACCGAGTTGCACGCTGGTACCGGTCACCTCGACGGGATCTCCCCAGATCGCCGAGTGGAAATAGGCCTGCGCGTCCGCGATCGACAGGTTGACACACCCGTGGGTGACGTTCGCGTACCCCTGCGCGTCGGTGCTGGCCGGGTTCGCGTGGATGAACTCGCCGTTGTCACTGATCCGCACGGCCCAGCGCTCGGGGATGTTGACGTACCCGTAGGCCGGGTTGCTCATGTACTTGATCTCGTCGAAGTCGGTGACCACGTGCACACCGGATCGGGTGATCAGATTCGTGTCGCCGGTGTTGTCGCCGCGGCCGTAGGAGGCGGGATAGGTCGCGGTGACCTGCCCGTCCTGGGTGACGACGAGTTCGTGCGAGTTCACGTCCGCCTTCACCACCTGGTTGCGACCGATGACGAAGTCGCTGGTGACATCGGCCCGGCCGTAGGCGCCGTCAGCGACCTTCACGCCGTAGAGCTTGGCCTCGACGTGCACCTTCGTGCCGGCGGGCCAGTAATCCTTGGTGCGGTAGTCCAGCGCCCAGAGGCCGTCGTCGTGTTGGACCCAGGCCCAGGAACCCTCGACCTGCGGGTCGGTGGTGATGGTGACGTGCTTGGCGATCTCGGCCTTGTCCGCGGGCTCGACGCCGAACTTCACCATGATCGGCGCCGCCACCCCGACCGTCATGTCGTCGCTCGGGTAGATCGTGTTCTTCACCTGGACGTCAGGACTGACGGTCGAGTACGTCCCGGCGATGGCCACCTGCTTGCCGTCGGTCCCGGTCGCCGTGCCGGCCACGGTGTAGGTGGCGCCGAAGGCCAGCGGTTCGCCCGACGTCCACGACGCGCGGTCGGCGGACAGCGTGCCGCCGACCGGGTTTCCGTCGGGATTGGTCATGGTCAACGCGTCGATGGTGCCTTGCGCGACGCCGATGGTGATCGGGTCGGCCGGGGCCAGGTCGCCGCTGTTCAGCGCCGGCGTAGCGGTGATCGTGGCGACCGGCGGCACCGGTGTGGTCGAGCTGGTGGGTGGGCTCGATGGACTCGACGAACCGCTCGGACCGGCGGCGGTTGCCGTCGACGCGGGAGAACTGGGCGATGCGCTCGTTCCGGCGACCGCGGTCAGGCCGCCGGGCGACCCGGTCGTGCAGCCGGCCGTGACGGCGAGCAGCGCTGCCGCGAGCGAGCCGAGGATCCAACGGTGATGGCGACGACCGTGCATGCGTGCTCCCGAGCCCCACTGCGGGCGCGTCCACCCGCGGTAGGCGTCCACCCGACCGGAGGATATGCCGCCGTACTGTGAAATCTCCGCATATCGGGCCACCCGGTGGGGTGTTGAGGGTCGTGGCCCCGCGCGGTCCTAGGCCCGGCGCGCAGTGACCAGAAGGTACTCCCAGTGCATGGTTCCGGTGTCGGCACCGGCCGTGCGGGCCAGTTCGACCAGGGCGCGGTCGAGTGCGGCCGTACGGTACGGGTCGTCGGCGATGTTCCGGTAGGCCGCGATCGTCGGGCCGTAGTGCTCCTTGAAGAAGTCGCGGAAGTCCTCCGCCGAGGCGAACCGGTCGACCGTCAGCTCGCGCCGCGCGGCCTGCAGCTCGGTGACCCGATCCCCGAACAGTTCCCGCACGTGCACCTCGGTGCCCCACAGCGGTCCCGGCCGGGCGCCGGGCGGGGGCGTCGGCACGAACTCCTTCATGATCGTGAACATCCGGCCGATGAAGCCCTCCGGGGTCCAGTTGATCAGCGCGATCGTCCCGCCGGATCGGGTCACCCGGGTCAGCTCGTCGGCCACCGGCTGATGGAACGGGGCGAACATCACCCCGACGCAGGACAGCACGGTGTCGAACTCGCCGTCGCCGAACGGCAGGAATTCGGCGTCGGCCGCCAGCCAGCGCAGGTCGAGTCCCCGCTCGCGGGCGCGACGCTCGCCGATGTCCAGCAACTCCGGCGTGAGGTCGCTGGCCGTCACCCGCGCGCCGCGTTCGGCGGCCGGGATGCTGGCGTTGCCCGAACCGGCGGCGACGTCGAGCACCCGCTGGCCCGGACCGATGCCGGCGGCGCGGACGATCACCGGGCCGAGGCCGCCGACGACCTCGGTGGCGACCGCGTCGTAATCGCCGAACGCCCACATCGCCCGGTGCTTGAGTTTGATCGGACTCTGCGTGGCCGGGTGCTGCGCCGGTGCCTGGGTCATGTCAGTTCTCCCTGTCCTGCAACCTGGTCCGGCCGAGCCGTTCGGCGGACAGGGAGAACGGTAGGGATCGCCCGGGCGTGCGCACATCGGTGCAGACGCGCACGTCGGCGGTCTGCCGGTCGGGCGCCGTGGGTGCGTACGCGTACCCGCACCGACGCGTCCGGCGGCGAATCCTCGGTCAGGGGGCTCCGAGCAACCGGGCCACGGCGGCGGTCCGGGCCGCCTTTCCCTGGAGATCGAGCTTGGCGTAGATGTTCTGCAGGTGCCGTTCGACGGTCCGGATGCTCAGCGACAGGGTATGGGCGATCTCTTCGTTGTCGCGACCGTCCGCCGCCAACCCCAGCACTTCCAGTTCCCGACCCGACAAGATCTGCGACAACGGGACTTTCCTCGCGGTCTCGGTGACGCGGTCGTCGGCCAGGAAGTCGCGGACCTCGGCGACGAACACGGGCCAGGCCGGCTCGCCGGCCAGCAGGATGTGATTGCCACTGTCCAGCGGAACCAGCCGGGCCCCGGGGATGCCGGTGCTCAGGTGCCGGGCGTGGTCGAAGTTGTTCATGCGGTCCCGCAGTGAGTGCAGCACCAGCGCGGGCATCGCCAGCTCCGGCATCAGCGCGCTCGCGTCGGCCCATTTGCGTTGTTGGCGGGCGAGCACGGCGGTCCGCGGCGACACCGACACCTTGAGCAGATCGTCCAGCCAGCCGAGTTGCTCCTCGGTCGCGTCCGGGATCATCTGCGTGCTGAACACCCGGCGGAACGTGCCCTCCGGCCGCCCCCAGCCGGCCTTGATGATGTGCTCGAACGCGTCCTCCAGTTCCAGGTCGTCGTCGGTGATCCCGTGCTGCGGATCGGCGTAACTGTCGTAGAACACCAGGCGGGTCACCCGGTCCGGATTGCGGTGCGCGTAGCTGATCGCCACCGGGCCGCCCTGGGCCATGGCCATCAGCGCGAACGTGTCGAAGCCGGCGTCGTCGGCGACCGCGGTGAGATCGCCGACCCGAGCCTCGAGGGAGAAGTCGGTGACGTCCCAGTCGGAGAGGCCGTGACCGCGCTCGTCGAACCGGATGATGGTGGCGAACCGGCCGATGTCCTCCAGGAAGTGCCGCCACACCGGGCTCGCCCAGTCGTGCTGCAGATGGGAGAGCCAGCAGGTGGAGATCAGGATCGGCGGGCCCCCGCCGTGCACGGCGTAGGCGATGCGGACTCCGTCGGGGGCCCGGCAGAAGCGGATCTGCTGGTGCGGGTTGCCCGCCCGGCTGGTGGCGGGCATCCCCAAATGGTAGTCCGGCGCGTCAGCCGATCCCCAAGGTCACCTGCGGTGTGGTCTGCCCTGCCCCCCTGATCGAGTACACGTACGGGATGTTCCGCAGCAGGCCGATATCGGTAAAGCTGGTGCCCTTGACCGTGGCGATCCGCTCCCCCGCCTCCCCCCGCAGCACGTCGTACGTCGCGTTCGGATCACCGTCCCAGCCCAGGGTGATGGTGCTGGACGTGGTGCCGGTGGCCCGCAGGTTGCGGGGTGCCGCGCCGCTCCCCGGGGTCGGGGTGGTGCTGGTGGGGGTCGCGGTGGAGGTGGTCGGGGTGGAGGTGGCCGTGGTGCCGGGGATCACGGTGATCTGCCGGGTGACCCCGCCGGGGCCGCGCACCGAATACACGTACGGCACGTTCCGGGCCAGACCCTGATCGGTGAAGCTGTTCCCGGTGGTGCTGGCGATCCGCACCCCGGCCTCGCCGCGCAGGATCTCATACGTCGCGCCGGCATCCCCGTCCCAGGTCAGGGTCGCGCTGTCGGCGGTCGTGGTGACTCGCAGGTTGGTCGGCCCCTGCCCGCTCGGCGGGGTGCTGGTGGTCGGGGTGCTGGTGGTCGGGGTGCTCGTGGTCGGGGTGCTCGTGGTCGGGGTGCTCGTGGTCGGGGTGCTCGTGGTCGGGGTGCTCGTGGTCGGGGTGCTCGTGGTCGGGGTGCTGGTGGTCGGGGTGCTGGTGGTCGGGGTGGTCGGCGGCAGGCCGGATCCGGGGTAGTCGATCACCATGGCCGGCTCGGTGTCCGGGTAGGGCGTCGGGTCGCCGGTGTCGTTGACGACGTGGTCGATGATGCCGGCCAGCAACTGCACCGTCAGCAGATGGTGCAGCCTGACCCCGGACTTGACCGGCACCTCGAACGCATGGCTCAGATGGATCGACGGGTCGACGTTGGTGTAGATGTAGGCGCCGCCCCCCCACAGTTCGTGATTGTTCACCGAGTCGGCCACCTTGTACGCGGCGTAACCGAGGGCGTCACTGCGCCAGGCCTGCTGGCTGGGCGGGTCGTAGGGCAATTCGTTCTGGTAGAACACGACCTTGCCGTTGTCACCGTTCCAGATCGTGTTGTACTGGCGCCAGTGTTCGACGAAAAGACCGGTGCCGACCACGTTGTCGCCGTTGACAACGAGGCCGACGTCGCCCGGACTCACGTCCCAACCCACGCTGTTCGGCACGCCGTGGTCGCCCCTCCACAACCAGGTGTGGTCGATCAGCACGTCGTCGCTGTTGATCACCAGACCGAGCGTCGTCCGGCCCACATGCGGTCCGCCGACCCGCATGAACACGTCGGACAGGGTCGTCGGGTCGGTCAGGCTGCAGGCGGCGCAGGTCCCGTTGCTCGTCCCCACGGTCATCAGTGCCGGCGAGGTGACGGTGCCCGCGTCGATCATGATGCCCGCGACGATCACGCCGGGGACGTCGCCGACGGTCAGCGGGACGGCGCCGCCGACGGCGGTCAACGTGGCCAGACCCATTCCGAGCACGACGGTGTCGGCCCGGGTGACCTTGATGCTCTCGCCGGCGTTGTAGACGCCGGGCGTCAGCAGCAGGTGTTGACCAGAGCTCAGCGCGGCGTTGATGGTGCCGATCGAGTCGGACGGGCTCGCGACGAAGAACTTCGAGAGCGGGATCGAGGTGCCCGGGGTGCCACCGTTGTCCCAGCTCACGCCGGCCGAGTTGGCCCGGGCGGATGGCACGAAGACCTGGTAGCTGCCAGCGGAATCGAGGTACAGGTAAGGCTTCTCGCGGCTCAGCGCGGTGGTCGGCAGGTTCGTGTAGGTGCCGAGGCGACCATCGGCCTGGGGCACGCCGAAGTTGGTCGCCGGGGCGCCGACGACGCCCGAGAACACCTGGTTCCACACTCCGTTGGACCAGCCGCCGACGGTCGAGTTGCGCACCAGGTACTGCTGCTGCGAGCCGTTGGTGACCTGGCCGGGCACCTTGGAGTCGGCGATGTAGCCGCCGCTGGCCCACTGCGGCTGGTCGGTGCAGTAGTCCATCAGACTCAGCGGCCCATTGATGTTGACCCGGCGCATCGGCGATGCCTGCGAGGCCGCCCAGAACATCGCGGTGCGGCGGCAATCGGTGGTCCCACCGGCCACGTTGACGGTCAGATTGGACAGCGAGCGCCAGAAGTTGTTCAGCGCCACGCAATACGGCTGACCGGGCTTCGTCGGATTCGGCAGGCAGCGATTGAAGACGTCGATGCGGCCGTTGATCGTGACGTCGGTCGGGTTCTTCCCCAGGCCGGCGATGTCCATGTAGTAACCGACCTGCAATTCAAGCGGCTGGGCGGCGGTGCCACATGCTCGGATCGAAGACCTTGACATTCGGTCCCAGGTCCGTCGCAGCGGCAATCACTGCGGCCCTTGCCGTTTCGGGCACGGCTTGGGCCGAGGCGGCAGTGGCGGTGACGGTGGCGCCGAGCACGGCCAGCGCCGCGGCGACGACCGCGCCGAACCGGGTCCGGTGACCCATCCGCCTCCGGTTCCGGTTCCGGACCGGCCGAACCTGCGCATGGACCACCGACATTGGCGACCGCCTCTTCATTGGGGAGCTCGCTGTGGGAGCGCTTCCAGCTGGTGACCCTAGTCACAAACATCGCCCTGCGCATGCGCAGCTTCACAGTCCGTCGTCGTGACCCACTCGCTCACCGCAGCGGATCGTGACAGACCGGCTCGGCGAATGTTCCTTCCTTGCAGTCATGATCACCCGTACTCCGGGTGGGGTGGCCGGCCCGATCACGGAACGCACGCGCACACCGGCGAACGAGCGGCATCATCGGACGATGGGTGAACCCTTCTCAGCTCCGCCCGGCCCGAAGGCTGGGCGCTGAATCACCTCCGCCCGGCGGCAGTCGGGCGCTGATCACCTCCGCCGGCCGTCGCGCGCGGATCATCTCCGGTGCCGCGGATGAACTCGTCGACTTCCGTCACGTGCGTCACATCCGACGCGAGTTCGTCCGCGCACAGGTCGAACCACCGGGCGCCCTCAGCGGGCATGGCCCATCAGAGCTCAGGCGCCGCCGGGCGGTGCGCCACTCGCCGGAGCGGTGCGTCATGGCGCGAACACCATCGAGGCCTCGTTCCCTCGATCGAGGACACCGGCGAGCAATCGGGTGGTTCTGTCGACACGTGCAACTTCTCTCAGCCTGCGTTAGCTGAGTTGCTGCTATTTCAGCTAATCTTGCTAACAAGATCGACTTGCCCAGCCGGGCAGTCGGCGGCAGTGGGGTTCACAGCGAGTCACAGGGTCACCCCCGGGGGAGGGAGAGCGGTATGAACATCGAGCGGACGGGCGAGTCAGTTCTGCGTCCGGTGCTGGCCACCGAGCAGCGCCCGGCCAAGCGCCGGGCCGTCGTCTGTGATCGGGACGAAGCGGCCCGGTCCGCGGCGGCGGCGATCCTGACCGACGAAGGGTTCGATGTCGTGGGCCGGCTGGCCGACGCCCGCGACCTGACCGAGATGGTCGCCGATCGGCGTCCGGACGTGGTCGTTCTGGCGCTCGATGGCGTCGACGGACCCGAATTCGAGGCGCTCTCGGCGATCTGTGCGCAGCGCATCGCACCGGTCGTGGTGATGGCGACCGGTTCCGCGCCCGAGCTGGTCACCGGCGCCCGGGACGCGGGCGCGCTGGCCTACCTGACCAAGCCGCCGACCCGGGCCGACCTCCTGCCGGCGGTCGAGGTGACGATTGCCCGGTTCGCCGAGATGTCCCGGCTGGTCGCCGAGGCGGCCGCGGCCAACCATCGGCTGCACACACGCAAGCTGATCGACCGGGCCAAGGGCCTGCTGATGACGCATCGCCGGATGAGCGAGCCCGAGGCCTTCCGGTGGATCCAGCGGACGGCCATGGATCGTCGGACCACGTCGCTGGCGATCGCCGGGCAGGTGGTCGCTGAGCTGGGCGAGAGCCAGCAGCACCGCGCCGCGTCCTGATCCACCGGAAACCGGCGGGGCTCGACATCCCCGCCGGTCAGCCGGCGTCGATGGCCGGCCCCTCAGGCACCGGCCTTGCGGAGCACCGGCCGCAGGGTGTCCAGCACGGTGGCGTCGTCGATGGTCGACGGCACCGGAGCCTCGACCCCGTCGGCGATCTGCCGCATGGTGCGCCGAAGGATCTTGCCGGATCGGGTCTTGGGCAACGCCGGGACTACCGAAACCTCGCGCAATGCCGCCACCGCACCGATCTGCTCCCGCACCCGCCGGACCAGCTCGGCCTGCACGTCGCCCGGATCGCGGTCGACGCCGGCCTTGAGCACCACGAATCCGCGCGGCACCTGTCCCTTGAGCACGTCGGCCACGCCGATGACGGCGCACTCGGCGACGTCCGGGTGCCCGGCCAGCACCTCCTCCATGCCCCCGGTGGACAGCCGGTGCCCGGCCACATTGATCACGTCGTCGGTGCGACCCATCACGAACAGGTAGCCGTCGGCATCCAGGTGCCCGCCATCACCGGTGAGGTAGTAACCGGGGTACGTGGACAGGTACGAGCTGACGTAGCGCTCGTCGTCGTTCCACAGGGTCGGCAGCGACCCCGGCGGGAGCGGCAGCTTGATCGCGATCGCCCCGTCCTCGCCGGCCGCCATCTCCTGACCGGAGGGGTCCAGGATCCGCACGTCCCAGCCCGGCATCGGCCGGGTCGGCGAGCCCGCCTTGATCGGCAGCAGCTCGATGCCGGCCGGGTCGCCGACGATCGCCCACCCGGTCTCGGTCTGCCACCAGTGATCGATGACCGGGATGTCCAGCAGTTCGGAGGCCCACCGGTAGGTCTCCGGGTCGAGCCGTTCACCGGCCAGGAAGAGGTACTTCAGGCTCGACACGTCGTACCGGCCGACGAGTTCACCCGACGGGTCGGCCTTGCGGATGGCCCGGAACGCGGTCGGCGCGGTGAACAGGCTCTTCACCCCGTGGTCGGCGACGACCCGCCAGAACTGCCCGGCGTCGGGGGTGCCGACCGGCTTGCCCTCGTACAGGACGGTGGTGGCCCCGGCCAGCAGCGGGCCGTAGACGATGTAGGAGTGGCCGACCACCCAGCCGACGTCCGAGGCGGTGAACATGACCTCGCCCGGGCCGACGTCGTACAGACCCCGCATGGTCCAGGCGAGCGCCACGGAGTACCCGCCGCCGTCCCGCACCACGCCCTTTGGCTTCCCGGTGGTGCCGGAGGTGTAGAGGATGTAGAGCGGGTCGGTCGCCCGGACCGGCACCGGGTCCGCCGGCACCGCCGCCGACATGGCCTCGTCCCAGTCCACATCGCGCGGCCCCATGACCGAGACCACCTGCGGCCGTTGCAGAATGATGCACTTCTCGGGCTTGTGTGCGGCGATCTCGATCGCCTGGTCGAGCAGCGGCTTGTACTCGATGACGCGCTGCACCTCGATACCGCAGGAGGCGGACACGATCACCTTCGGCGTGGCGTCGTCGATGCGGGCCGCCAGTTCGCGCGGCGCGAAACCACCGAACACGACCGAATGGACCGCGCCCAACCGGGCGCAGGCCAGCATGGCGATCGCGGCGTGCGGGACCATCGGTAGATACACCACCACCCGGTCGCCCTTGCCGACGCCCAGGTCGGCCAGCACACCGGCGAACCGGGCGACCTCGTCCCGCAGCTCCCGGTAGGTGTAGGTGGCGACGGTCCCGGTCACCGGACTGTCGTAGATCAGCGCCGCCTGGTCACCCCGACCGGCGTCCACGTGGCGGTCCAGCGCGTTCGCGCAGACGTTCAGTTCACCGTCCGGGAACCAGCGGTAGAACGGGGCCGCCGAATCGTCCAGCGCCCGGGTCGGCGCGGTCGTCCAGTCGATCGCGCCCGCGGAATCCAGCCAGAAGGACTCCGGGTCCTCGACGCTCGTGCGTCGGATCTGCTCATACCCGCCCATTCACTGGCCTCCTCGTCAGCGCGCTGGTCAAGATTGTGCTCCGATGGTGACCGTTCGAACATGCGTGGGCCGATCGGTGCGGGGAACATGGGCACCGGCGAGGGCAGCGGCGACAATTGCCGATCACCGGTCGAATCGGGACGGTGAACGGCAGCTCCGAGACGCAACCGGCCGGGGAGGTCGGGTGACGGGTCGATACGAGATCGGCGAGGAGATCGGACGCGGCGCGACGTCGGTCGTGCATCGTGGCCGTGATCTGCGGCTGCGTCGCGACGTCGCCGTCAAGGTGCTGCGCGCGGACCACGACCCCGACCTCCTCGCGCGGTTCCGGCGCCAGGCGGCCAACGCCGCCCTGTTGAACCATCCGGGGATCATCGCCGTCTATGACACCGGTGAACTGCCCGCGGACGAGGGGGGCGAGCCGTTCGTCGTCATGGAGTTCGTCGCCGGCCGCACGGTGCGCACCGAACTGGTGGCCGACGGTCCGCCGGCCACCGATCGGGCCGTGACGATCGTCGAGGACGTCTGCACCGCGCTGGAGTACGCCCACCGCTTCGGCATCCTGCACCGGGGCGTCTGCCCGGAGAACGTGATGATCGACGCCGCCGGGACGGTGAAGGTGATGGACTTCGGGATGTCCCGACGGGCGGTCGCCGGCGACCGGGACCCCGCGCGGACCGCCGAGTACCTGTCCCCCGAACAGGCCCGGGGTGAGCCGGCGGACGCCCGTTCCGACGTGTACGGCACCGGCTGCCTGCTCTACGAGCTGCTCACCGGCGTGGCCCCGTTCACCGGGGACGATCCCGTTGCGGTGGCCTACCGCCAGGTCGGTGAACCGGCCCGGCCACCGAGTGACACGTCGCCGGCGATCTCGGCCGACCTGGATGCGATCGTGCTCAAGGCGCTGGCCAAGGACCCGTTGGACCGGTACCAATCGGTCGCGGACCTGCGCTCGGATCTCGTCCGGGATCGGCTCGGTGCCGCCACCGTCGCGCTCGCGGCCGGCCGAACGACCGGCGCCGATCGTTCGGTCGGCACCGGACGCCCCGGTCCGATCCGGCGTCCGGTCGCGCGGGGGGCGGGCAGCACCGAGCGGCCGGTGCCCGCGGGGCCACCGTTGCTGGCCCCGCCCACTCGCACCCGGCCCGCCGATGACGCCGAACCACCGCCCGGGCGTCGGGGCCGGCAGGTCGCCTCCTTCGTCGGCTTCGGTGCCGTCTGCATCGTCGGGTTGGCCGCCGCGGTGTGGCTGACCATGAGCGTGGTCTCCGCCCCTCCGCCCGCCCGGCCGGTCGCGGTGCCCGACCTGTCCGGGATGACCGTGGACGAGGCGCGGCAGGCGCTGTCCGGCAAGGATTTGCTGGTCGGCACGGTCGCCGAACAGGACTCGACGGCGGACCAGACCGGCCGGATCGTCGAGCAGCGTCCGTCGGGACGCACCGAGGTCGCCGGCCGCACCCCGGTGAACGTGGTGGTCGGCCGCGGGGTGAGCGCCGTGGCGGTGCCGGACCTCGACGGCCTGACCCCGGATCAGGCCCGGTCGGCTCTGTCCGGGGTCGGTCTGAGCTACCGCGAGCAGCAACAGCCTTCGTCCGACGCCGACCGTGGGAGGGTGCTGGCCCAGTCTCCCGGCGCGCACGAGCAATCCCCGCCCGGCGGCACGGTCGCCGTGACCGTCGGCACCGGAATGACCATGGTGACCGTGCCGGACGGCATCATCGGAGTGAGCGTCGACGACGCCACCTCGGTGCTGGCCGGCGCCGGGCTCACGGCGGTCGGCGTCGAGCAGGACGGCACCCCGGCGGCCGGCATCGTCATGGGAACCGACCACTCCCCCGGCCAACGGTTGCCCGAGGGCAGCCCGATCACCCTCAACTACTCGAACAACGCGCTGATGGTGATGCCGACCCTGACGGGTCGTGGCCGGGACGCGGCGGCCACCGTGCTGCAGGCCCAGGGCTGGGCCGGGGATGCGGGCACGATCACCGTGAGTTCGGCACCGGCGGCGTCGCCGAATCTGATCGGCACGGTGGTCGATCAGCAGCCGTCCGCCGGCGCGGTGGTGCGCAAGCTGGGTACGGCGGTCTCCGTCGGGATCGGCGTGCAACAGATCACCATGCCGGCGCTGGTCGGCAAGACCCGCGGCGCCGCGGAGAACCTGCTGCGCGCCGCCGGCGCGACCCAGGTCACCTTCGCCGACGGCGGCGCCGCGCCACGCGGTCAGGCCGGTCGGGTGGCCGCCCAGTCCGTGCCGGGCGGCACCGCGATCACTGCCGATACCGCGCTGGTGGTGACGGTGTATCGAGGCTGACGCGAGGAGGTCGTCTCAGCCCGGTGCCGGATGCGGGTGGTCGGCGGTCACCACCGTCACTGGGGTGTCGGTGATCCGGCGGATGCGGTGGGCCAGATCCTGATGCAGCCATCGGGACATCCCTTCGGGCAGGGTGGAGACGATCACCTCGTCCACATCCCCCTGGTCCAGCCGGTCCCGGATCGCCGGCACCGGGTCGTGGTCGACGACCTCACCGACGGCGGACACGCCGAGCCCGGCCAGCCAGTGCACCCCGGCGGTCGCCCGGGCCCGGGCGTGCTGGTGGGCATCGTTGACGGCGGCCGGCGGCCGCATACCGCCCTGCACCGCGAAGGCCTGGGCCAGGACCTCCACCAGGTCCGGGTGGGAGGTCGCCGGCACGACGAGCAACGCCTCCACGGGACCGGGGTCGGCCCGATTCCGGATCAGTGCGGCGAGGTGGTCGCCGCCGATGGTCTGATTCGCGACCACCAGAATCCGCCGCACCATGTCTGTCCCGGCCCCGTCCCGACGCCCGAAGGTTCGCCGGTCATGCTGCCACAATTCCCGCTCGACGCAGCGAGGACCCGCGGGGACCGGCACGGGTTCAGCCGGCGCCGACGTGACCGACCTCGGCCGTTCGGTGGCCGACCTCGTGGAACAGCGACGTTGGAAACGCCTTTCGCTTCTGGCGGCCCCGCGGCGAAGCCGCTCCCGCGCGCCTCATAGGTTGAGCGGTATGGAGTTTCGCTACCTGGGCCGCAGCGGCCTGAAGATTTCCGCACTCACCTACGGCAACTGGTTGACCCATGGGTCGCAGGTGGAGAACGACGTCGCGTCCGCCTGTGTGCGGGCCGCCCTGGACGCCGGGATCACCAGCTTCGACACCGCCGACGTCTACGCGAACGGCGCCGCCGAGTCCGTGCTCGGGGACGCGTTGCACGGGGAACGCCGCGAGTCGCTGGAGATCTTCACGAAGGTGTACTGGCCGACCGGCCCGCGCGGACACAACGACGTCGGGCTGTCCCGCAAGCACATCGCCGAGTCGATCAACGCGTCGCTGCGCCGGCTGCGCACCGACTACGTCGATCTCTACCAGGCCCACCGGTTCGACACCGAGACGCCGCTGGAGGAGACGATGCAGGCGTTCGCCCAGGTCGTCCGGCAGGGCAAGGCCCTGTACATCGGGGTCAGCGAGTGGACGGCCGACCAGATCCGGGCGGGTCACGCGCTGGCGCAGCAGCTGGGCATCCAGCTGATCTCCAGCCAGCCGCAGTACTCGATGCTGTGGCGGGTGATCGAGGACCAGGTCGTGCCGACATCACGGGAGCTGGGCCTGTCGCAGATCGTCTGGTCGCCGGTCGCGCAGGGCGTGCTGACCGGCAAGTACCTGCCCGGCCAGCCACCGCCCGCCGGTTCCCGAGCCACCGACGACAAGGGCGGCGCCCGGTCGATCGAGCGGTTCCTGCGGCCGGAGGTGCTGACGGCGGTGCAGGGGCTTGCGCCGGTGGCCGACGAGCTGGGGGTGACGATGGCACAACTGGCCCTGGCCTGGGTGCTGACCAACGACAACGTCGCGGCGGCGATCGTCGGCGCATCGCGTCCGGAGCAGGTCGCCGACAACGTCAAGGCGGTCGACGTGCAGATCCCGCCCGAACTGCTGGCGCGGATCGACGAGGTGCTGACCGACGTGGTGGTCCGCGACCCCGCGATGACCGCCGCGACCGCGCCGGCGGCCCGGCCGGCCTGACCTCAGCCGGCCGCGTCCAGGTGCGCCCGGAAGGCGGCCATGAACTCGGTGGGCTTCTCTAGGAACGGGCTGTGCCCGGTGTCGGCGATCGGCACCTCCTGGTAGCTGCCGCCGGCGGCGGCGTAATGGTCCAGGACGCCGCGCGTCTGGCTCACCATGGGCTGCACCGGGTACGCCTCCGGGCCCGGCCAGCCGGGCACGACGCCGAGCTCGCCGAGCCGGGCCAGGTCGTACAGCGAGGTGTCGGAGACGATGACGTCGTCGGTGCCGCGGACCCACAGGATGGGTGGCTTGGGCTCGATGACCTCCAGGTCGTCGATCCGGAAGTGGTTCGGCGCCATGGTGTTCAGCACGCCGCGGGACCCGGCCAGCAGACCCGGCCAGGCCTGCGTGACCCCCAGGTCGCCGGGATAGTGGTCCGGGCCGAGCCGGGTCGACAGCATGGACTCGACCAGGTAGTCCAACCCTTCGGGCACGAACGGCGGCTTGACGTAGTGGGCCAGCAGCACGTTCCTCGGCGCCAGCGGACCGTCGGCCGACCGGTCGCCGGCGGCCAGCCGCTCGACGAACTGCGGGTTCGCCGTGCCCCCGCCCGAGCCCAGCCCAGGCGGGTCCGCCGGGACCCCGTCGAGGCCGGAGGTGCCACCGAAGCCGAACGGGGAGACCGGGTTGACCAGCGTCACCGATGCCAGGGCCGCCGGCTGGTCCCGCAGGCACTGCAGGACGACACCCCCGCCCATGCTCCAGCCGGCCAGGTGCGCCCGGTCCAGATGCAGGGCCGCCATCGTGGCCCGGACATCGTCGGAGTAGTCGCGGACACCACGGGTGGCGTCGACCGGTTCCGGATCGGTGTCCCCGAATCCGCGCAGGTCCACGGCGATCGGCCGGTAGCCGGCGGGTAGATCCAGCATCAGCTGCTGCCAGAACAGGGCTGAGGAGACGTTTCCGTGCACCAGGACGACGGGAATGCCGTCCCGGCCGTCGATCTGCAGCACGTTGACGGTCAGCCGGTCGGTTCGGACGCGGGTGGCGGTGATGCCGGGGAGAAGGAGGTCCACACCGGCATTCATTCACACCCCCGTCGCCCCGCGGGTCGCGGGTCGCCCGGTCAGTGGCCGACCGCCACCAGGTGACGCGGCTCGTCGGTTGCGGTCGGCTGGGTCGAGATGGCGCTGACGCCGGCCAACTCCCGGGACAGGCTACGCGCGGCGATGGACAGCGGCCCCAGAATGGGCTGCAGGTCGGTGCCGAGGTCACGGACCGACAGCTCGATGGCGGCCAGCACCTCCCCGCCCGACCCGAAGACGGGCACCGCGACGCCGCAGACACCGGGCTCCAGCTGCCACTTGGCGACGGCGACCCGGGTCAGCCGGGTGACCCCCAGCGCACGACGCAGCCGAACCGGAGCAGTCACGGTGTGCGCGGTGTACTGACGCAGCCCGCGCAGGATGGTCATCTCCACCGTCCGTTGCGGTGAGAAGGCGAGCAGTACCCGGCCAAGCGCGGTGGCGTGCAGCGGCAGCGTGGCCGCGGCCGAGAAGGAGGTGGCCGGCCGTGGCCCGGGCTCCTTTTGGATGTAGGCGACCTCAAGCTCACGCAGCACGCCGAGCCGGGCCCGGCACCTGGTGACCGCGGCGAGATCCTCCAGGACATACGGGGCGCGCTCGCCGACGCTGGGCGGAGCGGCATCCGTGCCGCCGATGGTGCGCAGCGGCAGGCCGGCGCGGTACTGGCCGTCGCTCGTCCGCTCCAGCAGCCGGCGGGAGGCGAGTTCGGAGGTCAGCCGGTGTGCGGTCGACACCGGCAATCCGGCCAGTCGAGCGATCTCGGTGAGCGAGTGCTCGCTGCCCTCGGTGAAGGTCATCAGGATCGACGTGATCTTGCTGGTCACCGAACGTCCGGACTCGGTCGCATTCCCCGCCAACTGATCTCTCCCGCCTTCGGGGCAGCGGGCGACGGTGTCGCGGCGCTGCGTCGTGAATTCACTTCGTTCTCCGGGCGGGTGGGCCGACCGGACGTACCACTCGCTCGCCTTGGACAGGCGGACGAAAAATCGGCTCTTCCTCGACTTGTGGCGCGTGCGTCGCGCCGGATCGGCCGGTGTCACCACCTTCCCAGCCCGTCCATGTCTCAACAACCGGCTCGTACCGCTGAGTGGGACGCAACCCTGATCGCCCCCCAGGGGAAAGGGACCAGCGGAACATTGCGCGCGTCACGGGCGTCTCGCCGGCGCGCGCCGTCGTCGACAGGCAAGCCCGGAAGGTGGCAGCCGCCATCGCCGCGCACAGCCGGCACCGGTGCCCGCCGGACGACTGCGCGACCCTGTCATCGCCCGCTCACCCCGGGTAGCGTCAACTCCGGCTCGGTGCCTGGGGTGGGTCGTGACGTGGTCGGGTTCGGGTCGACGGTCGGCTGCGGTGGCGGGCCTGACGATCTCGATCGCGGTCTTCGAGGCGGCACCGGTCTCCGGAGCCGTTCAGCATGGGGCGCTGCTCGGCGCCGAGCCCGGACGTGTGCCGCCGGAGATGGCCGGTCGTAGCCCCGGGTGGCCGCCGCACGGCGCGGCCGGCGGTGCACGGTCAGTGGCCGCGAACCACCGCACGGCGATTCACCAATCGCTGTCCGGCGGGGCGAATTGGCTGAGTACCAGGTCGGCGCCCTGCGGGTCGCGGATCCGGGCGTGCCTGGTCCAGGCCGACGCACCGGACTCCAGCACGGTCGCTCCGAGCCCTTCCGCGGCAGCGACGCTGTCGTCCCGATCGGCGACGGTGAACGTCACCCGCCAGACGGGCGGGCCGTCCGGGTCGACGACGATGCTGCCGATGACGTCGGCGAAGCCGGGCGGCGCGGATTTCTGCCGCTTGTGGATGCCCGGGTCAGTGGTGGCCGCCAGGTGGTCGCCGTAGCCCGGCACCTGGATCATCGTGCCGGCGTCCATGGCCATGTCGACGATGCGCCAACCGAACAGCCCCTGGTAGAACGACATCGCCCCGACCCGGTCGGTCGTCAAGAGGTCACTGAAGTTGCAGGCACCGGGCACGTTCGCCAGTTGCGCGCCGGTTCGGCGTCCCGCCTGCCAGAGCCGGAACGGCGCGCCCTGCGGGTCCCGTACCGCGACCCATCGGCCGGCGGGGCCGACGTCAACCGGCCCCTCGACCACCTCCCCACCCAGCGGACCGACCGCGGCCGCCGATTCGTTGGCCTCGGCCACCGCCACGTAGGTGTGCCACCGGGTGTCCGTTCCGGCGGCGGGGCCGATCCCGGCGATGTCCTGCCCGTCGAGGGTGGCGATGAGATACCGGCCAGGGGCCCCGGGCCGCACGACGTCCGTGAGCGTCCAGCCGAACAGGCCGCCGTAGAAGGCGGCCGCCGCGTCGACATCGGGCTGCTCGGTATCGATCCAGCTGGTCACTCCGGGTGGATAGGTTCGGCCGGTCATGTCCGTTCTCCCCGGTCGTCGTTCTGGTGGCCCCGTCGCCGACATGGTTCACCATCGATCTGACAGTGCGTCCGCGCCGACCGTTCCCGCCGCGGCGCGTGCCGGCTCGGTCGCCGTACGGGAAAGCCGGGTCACTCCCCGTCGGCAGTGCGGTGCCGCCGTTCGGCGACCATGTGCTCGTCGGTCCGGGCGTCGTAGCGCCAGAAGTCGCGCAGCACCGTCGCGGTCATGGCGACACCGGCCACACAGGCGAACCCGCCGCTGACGATCGATCCACGCACCGACCACAGATCCGCCACCAGGCCGGCCCGCACCTGCCCGCAGATCGGTCCGAGCGAGTAGGACAGCATCTCGATGCCGGCGAGCCGGCCCCGCATCTGTTCGGGAATGGTCTGGTTCCATACGGTCTCGCGGAAGACTCCGGAGAGCATGTCGGCCGCACCGGCCAGCACCAGGAACCCGAGGGCGATCCAGATCGTGGGTGCCAACCCGACCAGGCCGATGAACAGGCCGTAGCAGGCCGCCGACAGCACGACGGCCCGGCCGTGCCGGTGCACCCGAGCGGTCCAGCCGGAGAGTGCGGTGGCCAATAGCGCGCCGACGGTCTCCGCGGAGTACAGCAGGCCCAACAGCTGCGGGTGCTCGAAGACGTCGTCGGCCAGCGCGGGGAAGAGCACGACCGGGAACGCCAGCACCATCGCCGCGATGTCGACCAGGTAGGTGCCGAGCAGGTCGCGACGGCCCACGGCGTAGCGCCAGCCCTCGGCGATGGCGCGAAGGCTCGGTGGGGTCGTCTCGACCGTGTGCGGGTATGGCCGCAGCAGCACGAACATCGCCGTCGCGACCGCCAGGCCCACCACTTCGACCGCGAAGCACCAGCCGACGCCGACGAACGCGATCAGCAGGCCACCGACAGCCGGGCCGACCAGCATCCCGACCTGCATCCCGAACGCCGACAGCGCGGCGGCCGCCGGGATCTCGTCATGCCGGACCGTGCGGGGCAGCAGCGCCGCGCGACTCGGCCGCTGCAACGCGCCGGCCGCGGCGAGCAGCGCGGCCAGGGTGAAGATCAGCCAGAGGGCGGGCTCCCGGGCAAACGCGTTGACCGCGAGCACGGCCGTCAGCAGCGCCTGCGCGACCCCGGTCCAGATCAGCAACCGCCGCCGGTCGACATGGTCGGCCAGGGCCCCGCCGTACAGACCGAAGACCACCAGCGGCCCCAGTTCGACCAGACCGACGGCTCCGACCGCGAGGTTGGAGTCGGTGAGCGCATAGACCTGGAACGGGATGGCGACGTAGCCGACCATCCCCCCGAGATAGAAAGCGGTGCCGGCCAGGAACAGCAGGCGGAAGTCGCGGGATGTGCGCAGCGGCCGAACATCGATCCGCAGCGCCCGAAGCCTCTCCCGCCAGGTCACAGAACGGCATGGTCGCGCAAACCGGACCGGTGGCGCATCTGAATTGGTGGACCTGTCCGAGCCGGAGTTTCGCCGCCCGCCTGAAGGGCTCGGTCAGACCCTCGGTACATACTCGCTGACGACCGACCACACGGCCGGCGCGAGCGAAGGAGGGGGCGTGTCCGAACCTGCGTCCGGCACCGCGGCCGCGGGCGAGCCGATCGGCCGGGTGCTGGGCACCGAGGACGCCACCCCGCTGCAGTGGCACGTCGCGCTGCAGGAGGGGGACTACCTGCAGCTGGACGACGTGGTCACGACCCGGCGCGAGGTGCCCGGCGTCGGCGAGGTGCTGTTGGCCGGGGTGGTCACCGAGGTGCAAGCCCGGCACGAGGGAGCCAGCTTCGGCTCCGACGTCTTCCTGATCAGCGAGGGCGTGCTCCCCGCCCGGATCCAGGAGACCGCGGAGATCACCACCACCCGGGTCGAACCCGAGTGCTATGTGCCACCCCTCCCCGGCGAACCGGCATTCCGGGCTGTCGGCGAAAGCCGTGACCAGGCTTTGTATTTCGACCGGATGGAGCGCAAGCTCCCGGTCGGCACCGCCCGCGACGGCTCACCGATGTACGTCAATCTCGACTTCGTCGACGGCGCCCGGGGCGCGCACATCTCCATCAGCGGCATCTCCGGCGTCGCGACCAAGACCAGCTACGCCCTGTTCCTGTTGCACTCGCTGTTCCGCTCCGCGGTGCTCGGTCGCCGGACCACCAACACCAAGGCGCTGGTGTTCTCGGTCAAGGGCGAGGATCTGCTGTTCCTGGACCACGCCAACATCCGCCTGGACGACGACCTGCGCGGCAGATACGCCGCCGTCGGGCTGCCCGCCGAGCCGTTCGCCTCGGTCGGCTTCTTCTCCCCGCCCACTCCCGACGATCCCACCGGCCGGCCGCACATCACCGGCCGGACCAGCGGCGTCGAGGCCTTCTGGTGGACCCTGCAGGAGTTCTGCGCCGGCGAGCTGCTGCCGTTCGTGTTCACCGACGCCGAGGACGAGCGACACCAATACACGATGGTGATCCACCAGGTCGCGGCCCGGCTGCGCCGGGAGGCCGAACCGATCGGCCAGGACGGCGCGGTCAAGATCGGCATGAGCACCTGCCGCACCTACTCCGAACTGGTGGACGTCATCATCGCCCGGCTCACCGAGGACGCCACCCGCCCGGAATGGGCCGGCCCGGTCACCGGCGCCGGCACCATCAACGCGTTCATCCGCCGGCTCACCTCCTCCCTCGCCCCGCTCCGCGCCCTGATCCGCGCCGACCTGCCGGACACCGGCCGGCGGCGCATCGATACCACCAATCAGCAGGTCACCGTCGTCGACCTGCACAACTTGCGGGAGCGGGCGCAACGGTTCGTGGTCGGCGTCGTGCTCGCCGCGGAGACCACCCGCAAGGAGGCGGCGGGCCCCGGCGGCCTGCTGTTCACCATGATCGACGAGCTGAACAAGTACGCGCCGCGGGAGGGCAACAGCCCGATCAAGGACGTGCTGCTGGACATCGCCGAACGCGGCCGCAGCCTGGGCATCATCCTGATCGGCGCACAGCAGACCGCCAGCGAGGTGGAGCGCCGCATCGTGTCCAACTCGAGCATCCGGGTGGTCGGCCGGCTCGACGCGGCCGAGGCCGGCCGGCCCGAGTACGGGTTCCTGCCGCCCAGCCAACGGACCCGGGCGACCCTGGCCAAGCCCGGGACGATGTTCGTCTCGCAACCGGAGATCCCGGTGCCACTGGCCGTCGAGTTCCCCTTCCCGGCCTGGGCCACCCGCCAGTCCGAATGCGGTACCCCGCCTCCCGCGCCGGCCACCCGGCCCACCGCGCCGGCGTTCAGCCGGCTGCCTGACGACGATCCGCCGCCGTTCTGAGGACACCAGACATGAAGTTCCTGCACACCGCCGACTGGCACGTCGGCAAGACCCTCAAGGGCCGCAGCCGGCTCGACGAGCAACGCGCCGTGCTCGGCCAGATCATCGGGCACGCCCGCGAGCACGACGTCGACGCGGTGCTGATCGCCGGCGACCTGTACGACACGGCCGCACCCTCCCCCGACGCGCAGCAATTGGTCGTGCAGGCCCTGCTGGCGCTCCGGGACACCGGCGCCAAGGTCATTGCGATCGCCGGGAACCACGACAACGCCGCCACTTTCGACGCCTACCGGCCGCTGATGGACGCGGTCGACATCACCCTGGCCGGCCGGGTGCGCAGCGCCGGAAAGGGCGGTGTGGTCAGCTTCGACGCCCGTTCCACCGGTGAGCGGGTCAACGTCGCCGTGCTGCCGTTCCTGTCCCAGCGGTACGCGGTCAAGGCCGCCCAACTGGTCGCGTCCACCCCGGCCGAGATGTCCCGCGACTACGACGCGATGGTGCGTGAGGTGATCGACGCGCTGGCGGCCTCGTTCACTCCGGGTGCGGTCAACGTCATGATGGCCCACCTCACGGTGGTCGGCGGTGCCTTCGGCGGCGGCGAACGGCAGGCGCAGTCGATCTTCGAGTATCACGTGCCGGCGGCCGCATTCCCGGCCGACGTGCACTACGTCGCGCTCGGCCATCTGCACCGGCGGCAGACTCTGCCGGCGCCCGCCCCCGTGGTGTACAGCGGGTCGCCGTTCGCGGTGGACTTCGGCGAGCAGGACAACATCCCCGTCGTGTGTCTGGTGCAGGCGTCGCCCAGCACTCCGGCGAGAATCACCGACCTGGCCGTCACGGCCGGCCGGCGGTTGCGCACCGTGCACGGAACGGTGGACGAGATCGTCGCCCGCGCCGAGGAATTCGGTGACGACTACCTGCGCGTGTACATCCGCGAACCGGCCCGGGCCGGGCTGCGCGAGGAGGTCACGGACGCGCTGCCGAACGCGTTGGAGGTCCGGATCGACCCCGAGTTCGCCGTCTCGATCGCCGAACGGCAGCCGACCACCGATCATCGCGACCGCTCCCCCGCCGAGCTGTTCGCCGACTTCTGCACCGCCCGGAACGTGGCCGACCCGAAGGTACAGGCCCTGTTCGAGCGGCTGCACGACGAGGTCACGAGCGTCGGACGGGAGTGAGGATCAGCCATGCGACCGGTACGCCTGGACATGAACGGCTTCGCCGCCTTCCGTGACGAGGCCGTCGTCGACTTCACCGACGCCGACTTCTTCGTCCTGGTCGGGGCGACCGGGTCGGGCAAGTCGACGGTCATCGACGCGCTCACCTTCGCCCTCTACGGGACGGTGCCGCGGTGGAACCACCGCAGCATGGTGATGTACGGGCTGGCTCCGACCGCCAACCAGGGCAAGGTGGCGCTGGTCTTCGACGTCGGCGACGAGCGATACATCGTCGCCCGCGAACTGCGCCGCACCAAGGCCGGCGTACACGTGCGCAACGCCCGCCTGGACCGGCTCATCGATCCGACCGCGGCCGGCGGGATCGAAGACGAGATCGAGTCGATCGCCGCCGACAGCGGGGTCACGCCGGCGATCGAGAAGCTGCTCGGCCTGCCCTACGAGCACTTCTGCCAGTGCGTGGTCCTGCCGCAGGGCGAGTTCGCCGACTTTCTGCGGGCCAAACCCGCCGAACGCCGGATGATCCTGCTCAAGCTGCTCGGGGCGGGCCTCTACGCCGACATCGGGCAGCGGGCCAACACCCGGGCGGGCCTGGCCGGACAACGCGTCGATTTGCTCGCCGAACAGCTCGGCGACCTGGCCGACGCCACCGACGAAGCAGAACACGTTGCGAGACAACGGGAATTGGCACTCCGGGCCCTGGACGGGAAGGTCCGGCAGGAGGTTCCGCGGCTGCGATCCGCCGGCCGGGAACTGGAGGCCGCGCAGGAACACCTGGCCGGCCTCGTGGCCGAGCAGGCCGCCCTGGCGGCGATCATCGTCCCCGACGACGTCAACGACCTGGACGCCGCGCACACCGCGGCCGCTCGGGCGCTGGCCGAGGCCGACGCCGCCGAGGCGTCCGCGCGGCGGGACGACCGGACGGCGCGCGAACGGCTGGCCGCCGCCCCCGACCGCGGCCCGCTGGACCGGGCCCTGCGCGACCACGCCGAACTGGCCCGCGTCAGCGGCGCCCTGCCCGAGGCGGAGCAGGCCGCCCGGCAGGCCGCCGAGCGGTTGACCGCCGCCGACCGGGAGAGTGCCGCCGCCGCCACGGCCCTCGAGCAGGCCCGGTCGGTGCGCGACATCGCCCGTGGCTCGGTGGCCGACCTGACCGCTACGGTGGCGCGGGCCGCCGTCGAGATCGGGTTGCTGGACGCGGTCACCGTGCCGGCCGGGCTGGTCGAGTTGGCGAGCCGGACATCGGCCGCCGCGCAGGCGGTCACCGCAACCGCCGCGGCGGTCGCGGCCGCGCAGGAACGGGAGTCGGTCGCACAGGACGCGGTCGCCTCCGCCCCGCCCCGCGGGCCGGTCGAGGAGTCGCTGCGGCTCGTCGACGAGTTGGCCGCGGCGCAGGATCAGGTGGTGCCGCTGGAGCGGCAGCACACCCGGGCCACGGATGGCTTGCGCGCCGCCGAACGCGACCTCGAGGAGGCCAACCGCGAGCGCGACGGTGCTCGGGTCGCCCGCGAGCACGCGTCGATCGCCCACCGGGCCGCCGGGCTGCGGTCCGAACTGGTGGCCGGCGCGGCCTGCCCGGTCTGCGATCAGCCGGTGGCCACGCTGCCGGCTGCGCTCCGGGCCCCGGCCCTCGCCGCGGCCGACGAGGCGGTGCGCGGGTGGGACGCCAAGGTCACCGAGGCACGGGCGGCGCACGCGAAGGCGTCCGCCGCCGAAACGCAGGCAGCCACCAAGCTCGTCGCGGCCCGGCAACACGTCACGGCGCTGCGCGACCGGCTCGCCGACCGCCCCCGCGACCCCGCCGCCCTGCGGCAGTCGCTGGCCGACATCGATGGGCTGGAGGCGGCGCTGCGCGCCGCGTCGGCGCAGGCCCGCACCCGGCGCAGTGAGCACGACCGGGCGGTCGCCGCGGCCGGGCAGCTGCACGCCGAAGCGGCATCGGCCCGCGCCGCCCTGCGCGACGCCCGCGATCCGCTCGTCGCCCTCGGCGCGCCGACGCTCGACGAGACCGAACTGCTCGCCGGGTGGACCGCGCTGGCGACCTGGGCGCGCGACCACGCCGACGTCGCCCGATCCGAACAGCACGCCACCCGACTCGCCTGCGACGCTGCGAAGGAATCGTTCGACCGGGCCCGCGACGCGTTCGTGTCGGCCGACGAGCGCGCCATCACGGCCGGCCGAGCCGTCAACACCGCGACCGGCGCGGTCGAGCGGGCCCGCGCGGAGCTCGACGGGTTGCAGTCGCGGCGGGCCGAACTGACTGGCGATCTGGCGCAGGCGCCCACCGTCGAGCAGGCCACTGCACAGCTGCGCCAGATCGACGACATCACCGCAGCGGTCAGGGATTCCGACCGTGCGCTGGCCGCGGCCGGTGCGGCGCGGACGACGGCGGTCGCCGCGCTCGAGTCGTCGACCGCGGAGGTGGGCCAGGCCTGGCGGGCGCTCCGCTCCGTCCGCGACGGGCTGATCGGCCTCGGTGCCCCCGACCTGCCCGAGGGTTCGGTCCGGACGGCCTGGACGACGCTGTCCGCCTGGGCCGGCGCGGCTGCACGGGCGCGAGGCGCCGCGGTCCCCGACGCGCAGGACGCGGTCACCGTAGCGACGCGACACCGGGACGAGGCGGCCAAGCACCTCACCGACGAGTTCTCCGCGCTCGGCATCGAGATCGACGCGGTCGCCGGCGACGACCTGGCCGATGCCGCGCCCGCGGCCGCTGCCGCTGCGCTGGCCCGGGCCGTGGCCGACCGCGATCGGGTGACCGAGCGACGAGCCCGAGCGAGGTCCGTCGAGCAGGACCTCACCAAGGCCCGGGACGATCAGCAGGTCGCCAAGATGCTCGGCAACCTGTTGCGGAGCAACCAGTTCCCCGAGTGGCTGGAGTCGGCCGCGCTCGACACGCTGGTCATCGACGCCTCGAAGCGGCTGTCCGAGCTGTCCGGCGGGCAGTTCGAACTCACCCACCGGGACGGCGAGTTCATGGTCGTCGACCACGCCGACGCCGACAGCATCCGCAGTGTTCGCACCCTGTCCGGCGGTGAGACCTTCCAGGCCAGCCTGGCTCTCGCACTGGCGCTGAGCACCCAGCTGTCGTCCATGGCCGCCGAGGGTGCGGCCCGGCTGGACTCGATCTTCCTCGACGAGGGCTTCGGCACCCTGGACGAGGCGACCCTGGAGGTGGTGGCGGCCACCTTGGAGAACCTCGCCCAGGGCGACCGGATGGTCGGCGTCGTCACCCACGTCGGCGGCCTGGCCGACCGGATCCCGGTCCGGTTCCGGGTGCGACGCGACTCCCGGACATCGTCGATCGAGCGGGAGGCGCTATGACCTCGCAACCGGTGGCGCATCCGGCGAACGGCCGGCCCGGGGCGCCGACGTGATGCGCTTCGCCGTCGACGGCTGGGATCCGGGCTACGGCAGCACGTTCGAGGTCGACGATGAGCTGGACGCCGCCGCCGCCAATGTGCGGCTGGAGGTGGAGCGGGCGGTCGCCGACTGGGGGCCGGTCCGCCCGGCGGCGCCGCCGGTACCGCCGGGCCGGGTGCTGTTCGTCGACGGGGTGCGCCGGATCGAGGCCCGGGCCTGGATCGACGACCCGCCGGATCTGCTTACCGGCACCGCGCCGGCATCGACCGCCACTGAGGCGATCTGCGCGTCCTACGCCGCGGGCGTCGTGTGCTGCACGGGCGTTCGGGCCCATCTGGAACGCTCACGGGCGCTGCGTGGACTCTTCACCGTCGCCGAGCACGCGGAGTCCATCCGAACCTCGGCCGGGACGTACACCGCCCATCTCGCCGAGCGTCGGCCCCAGCAACCGTTGGCCGCTGCACTGTCCCGCGCCCTGCAGAACCAGCTGGCCGAGATCGAGCTCGAGGTCGCGGCGGGCGCCCGGGCCACCGCTCCGGACGACGACGACCTGCTGGTGGTCGACGGTCCGCTCAGCGGCCGGACCGCGCTGCCCCGCGCGATCGGCTACATCAAGAGCCACCACAGTGCGTACCTCCCGCCCGACCTGCACGCCCAGGTCGGACGGCTCCAGGCGGGCGAGCGGACCCCGGTGTTCCGGATCGGCGACGGCTGGGCCCGGTACTCCTGGTACCTGCGGCTGCCGGGCGCCCCGGGCGCGCCCTGGGCCGGCATCGTGCGGATCGAATGCGCCCCCGACCTGCCGGTCGCCGGCGTCATCGAGCTGGCGACCCTGACCCAGGCGGTGCTCCCCCGGTTCGCCTCGGCCGAGTACAAGGACACCCGGGCCCCGCAGAACCTCTACCCCATCGCCGGTCTGGAGCGCGAGCTGCGTCGCCGGCTGGGCGATCAGCGGCTGCTGTACCGGGCGTTGCGGGTCGCGGCGGCCCAATGAGGGGTCAGGCTGCGGTCCACTCGGATCGGGCGGACCGATCAGCGGCGAGCCCGACGAAATCGGCCACCTGGTCCACGACCACAGCATCGGCGACGATCCGTCGATGACCCAGGCCCTCGGTGGTGATCAAGGTGACCGGCCCGGACCAGCGCTCGGTCAGCTCGACCGAGTGCGCGTACCAGGTCTCCCGGTCCCCACGATCGTGCACGACGAGCAGCGGGATCGACCCGGCGTATTCGGCCAGGCGGCGAACGTCCATGCCCACCACCGGCTCTCCGATCAGGCCGGCGATCCGGTCGTTCATGGCCCGCCGAGTCCGCGGGCCCATGCCGACCAGGGCGGCGAATCGATCGAGATGTCCGTCCAGGTCCTGGACCGGGGCGATCAGCGCCAGCCGCCCCACCGGAAGTCCGCTCCGCTGCACCAACAGTGACGGCAGCACGCCCATGGAATGTGCGATCACCGTGTCAGCCGGTCCGAACCGCCGCATGACGGCGGCGAGTGCCGCGGCGAACTCGACGCCGTGCGTCCGGCCACGCCCGCAGGCACCCGGATCGGACCGACCGTGCGACGGCGCGTCGAATCGGACGACCCGGAATCCGGCCTGGCGCAGCGGCTTCACGAACACCGACAGCTGAGCGCCGCTCCCACCCCAGCCGTGCATCAGGTAGACGACCGGCCCGGTGCCGTAGCTGGTGCCGCGGACCGCACCGTCACCGACCCGGACGGCGAACTCCTCGCCGCCGGCCGGCTCGGCCGGAGCCGCCGGAGCCGCCGGTACGGTCAGCCATCGACGGGCCGCGTAGCGGCCGCCGAGTGCGGGCGCACACTTCTCCGCGGCGGCGAACCCGGCGCGACATCCCGCGTCATGAATACGGACGATCGTGCGCTTTTTTGAGCCTGCGATGCTCATCGCCGCTGCCTCTCGCGGGGGGGTGGAACTGATGGGATCAGTGGGAAGGGCGGGCTCGCTCGATCAGCGCGTCGAAGGCCCGGCGGGTCCGGGTCAGGGCGTGCGGGTCGTGCATCAGGCGGCTGGCGTGGTGGTAGCCGAGCATGAGACTGTGCACTTCGAACGCGAACTGCTCGAGGTCCAGATCTGGGTCGAAATCGCCGTCGGCGACGGCTGTTCCGGCGACCGTGACCAGCATTTCCAGCCAGTCCCGTTCGGCACTGACCAGCGCGTCGCGCAGCTCCCCCGGCCGCTCGTCCAGCTCGACCGCGGCTCCGACGAAAATGCACCCACCGGGCATGATCTCGCTGGCCCAGTGCAGCCAGTTGGCGAACACCGCCCGAACCCGGGGTTCGCCCCGGGAGGTGGCGAGGGCGGGACGCACCACGCAGTCGACGAACCGCTCCTGCGCACGCACCAGCACCTGCAACTGCAACCGGTCCATCGACCCGAAGTGGGCGAACAGGCCACTCTTGCTCATTCCGGTGCGTTCGGCCAGCGAGCCGACGGTCAGCCCGGCGAAACCGTCCCGCGAGGTCACCCGGATCGCCTCGTCGAGGATGGCCCCCTTGGTGGCCGCGCCCTTACTCACGGGCAGACCGTAGCACGGTCGTACTTTTCTACTCAAGGGGGGCGTAGAGCAAGACTCGCCCCCAGTGCGAATTGACGGTCACCGGCGCCGATGCACCGGTGACGGTGACGTCCCAGTAGGTGTCGGACCCGTCGAATCCCGCGAGTAGGTCCGTCCAGCGGCCCGTCCGGGAGAACGGCACGTCAGCGGTCTGCGCGTCGTCCGAGAAGTTCAACATCACCACCACGTTCTCGATCCGACCGTCGTCCAGTTCCGCCCACCGGTGGTAGACGGCGAGCTGCCGGCCGAGATCGACACCGGCTCCGGCCGGGTTGAAGCGGTCGGCGTTCGGATCGGCCCGGTCCGGCCACATCAGCGGCGACCGCAGGGCCGGATGATCGCGGCGGAGGTGGGCCAGTCGCCGGTGCAGGGCGGTCAAGGTGCGCCCGATCGGGTCGGTGGTCAGCTTCCACCGCAGCGGCCGGCTGATTACCCTTCGCCCGGTGTTGTGGTCCTGTTCCGGGACGAAGTGGTCCTCGCCGAACTCCTGACCGTTCGGCACGAGCGGAACCGCAGTCGAGGTGAACAGGGCGATGACGTAGGGCTGGACCTTCCACCATCCGCCCGGCGCCCCCTCGTTGGCGCGGGCCCCCGCCTGCCAGGCCACCTGCGAGTGATCGTGATTGCTCAGGTACAGCGTCGGCACCTTCCCGGCCGTCAGGAACCGACGGTTGTTCAATGCGTCCAGCAGTCCGGGTCCGAGCCGGCCGGACCACAGGTCGTCGAAGGTCCGCCCGTAGAGCGAATTGTCCCAGAAGCTGGTGGCCGCGGTGTCATTGGTCAGCGCGGCGGCCGAGATGTCGATGTGCTCCAGGGTCAGCGAGAACGTCGGCCCCTGGCCGGCCAGATCGTTCAGGATCTCGGGAAGGCCGTGCGGGTTTCCCGGGACGTAGTAGTTGACCGTGTTGTCGAACCGGATTCCATCGATGCCGAAGGCGGCAATCCAGTAGTGACAGACGTCGAGGATGAACTCACCGGTGCAGGTGTTGCCGAAGTCCAGGTCCTGCAGGCCGGGAAAGCTGCCCCCGAAAGGCTCCGCCGTGTAGGGACAGTCGTTGCGATCCCGATACAGCTCGCGATACGGGAACGCGGTGCTGACGTGGTTGAAGACGCCGTCCATGATGACGTGCAGGTTTCGGTCGTGGCAGGCGCTGACCAGCTGCTTGAGCCAGGAGAGCTTTTCGGTCGGCCGGCCGGGCGCGTCCGCGTACCGGCCGCTCACCGAGAAGAACTGGAACGGCTCGTATCCCCAGTCGAAAAGCTCGGTGCGCCAGGCGGTCCAGGGCATGAACAGGATCGCCCCGACACCCAGGTCGGCCAGCCGATCGAGGCGGTCGACGACGGCGTCCAGCGGAGCGCGGCCGCCCCGATAGTCGGCGGTGAAGTCGTCGATCATGAGTTCGTAGACGGTCAACTCATCCAGCGGCCGGCGGCCACCCGGCAGTGGGCGCACCAGGTTCTCAGCCGGGCTGCTCCCGCCCACGACGACGCCCGAGTTCACATCGCGAAGACCGCCGTACCTGGTGCACGGGTCGGTGACGATCCGCGCCTCACCGTTGTCGAATGTCACCAGGTACTTGTATTCGTAAAAGCCCGCCGCCAGATCTGCGGTCGTCGCCGTCCAGAAGGTGCCGGCCGGGTCGCCGTCGTCCCGGGTGAGCAGAAGACCGGCGAGGAAGTCCCAGTCGACGCCGCCCAGTTGCGACTGGAACGACCCGGCCACCCGGATGGATGTGATGTGTGGGTCGAAGCCGGCGGGAAAGAACACCCGGAAACGCACGGCCCCGTGACCGGGGTCCGCCCCGACCTGCCAGGCGCCGCACCCCTGCGCCATGTACGACATCGTCACCGCCGGCCTCCCGCGGATGGTGGGATCGCAATTCAGGTGGCCCGGTGACAGCGTCGGCTCCGTCCCACCATCAGGGTGGCCGCCGGCAGTGGTCCGGTCAACCGGATTTGTCCGGTTCGCCGCGCGGAGATGAGCTCGCCGGGTGACTCATCCGTCGCCGACCAGCTGCACGAGCACGTCCGGCCAGCCGGTCATCGGGTGGGGACGATCCCACTGCGACCGGTTGCGCACTGGGCGCAGCCGCGCGAAGGCCCGGCCGGCGTCCGCCGAGGTGCAGCCGGCGCAGGAGATCTTCCGGGCCACCTCGGCGGAGCGGCAGACCAGGGAGGCGTCGTGATCGCGGTGGTTGTGTCGTCGCGTCGAACAAAGGTGCTCAAGGTCGACATGACGATCGAGCAGGCTTCCCCAATGGTCTGCGAGAACTCAAACAGCAGGCGGAATCCCGCGCGTCCCGGGTGACGGTCAGGCGGCGGCCGCGCGGGCCCGGTCGATCGGGGCGTTGCCGATCCGGGGCCAGGCCCAGGCCAGCAGGACGACCTGGATGACGCCGGACACCAGGAACGGCAGCCGCAACGCCCACTCCCGGCCAACTGTGGGTTCAAGCGCGGCGACCAGCAAGCCGCCGAGCAGCGTGCCGATGGCGATGGTGCCCCAGCCGAAGAACCGGTAGACCGAGTTCACCCGGCCGAGCAGCCGATCGGGAATCAGCGACTGCCGCAACGACACCGTGATCACGTTCCACACCACGATGAACACGCCGGCGACCAGGGTGGCGGACCACAACGGCCAGAAAGCGGACATCAGGCCCGACGCGGCTTCGGCGACCGCCATCACGACGACGCTGACCGCCAGCGCGGTGCCCGACCGGATCCGGCGGGTCAGCCAGGGTGCGACGAACGATCCGATGACCGCGCCGATCGCCGAGCCGGTCATCAGCAGGCCGAATGCGGCGGCATCCAGGCCGGCCACCTCCTGGCCGAACAGCACGAGCACCGCCGTGGCCAGGGCGCTGCACGCGTTCAACACGCCCAGCGAGATCGCCAGGGACCGGAGCAGCCGGTGCCGCCACAACCAGCGAAAGCCCTCGCCGATCTCCCGCCGCAGGCCCGCCCGGGGTCCCTCGCCTTCGGGCGCGCGGAAATGGCCGGCGATGGTGAAGACGATGGCGGCGGCCAGCGCGAACGACCCGGCGCTGACGAAGAACGGCAGGGCCATGCCGGCCGCGAGGAGCAGGCCGGCCACGGGCGGCCCGACGAACTGGTTCGCCACGGTCTCCACCGCCCAGAGCCGGCCGTTGGCCGTCTCGAGCCGCTCGCGCGGCACGATCGATGGGATCAGCGTTTGAGAGCTGTTATCGCTGATCACTTCCGCGAGGCCGACCAGCAGGGCAAGCACGTACAACCCGGCCAGCAGCAGCCCCGCTCGCGCGGGGTTCCCGGTGCCATCCGGGCCGGTCAGCGCGAGCAGCAGGGCGAAGGCCAGCAGCAGCCCGGTCCGCGCGGTGTCGGCCCACGCGATGAGCCGCCGCCGGTCGAACCGGTCGGTGATCGCGCCCACCGGGAGCGAGAACAGCAGCCAGGGGATGCGGGTGGCCGCGGTGACCAAAGCGATCTGCACCGGGTCCCGGGTCAGCACCGACGCCAGCCACGGCACCGCGACGACCTGCAGTCCGTCCGCAAGGTTGGCCGCTCCGGTCGCCACCAGCAGCCGGCGGTAGGCGCCGGTGCCCGCGACGCGCGTGGCGGAGACCTGATCCCCCCGCGGCGGCACCCCGGCTGGGCCGGTCACGGCTCGCCCGCGGTGTCGTCGCTCTCGATCGACCCGGCCGGCAGCCGGGGCCGGTCCGTCGGGTAGATCCCGACGACCAGCCCGAACGTCTGCTCCCCGGCCCGCGGTTCCCGATCGAACTCGTCGAGCATGGCGTGCACCCGGTCGGACCAGGCCTCGGCTCGGCTCGCGGGGATCCGCGCATACCGGACGCCGCCGTTGACCGGCAAGTCGATGCCGGAGGGGACCGCGGCGGCCTCGTCCGCAGCCTGCCGGAACTGCCCGGCGACGGCCCCCGCCGCCTCCCCGACCGGCTCGAACAGGAAGACCCGCGCGGTCCGCCCGTAGTACTTGGCCTCCAACGCCCGCACCCGCCGCGTCCGAACGACCCGGACGAGGCCGGCCGCCTCCAGCGCCTTCAGGTGAAACCCGATGGTTCCCTTGGGCTTTTCTATGATTTGGGCCAGTTCCGAGGTGGTCGCGGCCCGATCGAGCAGCAGGCTGACGATCTGCGAGCGGGTCGGCTCGAACAGCGCGCGGTACTGTGCCGGCTCGGTCAATGCGAGGGTGGCCGCCAGGTCGTAGTCGGGCGCCGATTGGTCTGGCATTCCCGTATGGTCGGCCGATCCCGACCATTGTGTCAAGTACGGCCGCCCCCACCCTCGGAAAGGGTGGGCGGTGGCGCAGCGCGGGCGGCGGGACGGTGTGGTCGGCGGAACGGTGCGGGCGCAGCGGTGCGGGCGGGTGCCTCGCCTACTTGGGCGGCAGCGTCCGCACGAAGGCGACGCCGAGCCCGACCCATTCGGTCAGCTGCTCCTCGGTGTCCACGGCCGCCGGGGCGACGAGGAGCCAGCCGTTCATCTCCCGGCCGCGCATCACCATCCGATCGACGTGCGGGCCGGCCACCAGCTCGTCGGCGCGGGACGGATCGATCCGGAGCAACAGCCCGCCCTGGCCGCTGACGGCCACCGTCATGTGTCCCTCGAGCAGGAACGCCAGCCCGCCGAACATCCGCTTCTCGGACAGCCCACGTTCCGGGGCCAGGATGTCGCGGATCCGCGCGGCCATGTCCTCGTCGTACGCCATGTGCGAAGTCTGCCCGACCGGCTCAGCCGACCGCGGCGCGGTAAGGCCGGAAGAAATCGCGCAGCTCCCGCGCGTACAGCTCGGGCTCCTCGAACGCCGCAAAGTGGCCGCCCCGGGGTGGTTCGGTCACCCGGACGACGTTCGTGGTGCGCTCCAGCCAGGCCCGGGGCGGGTGCAGCAGGTCACCGGGGAACAGCGAGAAGCCGGACGGCACCGCCACCCGGCGGGCGAGTTGGGCGGCCGGGATGGCAGCGTTCGCGTGGTACATCCGCATCGACGAGCCGATCGTCCCGGTCAGCCAGTAGATCGTCAGATTGGTCAGGATCTCGTCCCGGGTGAAGCTGCGGTCGATGTCGCCATCGTTGTCGCTCCACGCCCAGAGCTTTTCCACCATCCACGCGGCCAGCCCGGCCGGCGAATCGGTGAGCCCGACGGCCACCGTCTGCGGCTTGGATCGATGCATCGCCGCGTACGCTCCCTCGGCCGCACCCCAGGACGCGGCGGTCCGGAACCAATCCCGCTCCTCGGGGGCCAGGTCCGCCCCGTCGCCGATGGGCACCGGGACCCCGGCGTCGCTGCGGTGGACGGCCACCACCCGGTCCGGGAAGTCCAACGCCAGGTACCGGGCGACGTGGCTACCGATGTCGCCACCGGCCGCCCCGAATCGCCGATATCCCAGTGCGTCCATCAGCTTCGCCCACAACCCGGCGACGTCGATCGAATTCAGCAGGGGTCCGGGCGGGCGGTCGGACCAGCCGTACCCGGGCATGTCGGGGACGACGACGTCGAACGCGTCGGCCGGGTCGGCGCCGTGCGCACCCGGATCGACCAGCAACGGGATGACCTTGGTGTAGCGCCAGAACGAGTCCGGCCAGCCGTGACCCAGGATCACCGGCATGGCCGGGGCAGCCGCGCGGGCATGGACGAGGTGGATGCGCAGACCGTCGAGCGTGATCCGGAACCGGGGCAGCCGGTTCAGTGCCGCCTCCTGGGCCGGCCAGTCGAAGCCGTCGGCCCAGTAGCCGACCAACTCGCGCAGGTAATCCACCTCGGCACCCAGGGACCAGCCGGCGTCCTCCGGGGCGTCCGGCCACCGGGTGGCCCGGAGCCGGGCCCGAAGGTCGGCCAATGCGGCCGGGTCGGCCGAGGCGGTGAACGGTTCGGGACGGGGCGGGATGTCCGGCACAACGGAACCCTACGACCGTTGCCGCCAGCGTGGATCGGAGCCGAGTGGTGCACTGGCAGACCTCTTGAACCGGCAGCGCGCCACCCGCCTGATGTCCCGGATGCGCCAAGACGCCGTCAGGGGGCCAGCAGGGTCGAGGCGGTCACCGGCGTCAACCCGCGGGCGCTCAGGTCGTCGAGGATGCCGGGCAAGGCTTCGACGGTGCCCGGGTGGCCGAAGTGCATGCTGACCACCGAACCGGCCGTGGCGGCGGCGACGGCCTGCCGGATCGCCCGCGGTCCGGGGTCGGTCCAGTCGGTGGAGTCGATGTCGTAGGACAGGCACGTGGAGTATCCGCTGCGGCCGGCCACCTGCCGGATCTGGTCGGTGGCGTGTTGTGCGCTGGATTGGCGGAAGAACACCCCCGGTGAGCCGGTCAGTTGAACGAGAAGGTCCCGACAGCGGTCGATCTCGTCCTGAATATCGGCCTCGGCGAGGTCGGCCAGAACCGGATGCGTCCAGGTGTGGTTGCCCAGTTCGTGCCCGGCGGAGGCGATGACGCCGGCCAGGTCGGCGTTCGCGGCCAGCCAGGTTCCGACGACCATGACGGTGACGTGCGCCTGACGCGAACCCAGGACATCCAGCACGTTCTGCGCGATGGCGGGGTCACCCGCACCGTGGAACGTCAGCGCCACCTGGGGGCGGGCTCCGCTGCCCCTGGCGACCTCCACCGCGGGCCCACCGGACGGCGCGGCGGTCGACGAGGAAGCGACCGTCGCCGGCGACCCGTCCGCGCTCGACGATGTCGGCGCGGCGCTGGTCGATTCGACCGTCGTCGTCAGGGCCGGGGCGGTGACGGTCCCCGCGGTGGTCGCGGCGGCAGCGCCCGTGGCGTCCGCCGGGCCGGACGGCGTACAGGCCGACGCGGCCGCCAGGACGCCGATCGTCGCCAACAGGTGTCGTCGCGTCAGGCCGCCCGACTCGGGCCGGTCGACCGTCACCGGACGATCCGACGGTGGCCGACGCGTCCGCCCGGGGTCAGGAATGGGAGCCACACCGGCCGGACGCTACCGCCCCCGATGTGAAGTGCGCCGAAGGTCCGGCCGCGCTCATCGAGCCGATTCGTCCAGCACCTGCCGGGCATGCCGGTACTTGGCCGCCAGCCGCTCCCGGGTGGCCGGGTCGAGCAGAGCGGTTCGTTCGGGGGCGGTGTTGTCGGCGATGTCGTGCCGTTTGACGGACAGCGCCAGGGGATCTGCCGCGACCCGCTCGTAGTATCCGTCGCCCTCGCCCGGGCGGCGGGTCATCGCGTCGACCGCTCGGGCGATCCGCGGGCCGAATTCTCCTTCGATGGCGACCAGGGTGACGTCGGTGTCCTCGACGACGTCGTGCAGCCACGCGACGATTTCGGCGTCGTCACCGTCGGCGGCGGCGCGGACCCGAGCGGCGACTCGGGCCGGGTGGTCGATGTACGGAGCGCCGGCCTTGTCGAGCTGTCCCGCGTGGGCGGACCGGGCCAGCTCGGCGGCGGCGTTCACCGGCACCCGCGCCGCGGCCGGCGCGCCGTTCGTCGCGGTCAGGACGGCGAGCCGGGCGAGATCGTCGGCGGTCAGGCCCGGCCATCCGTGCAGCAGCCGTCGCCAGTCCGTGGGCACGGCCGCCGCCCCCCACCGGGCGCCGAGCAGGGCCCCCGCGATCGCCGCGGTGGTGTCGGTGTCGCCGCCGGCCCGGACGGCAAGCTCCAGGGCGGCGGGTAGGTGGCGGGCATCGGCCTGGTGCGGGGCGCGGGTGATCGCCCACCATGCGGTCTGCAGAGCGTGGACCACCCACCCGTTCTTCGGAAAGTCCTGGGGAGAGCCACTTTCAGCTTGATCGAGCAGCGGCCGCCAGAAACGCGCGGTCTCGCCGCCGACCGTGTCCAGGTAGCCGCGGACGCCGTCGAAGGTGCCGTGCAGCACGGCGTGTCGGATCGCGTGCGACCAGATCTGACACGCCTGCGTCGCCCGCCGGTCGTCGTGGGTGAGTGCCGAGACCCGGGCCGCCGCCCGCGCGCAGGCGGCGGCCGCGTCCATGGTGTCCTCCAGATAGGCCAGACCGACGACCGCGGTGCGCATCAAGGATCCGTTGCCGCCCCGGAGACCGCTGATCCGACTGGCCGTCTCGGTCATCACAGCGGCGGTGAGGTCGCGGGCGGAGAGCACCGCCCTGGTCTGGTTGCCGATGTCCTTGGGGTTCGAGTCGTACCACTCGACGAAGCCGGCGGCGACGGCGTCCAGGCCCGCGTCAGTGTTGAGGTCGGCGCCCGTCGCGGTCACCCGGGCGACCGCCAGAGTCATCGACGTGTCGTCGGTCCACTCCCCCGGCGCCCAGTCGAACGGGCCGCCGCCGATCATGCCGATCGTGATGTCCGGGCCGGGATGGGTGAACTCGTACCCTGCGCCCAAGGCGTCGCCGGCCGCGGACGCCAGCAGGGCGCCGGCGGCGCGGTCGAGATGCCCCCGTGATCCGGTCATCATCGCCCCCCATCGTTGGCAACCATCATAGCGCATTCTTGCGCCATCAAATCGACGAATCATGGTCGGACGGCCACGCTGCGCCGAACGGGCACCTCCCCACCTTCGACCGTAGGACCGTCGGCGCGATTCTGGAGTTCCTGGCCGAGCCGGCCGTCGCCGACGCCATCCGGATCTAGACGGCCGGCGACAAGCGGGCGGCCGCAGCACTCGGACTACTCGCCGAAACCGTAGAACCGATGGCGCCGCGACCGGCCCGACCGGCGTTGCGGTGGCTACAGGCCATCGCCCACGAGCGGCTGGGCGAGATCAGGTCGGCCGAGAAGACCCTCAACGAGGCCGAATCGCTTGACCCGTCCTGGCCGTTGACGCTGGTCTCGCTGGCCCGGTACGCCGGCGACCGAGGCGACGCCGAGCGCGGGCTGGCCCTGCTCCGTCGGGCCAACGTGCCGCCGGACGACGAGATGGTGCTCGCCGAGCAGTGGCTGCTCGTCGAGCGGTCGGTGCATGAGGTGGTCTCCGTCCGCCGCGGCCGCGGCCGCGGCATGACGATGCGACCTTCGCACCGGCGACGTCCACGAGGTTCGCGAGGAGACCGTCAGCCGGCAGGTGCGGGCGGGCCAGCTGTACTGCGCCCGGGTCGTTCCGGCGGCCGAGACCATGCAGATCTTCGGCGGACTGGAGCCGGTGGCCATCGGCGAGCGCGACGCACTGATCGCCCTCCTCGACGACTCACCCGACCCGTTCGAGTTGGTCGCCTTCCTGTCCCGCCGGTTCGCCCCGCCGCAGTTGCGGAACACGGAGGGCGAATCGCTGGCGATGTGTGAAGCCACCCTGCGGCTGACTGATCCGGTCGCGGTGAGTGAAGCGCTGGATCAGGAATACGACCGGCGCGACGACCGGTCCGACGACAACCCGGGTTGTTCGAGCACGTCACCACCCATGGCATGGAGCGGATCCGCGCAAGCCTCGAGCTCGACGGCGACGAACTCCACATCCACGCGAACAGCCAGGCCCGTTTCGATCGCCTACTGGCCCGGGTACGGAACCTGGATCCCGCGGCCACGGTGCTGGATGAGACCCGTGAACCCGCAGGCGACCCCGCATCGATGAAGCGCCTCGCCGCACGCACGCCGGCGGCGCCGAACGCGATTCTGGACCCGGCTGCCGATCCGGCCCTCGCGGCGGCCGTGGAGCAGTTCACCGCACAGTACGAGAAGGCCTGGCTCGACGACCCGATCCCCGCGCTCGCCGGTTACACGCCACGCCAGTGCGCGAACGACCCGACCCGTCGGCCCGACCTGATCGCCCTGCTGGACTCGTTCCCGGAGGACGACGGCAGGCCGGGCACGATGAGTCCGGCCCGGTTGCGCGTCCCACTGGGCCTTGGCTGATCCGGCCCGGTCCGCGCCTATCCATCCCGATCCGCGGCGTACATTCGTCGTGCGGGCCCGGACGACGTCCGACCGAAGAACCGACATCGAGGATGCGAGTCGGTCACCCTGGATTGGGCGATGCCCACAGGTGTGGTGCCTCCTTGACGCGCCGGGCCCGCGCCCGGAGCCCCTCCCTCTCGCAGCGACCCTGACCGCAACGAGATCAGTTGTCGTTGCGGGGTCCGAGTAGAAGTTGTTCGGAGCCGAGCACCGAAAGGACGAGCGGCGCGTTGCCGGCGCGCAGCAAGCGCATGCCGGGCGGCCGGTGCACAGCGACACCAGTTCGTCGTGTCCATCCGGCCACCTCACCCTGCGTCGACGACGGTTCTCGGATCGGGGGTGAGGGTAGGAGTGGGTTACAGCACTGACGTTTGGCAGTGCACGCCGCGCGCGATCGCATCGGGCCTTGTCGTGGCAGTTGTCGGCGACATTCGGCAAGGTGTGTTTCGATCCGCGGTCGAGGTGTCCGTTCAGGCCGTTGCCCGCCGAACGTCCTGTCCGCGGAGTGGCATACTGATGGCATGGCTCGCACACGACTGAGCACGACGGTGGATTCGGACCTACTTGCGCACGCCCGCGGCATTCGGTCGGACGTCACCGACGCCGCCATTGTCGACGAGGCGCTCGCAGCTCTGCTGGCTCGCCATCGCGCCGCCGAGGTGGACGCGAGCTATGCCGCTTACGACGAGCATCCACTCGACGAGCCGGATGATTGGGGTGACCTCGCCTCGTTCCGGCGGGCTGCGGCCGCGTCGTGATCGCAATGCCCGCGCGCGGCGAGGTGTGGTGGTGTGAGATGGCCGAGATCGGTCGCCGTCCGGTCGTCGTTCTCTCGCGCGATGCGGTGATCCCTCGGCACGGACGCGCATTGATCGCGCCGTGCACGACGACGATTCGCGGGCTCGTCAGCGAGGTGGTGCTTGAGCCCGGGGACGACCCGGTGCCACGACGTTCGGCGATCAATCTCGATTCGGTCGAGAGTGTCTCGCTGGCCGTCCTGGTCGACCGAATCGGCCGGCTGAGCGATGCTCGAATGCGCCAGGTGTGTGACGCTCTGTCGGTCGCGGTCGACTGCTCGCGCTGATCGAGCGGGCCTTGGCCAGGGTCCAGGGGAACAGGCTGCTTCGGGCGCCGCTGTACGGGGATCCGCCCGGGCCGGCGAACAGCCACCGGTCGGCCAACTCGTGGGCCACCGCGTCCTCCGTGGGCGATGCGGGGACCGTGATGTTGTTCGGCGGCAGCCGCTCGGCCCAGTCGTTGCCGACGACGCCCGCCACCTCGGGGCTGTGCCGGTGCCGCCGGACGACAGGCGTTCCACGGCGTCGCGGGGAAGGTCGCCGCCGGCCGGGACGGCCGCCTGGTCCAGCAGCCGGATCAATTCGGCGAACGAGTCCTTGCGGCCGTTGTGCGGGGTCGCCGACGCGAGGATCAACGCCTCGCTGTTGCGGGCCAGGATGCGGGCCAAGCGGTTATTCAGGGTCAGCGAGTTGGCCAGGTTGTGCGACTCGGCGATGACGACCGCGTCCCACCGCTGCTGCTGCAGGCCGGCGACGTACCGGTCCGATTTGAGGGTGTCGATGGAGACGATGACCCGCTTGTAGTAGGTGAACGGGTTGCGGGTGGCCGGCAGCTTCGGCCGGACCCGCTGGATGCCGGCCGAGTCCAGCCGGACGAACGGCAACGCGAAGCGGGCCCACATCTCCCGCTGCATCTGTTCTAGCACGTGGCGCCGCGAGACGATCAGGATCCGCTCGCCCCGGCCGCGGCGGACCAGTTCGGTCAGCCCCTGCACGTGCACGAGCAGCCCGTCGGCGGTCTGCTCGGTCTACTGGACCAGCCACTCCTCGTCCCGGACGACCACCACCGAGCCCGGTGCGATCGCGAGGTCGGACTCGGTCGACGGTTCGGTCATTGTCACCACCGCGCACCCCCCCAGCTCGCGTCGGGCGGCCGTCGCCCTGGGTGATCGTATCGGGACGGCTACGTCCTGCTACCCGCGATCGTCAACCGAACAAGGGCGACGTCTCCGGCTGCCGGCAAACGGCTTCACATTCGAACGACGACGATGCTTGGTGGAGCGGTGTCGGCCAGCGCCGTCAGGTCCTCCGGATCGCTGGTCAGCACGATCGATTCGGGAGTGCTCGCCGCGTGTGCGGCCACGACCGCATCGACCGCCGAAATGCTCTCGGCCCGACCGGTGGCCGTGCGCATCTGAGCAGCGGTCCGGGCCACGAGTTCACCAACGTCACGGACCTGGCAGGCCCGAAGGATCCGGTTGGTCATGAAATCCTTGCGATGGTCCCCGGTCAGCGCCTCCGTCAACACGACCGATGGAACCTGGGCAGGCCACAGGCCACGTCGGCGTAGTTCGGCCAACTTGGCCCGCTGTCCGGCCAGAGCAGTGAGACCCCCGGAATCCAGAATGAGGGTCACGCCGCGCCGGACCGCGGATCCGCACCCGCGGACCCGACAATCTGGTCGGCCCATGCCCGGGCATCCGCGATTTCCTGCTCGCTCGGCGGGCCAAGAGTGCGCTCCAGCTCCGCCAGGTAGGCATCGAGCTCGGCAATCTTGGCGAGCCGGTCCAGTTCCTCGGCGACTGCGGCCGAGGCCAGCCGCGAGACGTTGAGCCCGGCCGCTCTGGCCTGACCGATCAATTCGTCAGGGAGGGTGATGTTGACTCTCGCCATGCGCATACCATACACACACGACGCGGCCGTGACGCGTCGCGGGTGTTCGACGTCGTCGCGAACACCCACTGTCGGACCCGGTTCGTACGCTCCGGACAACAGTTCGATTATCGTGTCGCCAGCGGCACGGTCACCTCGACTGAATTGGATCGCGTCATGCCCCGGAACCTCCGCACACCGAGTCGCCGCTGAGCTTCGCCGGCGAGTGCCGGGAATCGGCGTGAAGAAGTTGCACAAGCTCCTGTACTACTGCCAGGGCCATCACCTGGGCGCTTTCGGCCGACCGCTGTTCCCGGAATCGATCTCCGCATGGGACATGGGACCCGTGGTGGGGACGCTGTGGCGGGCGGAGAAGCAGGGCTCCATCGAACCTGGACCGCCGATCACCGACGAGGCGGTTCTCAACACGATCGGGTACGTCGTCAGCCGTTATGGGAATCTGACCGGCAGCGATCTCGAACGGTTGACCTACACCGAAGACCTGTGGCGCGACGTCGACCGGAACCGGGCGCCAGGCGGATCGGTTCGGATCCCGAACGACGAGATCGAGCGATTTTTCCGCGACAATGCGGCCGACCCCGAGGAGATCGGTGTGGACGCGGCCGAACTCGCGGCCTGGCTGCGCCGGTCCTCGCCGGACCACCCGACCCTGTCGGTGGACACCGTCGAAAGCATCCGCAGCCGCGGCCAGATTCATGGATAGGTTGCCGAGTATTTTGCAAATGAAGAACTTCGACGTCAGGCTGGACACTTCAATCCTGAACGAAAGCCCCGGGCAGGAGCTTTCGGGTGCGATCTCTCCCCGAGAAGGTATCTACCCTCGCCGATCTGAAGCGTTCGAGGCCGGGGCGACACGGGCCCTGTCAGGGTTGAGCGCAAGCGACGCCGAACCGATCCCGTCCCCGGGGCATCTCGAACCACTGAGCGACAATTGCGTACCGCGACCGACCAATCTTAGCTCGGTTGATCGAAACGGGTGCTCACGCGGCGGCCCACCCCGCCGCCGGGCCAGCCGCGGCGCGAAGCCGCGCCACCTGCCGATGGGTCAGATCACGCGCCCGCCCAGTGACGCCGGAGCATGCGGCGGGGATTCCTATGAGTCGGCGACGACGGACTGGCTCGCGTGATCACCAACCGGCGAGCCCCGAGCGTCTCGGGCACCGATTTCGAGATACGTAGTATGGCAAGCTCTTCGTCAGCTGCGCGGGTCAGCCGGGGGTCACCGACGCCGCCGTAAACAGGTCCATCGGCATGGGCACATCGAGCTTCCAGATGAACTCGATGGGACGGTCACCGCGGTGGCTGACGTACTGCGCGGTTCCTAGAAACGTGTAAGGGACCGGCCCGAGAGCGCTTTCCTTGCGCTCACGGACGAATAGAAGGATCGACGAGCCGGCGCGGCGATGGTCGATATACCGCTGCCCGGTAGGTGAGTCGACCGAAGTCGCGGACTGCGACTCCCAATGAAAAAGCGTAGAGCTTATCGCGTAGTCCCGGTACATGGTGGTCGGCGAGTAGTCGGTATCGTTCTTCCGCAGCGTGATCAGGAAAGCGTCCAGATTCAACTCGTCCGAACGGGCCACGCCCGCCTGGAAGTACGCCGGTTTCAACCGCGCGGCAAGGCCGAGCGCGGAAAGGATCTCCTCCCGCTGGTACCGCGCGTGCACTCGCAGCCCGGACGCTGACAGCTCCGAGTGCGGAATGACGGAGAGGTGTCGCGTCGAATCAAAGGATAGATCGATCACCGCCCGCAGGTCACTGCGGGCGGACGCTTCCTGCCGCAACGTCCGCAGCACTGCATCAAAGCTAGCGAAGTTACCGGTCGGCCACAGCGAGTACAGGAGCATGCGGGCGAACCCGCGTTCGACCGGACTCAGGTCGTTGTAGGCGGGGGCGTCATCGGCGAGCAAGCTGAGGTATGCATGGGCTCGATCAGGGTCGTCAACGTGCGACACCGATCGCACCCGTCGCAGCAGTTCCGCCTCAGCCGGGCCACCCTCCGGGGTAGCAAGTCCGGCTTCACGACGCAGCCTGCTCCAACTTCGATCGGATCGGATGAGATCGGCCAGTTCGACGCCCGTCTCGTCGAGGAAGTCGGATAGTTCGACATCACCGGAGGCTCGGCATTCGGCCACCAGCGAGGCCCAGCGGATGGTCAGCTGACCTCGAATGTTGGCCAGGACGAGGCCCTGCACGACCTCGTCGAGCACGATCTGACAGCCCGACGGCAGGAATGGAAATCCGTTCTCGACCTGCCGTTCCAGTTCTCGACGGTTCCCACCAACGAGGGCGCGGTACCTGACGTCGAACCGGAACTCCTTGCGGTGCTGGCCGACGAAGTCCAGCACCGTCAGCACAGGCTTGTCCCGGGCCCGCCGTAGACCCCGGCCGAGTTGCTGCAGAAACACAGTCGCGCTCTCGGTCGGTCGGAGAAACAACACCGTGTCCACATTTGGCAGGTCGACACCTTCGTTAAACACATCAACGGTGAAGACAGCGTTGATCGCACAGTCGCCCAGATTTCGCACAGCCGCGGCCCGCTCCTGGGCACCGGTTTCCGAGGTGACGCAGGCGGCGGGGATACCGGCCCGGTTGAAAGTACTCGCCATGTATTCAGCGTGTGCCCGGGACACGCAAAAGCCCAGCGCGCGCATCCGCGCCGGTTCGGCGATCTTATCTCGGATCTGGAGCAGTATGAGGCGCGCACGAGCGTCGTTGCCAGTGAACACATTGGACAACGCGTCCTGGTCGTACCGACCGCGGGACCATTGGATACTCCGCAGATCCGTGCCGTCGGAGATGCCGAAGTAGTGAAACGGGCACAGCAGGTCGGCGCTGAGTGCGTCCCAAAGGCGCAGTTCGCTGGCCGTCCGGCCGCCGAAGAACGATCGGACGTCCATCCCATCGGCCCGTTCGGGGGTGGCGGTCAGTCCGAGCAGTTCGACCGGTCGTAAATGGTCCAGGATTGCGCGGTATGTCGACGCTTCGGCGTGGTGGAATTCGTCGATGACGGCAATTTCAAAGGCATCCTGCGGGATACGCGAAATGCCGTAAGCGTGCAAGGACTGAACCGACGCGAAGACGTGACGCCACCGCTCCGGGCGGGCGCCGCCGACGTACAGCTCGCCGAAGGTCTGATCTCTTAGAACCTCTTGGTAGACGCGGCGGGACTGTTCGAGGATCTCCTTGCGGTGCGCGACGAACAGCAGGCTGGGCCGGTCGACCCCGGAAGCGGGGCACAGCCGCTGGTAATCCAGTGCTGCAACGACGGTCTTGCCGGTGCCGGTCGCCGCGACCAGCAGGTTCCGGTGCCGGTCGTGTACTTGCCGTTCCGCCATCAGCGCGTCGAGCATGGTCGCCTGGTACGAGTACGGCCGAACCTCGAGGCCGGACAACGCGATTGTCGCAGTTGTCGACTGGCGGCCGGACGCGGCGGCCAGCGCGTCGTCCAGTCGGCCACGGTCTCTGTGCGGCTCGTAGGTCTCGAAACTCGCTTCGTTCCAGTAACTGTCGAACGTGGCGGAAAACTTGTCGAGCAGCACCGGGGTGGCCACCCGGGACAGTCGGACGTTCCATTCGGCGCCGTCCAGAAGCGCGCTGCGAGACAGATTGGACGAACCCACATACGCCGTGTCGAACCCCGTCCGCCGCCGGAACAGCCACGCCTTGGCGTGCAACCGAGTCCGCAAGGCGTCGAACTGAATCTTCACCTGCGCGCCGAACACGTCGACCAGCCGGTCGAGAGCGGCCCGCTCGGTGGCGCCGACGTATGTGGTGGTCACTACCCGCAAGGGAATTCCACGCTGGCGCAGGTCCCGAAACTCGGCCTCCAGCAAGCGGAGTCCGTGCCACTTCACAAATGCACAGAGCAGATCGACCTGGTCGGCGGTGGTCAACTCGGCACGCAATTCGGCGCCAAGAGACGGTTCGCCGCGGGCATTTGTCAGCAGCGCCGCGTCGGACAAAGGTGTGCGAGGCCGGTGCATGGTGCCGGCCACCCGCCCTGGCCCGGCGGGACCCGCCAGGGACCACAACTGGCGCGGACCGCCCTCGGTACGATCGTCGACAGCGCCCAGGTCGGTCAGGACGCGGTTGACCAGCTCTATCCGGCGATCGCTCGAAGGTTCGTTGGCCAGCGTTCTCTGGACTGCGTCGTGAACGTGCCGGGCGAGCACGGCCGGTTGATCGGCGGAGTGGATGGCAGCAATCTCTGGTACCAGGTGCGGTCGCCCGTCGAGGCGGGCGCGCAGCCGGGTGGTCATCAGGCTCTCGTACAGCCCCTCCGGAAGCCCGTCGGTCTGCTCCGCTGGCGACACGTGGCCTCGCCATCCCCCCGGTCACCCAACCCTTCAATCGATCCTCGCACTGTCCGACGTCACCCGCACCAGCAGATCACGGACCAACAAGCGGGCCGGCCGACGGCGTTGGTGGCCGATACGTAGATCGAGGCTGCGCAGGTGGCTTCGGGCGGAAGGCAAGTGGCGGAACGCTCGGTCCTGATCCCTGACGACCCCGGAACACCTGATCCATCCTTCTTGTGCAGAAGGGAGATCGAGCCGAATGCCGCCGACCACGCTTCCGGCGTCGGTAGAGATGCGCGGTCGTTCTCGTCGGGGCACCACATGCCCGGCCGGACTGGCGGCGTTGGTATCGACTCGCCGCGGCTATGAGCCCGGATCACCGCCTGACTCGACCGGCCGTCACGGATGTGTGCCGCCTGCGGGGTCACGCGCATCAAAAGGTCGACTGCCGGCCGGGGGCTGGTTCCTCGAAGCTCCGGCCAGTCGAATGGGTGCAGTTGGGCCGGGCGAGGGTGCAACGACTCCTTCGACTTCGTCGTCGTTCCCGGGACACGAGCCGGGGATCATCGGCGTTCCGTTGGCCGTGCAAGGATCCCGGTCGTGCTCCGGCCCGGAGTGGTCGGACACGATCAATTCCCAGCTCGCACCGTTTCATCGCCACCCTGAGGTCGGACCCGCTGCGGATTGTCGATCCGGATTTTGACGATGTCTGGCTCCGAAGCACAGCGGACTGCCCTACTCGAACGGTGAGGCACAACGCAAGATTCATCACTGCACCTTGCTCGGCGCCCGCCCGCTGAAGTCGGCGGCCGGGAACCGGCGGGCCGCATCGGCCAGCTTCGACGACGCCGCCGCGGCGAGGTCGATCCCTGCCTCATCCGCCAGCATGATCAGGTAGATCAGGATGTCGGCCAGTTCCTCGCCGAGCCGCTCGTGCAATCGGCCCTCCCGCACGTCAGTGCGAACGGTCGACGCGGACACCCATTGCAGCAGCTCGGCAAGCTCACCGACCTCCCCGGTGAGCGCCAAGGTCAACGACTTCGCGTCGTGAAATCGCTGCCAGTCCCGCTCGGTGGTGAAGCGGCGGATCTCGGAGGTGAGCTCGAACAGATCGGACACCACAACACTGTGGCACGCCAGCCGGTGACGCCGGCGAACTATGCTGATTGACGCGGCCCGACGGGCATCCTCCCGGACAGTCCCCCATCCGCACGAGTCACTTCGTGCTGCTCTGGGGGGTCACCGGTCATGCTGCTGCGGCGAAGCGGCCGTGCCTTCATGGACCTGGCCTGGCACCCCGCCGCCATCGAGGCACAGTTGGAACGTCAGTTCGTCAACCGCACCGGACACCGGGTGTCACCGAGCGAGGTGCGATCTTGGTCCGGAAGCCTGCCCGTTCTCGCCACCGACCTCGACGACGCCGGTCTGGACAGAATTGAAGTCCTTGTCGAGTACCAATTGCCATTGACCAGCAGACGCGCCGACGTGGTCCTCGCCGGCCGTCACCCGCGGACCGGTGATCCGTCGTTCGTGGTTGTCGAGTTGAAGCAGTGGAGCCGGGTCGATCCGTGGCCGGGGTCGGCCGAACTCATCTCGGTGCCGGGTGCGCCCGGCGGCCCCCGCCTGCATCCGGTCGCCCAGGTGCGGAAGTACCACGACTACCTGACCGACTTCCTGCGCATCGCGCACGACCATCCGGACGCGTTCACTGGCGTCGCCTACCTCCACAACGCCGGGGTCGAGGTGGAGAACGTCCTCGGCGCCTACCCACAGGACAATCGAGCCCGCCTGTTCACCGGAGCGGGACGCGGCCGCTTCGTCGAATACCTGCTGACCCGGCTCGATCCGACGGCATCCGGTGCTCCGGCCGCCGATCTGCTGCTGCGCTCCGGGGTCGCCCCATCCCGCCAGCTGCTGACCGTCGTCGCCGACGAACTGGCGAACCGCGAGCAGTTCGTGCTCCTCGACGAGCAGCGGGTGGCGGTGGACCTCGTGCTGGCGGAGGTGGAGCGATCACGGGCGGCCGACCACAAGGCGGTGGTCGTGGTCAGCGGCGGCCCTGGCAGCGGCAAGAGCGTCGTCGCCCTGTCCCTGATGGGCGAACTGGCCGCGCGAGGTCGGAGCGTCGTGCACGCCACCGGGTCACGTGCGTTCACCACCACCTTGCGCAAACTGAGCGGCCAGCGGAACCAGCGAGCCACCTCGCTATTCAAGTATTTCAACTCGTTCATGCAGGCCGAACGCAACGGATTGGACGTACTCATCCTCGACGAGGCGCATCGGATCCGCCGGACATCGGCGAACCGCTACACCCGTGCCGAACACCGGACCGGGCGCCCACAGATCGACGAGCTGCTCTCCGCGGCTCGTGTTCCGGTGTTCCTGCTCGACGAGTTCCAGGTCGTCCGGCCCGGCGAAATGGGAACGATCGATGGCATCGGCGAGGCCGCCGCCCGCCTCGGCATTGACATGCATGTGATCCCGCTCAAGGACCAATTCCGGTGCGGCGGCAGCGAACTGTACGAGCAATGGGTCCTCGACCTGCTCGGGCTCGGTGGCCGGCCACCCTGGCGATGGACCGGTGACAGCCGCTTCATCGTCGACGTCGTGGCGACGCCGGACGCGATGGAGTCGACGCTGCGGCAGCAGGTGGCCGACGGCTACAACGCCCGGATGACTGCCGGCTACTGCTGGCCGTGGAGCGACCCCAACCGGGACGGCACCTTGGTTCCCGACGTGCAGATCGACGGGTGGGACCGGCCCTGGAACCTGCGAGGCGACCGCGGCCTCCCCGGCGCACCGCCGTCGGCGCTGTGGGCGTCTCATCCCGACGGCTTCCACCAGATCGGCTGCGTCTACACCGCGCAGGGTTTCGAGTACGACTGGAACGGCGTCATCATCGGCCCGGACTTCGTGCGCCGGGACGACCAATGGGTGGGCCGACGAGAATTCAATCGGGATCCCGACTTCCGATCTCGCCAAGATGTCACCGACGACGACTTCGCCGCCCTGGTCCGTAACGTCTACAAGGTGCTGCTGACTCGGGGCATGGTCGGCACCCTTCTCTACAGCACGGACGAGCAGACGCAGAAGTTCTTGACCGACATGGTCGGCGCGTCCGGGCAATCCCACCGGGAGATCGCGCCGGCCTGACCAGAATCGCGGACAAGAGCGGCCGGACAGATGCGCGTCACCGCCGGACCCGTGGATGGCCAGCAGCTCCCGTTCCGTCTTCCACCGACATTCCCAGCGTTTTCCGCGCCGCGCAGCGCCGACTCACCGCCGCAACCCGGCTCGACCTGTTGGCCTGGGCGGCGAATGGTGGCTCGATGGCGCAGACCAGGGACGCTACCGACAAGCCATTCACCCCGGCACGACGCGTCGAGGTAGCCCGGCCTCCCCGATCGGGCGTCCGGGACCCCTTCGGTGCGGACGCACCGGGCCTAGCGTGACAATCTGTCCGTGCCGGCTCCCAACTCAGCGAATTCCGAGTGGGAATCGCGCGGCCGCTCGTCCATGCCGGACCCCGCGCTCGCCGCGACCGGCGCGCCGGCGGAACCGGCCGCGACCCGATATCCGCTCCTCCGACGATCCACTCGGTCACCGCCGACTCGGTCAGCGCCGAGGTGGTGACCACCAGCGCGGCCGTCGGGGCCGACCGAACCGCTGACCAAGGGGCGGCACCCGATGGGGCGGACGGCGCCGACCCGGTGCCGCGCACCAGGAACTATCGCGCGTTGCTCGGCCAGGCGTCGGCGGTGAGCCTGGCCAACCAGCTGTCCGCGACCGCGGTGGTGCTGCCGTACATCGGCATCGCCGTCGGCGGCTCTCCGCTGGTGGCCGCACTGCTCTACCCGATCGGCACCTTCGCGGCCCTCCAGGGCACCCTGTCGGCGCCGGTGCACACCGCCCGCCGGTCCAACACGTTCATCCCGAGCGTCGGTGCGGTGATCTCCGCAGCGGTGAGCGGGCAACGCACTGGGCAGCGACCTGCTTGGCTCCCTGCAGGCGTCGTCTGGCCGGTGTACCTGCTGCTCGGTCTGACGATCGCCGCGTTGGGCACGGTGCGGCTGATTCGGGCTGTTCGACTGGACGGATAGCCGCGCGAACCGACCGGCCCGTCCGTGGAAAGTCGCGTCGCGATCGCGGGCGGCGCCGGCTCGGCGCCGCCGGGGAGGATCGATGGTCGCCCTGTCGGTAAAATCGGCGGTCGCCATGGCCGACCTCCTGATCGCGACGAATCCGGACCCGGAATCCCGGCTGCCCTACCTGCTGCGGTTGCCGCTGGGCGCCGGGCTGGTGTTCCGCACGTCCGGCACCTGGCCACGAACGAAGGCGCTGTACTGCCATCCGGTCGAGCTCGCCGAGTGGCCGGCCGAGCCCGAGATCGTCGAACGGACCCCGGTGCGGTCCGTGGCCCGGCGTGGCGCGGCGATCGACCTGGTGCTCGCCCGCGGCCGGGAGAACCGTTCACAGATCGTCTTCACCACCGCCCGCGGCCGCGACATGGTGTTCTGGCAGACCCCGCGGGTGCGCAAGCAGGCCCGGCCGAACGTCACCACCCCCACCGCCCGGGCCGCGGGCATCGCCGACCTGCAGATCGTCGTCGACACCCGCGAGCAGTACGCCTACCGGTTCGCCACGCAGCAGGTGACCACGTCCAGGCGGGCGCTCCCGTGTGGGGATTACGGGCTGATCGTCGGGGACCGGCTCATCGCCGCGGTGGAACGAAAGTCGTTGACCGACCTGGTGTCCAGCCTGACCGGCGGCAAGCTGAGCTTTGCCGTCGGCGAGTTGGCCGCCCTGCCCCGCGCCGCACTGGTCGTGGAAGACCGCTACTCGCAAATTTTCAAGCTCGACCGGGTGCGGCCGGCCGTGGTGGCCGACGGGCTCGCCGAACTGCAGGTTCGCTGGCCGTCGGTACCGATCGTGTTCGCCGAGACGCGGCCACTGGCCGAGGAGTGGACCTACCGCTATCTCGCCGCCGCGCAGGCCTGGGCGGAGACCGAACTTGCCATCGGCCGCCGGGTCGACACGGTCGCCGAGACGGTCGGCGCTCCGGACGCGCCCCTGCCGAGCACCGCCGAGGTTCGCCGGTGGGCCCGCGCGGCCGGTCTCGCCGTCCCCGACCGCGGCCGGCTCGCACCGCCCATCTGGGACGCGTGGCGTCAGGCCAACCAGATCGCCGCCGAGGCCACCGGTGCGAACGGGGCCGCGACGCCCTCCGAATGACCGGCGACCGGCGAGGTTCTGCCCGGCCCGCCGGTGACTGCCCGAGCGGAGCCGGCCGCCGGCGCTACCGGCCCGGCCCGGCCGCGACGGCGGCGGCCGCGGCCCGCGACCGGACCCCGAGCTTGGCCCGGGCGTTCGCAATATGCCGATGCACGGTGTGCGGGCTGACCGTCAGCCGTTCGGCGATCTGCGTGTCGGTCAGACCGGCGGCGACCAGGACCAGGACCTCCCGTTCCCGCTCGGTCAGGGCAGCCGCTCCCGGCCGTCCGGACCGGGGCGAGATGTAGTGACCAAGGCCGCGCAACAGGGCGTCACCGACCGCGTCGGCATCACCGCGCCACGGGAAATGGTCGACGCCGTCGAGCGGGAGGAAGGTCGCCCCACGGATTCGGCGGGCCACGTCGGCCCCGAGAGTGAAGGGTACGGCCCGGTCGTCACGGCGATGAACGACGTGCGTCGGGACGCGCACCCGCGACAGTCGATCGGTCACGTCCGTCCGGTAACTCGCCGCCAGCGACCGCGCGGCCTGCTCGGGCGTGGCCGATCGGCGTTGGAACCGGGCGAACTCGTCCCGCTCCTTGGCCGCCGAACCGGGCACGAAAAGGTCGGCGAGCAATCGTGAACCGAGTCCCCAATGACCGGTCACGGCATCGAGCAGCGCGCGCCGGGCCGCTTCGGTGGCGATCTCGGACCCGCGGGCGAACGACCCGTACAGCACCAGCCGGTCAACCTGCTCCGGCCGTTCGACGGTGAACGCGGCCGCCGTGGCCGCCCCGGACGAGGCACCGACGAGCCCGAACCGGGAGAGCCGGAGTGCGTCGACGACCCCGGCGAGCACGGCCACATCGGCGTCGACGGTGACGGGGAGCGGGGCCGACAAGTCGGATGCGCCGGTGCCCGGCCGGTCGAACCGGATGACCGAGTGCCGCGCGGCGAGCGGGGTCAGGAACGCCCGGAACCGGGGATCCTGCCAATTGAGCTGCAGATGCGCGCACCACCAACCGCCGAGCACGACCGGTGGCCCATCGCCGACGACCGAGTATGCGACGTCGCTTCCGGCCACCCGCAGCCTGCGGACGACCTGATCCTCGATGCCCAGCACGACGCCTCCGCTGGCAGCCTACGACCGGCTGGCGGCGAACGGGTCGATCCGGCCGCGGCGAGTGGGCGATCGGCCGCGCTGTGCACCGATGCCGGCGCGGACGGCCGACCCCGGAAAGATGGCCCGAATCGGCCATGCCGGCCTGGCGTCCGGTCGCGGACCATCGGTGCATGCTGACTTCTACGAACTTGGGCCGCCGATCGTTCGCCTTGTGGTATCCGGCGCTGATGGGTCGGATCGACCGGAACGGTCAGGCCGCCCTTCGCCGCGACCAGCTGGCCACCGCACGGGGGCGGGTGTTGGAGATCGGAGCCGGCAGCGGGCTTTCCGTACCGCACTACCCATCCGGGATCGACGAACTGGTGTTGGTCGAACCGAACCATGCGTTCCACCCGTCCTTGCGCATCGCGGCCGACTCGCTGCCCTTCCCCACCTCCGTCGTGGACGTGGACGCGCATGAACTGCCCTTTACCGATTCGAGTTTCGACACCGTCACGGCGTCGTTGGTGTTCTGCTCGGTCGACGACCCGGAGCGGATGCTCGCGGAGATCCACCGGGTCCTGCGGCCCGGCGGCCGGTTCCTGTTCCATGAGCACGTACGCGGCGGCCGGGTGCGCGGCATCGTGCAGGACCTGTGCACTCCCCTGCAACGCCGGCTGGCCGACGGTTGCCGACCCAACCGGGACTTCGAGGCATCGCTGGCGACGTCGGCGCTGCAGGTCGTGTCGATCACCCATCGGCGCATGCCCACGCTGATCCCCACCCTCGTCCCGCTGGTCGTCGGCACTGCCGAGCGCGGCCCGGTCGAGCGGATCGACCGGGCGGACGATCCGGGGTTGCGATCGGCGTTGGCCGAACCGGCGCGGTGAGCCGGCGTCGAGTTGGTCACCGCCGCAGTGGGTAGCGTCGACACCTGCGGGACGGTCGACGGGAGCAACGGGTGGCAGGACGACGCGACGACCAGCGGACGAACACGGTCGGGGCATCCGAATCCCCCGAGCCGGCGATCGACCGCGTCCTGGGTCTCTTCGACCGCTGGCTCGGCGAGCGGTCACCGGATCCGCGGCTGCACGCAGGGGTACTGGAAGTCGTGCGTGCGGCCTGCGAGTTCAAGTCGATGTTCGTCGAACCGGATCCCACCGACTGGGCGCCCCACGTGACCACCCGCATCGTCGGGGAGGTGCTGCCGGCCAAGATCATCGGCGCGGACGCTGCGTATGTCGCGGCGATCGTCCCGGCCATGCAGCTGTACATCGACTTCCTGCTGCAGACCGGCCGCTGGAAGCCGGCCAACGATGAGGCGTCCACCCTGGCCGCCCTCGCCCGGTTGGGTGACCTGGCGCCCCGGTTCGGCGACCCTGTCCGGCAATCCATGGCCGCGCGAGTCCTGCACCTGGCCGCCGACGAGGGTGTTGATTTCGGCCATCCCACCGCCCTGGACGAATTCATGCAGCGGTTCAATGCCATGCCCCTGGAGTGGCGTCGACGGGCCACCGACGCCTGCGTCGACGCCGCTGCGATCAACGACGACAAGCCCGGGGTCCCGGGCCCGCCGGACGGTGGGCTCGGAAACGAGACCGCAGTCACCACCCGCATACCCCTGAACGGCGTGCGGCCGGGCCACGTCGCATCGGTCACCGTGCCGCCGGCGGAGGAGGAATGGGCCGCGCTGGCCGCCACGACCCTGTGCGCCCGCGTGCTGGACCTGGCGGAATGGGTCGGACCGGGCCGGGCCGTCACCGGCACCGGTGCGATGCGCCGGGACGACCTGCGCCGGTGGTGCGATCGTTGGGACCTGCCCGCCGGGTCCGGCCGGACCCGGACGATGTGGGACGTGGCCGCGATCGCTCTGCCCTGGCGGATCGGCATCGACTGCGCAGTCATCGGTCTCGACGGAAGTCGGGCCCACCCGGGCACCCGGCCGACCGGCGGGCCGACGGCGGACCGGGTGCGCCTCGGGCGGTCCTTGGTCGAGCGCCTGCTCGATCTCGTGCTGGTCCCCCGCTCCATCGACCGGCAACTGCTGGACGCGATCAACCACATCATGCTGCCGATGTTGGTGACCATGTGTGTGCCCCCGGGCCAGGACCTCGACGGACTCGACGGACTCGACGGACTCGACGCGATGCTCACCCCGGTCCCGATCGGGATGGGCCTGCACGACCCGCGAATGGTCGCCCGGGCGGTACGCACCAACATCCAGATGCTGGGCGCCTGGGGGGTGATCGTCGAGTCCGCCAATCATGCGGTCATTCCGGTCCCCCTCCGACCCGCGGTGGTGCAGACGATCAACTCACCCCTCGCTTTGTTCCGGGTCAGCCTGACGCCGGGCGCGGTACCGCTGACCGAATGACCCCGTCGCGGCGGTGCGGCGGCATGCCAGTCGCCGCACGCGCCACCGGAGACTCCTCAAGCGTGCGAGACCGGGTCTCGCGGATCGCGAGTGCCGAACTAGCGCCTGCTGGTCGAAACCACCAGTGGAAGGAGACGGCACATGACGACGATCGAGGTCACTGTCGAGGTACCCCCGGACCTGGCGGCGGTGGAGGCGTTCCTCGGCCGGCTCACGGCCGACCTGGGCGGGACGCTGGGCGTCCTCCTGACGTCCCTCGGCACCCGCCACGGTCTGTGGCGGGCGCTGGCCGGTGCCGGTCCGTGCACGGCCGAGCAATTGGCGACCCGGGTCACCGTCGACCGGGCCCTGGTCCGCGAATGGCTGCGCGCCCAAGCCGCCGCCGGCTATCTGGACTATGACCAGGCCGGCGACACTTTCGAGCTCTCCCCGGCCGGCGCCGCGGCCATCCCGGACGGGCCCGGCGCACCGCTGGTGGAGGCATGTCTGGAGATGCTCGCGGCCACGATTGCGGGGTTCGACGAGTTCAGCGCGGCGTTCGGCGCCGGGCGGGGGTTCGGCTGGCACGAGCGGACCGGCCAGTACTGGCACGGGCAGGATGCCTTTACCCGCCTGATCCTTCCGGAAGAGTTGATCGGCGCGTCGGTGCCGGACGACGTGGCGGCCGCCCTGGACGCCGGCGGTGCCGCGCTCGACGTCGGCTGCGGGTACGGCGCACCGACGCGCGCCGTGGCCCAGCAGCATCCGGCCGCGCGCGTCCTGGGGATCGACTATCACGACGCGTCCGTCATGCATGCCCGGCAGGCGGCCGGACAGGACCAGGTCGACAACGTGCGATTCGAGGTGGCGGCGGCCCTGGATCTGCCCGCTCGGCCGGGCGGGTACGACCTGATCACCTTCTTCGACTCGCTGCACGATCTCGGCGACCCCCGCGCCGCGCTCTCGGCGGCCCGGCAGGCAGTCACGCCATCCGGTGCGGTGCTGCTGTTCGAACCGGCCGGCGGCGACCGGGTCGCGGACAACCTGCACCCGGGCGGTCGGATGATGTACAGCATCTCCACGCTGATCTGTACGCCGAATGCCGTCGCGCAGCGGACCCCGACGTCGTCCGAACCTCTCGGCGCCCAGCCCGGTGAATCGGCGCTGCGTGCCCTCGCCGGCGAGGCCGGCTTTTCCCGGGTGCGGCGGCTCGACGTTCCCTTGCCGTTCAACCTCGTGCTGGAGCTGCGACCCTGACGAGCGGGCAGGTGGCACATCGCCGGCAAACCGGACACCATGGCGTCATGGTTCGCGGCGAACGTCTCGTCGGGCGGGCCGACGTCAAGGCGTCCGTCATCGACGCGCTGGCTCAGGCGCAATCCGGGACCGGGCAGTTGCTGCTGATCAGTGGCGAAGCCGGGATCGGGAAGTCCGCCGTGCTGTCCTTCCTCGCCGGGGCGGTCGACGACGGCACCCGGGTGCTTCGCGGGTTCTGCCTGCCCGGCTCCGGAGTGCCGCCGTACTGGCCGTGGATCCAGGTGCTGCGGGCGTCCGGAATGCCCGCCACCGACCTGGGTGCGGCCGGCCGGTTGTTCGAGCCAGCGGGTGGCCCGCCGGATCCGGACGGCGCGTTGGCCGCCGCGGACGCCCGGTTCCGACTTCACGACGGGATCGGCCGGGCCCTGGCCGATCTGGCGGCGGACCAGCCGGTCGTCGTCGTGCTCGACGATCTGCACTGGGCCGACGAACAGTCCCTGGCCGTCCTGGACCAGGTGATCCGCGGGCTGGCCGGTGACCGCGTGTTGATCGTGGGTGCCTATCGCGACGCCGAGGCCGGCGCGGCCCTGCTCGGGCTGGCTGCCGGGCACCACCTGCCGCTGGCCGGGTTGAGCCTGACCGAGGCGCGGGCCCTGGTTGCGGCCCTGCCGGGCAGCTCGCCGTCGCCGGAAGTGATCGAACAGGTCTGGCGACGCAGCGACGGGAATCCGTTCTTCATCCGCGAGCTGGTTCGTCTCGTGCAGGCCCAGGGTGGTGGGCACCTGCCCGGCCACCTGCCGGCCGGGGTGATCGAAACCGTTCGGCGACGGATGGCCCGGCTTCCGTCGGAATCCGCGCGGCTGCTGGACTGGGCCGCGGTCGCCGGTCGCGACATCGACGTGCACCTGTTGATCGCCGCCGGCGCCGTGGCGGGCGAGAGCACGGCGATGGACCTGCTGATGCCGGCCCGCCGGGCCGGCATCGTCACCGACGACCCACCCCGCTTCAGCCACGACCTGTTTCGGGACGCGATCCTCGACGGGCAGGCCGCGCCCACGTGGGCCACCATCAACCTGGCGATCGCTCGGTCACTGCAACGACTCTCCCCGGCCGACCCGGCTCGCATCGCGGCCCACCTGATGTCGGCCGGACCGCAGGCGCGCACCGACGCCACCCGGTACTGCATTCTGGCCGCGCGAGCGGCGACCGCCGCCCTGGGACACCACGATGCCTGTCGGCACTACCTGCAGGCTCTGCCCCGGTTGGCTATCGGTGATCCCCGGTATGTGGAAACCCTGCTCGAACTGGCCGCGGCCCATGATCGCGACGGATCGGCGGACCTGGCCCGGGCGCGCTACCGGCAGGCCGCCGAGCACACCCTGGCCGCCGACGACACGGTCGCCCTCGCCCGGGCCGCGCTGGGACTGCATTCCCTGGGCCAGCGGTCCCAGGCGTCCGTCGACGAGGTCGTCGGCCTGCTTCGCGTGGCGGACGACCGCCTCGAGGCGACCCCGGGCCGGCGCGGCCTGCACGCCCGCGTGGTCGCCGCGCTCACTCGGGCGCTGCGGCACGGCTCCGATCCGCTGCCGCCGGCCGATCTGCTGCACATCGCCGACCGGGCGGTGACCTTGGGACGCCTCAGCGGCGACGCAGCGGCGTTGGCCACCGCGCTGCTCGCCCGCCACGACGCGCTCTGGCAACCCGGATCAGCGGCCGCCCGGCTGCCGGTCGTCGACGAGATGCTTGTCGCCGCCAATGATGCCGGCGACCGGGAATTGGTCGCGCTGGCCCATCTGCTGCGCGCGACCGCGCTGCTCGAACTCGGCGACCCCGTGGGCCGCGACGAATTGCTCCGCTACGTGACGCTGTCCGAACAGTTGGGGAACGCCCGGGGTCAATGGGCGGCGCTGACCCGGCGTGCGACCTACGCCCAGATAGCCGGACGCACGGCGGAGGCCGTGGTGCTCTCCGCCGAGGCCGTGGAGCTCGGCCGGGCCATCGGTGAGCCGGACGCGGTCGGGTGCTGGGGCACCCTGCGACTGGCCTTGGTCGCGCTCGGTGCTCCTGGGGCGCCGGTCACGCTGGATCGCGCCGATCCGATGTGGCCGATGTTCCCTTTGCTCCGGGCCTGGGCCCCCGCGGTCGCCGGCGACCTGACCGCTGCCGGGGATGCCCTGGGCGACTTCAGCGTGCTCGATCTCACGATGTGGCTGGGCCTGGAGTCTCTTGCCGTCGGTGCGGTGGTGTTTGCCGCGGTCGGGACCGAAGCGCAGCGCCGGTGGACCTACGAGCACCTCCTTCCCTTCGCCGGGACGCACGTCGTCGTCGGGGGCTGTGCGTCATACCACGCCGCCGTCGACCACCACCTCGGCGTGCTGGCCGCCTCGCTGGGCGAACGCACGGCCGCAACCACGCATCTGAAGGCCGCGGTCACGATGCACCACCGCCTCGGTGCGGCCGGGTGGGAACGGGTATCGCAGCGCGAACTCGATCGGATCGCAGCCGCAGAACAACCGCCCGCAAACGAGTTCCGCATCATTGACGGGCAGTGGCGGCTGCGCTTCGGCGGCCGGACCGCACACCTGCCCGACGCGAAGGGCCTGCACGATCTGGCCGCGCTGATCACCGCCCAGGGCGCCGACGTGCACGTTCGGGATCTGCTCGACCCGGCTGCCGCGACCGCCGTCGCCGGCACCGGAGCCGACCCGGTGCTGGACGAGCGGGCCAGGGCGCAGTACCGCGACCGACTGGACGCGCTGGCCGAACAGATCGAGGACGCGGAACTGCTCGGGCAGCTCGACAAGGCCGCCCGGCTGGCCGGCGAACGCTCCGCAGTGATCCGGGAACTCGCCGCGGCCAGCGGATTCGGGGGCCGGAACCGCCGACTCGGCGACGAGGCCGAGCGGGCCCGCAAGGCCGTCGGCGCCCGGGTCCGGGACAGCCTGCGCCGGATCGAGCGGGTGCATCCGGCGCTCGCCACCCACCTGCGGGCGGCCTTGCGCATGGGCATCGTGTGCAGTTACCGCCCGGCCATCGCGATGGCGTGGCGGCTCGGGCCCACCCGGCTGGGGGATGCGGCCTCGAGGGCGGCTTCGGTGCCACGGACCGGCCAGGACGGCGACCGGTGGCGGCACGAACAGCCTGACGCGGGTCAATCTCGTGGGTCATTGCCTCCATGAACACCCCGGGTCGACGGGCGGACCCCGCCAGTGCTGGATCGAGTTCCAGCGCCCCCCGCACGGTGACCGGTGCCCGATTCGCGTCAAGCGACCGGTCGGCCCAACGATTGTCGGCCTACCGGCACCGGGCCACGACAGCGTTCCGCGCGCCGGCGCCCTTGCCCGGCGATACTGCATTGACCCGGGCAAACAGCCACAAGGAGCGTCGATGGTCAGCTTTCGCACCACACTCTGGGCCGCCGGCGGGAACAACGTGGGCATTGTGGTCCCCGAGGAGATCGTGCACGGCTTCGGCCGCGGCAAGCGGGTCCCGGTGCTGGTCACGATCGATGGCGATTGCACCTACCGCAGCACCATCGCCTCGATGGGCGGTCGGTATCTGATCTCGTTCGGCGCCGAGACTCGCGCCGCTACCGGGCGCGGCGCCGGGGACGAGGTGGAGGTCGCCCTCGCGGTCGACGACGCGCCCCGCACCGTCGAGGTGCCGACGGCGCTCGCGGACCGGCTCGCCACCGACCCGGCCGCGGCCGCGGCGTGGGCAGCGCTGTCGTACAGCAACCAGCGGGCGCATGCCCTGTCCGTGGACGGCGCGAAGACCGACGACACCCGGGCCCGGCGGGTCGAGAAGGTCCTGGCGGCGCTTCGCGCCTGACCCGGTTGCCCGCAGTATCGCGCCCAACGACCGCCTGACCGGCCGAATCCCCTGCCGACCGGACCTGCCGGTGCGGCGAGTCGGCGGGCAGGAAGACTGCGGGGCAGCAAGACTGCGGGGGCGAAGCCGCTTCAGGGATTTCAGACCCGCGCGCCACTCCCCCGCCGGCGCGACTTGCGGCTGGTGTCGGCCGACAGCGCCTTGGCGGCGCGGGACAGGTTACCGGTGGTCGCCTCGTCGGCCAGCCGGTCGATGGCGTCCAGATCCTCGCGCAGGTCGGCCATCATCGGCGCCGGTGCGGCGGCCATGGCCGTGCGCAGCATCGCCCCTGCGGCCTGCATCGCGGCGATCGCCGCGCCCGCGTCGCCGGCGGACATCCGTTCGGCCGCGGCGCGTTTGGCCTGCTGGGTGCGCAGGTAGGCGAGTTCGGTGCGGACCGTCGGATCCGGCACCCGGCCGGCCGCCTGGTCGCCCGGGACGACGTTGACGCACACCGGGATGGTGACCGAGTGCTGCACCAGCCCGGGCAACTGCACCCAGGTGAAGTCGAGTTCGGCGACCTGCGCGAGCCCGAGGGCGGCGATACCGGGCACGTCGAAGGTGAGCATCAGGCGGCGCGCCTCGCCGGAGTGGAACGCCCCGAGCTCGACCTGCACCCCGTCCGCCGTGGGCACCGAGGTCAGCTCATTGATCACCCTCAACCGGCGGCACGACGGGGACATCCGGACCAGCAACGACGCCGCCTGGGCGGTTTGGGACAGCAGCCCGTCGATCTCGCCGGCGATCGCCGTGAGTGCCTGATCGGCCGTTTCGGCGAACAGCTCGCCGCCATTCCCCCCGGCAGCGATCGCCCGGAGCAGGCGTTCGTCATAACCCAGCCCGAAACCGACCGTGGTGGTCACGATTCCGTCGGCCGCCGCCTTCGCGGCGACCGCGCCGAGCTGATCCGGGTCGACCACTCCGGCGTTGGCGTGGCCATCGCTGATCAGTAGCAGGGTGCCGCCGGCACCGTCCACGCTGCGCCGGGCCTCCTGCAGGCCGCGCAGGTAGCCGCCCGACAGATCGGTCGCACCGCCCGGGCGAATCGCCTCGATGCGCTGCTTGGCCGCGGCCTTGTCGGTCAACGCCCCGGCCGGGATGTCCAGCCGCACCGAGTTGTCGAAGGTGACGAGGCCGAACCGGTCCTGCGGTTCGAGCCGGTCGACCAGATCGGTGAGCGCTCGCTTGGCCCCGGAGAGCCGTTCGCCCTGCATGGATCCGCTGCGGTCGAGCACGACGACGAGCGTGCGCGGCGCGCGCACGGTGCCGGCCGCGGCGATGGGCGCGGACATCTCGACGAGCAACGAGATCTCGTCGTCGCCGTCGAGCGCGACCACATCGAGATCGAGATGGGTGGCGATGTGCATGTGCGTCCTCCGGGTCGATCGCATCGGTTATGCTGATTCTTAGAGCGTAATGCTTAAAGCATAGCTATGCAAGGAGCATTGAATGGCCGAGTCACTCAAGACGGGGAGCGACGAGTTCGGCGAGGCGGTTCGCCGGGCCCGAGAACGCCGTGGAATGAGCCGGCGGGATCTGGCCGAGTCGACCGGGCTGTCCTACCCGTACATCTCGCAGATCGAGACCGGCTACCGGATGCCGTCCACCCCCGCCATGCGCACCCTGGCCGATGCCCTGGGCCTGCGGCCGGACAGCCTGTTCGACGCCCTTCGATCGGCGCCGTCGCGTGACACACCGTCGAGCCGGGCACCGGCCCCCGCCCCGGCGGTCCCGCACACCGCCGCGTCGCGAGCCGGACGCCCGTCGATCGCGCCGTCGCCCGTCAGCTCGCCGGCCGGTGGCACATCGGCCGGCGCGGCCCCCCGCGCCTTCTCGGCCACCTCGACCGGCTCGGCCGCGAGGGAAGCGGGCACGGCGGGTGACCCTGGGACGGGCGACCTCGCGGCGGGTGCTCCGGCAGGCGCCCCGGCCGACCTCGCGTCAGGCGCCCCGGCCGACCTCGCGTCAGGCGCGCCGGGCGGCTGGATCGCCAACCGGAGCTTTCGTCGGAATCCGACCCCGCCGGCAGCGGCCGCACCGGCCGCACCGGCCGCAACACCATCGGTGACAGCACATCCGGCGGCAGCACCGGCCGCGGTGCCGAACCCTTCCGCCCCTCGCGACCGGGCGATCGACCAGGCGTCCGCGCTGCTGACCGCGCTGCCGGCGGCGGAGCGGCTGCCGGCCCTGACCGAGATCCAGGCGCGGGTGGTCCGGTCGGTGGTCGAGGACGAGGTCCGGCGGAACGCGGTCCGCTGACCCGTGGCCGCGCGGGCGGTCCCAGTGTCAAAATGGACAAATGGGTGACTTCCAGGTTGTTGCCGCAGCGGGGACGCTCGCCGGGTCCGCGGCCGGTACCGTGCATTTCCCCCACCGCTGGACCGAGGGCGGGGTCAGGGTCGAGAGCGCCTTCACCGGTGCCCACCTGCTGCATCTGTCGACGGCGGGCTGCGTCCTCAACGACGTCTACCGGGAGGCCGAGCGGCTCGCGGTCACCGTTCGCGGCGTGCGGGTGACCGCCTCCGGCGGTTTCGACCTCGAGACCTGGGAATCCACCGGAATCGAGTACACCGTCGAGGTCGACGGTCCGGATTCCCCGGACGAGCTGCGGGAGCTGCTCCAGGCCGTGGACAGCGTCGCCGAGATACCCCGGGCCATCCGCGCCGGGGCCCCCGTCCGGCGCCGCCCGTCCCGCGCGTCGTGAGGCCCGCACCCGGGTCGGGGGGCCGGGTGCGGGCGTGCCCGCGTTTGACGCGTGCCGATCAATTCTCCGTAACCGGCGACTGGCCGGACAGTGGCGGATGCGCCACCATGGGTGCGACTGGGGAAGCAGCTCGCTCGGTCGGGAGGATCCGTTGCGCGAACAGGACTTCATCCGGCTCGGCATCGAGGCGGCGACGATCGAGGCCCGCGGCGGGGATTGCTCGCGCATGCTGGCCGACGGGCTGCATCGAATCCTCGGCGTCGGCGTCGCCATCGGGCGGTGGGAGCTCTCCGCCCCGTTGCAGGGTCGGCACCGCGCGGCCGGGGTACCCAATCTCAGCCCCGGTGAACTGCAGGGCGTCGTCGCCCACATGCGCGCCCATCCGATGACCCAGCCCTCAGCGCTCGTCCGGACTCGCCCCTTCCGGCTCAGCGACGAGCTGCCCATCCGGCCGTTCTGGGACACCGAAACATGGTGGTACGTCCACGGCATCCGGGACGGGCGGTACCCGGCCGGGTTCAACCTCGGGCTGCACGGCGGGAAGGCGGGAATGGTCGGGCTGCACCGGTACAAGCACGACTTCAGCGATGACGACATGCACTGCCTTGGCCTGCTGTGCGAGCCGCTGCAGTCGGCGTTGAGTTTCCGGGCCGCGCTTGACCAGGCCGTCGGGCGGTTGGTCAGCCTCGAGGTGGCCGAACCCGCCGACGAACGACGATTGACCGCTCGCGAGTGGGACGTGCTTGCACTGGTCGCGACCGGCCGGACGAACGCGGCGGTCGGCGCCACCCTCGGCATCACCGAGCGCACGGTGCGCAAGCATCTGACCAACGCCTACGCGAAGTTGGAGGTGACGAGCCGCACGGCGGCGGCGATGTGGTACCGGAACGCCGCCGAGTCGGGGGCCGGCCGACCGGGCCCGGCCCCCGGTTAACATCGGTGATCAGGGCTCGGAGGTCGACCGCTGCGCGGCGACCGCACCCACCGCCGTGCGCGCATCGGTGAGCCGGATCGAGTAGGACCGTCGATCGGTCGGGTGCGGCACCCGGTCGACGTGCCCCCGTTTCTCGAACCGCTTGACGTAGCTGGACACCGTCGTCGCCGGAGCCGACGCCCACCGGGCCAGCTCGGTGGGCGTGACCTGATCCCGGGCGAGCACCAGGGAGTACATGGCGAACTCGTCCGCATCGAGGCCGGCCGGCGCCAGCATCACGTCGAGGAGCTCGGCCGCCGCCCGGCCGACCGACCACAGCGCGAACAGCACGTTCTCGTCGGTCGGCACGGCCGCCGGGTCGGCCGCATCCGGCTTCGGGTGGGTCTGTCGGTAGTCCTCGGCACTGACCGCGGCGGACGGGTTGACAGGGCTACTGCGATGTCGCATCATTTCCTCATAGTACTACGAATCCGTAGTATCTTCCGAGCCCGACACACCGGAGGTAGCACCATGCCTGCCCACATCGACATCGTCGCCGGCGGCAATCCCGGCGACTTCACCACCGTCCGGCACATTCGGGTCGCCGGCACCGAACGGGAGATCGGGCAGGCGCTGGCCAACGCGGCGCGCGACGCCCACGGCGCCGCGGCCGGGCCGCGACGAGCACCCGATCGGGCCGTTCAGCGCGCCCGGCGCACCTGGTTCGCAGCCAACCATCCGATCCTGCACGAGCGCATGCAAGGGGTCGGCACGGCGTTCGGCGTGGACCCGACCGATGACGCCTGGGATCTCGCCTGGCTCGGCACCTACGAACTGCCGGCGGGCTGTTCGACCGTCTTCTACCCCGGCGTCGGCGTGAAGGACGGGCACAACCTGCTGGCCCGGAACTTCGACTTCCCGACCCTCTCCTACTCCGAGATCATCGGCCGGGCAGCCGGTTCCGCGGAGCGACCGCTGTCGTCGGCGCCATGGGTGGTGGAATGCCACCCTGATAATGGCTACTCGTCCATCACGGTCGGGATCATGGACGTGCTGGGTGCGATGGACGGGGTGAATTCGGCGGGCCTGGCCGTGAGCCTCATGGCGGACAACGAATCGGCCACCCCCGAGCCGAGCATCGTTGCCCAGGTGGGCCTGTCGGAGCAACAGATCATCCGGTACCTGCTCGATACCTGTGCGACAGTGGACGAGGCGAAGCAGGCGCTGCTGCTGGCCAAGCAGTACTACTTCTTCGTTCCGTGCCACTTCCTGGTGGCCGATCGATCCGGCCGCTCCTTCGTCTGGGAGTACTCGCCCGGTCACAACCGGGAGTTCATCGTCGAGCCATCGCCGGACCGGCCCACCGTCTGCACCAACCACCTGCTGCACCGCTGGCCCGACGGCGCGACCCTGCCCGACGATCCGAAGCTGGACGGCACCGCCGCGCTGACCTACCACCGGTACCGGACGCTGAGCGCCGCGGTCGACCCCGGACCGCTCGTCGATCGGGACGACATCCGCGATCACTTCGCCGCCGTGCGATTCACCGCACCCGTGCCGATGGCGCGCACCTTCTGGCATGCGGTCTACGACCTGGACGATTCGTCGTTGGCGGTCTCGTTCTACCTGGGTGATGAGGACGGGGTCAGCCGGTACACCGAACCGCGGCGGTTCGCGCTCTCCGGGTAGGCCGGACCGGCCCGCGACCCGGTCGGTCGGACGATGCCGGCCGAGCGCACGATCCGGATCCACCCGGTAGCGTTCGGGACCGGACCCTGCCCATCCGGCCGGGGAGCGACGAGGGCGAGGTGGGCGTGTCCGAGGTGGACGTGATCGTGGTCGGTGCGGGCCTGGCCGGCCTGACCGCAGCCCGCGACCTGACCGCGGCCGGCGTCGGCGTCGTCACCCTGGAGGCCCGCAGCCGGGTCGGCGGTCGCGCCTGGACCGACCCGACGGCATTGCACGGCAACGGATTCGAGATGGGCGGGATGTTCGTCGATCCGGCCCACACCGCGATCGTCACCGAACTCGACCGGTACGGACTGAGTCTCGAACCGTTGCCGTTCCCGGCGTCGGTCGCCTGGCTCACCCTGGGCGAGTTACGCCGCGGTGGCCTGCCGGTGCCGCCGGACGAACTGCCTCAACTCGAGATCGCCGTCCGGGCCTGGCAGGACGCGGCCGCCACGGCGGACGGGGGCGGATTCGTCCCTGGGTCGGTCGCGCACTTCTTCACCAGCCGGGTGCACGGCCCGCACACGCTGGACCTGTTGCGCGCCTATTTCGACACCGAGGTCTCCGGTGACTGGGCCACCGCCTCGATGCACACCATGGCCGAAGATCTCGCCGGTGGCGGTGGTTCGGTGACCCGGTGGACCGTCGCGGCGATGCTCGCGCCGACCGTCCAGGGTGGGATCAGCGAGCTCACCGCCGCGCTCGGCGCCGAGGCCGGTCGGATCGAACTCGATAGCCCGGTCCGATCCCTGACCGACGACGGAACCGGCGTCGACGTGTCGATCACCGACGGGCGGTCCTACCGCGCCGGCGCGGTCATCCTGGCCACCCCGCTGAACACCTGGCCGGACCTCGAGGTCTCGCCCGCGTGGACCGCCGACGCGGCCGCGCTGATTGCCCGGGGGCACCGGGGCAGCGGTGCCAAGCTGGGAGTGCTCGCCCGGGGCGACATTCCCGATGTCGCGTTCTGCGGATTGCCCAACCTGTCGGTGCTCAAGACCATCAGGCGGTTGCCCGATGGCGCGGTCGTCCTGGTCGTCTTCGGCTCGCACCCCGACCAGATCGACCCCGACGACCTGGCCGCGGTGGCCGACCTGATCCGACCGGTCGTCCCGGACGTCCAGGTGCTGGCGGCCGCGATGCACGACTGGGTCGCCGACCCCTACGCCCGTGGGACCTGGCTGGCCCACGACGCAGCCACCACCACGGCCGAGGTCGACGCGGTTTCCGTGCCGCACGGGCGGATCGTCCCCGCCGGCGCCGACGTCACCCGGGTGGGTGCCTCCTACTTGGACGGCGCCGTGCACAGCGGACGCGCGGCCGCCCGGCTCGCGGTCAGCCTGCTCGGCACCTGACTCGGCCGACCGGATTCACCCGTCGGCGGCAGTGGAATCAACGCTGCGAGCGCCGGAACCAGGCACCGCGCGCCCGTTATCCAACCTGGACAAGGCCCTCGGCTAGTTTTGTCTGTCGGGACCATCGGCCCTGCCCGGGCCGCGCGGCACTGTGACGTCGGCAACAGTCGGCGACGAGCCGGGCTGGAGGATCGGAACCCGGTCGGCTCCTCCACCGGCACGCAGGCGGTGCCGGTCCCCGAGAGGTTCAAGGAGGAACTTTCATGGCCGAAGTGCTCGCCGAGGGATTCAACGTCTTCGATACCGCCAAATCACCGACGGGGACGGTGAGGTACCTGGGTTCGCCGGCGGACGTGATCACCCTGATCCAGTCGGGCAAGCTGGCCGAACACATCCTGCTGGTCCGCGGCGGCACGACCACCTTCCTGGCTCCGGCGCTGAGCATGGGCGCGATCGGCGTCATCACCATGTCCGGTGCCCCCGAATCGCACCTCGGCATCCTGTCCCGCGAGTTCCAGACCCCCTGCGTGATGACCGCCCACCTGACCAGCAGCGACTCGCGCTACGTCGTCGGCAACACCGACGAGGCGCACTTCGAGGAGATCGCCAAGGAGCTGGACGGCCGCCGGGTCCGGCTGGACTGTTCGGACCACGAGGTCGGCCGGGTGGTCGCCGAGAATTGAATCGAACCGACGTCCCCGCGGCCGGTTCAATCCTAAGCCCGAGCAAGGAGCAGACGAGTCAATGACGACCACGGAAAGCAAGCGCTCGACCTTCCGCCAGCGGTACGAACAAGCCGATGACGGCCTGCGGTTCCAGGACCTGACCTACACCGGCAACTTCGTCGGGATGGAGCCCGTCACCGACGGCATCAAGGGCGACAAGATGCTGCGCGAGCGCGCCAAGAGCCAGGTGCTGGAGCGGGTCTCGAAGGATGACGTGCTGCGCGGCCAGTTCACCATCGATGAGCTCAATGATCTGAACAACTATCTGGCCTGGAACATCTGGGACGTCCTGGTCATGCGCGCCACCGAGGGCGTCAGCGGCATGATCCCGCGCCAGGAGTACGAGATCCTCGCGTTCATGCATGAGTTCTACCGGTGGCCCGAGCTCCTGCGGATGACCACCGACGAGGCCGGCGGTCCACAGGCTGTGATGGACATCGGCGCGTCCGCCCGCCGGGAGATCGGCACCAAGGTCAACGCGGTGCACGACTGGTGTATCGGTGCGGTCGGTTTCGGCATGGGTCGGTGCGGCCTGCTGGCCCTGGAGGCGATCGGGCCGGACGACTACATCGAGGAATCCAACGAGATCCTCAAGTTCATGCAGCGGATCCTGTGGGGCAAGCGACAGGACGGCTACATCCTCAACTCCCAGGACCGTTACCGCTGCCGCATCCACGAGGACGACTTCCTGGCCACCCTCACCGCCCAGGTGGAGCCCCTCGAGCCGGGCAGTCCCAAGCACGCCGCGTTCACCCAGTTCAACGCGGCGGCCGAACTGCTGTCCTTCCTGGACCACTACGACTGCCGCCTCGGCCTGGGCGACACCGGCCCGTACGAGCTGCCCGACGGCAACCTGTTGATCCTGCGGGACCTGTTCGTCAATGAGGAGGTGTTCCACTGGAGCGACGTGTGTGACGATGCGGGCCTACCGCACGTGTACAGCCTGGCCATCGTCATCGATCCGGAGAAGATGTCCCTCGCGGAGATCCGGGTCAACGACATCTCCACCACGTTCACCCGGCCGAAGAACTACATCGACGCCATCGTGGGCGGCGCCGTCTTCTCCCGGGAGAAGTGGAACACCCCGATGGGGCAGGTCGCCAACATCCCGATCGACGACCTGGCCGACCATCTGGAGCGGGTGCGCACCGCGACATTCAAGCTGTACAGCAAGACCGCCCGGATGTGCCGGCGGGATCTGATCTGGAACGGCCAGTACGTCTACTACGTGGACATGATCCTGCCGCACATGCGGTTGGCCGGGTCCTACGAGAAGGCCTGCCGCGACTACGATCTGTGGGAGATCGACCAGCGGGTGGCGAACTACTACTACGACATCACCAAACGCGGCTTCGCCCAGGAGACGGTGCCCAGCAAGATCTTCTCCGGGGCCGGCTACCTCCCGTTCTCCGACAACGCCGACCGGCGCCGCTCGAAGTACCGCTGGCTCTGACCCTTCCGGCGAGGCCAATCTCCTCGCGGGAGTCCGACACCCTCTCGGGGGCGGCGCGCCGCGCCGCCCCCGTTCGCCTGTGAGGATGAAGCGATGGACCCGACCGGCTACGACGTGCTCAACGTGGTGGCGCTGAAGAAGATGGCGACCGCGGCAGCGATCGCCGAGACGGTGGGAATCGGGGTCGCCGCCGTGGACGATGTCCTCGGCCCGCTGGCCGCGCAGGGCCTGGTGGTCGTCGCCGGCGGTGCCGCGCTGCCCACCGACGCCGCCGAACCGGCCCTGAAGGCGGCGGCCGCCGACCGCTACGCCCGGTTGCGGGACGATGCCGTGGTGCTGGCCCAGGTCGAACGGTTCGAGACGATCAATGCCCAGTTCCTGACGACGATCTCGGCGTGGCAGCAGGTCGACGTCGGCGGCCGGAAGGTGGCCAACGACCACGCCGACGCCGAATACGACGACAAGATCATCGGCCGGATCGACAAGTTGGTCGCCCGGCTCGACCCCTTGATCGACGCGCTGGCCGCGCACGACCCACGGTTCGCCCGGTACGCGACGCGGTTCGCCGCGGCGACGGGTCAGATCGACGCCGGGCGCCACGAGTACGTCTCCTCGCCCACGCTGGACTCGGTGCACACCGTCTGGTTCGAGTTCCACGAGGACCTGTTGCGCACCCTGGGCCGGGACCGCACCGAATGACGGTGACGGGTCCGCCCGGGTACACGCTCACCTTCGCGGAGGCCGATCCGGCCGACGTGGACCGGCTGGGTGGCAAGGGCGCCGGCCTGGCCCGGATGTCCCAACAACAATTGCGGGTACCCCCCGGCTACATCATCGGCACCCCGGCCTGCCGGACCTATCTGGCCGAGAAGCGGCTGCCCGATGGTCTGGTCGACGAGATCGGCTCCCGGCTGACCGAGTTGGAGAGGGCCGCGGGCAAGGCGTTCGGCGGCGGCCCGGTGCCGCTGCTGCTGTCGGTGCGCTCCGGGGCACCGATCTCCATGCCCGGAATGATGGACACCATCCTCAACCTGGGCATCTGCCGCGACTCGGCGGTCGCGCTGGGCCGAGCCACCGGGGACAGCCGGTTCGTCGCCGATGTGGTCGCCCGCTTCCATGCGATGTACGCCGAAACCGTACTCGGCGCGCTGGATCCCGGTCCGGCGGTGGCGTCGGTGGTCGACTCCGTCATCGGCACGGACGACCCCGGCGCCGTGTACGACCGGGTCTGGGCGGCATGCGAGCGAGCGCTGGCCGACGACACCGGAGATACCGTGCCCGCCGATCCGCAGGACCAGCTGCTGGGCGCGGTGGAGGCGGTCTTCCGATCGTGGAACACCCGGCGCGCCCGCACCTACCGCGACTTCCACGGCATCCCGCATGATCTGGGCACCGCCGTCGTGGTGCAGTCGATGGTGTTCGGCAACCTGTCGGACGATTCCGGGTCCGGGGTGGTGTTCACCCGCAACCCGGTCACCGGTGAACCCGGGCTGTTCGGCGAGTACCTGGCCCACAGCCAGGGCGAGGACGTCGTCGCCGGGGTCCGCACCCCCGACCCGGTCGCCACGGCGTTGGCCCCGAGCGTGCTGGCCGAACTCCAATCCACCTGCGACGCGCTGGAACGCGCCCAGGGCGACGTGCTGGACATCGAATTCACCGTCGAGCGATCCGTGCTGTACCTGCTGCAGGTGCGGTCGGCCAAGCGGACACCGGAGGCGGCCGTGCGGATCGCCGCCGATCTGGTCGACGCCGGCGTCACGACCGTGCGAGCGGCCCTGCGCGGCGTCTCCGCGGCGCAGGTCCGGCAGGTGCAGCGTCCCGGTTTCGACCCGGCCGAGGTGACCGCCGCCCGGGCCGGCGGGCGGCTGCTGACCACCGGCATCGGCGCCTGCCCCGGCCAGGTGAGCGGCGCCCTGGTGCTCGACCCGGACCGGGCCCGGGACCGCACGGACGCCGGGGAGGCGGTGGTGCTGGCCCGATCGGTGACCAGCCCGGCCGACCTGCACGGCATGATCGCCGCGCGCGGGATCGTCACCGCCACCGGTGGTTCCACCAGCCACGCCGCCGTGGTGGCGAGGGCGCTCGGCACCTGCTGTGTCGTCGGTGCCGGCGAGCTGCGCATCGATGCGGCGACACGCACGTTGCTGGTCGGCAAGACCAGGCTGGCCGAGGGTGACCCGGTGTCGCTGGACGGTTCAACCGGCGAGCTGTTCGCCGGATCGTTCGCCACCGCCACCCCGGCGGCCACGTCCGGGGCGATGGATCGGGTGCTGGCCATGGCGTCGGCGGCCAGTGGGTGCGAGGTGCTGTCCCGGGTCACCCTGCCCGCCGACGTCGCCGTGGCCCGGTCCGCCGGAGCCTGCGGGCTGGTGACCGCGATCGACGAGATACTGGCTGCGACCGGACACCTCGACGGCCTGGTCGCGCACCTGCTGGAGGCTCCGGCGCGCGGGGCCGACGGCTTCGAACGGTTCACCGATCTGATCGCGCAGGAGTTGGCGCCGGTGCTCGCCGAGGCCGGTGGCCTGGAGGTCGGGGTTCGGGCCATCGATCTCGTCGCCGACGAGTCCCGGGAATTGCTGCAGCAGACGGCCGTGACCACCCGTCATCCCGAGCTCGCCGTGCCGCTCGGCCGGCTCGCCCTGATCGAGGCGCAACTGGCCGGGCTGGGTCGGGCGTTGGCCTCGTCCGGCGGGGCCGCGCGGGTGCATCTGGCGGTGCGGCACATCTGCGATCCGGCCGAAGCTCGCCTCCTGCGGGAAACCGCCGCCGGGACCGGCATTGCGGTGGGCTCTTACCTGACGAGCCCGCGGGGGGTGCTGGCGATCGAGGAGATCGCCGGGGTGTCCGACGTGATCTGGCTGGAGGTTCGATCCTTGCAGGCGGCCATGTTCGGCCTGCCGCCCCGGCTGCTGCTCACGGCCGAACCGTTGGACGACTACCTGCGCCGCGGACTGCTGCCGGCCGATCCCCGGCGCCGGCTGGACCCATCGGTCGAACGGCTCCTCGGCCCGGCGGCCGCGGTCGCCGGCGCCGCCCGGGTCGGCGTTCGGCTGGCCGGTGAGGTCTCCGAGACCGTCGTCGAGCAGTTGTATTCCCTGGGCTTTCGCCGGTTCGCAATCTCCACCGGGGAAACGCGCCCGCTCACCCTCGCCCTGGGCCGGGCCGCCACCGGCTGACCCGGACCGCGCTCTGTCCACCAACCGGGTTCGTGCCTCTGTCCCGAACCGGGTTCGTGCCGCGCGGATGAAGTCGTCGACTCCCGTCCCACCGGTCACATTCGGGGTGAGTTCAGCCGCGCCGGCGTCGTTGATCCGCGCGGGCAGGGAGGGCGGGGCGGTGGGGTCAGTCCGCGAAGGCCCGTTGCAGCGCCGGGGCGACGTCGCGATACGTACGGATCCGGGCGAACCGGCCGTGGCCGGCCGTCGCCAGCTCCCGGCCGAGATCCAGATCCTTCTCCCCGGACTCGTCGAGCAGAACGTCGAGGCGCGGCAGCCGGCCGGCGATCGGACGCGGGTCCGGGCCGGCGTTGTGCACGCAATCGGAGAGCAGCACGACCCGGGCGTCGCGGGCCGGGATGCGGGCCAGCTGCCGGCCGGCGAGCTGCAGCGGGAAGGCCACGTTCGTCAGCCCACGGGCGGGCAACGCCAGCAACTGGTCGAGCAGCCGCAGCGACCCCACCGGCGTCCCGAGTGGCGCCAGGACCGCCGCATCCGACCAGAACGCGATGACGGCGAGGTCGTCGCGGTGCAACGCACCCGCGAGGGCGGCCACCGTCGCCGCGGCGGTGCGCACCCGTTCGCCGCGCATCGACCCGGAGACGTCGACGGCGAGCACCACCGAGCGCCTCGTCCGGATCCGGTCGCGAACCACGATGTCCTCGGGCTCGGGTACCGGTCGTTCGGCCAGGACCTCAACCGTGCGGTCCAGGTCGATGTCGTCCGAGCCGCCGCGATACGGCAGGCTGGCCAGCGCGCCGGCGCCGCGGCGCACCGGACCGGCGCTCCGTGGCCGGGGCAGCGCGAGTCGCTGCGCGATCTGCCGGGCCCGCTCCCGGACCTGCGCCTCGTGCGGGCTGCGTTCGGCCGGCGCCGGTTCGGCGGCCAGCTCGGCGCTCTCCTCGGTGACGCCCGGCGCCGAGCCGCCCCCGCCGGCCGGCGCGGGCCGTTGGCCGGCGCCGCCGGCCCGCTCCAGCACCAGGCCCGCTCCTCCGCCGGGCGCCGGCACGAACACCGACGGGTCGGCGCTGAGCGCCTTCGGCTTGCGCCGCAACGGCTTCCGCCCGGGGCGGGGCGGTCGATCCGAGGGCCGGCGGACCGGACCGTCGGCGTCGACCACTCTTCAACCGGGCCGGTCGGCACCCGTCAGCAAGAACCGGTCCTGGAAGATCTCGGTCAGCACCTGCTCCGGCGTCGTCTCGGCGGCCTCGTCCAGATGGATGCGGCCGGACAGGGCGACGATCATCGCGTCCAGCACGGTGGCCGGGTAGCGCTCGTCGTCGGCCGCCGCGATCCCCCGCAGGTCCGCCAGTTCGGCCGCGACCAGCGCGGTGTCGATGGCGCCGCGCACGCTGCTGCCCTGCCGCACGTCCGGGTGCTCACGGGTGGCCCGGGTCACCGCGACCGCATCCGGCACCAGCCGGCCGGCCAGGCCGTCCGGCAGGTCCGGGGCCCGCAACGCGACGACCGCCCGTTCGGCGGACTCGTCCTGGTAGTCGATCGACAGGCGGCACAGCCGGTCGTGCACGCTCGTCGACAGCCGGGTGGTACCGACGTTGTCGAACGGGTTCATCGACGCGATCACCCGGAAGGTGGGCGCCGCGTCGATGGTGCCGACCCGCGGCACCGCGATCGTTCGATCGGCGATCGCGGTCAGCAGGGTGTTCAGGGTGTCCTCGGGCGCCCGGTTGAACTCCTCGATGTACAGGAAGCCGCCGTCGCGCATCGCCTGCACCAGCGGGCCGGGCACGAAGGTGTCCGCGCTGTAGTCCTCCCGCAGCACCCGGGCCGGGTTGTGGTGACCGACGATCTTGGCCGGAGTCAGGTCGGCGTTGCCCTCGACGAACAGCAGCGGGATCCCCCACTGCGCCGTGATCGCCTTGAGCATCGTGGTCTTGCTGGTGCCCGGTGGACCCTCCAGCACCAGGTCCCGGCCGGCCGCCACCGCGGCCAGCACCAGGTCGAGTTCCCTTTCCCGGCCGACGATCTGGGTGGCGACCCGGTCCCGCACCGAGCGCAGGGAAGGGTGGGCCGGGGCCGGGACGGGCGCGCGGCCCGTCCCGGCCCGACCGTTCGACGAACCCGTCGACATGCTGGTGCTCACCCGCGGCTACCGCTGGGTCGAGCCGGCGTCCACCGGCAGCATCACGCCGGTGATGTACCGGGCCTCGTCGGAGGCCAGGAACAGCACGGCATTGCTGATGTCCCGGGCCTCCACCCACGGAATGGGCAGCGCGTTCATGCTGGCGAACGTCTCCCGGGCGTCCTCGCGGGTCGGCTCGGCCAGGTCGGGCCGGAACAGCGACCAGGTGGCGGTGTTCTGCACCATGTCGGTGTCCACGCTGGTGGGGTGCACGGTGTTGACCCGGATCGAGTGCGGGGCCAGTTCCAGGGCCAGAGTGCGCGCCAGCCCGACGACACCGTGCTTGGCCGAGACGTAGTGCGCGAAGTTGGGAAAGCCCTTGATCCCGGCCGTCGAGCTGGTCAGCACGATCGATCCGCCACCGGCGGCGATCAGGTGCGGCACGCACGCCTTGGCGGTGTGCCAGACCCCGGTGAGGTTGACGTCGATCATGTCCGACCACATCGCATCGCTCAGCTCGGCCCCGCCGGCGGTGAAGCTGAAGATGCCGGCGTTGCCGCAGACGATGTCCAGCCGGCCGAGTTCGGCGACGCCCTGGTCGACGGCCGTCTTGACCGCGGCGTAGTCGCGAACGTCCGCCTGAACCGCGACGATCCGGCGGTCCAGCGCCTCCACCTCCTTGACCGTCTGGTCCAAATCGGCCCGGGTCGACATGCCGTACGGCACGGACTCGATCTGCTCGCAGATGTCGATCGCGATGATGTCCGCGCCTTCCTCGGCCAGCCGCAGCGCATGGCTGCGGCCCTGCCCGCGGGCGGCGCCGGTGACGAACGCGACCTTCCCGGCCACTCGTGCGCTCATGGTCCCCCCTACTTGATGCCGAAACCGGCGTCGACGGGCAGGGTGACCCCGGTGATGTACCTGGCCTCGTCGGAGGCCAGGAACAGCACGGCGTTGCTGATGTCGACCGGCTCCACCCACAGGATGGGCAGGATGTTGAGGCTGCGGAACACGTCGTGCGCGTCCTCGACGGTAGGCTTGTCCAGATCCGGCCGGAAAAGTCCGGCCGTCCAATCGTTCTGGATCATCGGCGTGTTCACGACGGTCGGATGCACGCTGTTCACCCGGATGCTGTGCGCCGCCAGTTCCAGGGCCAGGGTGCGCATCAGGCCGACCACGCCGTGCTTGGCCGAGACGTAGTCGGCGATGTTCTGCATGGCCTTGAGCCCGGCCGCGGAACTGGTCAGCACCATCGAGCCACCGCGGCCGCCCTCGATCAGGTGCGGCACCGCGGCCTTGCAGGTATGCCAGACGCCGGTCAGGTTGACGTCGATGGTGTTGTGCCATTCCTCCTCGGTCTGCTCCCAGGCGGCGGCGTTGCCACCGGCGATACCGGCGTTGGCGCAGACGATGTCGAGCCGGCCGAGCTCGGCGACACCCTGGTCGACGGCCGCCTTGACCGCGGCATAGTCACGGACGTCGGCCTGGACCGCGACGATCCGGCGGTCCAGCGCCTCCACCTCCTTGACCGTCTGCTCCAGGTCGGCCGGCGTCGCCATCGGGAACGGCACGGTGTCGATCTGCTCGCAGATGTCGATCGCGATGATGTCCGCGCCCTCCTCGGCCAGCCGCAGCGCATGGCTGCGCCCCTGGCCGCGCGCGGCGCCGGTGATGAAGGCGACCTTGCCTTCTACTCGTCCCACGAGTGCACTTCCTTTCCGGAATCGTTCAGCGAATGGTGTTGCCGGCGTCGACGGTGAATTCCAGGCCGGTGACGTAACGCGCCTCGTCCGAGGCCAGGAACAGCACGGCGTTGCTGATGTCCCGGGGGTCGACGATCTCCACCGGGAAGGTGTTCATGAAGATCGGGCCCAACGCCGGCTCCCGGGTCAGCAGCGCCTCCAGGCCGCCCAGGCCGGCGCCCATCGGCGTGTCCACCCCGGTGGGATGCACGGTGTTCACCCGGATCCGGTGCTTGGCGAGCTCGTTGGCCAACGACTTCGCGATGCCGACGACACCGTGCTTGGCGGCGACGTACGGCGCCAGGAACGGCAGGCCCTTGATGCCGGCCGTCGAGCTGGTCGCGATGATCGACCCGCCGCCGGCCGCGATCAGGTGCGGGACGGCGACGACCATCGAGTTCCAGACACCGGTCAGGTTGGTGTCCAGGGTGTCCTGCCAGACCGCCGGCGTCACCTCGTCCCAGGCCTGGATGGTGCAGATACCCGCGTTGGCACAGACGATGTCGAGCCGACCCAGTTCGGCGACCCCGTCGTCGACCACCCGCCGGAGAGCGTCGGCGTCCCGCACGTCGGCCTCGACGGCGACGATCCGCCGGTCGAGTGCCTCCACTTCCTTGACCGTCTGGGCCAGTTCCTCGGCGGTGCCCAACGGGTAGGGCACCGTCTCCAGCTGGGCGCAGATGTCCACCGCGATGATGTCGGCGCCTTCTTCGGCCAGCCGGACGGCGTGGCTGCGGCCCTGACCGCGGGCCGCTCCGGTGACGAAAGCGACTTTTCCTTCGACCCGCCCCATTGCGTGGTCCCTTCGTTCGCGCCGACACCCGGCCGCACCCGGGGGCAGGCCGGATGGCCCGCTCGGGCGACGACAACCATGTCGACTGGTGACGTTTCGACTGCGGCACGGAGCGGACCGCATGCCGTCCGCGGCATCCGGTCGACCCCGACTGAGGTGAGTGTCAACATCTCGCCTCGGTTCCCACCCTAGATGCACCGAGTGCAGGAAGTGAAGGGTTCGCGCCCGAAGAGTTCGATGTGAATAGAGTGCGGGACGTGACCGTTGGCGAGAGCGGATGCGGCACCGGCCGAGCCGACAGTGCTCGCCGGACCGGCCGGCAGCCGGCGAGTTCGCGGACCGAGATCGAACACGTCGCCTTCCGGTTGTTCGACGAGCAGGGTTTCGACCAGACCACGGTGGACGACATCGCGGCGGCCGTCGGGATCGCCCGGCGCACGTTCTTCAGCTACTTCCCGTCGAAGAACGACGTTCCGTGGGGTTCGTTCGACCGTGAGCTGGCGCTGTTCCGCACGATGCTGGCCGGCACACCGCCCGACATGCCCGTCATGGAGGCCGTCCGGTACGCGGTGGTCCGGTTCAACACCGTGGAGCCGGCCGAGCAACCGTGGCATCGGCGGCGGCTCGCCCTGATCCTGGGGACGCCTGCGCTGCAGGCGCATTCGACGCTTCGCTACGCCGAGTGGCGCCAGGTGATCGTCGAGTTCGCGGCCCCCCGGCTCGGGCTCCCGGAGTCGTCGATCGTCATCCAGACGATCGCCTACACGGCGTTGGCCGTGGCGATCGCGGCCTATGACGTCTGGTTGCGTGACGACGGCAGCGACCTGCTCGAGTTGCTGGATCAGGCCTTTCGCGTGGTGGCGGCCGGACTCGGCGGAACCAACGACCGAACCGGGTGACCTCGGGTCATCCCGCGGTCAGCAACCGCGTCCGCAGGGTGGTCAGCTCCGGTTCGCCGATCCCCCGGGCCTGCGCCCAGCCGTGCGCGCCACCGTGCTCCCGGTCCAGCCCCTCCAGGAAGCCGACGATCGTGTGCTCCTGCGCCCGGTAGACCTCCGCCGGCACGCGGGCCATGTGCTCCCGATACCGCGGCCAGCCGAGGAACCGCTGCATGATCCGGTCCATATTGGTGGCGGTGCGCAGGTAGTCGGCGACGATCTCGGAGTCTCGGACGCCGAGCAACCGCAGCAGCAGCGCGATGACCAGGCCGGTGCGGTCCTTTCCGGCCGCGCAGTGCACCAGCACCGGATGCCCGGCCTGCGCGCACAGCACGCGGACGACGGTGGCCAGCGGCGACGTGGGCGATCCGAGATGGTCCAGGTAGAACCGGAGGGTCTGCGCGTCCGGCGCGAGGCCGGGCTCCGGCGACAGGTCGCGCAGCGGCGCGTTCAGGTAGCAGACCGGGGTCTCGACGAGCGGGCCGCGGCCCTCCCCGACGGCCTCCGGTCCGATCCGCAGGTCCACGACCAGTTCCAGCCGCAGCTCGTGCACCAGGTACCGCACATCGGTCGCGGTGAGCGCCTGCAAGGTGTCGCTGCGGAGCAGCAGCCCGGGGCGCAGCGTGCGGCCGTCCGTGGTGCGCAGGCCGCCCAGGTCGCGGAAGTTGAACGCGCCGGTGACCGGGCTCGGCTCAGCCATGGCAGACCCGGCGAACCGCGGCGAGCAGCTCGTCGGACGGCGCGGCTGCGGGACGTGTCACCGGCACGGGCATCGGCACCGCGCGGGTGGATCGGGGCGGAGCGCTCACCGCCGCGGCGGCCTGCTGGCGACGCCGCCGCCGAGCCGAGGCGGCCTCTCGCACCGGGTCGCGCTCGCCCCTGACGAACCGCTGCACCGGACAGCCACTGCCGTCACACCCGCACCCACACCCCCCGGGGCGGTTCTGTTCCCCGGGGATCCGGCCGCCCGCAACAGCCGAATGTTCCCCGGGGCGCCGGGCCGGTGGATGGACGGCCGGGACGGCGCAGGCGCCGCGGGGCGGTCGGGCGGCCTGGTCACCGAGCAGGTGCGCGGCGATCTCCTGCGGCCACAACGCGACGAACTCGGCCCCGGCGTCGGTCAGCTCCGCCACCGAGTGCATTCCCCACGCCACCCCCACCGCCCGGATGCCGACGGCCCGGGCGTCCTTGACGTCACCGGCAGTGTCGGTGACGAGCACGGTGCTGGCCGGGTCGGCCTCCTGCCGGGCGGCGGCCTCGTCGTAGTCGGCGGCGCACCGCCGGCCGTACCCGTTGCCGGCGTCGGCCAGGAAACTGCGCATGGCGGTCTTCTTGTCCGGCGCCACGTCACCACCGAACACGTGCGCGAAGCAGAAGGCGAGATCGTTGGCGACCAGCACCCGGCGCAACACCGCCATCGCGTTGGACGACATCACCGCCAGGGTGCAGTCGCTCGCCAGCCGGCGCACCACGTCGGCCACCCCCGGCACCAGGGGCGGCGTGTACTCGGTGCGCAGCAACTCCAGGAACGCCGCGTTCACCTGGTCGGCCTGGGCGTCGTCCCGGCAGAGCCGACGGATGGAACGGAACACGTTGCCGTTGAACAGTTCGAAGTACTTCTCGGGGCGGTCCACGCCCAGCCCGAACCGCTCGTCGATGCGCTGGAAGATCTCCCACGACGCCACCCGGGTCTGCACCAGCGTGCCGTCGAGGTCGAAGATCACCGCGCGCACCGGCGAATCAGCCACGGGCGGCGACTCCGGCGTGATGGATCCGGTGGTAGACGTCGCCGAGTTCGCCGAGTCCGACGAAGTCCATCGCCTCCCCGTAGCCGGTCCGCCCGTTCATCTCCCAGCGCAGCAGGCTGTTGTGGCCGACCACCCCGGGTTGCGACTGCCACGGGAAGGTGGTCAATGCGACCCCGGTGAGGTCCCAGGTGCGGCCGGCGGAGTCGGTGACGGACAGCGAGATCCGCTCCGGGTAGAACCCGGTGCGGTCGGTCGTCCCGCCGCCGGCCCGGAGCCCGAAGACCTTTCCGGTCTCCAGCACGTAGCCGTGCGTCATCACCAGCTCGGACGGCGCATCCGGTCCGCCGGCGGTGGCGAAGTCGAAGAGGCCGTGCACCACCAGGTCCCGGGAGAAGTGCGCGTGCATCCAGGAGAGCCGGGAGGTCTGCCGTTCGGCCCGCACCCCCCAGCTGTGGTCCATGGTGGACACGCAGTCGATCGGCGTGCGCACCCCGCGCAGCTCGATCTCGCCCTCGTAGTGCCCGGTCTGGTCGAAGTGCCCGGCGTAGGCATGCCCCCAGGTCAGCGACATGTCCCGGCCGGCGGCCATCGGGTCCTGGGCCGGGTCGTTGATGTCGTAGGGCTCCATCAGCGCGGTGTAGCGGAAGTGCAGTTCCAGTCCCGCGGCGGCGTCGGAGTAGTCGACGTCCCACACCATGTTCGGCTCCAGGCAACGCACCCGCAGACCGTTGGCCAGCGAGTAGTCGAGCAGGTCGGACGGCTGCGGGACGACGAGATGCTGCCAGGCGTCCCAGTAGTCGGCCGCCCAGGGCATGGTCACCCGGCGGCTGTTCACCGACACGGTCGAGCCGAGCACCCCGAGCGGTTCCCGGAACAGGCCGTACACGCCGATGTTCATCGGCCGGTCGGTGTCCTGCCCGGCATACAGGCCGAAGTAGTTCGTCTCCGACCAGAGCGGATCGTCGCTGGTCGGGCGGTGGAACTGGGCGTCCTCGGGGCGGATCACCGATGACTCTCCTTCGGGGTCGACTCGGCCACGCTGCTGCCGGGTCACACTCTCTCCCACCCCGTCGCCCGGCCATGCCGGTGGTGGACAACCACACCCCGGCACGTTGTCCGCTCGGGATAACGCTCGCCGGGTGCCGTCGACCCTACGGTCCGTTCAGCCGGCGGCCGATGTCGTCGGTGCGACGAACAGCGACGACGCCGGAGGTGGATCGGGCATGCGGCTGGCCACAGTGCTCGGTCAGGTCGTTGCCACCGTCAAGGAGCCCGGGTTGGACCGGTTCACCCTACTGGTCGTCCAGGACGGTCTGGCGGCCGATCCGGGTACGGACCCGCCGGCCGGAACGCCTTACGTGGCCGTCGATCTGGTCGGAGCGGGGGTCGGGGAACTGGTGCTGGTCGTCGGGGGCAGCACCGCCCGGGCAGCGGCGAGCGCCGCCACGGGCACCGACTGCCCGACCGACCGGGCGGTGGTGGGCATCGCCGACTCCGTCATCGAGCGCGGCACCGTCACCTACCGCAAGTCGTGAGCATCGCAACCACAGCGTCGCAAGAACACTGGAGGACCACATGACGACAGCCACGTCCGGGCCGCGGGGCGCGCTGGGCCTGATCGAGACCAAGGGCCTGGTCGGGGCGATCGAGGCGGCCGACGCCATGGTGAAGGCGGCCAACGTGCAGATCGTCGGGCACCGCGAGATCGGCGGCGGCCTGGTCACGGTGATGGTCCGCGGCGACGTCGGCGCCGTGAAGGCGGCCACCGACGCCGGTGCGGTCGCCGCCGGCAAGGCCGGCGAGGTCGTCTCGGTGCACGTCATTCCGCGTCCGCACGAGGAGACCGAGGGCATCCTGTCCATCCTCACCCGGCCCAAGGGCTGAGTCCGGCCCGGCCGTCCCGCCGTCCGCCTGCCCGGCGCCGACCCCTCGGGCGCCGGGTGGGCGGCCTCCACTCCAGTGATCCGGAACCGACCGTGGAGGTGCGTTGATGACTGCCCTGCTGGACGGCCTGGACGCCGATCTCGCCGGTCTGGCCGACGTCCGAGCCAAGGCCCGGGCGGCCCGGACCGCCTTCGACGCGCTCGAGGGCGCCGACCAGGACACCCTGGACACCTACGTGCGGGCGATGGCCGAGGCCGGCACCCGGGCCGCCGAGGAGTTGGCCCGGCTGGCGGTGGACGAGACCGGATACGGCGTCTACGAGCACAAGGTCTACAAGAACCGCTACAACACCGGATTTGTCGCCCGGTGGATGCTGCAACGCCGCGCGGTGGGTGTGCTCTGGGTGGACGAGGCGGCGCGGGTGACCGCGGTGGGCACGCCGATGGGCGTCATCGCCGGCATCATCCCGGTGACGAACCCGACGTCGACGGCGCTGTTCAAGAGCCTCGCCGCGGTGAAGTCGGGCAATGCGATCGTGCTCGCCCCGCATCCCCGCGCGGCCGGGTGCACCCGGCGAGCGGTGCAGATCATGGCCGAGGCGGCCGTGTCGGCGGGTGCGCCCGACGGCCTGATCTCCTGCCTGGAGAACCCGACGCTGCCCGCCACCGCGGAACTCATGCGACGCCGGGAGATTGCGCTGGTGCTGGCCACCGGTGGGCCGGGCATGGTGCGGGCCGCGTACTCCAGCGGCAAGCCGACCATCGCCGTCGGCGCCGGCAACGTGCCCGCCTACGTCGGGGTCAGCGTCGCCGACCCGGCCGAGGCGGCCGAGATGATCATCACCTCCAAGTCCTTCGACAACGGCACCGCCTGCGTCGCCGAGCAGTCGGTGGTGGTGGCGGCCGCGGTCGCCGAGCCCTTCCTGACCGCCTTCGCCGCCCGCGGTGCGCACTGGCTCGACGCCGCCCAGCAGGACGCGCTCGGCCGGGTGCTGTTCGACGAGCGCGGGGTGATGCGGCCCGCATCGGTCGGCCAGTCGGCGGTGAGACTGGCCGAGCTGTCCGGCTTCTCCGTCCCGAAGGGCACCCGGGTGCTGGCCGCCCGGCTGGACACGGTGGGCACCGACATCCCGCTGTCGGCGGAGATCCTGGGGCCCGTGCTGTCGGTGTATACCGTGCCCGACCCGGCCGCGGGCCTGGCCCGGTGCCAGGAGATCCTCGCGCACGGCGGCGAGGGCCACACCGCCGCGGTGCACGCCGCCGATCCCGAGGAGATCGCCCCGTTCGCCACCCTGCGGGCCGGCCGGATCCTGATCAACACGCCGGCCCTGTTCGGCGGCATGGGCTTCTCGGCCGAGGTCGACCCGTCGTTCCAGCTGGGTACCGGCACCTGGAGCGGGTCCATCTGCTCGGACAACGTCACCCCCCTGCACCTGATCAACATCAAGCGGATCGCGCACGAGGTCCGGCCGTGGCGCACCGTCTACGACCCGGTGGAGCTGTGAGATGCCGACCGCCGTCATGACTGCCGTGGACGACCTGTTGGGGACGGCCGCGACGCGGCTCGCGGACGGCACGGCCGGGGAGACCGACGGCCCGTTGCGGGTCGGCGTCGACCTGGGCACCGCCAACTGCGTGCTCGTGGTGCTGGCCGGTGACCGACCCGTCTGGGTGGGCGCGGCACCGTCCGGCGCGCTGGCGGACGGCGTCGTCGTCGACTTCGCCCGGGCGACCGCGACGGTCCGCCGGCTCAAGCAGACCGCCGAGGCGGCGCTCGGCGCCCAGCTGGCCGACGCGGCCACCGCCTACCCGCCGGGCATCCCGGTGGCTGACGCCCGCGCCTGCCGGTTTGTCTGCGAGGCTGCCGGTTTCGGCCAGGTGACGCTGATCGACGAGATCGCGGCGGCCCAGCGCACGCTCGGCGTGCGGGACGGGGTGGTGGTCGACGTGGGGGGCGGGTCGACCGGCGTCGGGGTGTTCCGGGACGGGATGCTGACCGGGCTGGACGACCGGCCCGGCGGCGGGCATCACCTCGACCTGATGCTCGCCGGCGCGCTCGGCATCCCCCTGGAGGAAGCCGAGCCGTACAAGCGGGCCCATCCCGACGATTCCTTCCCGATCCTTGTCCCCGGCCTGCAGCGCATCGCCGAGAACGTCCGCGCGCTCACCCCGGACGCGGCCGACCTGCCGCTGCACCTGGCCGGCGGCGCGCTGATGATCCCTGGCGCCGGCGACGTGCTGGCCCGCTACCTGGAGCGCACCGTGATCACCTACCCGCATGCCCTGCTCATCACCCCGATCGGCATCGCGAGGTCGGCGCCATGACCGAGGCTTGCCGAGGGAATCGTCGACACCGCTGCGGCGTCCGCGCCGGGGTGCACGAGCCTGCGAGGCACCCCGGGAGGACGGCGTCATGAGTACCGGAACCACGCTGCGGACGTACGCGTTCGTCGATCGGATGCAGCCGCAGTGCGCGGCGCACATCGCGGCCACCAGCCCGGGTGACGTTCCGCTGGCCGGGATGGCCGAGCTGTACATCGAGATGTCGCCCGGCAACGAGGTTTTCCGGGCCGCCGACGTCGCTTTGAAGGCGGCCGGGGTGCGGCCGGCCCTGCAGATCATCGAGCGTGAGTTCGGCCTGCTGGAGATCCATTCCGAGCAGCAGGCCGAGGTGCTCGCCTCCGGGCAGGCGGTGTTGGACGAACTCGGCCTGACCGAGCGCGACCGGCTCAAGCCGGTCATCGCGTCGACCCAGTTCATCACCAACGTGCACCCGTACCAGGCGCAGCTGCTGAACAAGTGGCGCAAGGGGTCGATGATGATGCCCGGGCAGAGCCTGTTCGTGATGGAGGTGGCGCCGGCCGCGTACATCGCGATCGCCGCGAATGAGGCGGAGAAGGCGGCCAACATCACCGTGATCGAGCTGCGGGCGGTGGGTCGGTTCGGCCGGATGTTCCTGTCCGGCACGGAAAGTGAGGTGCAGTCCGCCCGGGACGCGGCCGTGGCCGCGCTCGAGGGCCTGCCCGGCCGGGAACACCCCCGATGACGGTCATCGGCGCCGACGCGATCGAGCGCGCGGCCAAGGCGGGTGAGGCGCTCCGGGTGGCCGCCGGTGATCTGGTGACGCCGCTGGCCCGGGAACGGGCGCGTGACCTGGGGGTCGAGATCGTCATCGACGCAGCCCCTTCCCGCGATGAGGCGAATGATCGCCGGGCGGCCCCACCGGCCGACCGCCGGCCGACCCGCACCCTGCGTCCGGCGCGGGCCGCTCCGCGGGCGACGGTGCTGGGCCCGCCCGTGCCGTTCGTCGGCCCGCCGTCCGGCGCGCTGTACCGGCGGGGCGCACCGGTCACCGCCGCCGGACCCGCGAAACCCGGCCGGGTGGTGGTGGTCGGCGCCGGGCACGTCGGGATGATCGCCGCGATGCGGCTGGCCGACGCGGACCTGTTCGACGAGATCGTGCTGGTCGACATCGACGAGGGCCGGGCCGCCGGCATCGCGCTGGACCTGACCCACACCGCGGCGCTCTCCGGCTTCGCGACGCGGATCCGCGGGGTCGGCTCGGTCGAGGCGGCGGGTCCGGCCGACTACGTGGTCGTCACCGCCGGCCGGCCGCGCCGCCCCGGGATGAGCCGGGCCGACCTGATCAGCACGAATGCCGCGATCGTCGGCGACGTGGCGGCCCGGGTCGCGGCGACCTCCCCGCAGTCGGTGATGGTGATCGTCACCAACCCGCTCGACGAGATGACCCAACACGCCTGGCAGGTGTCCGGCTTCCCGAGCAGCCGGGTCGTCGGCATGGCCGGCGTCCTGGACACGGCGCGGTTCCAGGCCCTGGCCGCGCTCGGCAGCGGCGTCCGGGCCGACCGCATCACCGCCTGGGCGCTGGGCAGCCACGGCGAGGAGATGGTGATCCCGCTGTCCCAGGCCGGTGCGGACGGTCACCCGCTGGACCGGCTGGGGCTGCCCGAGACCATCGACCGGGCCCGGGGTTCCGGTGCCGAGGTGGTCGGGCTGCTGAAGACGGGCAGCGCGTTCCTGGCCCCGGGGATGTCGGCGGCGCGGATGGTGCTCGCGATGGCCCGGGACACCGGCGAGGTGCTGCCCGCGGCGGTGCTGGCCGACGGCAGCTACGGCATCCGCGACGTGTACGTGGGCCTGCCCGCGCGGCTGGGCCGGCGCGGCGTCGCCGGCATCGTCGAGCTGCCGCTGCGGCCGGACGAACTCACCGCGCTACGCGAGGCCGCCGACCGGATCCGGGAACGGCTGGCCGGGTTGGCCCGGGCCTCGTGAAGGCGGTGGTGTTCGCCGGAGACGGCCGGGTTCGGGTGGACACCGTGCCCGACCCGGAGGTCTCCGGCCCCGAGGACGCCGTCGTCCGGGTGCGACGCGCCGCGGTGTGCGGCACCGACCTGCACGTCGTCGCGCATCCGGACGGGTTACCGGCCGGCTCCGTGCTGGGCCATGAGTTCGTCGGCGAGATCGTCGCCGCCGGACCGGCAGTTCAGGGACATCGGTTGGGCGACATGGTGTTCGGCGCCGACTACGCCGCCTGTGGCCGCTGCTGGTGGTGCCGGCGCGGCGACCACTGGGAATGCGATCACCGCAGCTTTTTCGGCACCGGCGCCGCCTTCGGCCCCCCGCTGGCGGGTGCCCAGGCCGAGCTGGTGCGGGTGCCGTTCGCCGACGCCACCCTCCGGCCGGTCCCGGCCGGTCTGTCCCCGGACGCCGCGGTATTCCTCGGTGACACCCTGGCGACCGGGTACGCCGCGATCGCCCGGGCCCGGATCACGCCGGGCGACACGGTGGCGATCCTGGGCGGCGGACCCGTCGGCCAGCTGACCAGTCTGGCCGCCCAGGCGGTCGGGGCCGGGGTCGTCCTGCTCGTCGAGCCCGTGGGCGCCCGCCGGGAGCTGGCGTCGGCGCAGGGCGCGGTGACCGCCGAACCGGAGACCGCGCGGACCGTCGTCGATCGGGTGACCGACGGACGCGGCGCGGACCTCGTGGTCGACGCCGTCGGTGGCCCGCGCGCGCTGGATGCGGCGTTCGCGATGGTTCGGCGCCGCGGCACGGTGATCTCGGTCGGCGTGCACCGGGATCTGGGCTGGTCCCTGCCGGTCGCTCGCGCGTTCGGCGACGAGCTGACGCTGCGGTTCGTCGTCGGGAATGCGCTGCGGGACGGCGACGCGCTGATCGCACTGGTCCGATCGGGGGCGATCGACCCGACCGTGGTCGCCACCGACACCGTCCGTCTCGACCAGGCCCCGGACGCGTACCGGCGCATGGCCGATCGACGTACGCTCAAGACGCTGATCGCGATCTGACACCGACGGAGGTGAAGCGATGGCCACGGCCGAACGCGTCGCCGTGCTCGCGCCGATCGTGATCGATGGCGAGCCGGCCGCCGAGCCGCTGGCCACCCTGCTGGGCACCCAGCCGGTCGACGTCGCGGGCGCAGCAGCTGATCTCGCGGGACTGGCGGCCGCCCTGCTCGGCCGGCCGGTGAGCGTGGTCGACGCCGCGAGCGGCGTGCTGGCCGGCGACTCCAGGTCGATGCCGCGGCAGGTGGTGGCCCCCGACGGAACGGTCGCGTTGTGTTGGACGGGCGACGCGGGCCGCCGGCATCCGATGCTGACGCAGGCCTGCGTCTGGCTCGCCCTGCTCCGGCGGCCGGATCGGCCGGCGCCGGCCGGGCCTGCCGAGCCGGAGAGCGAGGCCGTCCGGGAGGTCGTGCAGCAACTACTGTCCGTCCGCGATGTCGACCAGGTGTTGACCTCGATCGCCGAGCGCACCCTGCGGGTGCTGGACGCCGACATCTGCGGCGTCATGCTGCGAGAGGGCGACCTGGTCCGGATGCGCGCGTGTGTCGGCAACCGGGTCGCCGAGACGGCGCGGCTGCGGATGCGCCGCGGGCAGGGGTTGGCCGGCCTGGTGTTCGATACCGGACGGCCGGCCAAGGTCGACACCTACCTGGAGGACCGGACGATCAGCCCGGACTTCATGTCGCTCGCCGCCAAGGAGGAAACCCGGTCCGCGCTGGCCGTCCCGCTGCGGCTGCACGGCGAGTTCATCGGCGTGCTCGAGGTGTGGCGTCGCCGCCCGTCGATGTTCACCGGGGCCGACGAACGCCGGATGGTGGTGCTCGCCGACATCGCCACCGTCGCCATCGACAATGCCCGGCTGCACGACGAGCAGGCCGCGGCGACGGCCGAGGCCGAACAGGCGCGGGACGCCCTGCAGCGGCAGGTCGCCCTGCTCGACCGATCGTCCCGGTTGCAGCAGAGCCTGCTGACCACCGTCATCGAGGGCGGCGGATTACCCGCCGTGGTGCACGCGGTGGCGTCCGAACTGGGCTGCGAGGTCGGGGTCTACGGGCCGGACGGCGCGATGATCGCCTCGCACGCCCCCGGTCCACTCGAATTGTCGTTGCCGGCGCGACTTCCGGCCCGTGGCCGGTCCGTGGCCGGCCGGTGGGTCCGACCGGTCTACGCGGACGGCGATCAGGTCGGCCAGGTCGTGCTGGTCCTCGGCGAGGCGACGGCGGAGCTGATGGAAGCGGTCGCCGGTCAGGTGGCCATGGCCTGCTCGCTGGCCCTGCTCCGCGAACGGGCGGCGTCCCGGGCCCGGGCCCAGGCCGTCGACCAGGTGCTGTGGGACCTGCTGCAGGGACCGGTCGAGCACCGGGTGGCCGCGCGTACGCGGGCCCAGCAGCTGGGCATCACCCTGCACGGCGCTCTGCGGGTGCTGCACGGCCGGATCGAGAACGTCGAGGAGGTGGCCGCCGAGCAGGGGTGGGACACCTCGCACACCGACAAGGTGCGCCGCGGCATCCTCCGGGCGGTCCGCGGCGTGGACGAGACCCGCCGGTTGCCGCTGACCGGCATGCGTGGGGATCTGCTTGTTGCGGTGGCCGCGGAGCTCAGTCGTGCGGCGGCCAAGGACCTCGCCGCGGCGACCTGCGCGGCGATCCACGCCGAATGGCCCGGCCTGCGGCTGACCTGGGGAATCAGCCGGGAGCATCCGAATCCGATCGAGCTGCCCACCGCGCTGAGCGAGGCGGAGACCGCGCTGGCCGCCGCCCGCCGGCTCGGCGGGCGCAACGCCTTCCTGTACGAGGAGCTCGGCATCGTCCGGCTGCTGCTCGGCTCGGGCAACGACCCGGACCTGCAGACGTTCATCGACGAGATGACCGGTCCGCTGGTGGCCTACGACCGGGAGAACGACGGCGCCCTGATCCGCACCCTGCGCGCGTTCTTCGACGCCGACTGCTCGCAGCGGGTCGCCGCCGAGCGACTGTTCGTCCATCACAAGACCCTTCGCTACCGGCTGGAACGGATCCGGCAGCTCACCGGGTTGGACCTGAGCCGGCACGAGGACCGGATGCGCGCCGATTTCGCCCTGCGCCTGCTGCAGATCAACCAGACCGCGGACGACGGGGCCGCGCCGGCCCGCTGACCGACCTCGCGCCGCCGGGCCTTTGCTGGAGCCCGTCGGCGTGCCCGCGACCGCTCGCCCGGGCTGATCAACTCGGCAAGAATGGCTACATTTCTGGCGCATCCTGCCGAGTTGATCAGCCCGACGCCAGGCCCCGGGCTGGCGGCGCACCGGAGCTTTCCCGGGACAGAGTCAGCCGGTGGAAACGACGGCCTGACCGACGACGTCCTCGGTCTCCCCGTGCGGGCGCGGGATGACATGGCTGCTGTAGAGCTCACCGACCCGCTGCGCGGCAGCCCGGCCGGCGTCGACCGCGGCCTTCACCGCGCCGACATCGCCGCGAACCAGTACCGAGACCTGCCCGTTGCGCAGCGTCCGGTACCCCTGCACCTGCACGTTGGCGGCCTTGACCATCGCGTCGGCGGCCTCGATCGCCCCCACCAGCCCCTTGGTCTCGATCAGACCCAGCGCACCGGCCGCGCGGGTGGGTTCGGTCATCGTGCCTCCTCGATCCGCGTCGACGGTAGCGGCGGCGCGCCCCGCTCGACCTGTCCCGACCGGACAACGGCGTCCAGCGGGGTTGTCCCGAGTCGGTACCTCCCTCGGAGGTAAAGCACGGGTGGCGGCACGACGGGACAAGAAGCGCCGGCGCGGACCCGCGCCGGAATCCCCGGAGCAGATGGTCTTCCGGGTCGTCATGGCATTCCGGCATTGGATGGACGATCACCCCACCACGGTCCTGCCCATCGAAGAACTCCTGATCCAGGTCACCACCCTGGCCAACGCAAAGGCCATCTTCGGCGTGCCGAACCCCGCGGGACTTGGCCGGCGGAGACGCTCGATGAGCTCTTCGAGGTGCTGGCCGAGCAGCCCCGGGTCGACCCCGAGGACATCGCCCGGCATGGGGTGCCCGCGCTGACCGTCTTCTTCGACTTTCTGGTCCGGACGGGCCGGTGGAAGCCGCAGAACGACGAATCGGCCAGTCGCGCGCGGCGGAGCAGTTCGTCGAGGCCACCGGGCTGCTGCCCGGCGTCGTGGTCCCGATCACCGTGCCGCCCGCCGACCAGGAATGGGCGGCGCTGACGGCGACCCCGCTCCTGCGCCACCTGCGATCCCTGACCGCGTGGGTGACCCGCGGGCGACGGCTGGACAAGCAGCTCGATCTCACCCGGGACGACCAGTCGTGGTGGATTCGCCACCACGAATTGTCCATCGCGGACAACGACTTCCGCGCCGTCTTCGAGATGTTGAGCCTGATGAAGGCCTGGGACGTCGCCGTGGCGGCCGACCTGATCACCATCCAGGGAGTCGGCCGAACAGGAGGCATCGGCGCTGCTGAGCGCCACGGTGTTCGACACCCTGCGGATGCTGCAGTCCTTCGGCATCGTCCCGGCGGTCGAGGGCCGGGCGGCGATCCCGGACGGCCTGCGGGCGGCCGTCGTCGCCGCGATCAACAGCCCAAGCGCGCCTTTCCGGATCGACCTGGAGCCGGGCGCAGTGCCACAGCCGGAACCAGAACCGGAGGACTGACCAAGGGATCGGCGGCGGCGATCACCCCGGGCACGATCGACCGGAGACCGACGCCCGCCGTCGTTCCAGGTGCCGCCGTTCCACCTCCCCCGGTGCGACCCGCAGGGCAACGTCGAACTCCGCGACCGCCTCGACCGGCCGGCCGGCCCGCATCAGCAGCTCCGCCCGGGCGGCTGGCAACAGGTGATACCCGGCCAGGCCGTCGATGCGGTCCAGCAGTCGCAGCCCGGCGTCCGGCCCGTCCGCCATGCCGACGGCCACCGCATGGTTCAGGGCGACGACCGGCGAGCCGGTCATCGCGTGCAACTGGCCGTACAGCCCGGCGATCGCCGGCCAGTCGGTGTCGGTCGCCGTCCGCGCGTTGGCGTGCGCGGCGGCGATCAACGCCTGGAGCTGGAACGGGCCGGGACGCCGCTGCGGGAGCGCGGAGGCCAGGGCCCGGTTCGCCCGGATGATCATCGCCAGGTCCCACGTCGACCGATCCTGGTCGTCCAGCAGCACCAGGTCTCCGGCCGGGTCGAACCGCCCCGCGGTGCGGGCCCGGTGGAACAGCTCCAACGCCAGCAGCCCGCGGATCTCGGGCTCGTCGGGGACGAGGGAGATCAGCACGTCGGTCAACCGGATCGCCTCGTCCATCAAACTCGAGCGCGCCCCGGTGGAACCGCCCCGGGACAGGTAACCCTCGTTGAACACCAGATAGAGCACGGTGAGTACGACGCCGAGCCGCTCGGTCAGGTCCGTCGGCAGGGACAGCGGGATCCGCGCGTCCCGGATCTTGCGTTTGGCCCGGACGATGCGCTGCGCGATCGTCGCCTCCGGCTGCAGGAACCCGGCCCCGATCTCGGCGGTGGTCAGGCCGCCGACCAGCCGCAGGGTCAGCGCGATCTGCGCCTCGGGGTGCAGGGCGGGGTGACAGCAGAGCAGGACCAGCCGCAATTGCTGGTCGCGGATCGTGCTCTCGTCGATCATCAGCTCCTGCTCCGATCCGTCCGGGCCGGCGGGTGACCCGCCCAGCGGGTCAGGCATGAGGTCCCGGGCCACAGCGAGGGTTCGCCGGTGAGCGGCACCGGCTCTCCGAATCCGGTCGATGGCCTTGCGGGTGGCGACGGTCCGCAACCAGCCGGTCGGGTTCGCCGGAATCCCGTCCGTCGGCCAGGTCCGCAGGGCCTCGATCAAGGCGTCCTGCACGGCCTCGTCGGCGACGTCCAGGTCGCCGAACCGGCGGGCGAGGACGGCGACCATCCGGCCGCCCTCGCCCCGGGCCAGGGCGGTCACTGCCGCCGGCACCGCCCCGGTGGCGGTGACCGCGCTCGCCGCGCTCTCAGTCACCGGTCGGCCGGAACGTCAGCGGCCGCACCTCGACGGCCCCCACGATCGGCAGGCCCTTGGCCAGGTCCAACACGTCGTCCAGGGATTCGGCCTTGACCAGGTAGAAGCCGCCGAGCTGCTCCTTCGTCTCGGCGTAGGGGCCGTCCAGCACCGTGGGGATCGTGCCGGCGGCGAGCCGCACGGTCGTCGCCGACGGCGTGGTCTGCAGGCCGCCGCCGGCGATCCAGTGCCCGCCGTCGATCAGCCGTTGGTTGAACGCGAGGAAGCCGGCCATCATCTGCTCCCACTCGGGTGACCCGTACTCCGGCGCGTCCGTTTCGTCGCGGTAGATCAGCAGCATGTACTCCATGACGGCTCCTTGCCCTCGGGTGGCGGATCGTTGATGATCTCGCGGCGGCTGGGTCGGTTCCCGACCGCTGCCTCGTTGACGCAGCCGCCCCACCGGATCGACACATCGGTCGGAATCAATGTCGACGGGTTCCGGTCGCCGCGGATGGATCTGCGTTGTTCGCCCGGAACCGTCGGCCCGGGCAACGCCCGCCGGTCAGGCGCGTCATGCATCACACAGATCCACTTCACAGCATGCTTCACCCAGCGGAAGGAACGGACCGCGGCCGGGCGCGCCCCGCGGAGAACCGTTCCGACCGTCGGCCCGTATCCCGGGTCGACCGCCGCGAATCGGGTTGGCGCGTCGGGGCCTTCGTTCCCGACGCCGCTCGCACCGGCTCCCGACGCCGACTCCGGGCATGAGTATCAGGAGGACCTGATGACGGTGCGCCCCCACACCTTTCACTGGCTGGCCGACGTGCCGGCGTGGGCCGCGGTACGCCACCGAACCGCGTGCCTGGCCCGCTGGCTGCGGCTGCCGGGGGTGGGGCGGACGCCGGACTGCCTGTCCATCCGCTATTGGCCGCGCCCGAGTCCGATCGTGCGCTCCGCGCTCCCGCGGCGCACGCCCGTGTTGCTGGTGCACGGGTACGCCGGCACCGAACACATGTGGCAACCCCTGCGTGTCGCTCTGGCCGCGGCCGGCTTCGATCAGGTCATCGCCCTGCGGTACAACACGTTTCGGGCCGACATCCGGTCCGTCGCGGACTGGCTGGTGGATCAGGCTGACCGCACGATGGGCGCATGCGGCACCCGCGGGGTGCACCTGGTGGGGCACAGCATGGGCGGGTTGGTGGTACGCGCGGCGGTGCAGTCGGGCGGGCTCGGCGACCGGGCCCGGACCGTGGTGACCCTGGCCACCCCGCACCGGGGCACGCCGTTCGCCCGGTTCGTGCCCGGTCCCGGCGCCCGGCAGATGTCGCCCGGCTCGGCCTTCCTCGCGGAGCTGGCCGCCGACGCTCGTCTCGGCGCGACCCGATGGGTCGACATCGAGGCCGCGGTGGACCGGGTCGTCCCCGCCGGAGCCGACCGCCTGCCGGCGGGGTCGATCCGGGTGCCCGCGGGGCACCGCTCCATCACCCGGCACCCGGACGCGGTGGCCCGGATCGTCGACGAGCTCGTCGGGGTCGAGAACCGCGATCTGGTGCACCACGCCACGCGGGACTTCACCCTCGCGGCCTGACCTGAGCTGACCTGACCTGACCTGACCTGACCGGGCCTGAGTCTGACATGACCGGGCCTGAGCCGAGCCCCATCCGCTGTTGATCATGGGCTGGTGGCCGTTCCGCGGGGCGGCCTTGTCAAGGGGTCGGTGCAACACGGGGGTCATCAGGCGGCCCGTGCCAGGAACTGGGCCAGGGCTTGGGCTGGGGTCCTGAGGTCCAGCGTCGGACGAGGCCGTTGGTTGAGCGAGTCCTGGACTCGTTTGAGGT
>NZ_JBGAKE010000032.1:0-47481 GCF_044224575.1 Nakamurella sp.
TTGCCTTCGGCCGCATCGAGGAGGCGACGGGCCCGGTCCCGCAGCTCGGCCAGCTCATCCACTGCCCTGGCCGCCCCGCCCGTCTGTCGGGACTCCACCACCTTGCGCAGCGCCGGAGTGAGGTGGGAGTCGCGATGCCGGCGGACCGCGTCCTTGCTGAGCCCGTGCTCTTCGGCGACGCTGCGCTGGGAGGTGCCGACGGCCAGCGCCCGGTCGATCGTCTCCCGGCTGAGGTGGGAGCACACGGTGCAGGTGGGCATCAGGCCTCCCCGCCGGTGATGACGTAGGCGCCTCCGGGGCAGTCGTGCTCCGGTGCCAGTCCGCCGGCCATCCAGTCGATCCATCCGTCGACGTTGGCCCCGGCCTGGCCGTAGCACTCGTGCTCGCCGACCTGCCGGTGCAGCTTGCGCAGAGCCATCCTGTACCGGTGTGCCGCCCGCCTGATCTGCCCGAGGCCGGACCGCACGGCGTCAGAGTCCCGAGTCCCCCCGGTCACCTGCCGCTCGAGGTCCGCCAACCGCGCCAGTGCGCGCGCCGTCCGCACGTTGCTGCTTGCTGTCCGCCCCATGATCAGACCGCCTTCGGTGCGGTACGGCGCGGTGTGGCGCAGCGTGTGCCCGCTGATTGAGGATCAGCGGGCAAGCTCTCTAACTGCGGCGATGCGAGTGATGTGCACGCGGTGTGTGCAGCGGCGACCGGAGTCTCTGAGGTCCGGCGCGGAAGGGAAGCTTCCCGGTGCCGGGAAGCTAGTCGGGGAACTGTGGTGCTCATCCCCATGGACGCGTGGTGCTCATCCCCACGCGTCTCCTTCATCCCGTTCTCAGTCGCAGTCTCAGTGGTCTCACTCCTTAGAGTCGTGAGACCGTGAGACTGCTGAGACCGGACGTGAGACTCAGTGAGACTCGTGAGACTCATCGGTCATTCCTCCTCGGACGTAGAAGGGTCGGGACTTGGTCCCGGTATTGGTGAGGACACCGCCTGTGACCAGGTCATTCAGTGCTCGGTGGTAGGTCGCCTTCGGCATCTGGGAGGCGTCTCGGAGGGTGGCGCTGCTGGCGCCGGTGGAGCCGAAGTGTGAGTCGAACAGTGAGACCAGTTCGCGGGCCCGATCTGACCCGAGTCTCACGTCGTCGGTGGGGATTGCGATGCCGCTGCCGGTGCCGTCGATGAGGTGGAGGCGGAGTTGGTGGACGTCCTCGGTGGGCCCGTCCTTGCGCTTGGTGCGGGTGAGCTTGACCAGGGCGGCGTCGCCCTCGGTGGTGTAGACGGTGTCGACGCCGGCCTCCAGTGCAGATGATCCGCGGACGGTGGTGCGGTCCTTGCCGGTGTGATGGACGACCAGGACCGTGCCGTCCCCGGTGGACTCCCGAATCGCGTACAGCGCGGCGACTGCGACGCCCATGTCCTGCGCCGAGTTCTCGTCCATCCCGGCGGTGACCTTGGCCAACGTGTCGATGACGACGAACCGGAAGCCTTCGCCGCGGACGATGTGCCGGAGCTCGGCGACCGCTCGGCCGTCGAGCAGCCGGATCGGCTGCGGGAGGACGCTCAGCGTGTCGTCGGGCACTGTCAGCCCGTGGTGGATCTCCCATGCCCGGAACCGCTTGTGCAGGCCATGGGCGCCCTCCCCAGCCAGGTACAGCACGCGGCCGGGTTCGACGGGCCTGGTGTTCCAGGCGTGGCCGGTGGCGACGCACGCTGCCCAGGACTCGGCGACGAAGGACTTGAGCGATCCGTGGTAGCCGGCGAGCAGTGCCACAGTGTTCAGGTCGATGGTGCGGTGGATGAACGGGGCAGGCTCGGGAAGGGCGGCGAGATCACCACGGCTGAGGATCCGGTCGCGAAGGCGCGGCTGTTCGGGCCGCAGCTCGACCGGTGCCGTCACGAGTTGAACTCCGCGATCGCCTCACGCAGCTCATCGCAGGCCTGCCGGACCTGGACGGTCGTCCAGCCGACGATGATGAACCGGACCGAGGGGAGGTCGCGCCAACCATCCAGGGCCAACCGCAGGTTGGACATGGGCCACCTGCGCCACCAGGTCGGTCGCGGGAGGTGGATCTCCACCTCGGCCAGGTCGGGAGCGTCGGCGACGGCGTAGAACCGCCGGTTGATCTCGATGACATCCGGCCGATCTGTCAGGCTGATCGTCAGCCGGCCGGCGACCGACGGTGTGCCGATCCTCGGTTCGGGTTGCGGAGATGCGGGCCGCCAATGTTCAGGCGGCAGCTTGATCGCGAGCAGCCGCTCACCCTCGGCGCCGAGCTTGGGCCGAGCCAGCGGCGCGATCTGATCTGTCATGTCGTCTCCCTGCCCGCCCGGGGCAAGCTCAGGCCGTCAGGCCGCCGGCGTCTGGTCGGACAGCCCGAGCAGGTCGAGCAACTTGGCGGTCGGCACCTTCCAGCGCACGCCGACACGGAAGGTGGGGATCTCTCCTGCCTTCGCAGCCGCGTAGGTCTGGTTCCGGCCCATGCCGAGCAGCTCACCGGTCGTCGGCCAGAGATCGACCACCGCTCGTCCGCGGAGCTGTTCGGGAATCTCGATCACAGCGCGTCTCCTTTGCTGTACCGCACCAAATCTGTTGCTGACCATCATGCCCTTGCGCGCCCTGACGTTCTGCAATAAGATCGGTGCTATTCAGCAATGTCGATCTTGGAGGGCTGGCCCATGGCGGACGAGCAGGCGAGTGCGCCGTTCAGCTGGGACGAGGGCTCGGCACTCGTAGCCGACCTGGGTCGCGGCGAACACGCGCTGCGACGCATCAGTGACGAGCTCGACCGGCGACAGTGGACACAGGCCAAGCTGCTCAAGGCGATCAACGAGGTCGTCTTCGAGGACGGAGATCAGAGCAAGCGCCATCGAGATGGAGACATGCATCCGTCGACGCTGTCGCGACTGCTCAACGACTCACCTGACCAGAAGCGGCAACTCTCGATCGATCAGCTGCTCGTCATCGCAAAGGCCCTCGAGGTTCCGGTCGGAGAGCTACTGCTCCCAAGGGGTATGAGAGACCGATACGAAGCCTGGCGGTTGCTGAAAGTAGCTGCAGAGTTGCGTGCGCGGATCGCCGCGGATGAATACGAACTGGAGAAGCTGACCAACCGACTCGCAACGGTAGCCCGCGAGTCCGACGACTTCAGGGCCGACCTTTCGAACACGATTGCAGGCTTCCGAAAGCGGGACGAGGAGTTCCTGACGAAGGTTTGGGAGAACGACTCCGAGGCCATGCGACAACTCGGGAAAGAACCACCTGCTCGACAGAGCGTCGACGACTGGGCGCCCTCACCCTGGGAGCAGGTCTGCAGCCTGATCTTGACCAAGGCCGAGTCCGATGGCTGACCGGAGCGTGTGGCGCGCGTGCGGCTGCCGAGGCGAGGACGGCAAGCAGCTCGGCGATCAATGCCCGAAGCTGGACGACCCCAAGCACGGCACCTGGCGCTACCGGGTGAGTGGTGGCCTGGACCCCCGGACCGGCCGGCGGCGGCAGGTGTTCAAGGCTGGCTTCTCAACGCGCAAGGCTGCCGAGACGGCGCGCAACAAGGTGCGCCGCGAGCTGGACACCGGGGAGTACCGCGACGACGACAAGACCACCGTCGGCATCTGGCTGGACCAGTGGCTGGACAAGAAGGCCAGCAGCGGCAACTGCGCGCCTCCACCCTGCGGATGTATCGCCGCTACGTCACCGAGGACATCTCGCCGGCGCTCGGCCGATACCGGCTGTCCGACTTGCACCCACAGGTCGTTGATGAGTTCGTGGCCGGGCTGCTGGCCGACGGCCGCGGGAAGGTCACCGTCCGGCGGATCCACGCCACCCTGTCGAGCGCGCTGACCTCGGCCCGCAAGCTGCGGCTGATCGCCGTCAACCCGGCGGCCGACGTCGAGCTGCCGGACGGCACTCGGCGGAAGGTCCGCCCATGGGAGCCGGCCGAGCTCGGCACGTTCCTTGGCGTGGCCGCCGAGCACCGGCTCGGCGCGCTGTTCGAGGTCGCCGCGTTCACCGGGCTTCGTCGCGGTGAGCTGTGCGCACTGAGGTGGTCCGACGTAGACCTCGTGAACCAGGTCATCACCGTCCGGACCCAGCTCGTGCACACCGGCTCGCAACGGCTTGAGGGCAAACCTAAGACCCGATCGGGCGAGGACCGCCGACTTGACATCGGCAGCCGCGTGGTCGGCGCTCTGCTGGCTCACCAGCTGGCCCAGCAGAGCGAACGTGAAGCAGCCGGCACCGCGTACCAGGACAACGATCGGGTGTTCTGTCGTGAGGACGGCGCGGACCTGGACCCGGACAACGTCTCGCGCATCTTCCGGAGGCTCGTCGCCAAGGCGGAGCTCCGGCCGGTCCGGCTGCATGACGTACGTCACGGCGCAGCGTCGCTGATGCTGGCCTCCGGAACGGACATCGCGGTCGTCTCCAAGCGCCTCGGCCACTCGACGCTGTCGCTCACGGCGGACACCTACTCGCACCTCATCGGCGGAATTGGACGTCAGGCGGCCGATGCAGCGGAGGCCATCGTGCCCGCCAGTGCACACACATTGCACACATCAAGGCCGCAGAAATGACTCAGCGGGTCCCCTCCGAAGGGGGAACCCGCTGGTCAGTGCTGCGGTGGCAGGTGAGGGATTCGAACCCCCGTAGGCAATGCCGGCTGATTTACAGTCAGCTCCCTTTGGCCGCTCGGGCAACCTGCCGTGGGCCCGTCGATCCGGGCCCGGCACAGCGTACCGGGCCGCCGCGCGTGAACCGAATCGAGATCGACCCCGCCCGGCTCGAACGCCGAAGCGGTCCGGCATGGGTGTTGGATGGTGGGCCGGGTCCGTGCCGGCCGCGGGCCGCAGGGAAGTCGGGCAACAACGTGACGGCAAGAAAAGGAGCCAGGTCGTGGCAGACGCCTCGTTCGACATCGTGAGCAAGGTCGACCATCAGGAGGCGGACAACGCCCTCAACCAGGCGGCCAAGGAACTGTCCCAGCGATTCGATTTCCGCGGCACCGATACCACCATCGTCTGGGCCGGGGAGGAGGGCGTGACGATCACCTCCAGCACCGAGGAGCGCTGCAAGGCGGCCATCGAGGTGTTCAAGGACAAGCTGGTCAAGCGGGGCATCTCCCTGCGTGCCTTCGACGTCGGCGACCCGACCGCGTCGGGCAAGACCTACAAGGTGACCGGCAAGATCGTCCAGGGCATCGCCTCGGACAAGGCGAAGGCGATCGCCAAGCGGATCAAGGACGAGGGCCCCAAGGGCGTGCAGGCCCAGATCCAGGGAGATCAGCTGCGGGTGTCGGGCAAGAAGCGCGACGACCTGCAGGCGGTCATCGCATTGCTCAAGAACGCGGACCTGGACATCGCCCTGCAGTTCACCAACTACCGCTGACGGCGTCCGACGGCGGCACGGCGGTCCGGTGCGGGACTTCCGGGCCGCGACCCGCCGACCGTGATGCCCGATCGGCGTCCGATTCGCCTCCGGGACGGCGGCCGTCCTACCGTGGGCCCCGGCCTACGGATCGGGGTGACACGTGCGGGAGGCGACGTCGTCCGACGAACAGCGCACACGGTCGGCCCCCGCGGTCCGCTCCCGCGGTCTCACCTACGGACTGATCGCCTACGGCCTCTGGGGCCTGTTCCCGCTGTACTTCCCGCTGCTGGAGCCGGCCGGCGCGGCGGAGATCCTCGCCCACCGGATGGTCTGGTCGCTGGTCGTCTCGTCGATCATCCTGACCGTCGTCCGCGGCTGGCGGGCCATCGTCACCATGCGTCCGCGGACCTGGGGGCTCGTCGTCGCCGGGGCGGCGCTGATCGCGGTCAACTGGGGCATCTACATCTGGGCCGTGAACAACGGACGCGTCGTCGACGCGGCGCTGGGCTACTTCATCAACCCGCTGGTCAGCGTCCTGCTCGGCGTCCTGATCTTCCGCGAGCGGCTTCGCCCGGCCCAGTGGACCGCGGTCGGGCTGGGCACTACCGCGGTCCTGGTGCTCGCGGTGGCCGGCGGCTCGTTCCCCTGGGTCGCCCTGACGCTGGCCGCCTCGTTCGGCGTCTACGGGCTGGTCAAGAAGGTCATCCCGCTGGCCCCGACCGCCTCGCTGACGGCCGAGGGGCTGGTCCAGTTCGTCCCGGCGGTGATCTATCTGGTCATCGTCGCCGTCGCCGGCACCTCGACCTTCGGTTCGCTCGGCCCCGGCCACGCGCTGCTGATGGCCTCGTCCGGAATCGCCACGTGCGTCCCGCTGCTCGCCTTCGCGGCCGCCGCCCAATCCCTGCCGCTGTCCGTGCTGGGTCTGCTGCAATACCTGACCCCGGTCATCCAGTTCCTCATCGGCGTGTTCTGGTTCGGCGAACCGATGCCCGTCTACCGGTGGGTCGGTTTCGCCCTGGTCTGGCTGGCATTGATCGTCTTCACCGCCGACGCCCTGCGTCAGGCCCGCCGCGCCGCCGTCGCCCGCCGGACCTGATCCGGCCCCACCAATCCCCCACCCCGAGGTCTACGAATCCCGGCCGAACCGGGATTCCGAACGAGGGGAGCGACGATGCGACGCACATCCATGGCCGGTGCGGGAGCGGTGGCCTGCGTGCTGGGGGTGCTCCTCGCCGGGCCCACCGCGGCGTCCGCGGCCTCGGCGGGCTCGGGATCGGCGGCGGCATCGGATGACCGGAGCCGGTCCTACCAGGCCGCTCTCGACCCGATCACGGCGAACCAGGTCACCGGCAACGGTGCGTCCTGGATCACCGTCACCGGCACCACCGCCGAGGTGAAGATCCAGGTCAACGGGCTGCTGGACGGCGTACCGCACGCGCAGCACATCCACGTCGACGCCCTCGGCCAGTGCCCGAGCGTCCCGCAACAGCACAACGGCCTGCCGTCCATCACCGTCGCCGACGGCGCCCCGCTCTACGGCGGGATCGGCACGTCCCTGACGGTCGACGGCCCGACCTCGGCCGACCACGGCCTCGACGTCACGCACTTCCCGCACACCGGCTCCTACACCTACAGCCGGACGATCGAACTCGACCCGAATGTCGTGGCCAACCTGGCCCGCGGCACGGCCGTGCTGGTCGTGCACGGCATCGACTACAACGCCAACGGCGCGTACGACGACGTCCTGGGCGCCAGCGAACTCGACCCGAGCCTGCCCGCCGAGGCCACCGATCCGGCGCTGTGCGGCACGTTCGCGCCGATGCAGATGTCCGCCGTCCCCGACGGCGCCGCCGACACCGGCGGTGGATCGACGGCGACGACCGGATCCGGCGCGACGTCGAACGCGGCCGGTGCGGTTTCGGTCGCGGCCGGTGCCGCGGTGGGCGGATTGTTGCTCGGCGGCCTGGCCCTCGCCGGGATCCGTCGAGTGCAGGGTTGACGTGCGGGTCCGGTCCGGGCTCGGGTTGGCGGTCGCGACGGCCTTGCTCGTGGCCGGGTGCGCCGGGTCCGATGCTCCGTCGACGACCGGTTCCGACATCCGGCCACCGGCAGCGGCCGCGCTGCCCCCGACGTCGTCCCCGGCCGACCCGACTGCCCTGACCGCACCCACCGCACCGACCGCACCAACCGCACCAACCGCACCAACCGCACCAACCGCACCAACCGCACCAACCGCACCAACCGCACCGACGACGCTGCCGGACTCCGCGCCGCGCACGCTGTCGGTGCCGGCGATCGGGGTCGACAGCCCGCTGGTCGAACTCGGTCGCAATCCGGACGGCACGGTGCAGGTGCCGTCGTTGGACGACCCGGACGCGCGGCCCGGCTGGTATCGGGACTCCCCGACACCGGGCGCGCTCGGGCCGGCGATCATCCTGGGACACGTCGACTCGCGCCGGTACGGACCCGGGGTGTTCTACCACTTGGCCGACCTACGGCCGGGCGACGCAGTGGATGTCGCCCGCGACGACGGCACCGTGGCCCGGTTCGTCGTGGACGAGGTCCGGCAGGTCGCCAAGCGCGACTTCCCCACCCTGGAGGTGTACGGCAATCTCGATCATGCCGGCCTTCGGTTGATCACCTGCGGCGGCGAGTTCGACCCGGACGCCGGCAGTTACGAATCGAACATCATCGTTTTCGCCTCATTGGCCGGAACGGGCTGACCCGCGGGCGGGTGGCGGTCAGCCCCCGGCCGGCGCCGATCCGAACGCCGTGGACGGCCAGCCGAAGCCGGGATCGCCGGGCGACAGCGTCGATACCACCGCGGGCTCCGTCGGGACGGCCGGCTCGACCGAGGAGGGAGCGGGCACGTCGGCGACCGCGGGCGTGGGCGCCGCAGTCGGGGAATCCGTGGGCGCGGGCGCCGACGTCAGCACCGGAGAGGGTGTCGAGATGACGCCCGGCCCGGGACCCGGTGCCGAGGGATCCGACTGGGTGGAGACCATCAGCACCGTTGCCACCCCGGCGGCCGCGGCCGCCCCGACCGCCGCGATCAGGACGGCCGCCCACCGGCGACTGCGGTGCGGCCGCGCCTCGGTCACCCGGCCGACCTGCCGCCGGGGCGGCTCGGTTCGCCGGTGCGTCGTGGCGCTTCCGGCACCGTCAGCAGCGCCTATCGGCGCGGCCTCGGCGACTGTCGGGTGGTCCGGCCGGATCGGAGCGTCCGGCCGGGCCGGCGAGTCCGCGTGGTCCTCGACCGGACGAGCGGTCGGATCGGCACTCGGCGCCTCGACTGCGGAAGCGGAAACCGGCCGGGGCGGGTTGTCGAACACCAGGCGATGCCACCCGGTGGGCCGTTGCTCCGGCAACGGACCCAGCTGGCGATCGCGGGCGGCGGTGGCCACCCGACGGGAAATGCCGTCCGGACGGGGTGCGACCGCACCGGTCGAGCGAAGCCGGTTCCGGGACCGCTCGATCGACACCTCGACTCCCCTTCCGTGTGGCGTTGGCCCACGGGGTTCGGAGGCCGGGGCCGATCGGATGGGTCTCCCTCGTATATTCCTTGACACGTATATATCCGGTCAAGCATATTAGGGCGATGACCGAGACGACGTGGGCCGCCCTCGCGGATCCGCACCGGCGGGCCGTCCTCGACCTGCTGCGGGCCGGTGAACGGGCGGTCGGCGAGGTGGTGGATGCGCTGCGGCTCAGCCAGCCGCAGGCGTCCAAACACCTGCGAGTTCTGCGGGCCGCCGGGCTGGTGCAGGTGCGCAAGGACGCCCAGCGTCGCCTGTACCGTCTCGACCCCCGCCCGATCGCCGAGGTCGACGCCTGGCTGGCCCCCTACCGGCAACGCTGGAACGAGAGTCTCGACCGGCTCGAACACCATCTGGAGGACTCATGATCGTCGACCTGGGCAGCTACGTGCGGCACGACGGCCGGCCCGCGGTGCGCTTCGAGCGCCGGTTCCGGGCGCCCCTCGACCGGGTCTGGGCGGCCATCACCGATCCCGAGCAGCTGCCGGCCTGGTTCCCGTCCGCGGTCCGCTACCAGCCGGTGGTCGGCGGGGAGATCGCGTTCATCGGCGATCCGAATCTGCCGGAGCCGGAAGAGGTCGACCGGGTGCTGGTCTGGGATCCGCCGCGCCGCTTCGCGTTCGGCTGGGGCGGAGACGAGATCCATTTGGAGCTGACCGAAACCGACGACGGCTGCCGGCTGGTCCTGCTGAACGTGCTGGCCGAGGACGATACCGCCGCGCGCAATGCGACCGGCTGGCACGGCTGCCTGGCCGAGCTCGACAAGTTCATCGACGGCATTCCGAGCGGCGGCCCGCACGCCCAGCCGGTCGCCGACTTCTGGCCGGTCTACGACGCGCACATCGGGCGGGGCCTGCCGCACGGCGCCTGGATTCCGGACGAGGTGCAGGCCGCCCGGCCCACGTGATCGCGGCCGCCGACCCGCGCGGATAAAGTGGCCGACTCCCGTCCCAGCAGTCACATTCGGAATGGGTTCAGCCGCGCCGGCGCAGTTGATCCGCGCGGGCAGGGGTCGGCCGGCGGCCGGGAGGCTTCTCGGGCAGGGGTCGGCCGGCGGCCGGGAAGGCTCCACGAGCGGGGGTCACGGGCAGGGCGTCAGCCCGCGGCGTGGCGGTCCAGAAAGGTGAGCACCTCGACCTGGTCGACCCCGGGGAACACCCCGGGCGGCATGGCGGCCAGCAGGTGCGAGTGGACCCGCGCGCTGGGCCAGGCCATCCCCTCCCAGCGGTCGGCGAGTTCGCTCGGGGGCAGCGCGCAGCAGGTCGGGTCGGGGCAGCGCGACTTCGAGCGCTCGGTGGTCTCCCGGCCCCGCATCCACTTGACGTCGGCGTACGGCACGCCGACGTTCACCGAGAACAGGCCCTGCGCGGTGCGATCGACAATGGCCGTGCACCAGTAGGTTCCGGACTTTGTGTCGGTGTACTGCTGGTAGGCCGAGGACAGGTCGGGGCGATCGAAGACGACCCGGGCGGTCCAGTAGCGGCACACCCGCTGGCCCTCGATCGCCCCGGTGGCGTCCATCGGGAACTGCACGCCGTCGTTCTCGTACGCCTTGTAGATCACTCCGGCCTTGCTGATCCGCATGAAGTGCACCGGCAGCTCCAGGTGCCGGGTGGCCAGGTTGGTGAACCGGTGCGCGGCGGTCTCGTAGGACACCGCGTACGCGTCGCGCAGATCCTCGATCGCGATGTCCCTGGCCGCCTTGGCCTTTCGGAGCAGCGCCAGCGCCCCCCGTTCGGGGATGAGCAGCGACGCGGCGAAGTAGTTGATCTCCACCCGCTGCCGCAGGAACTCGGAATAGTCCTGGGGCACCTCGTGCCCCAGGACCACGTGGCCGAGCGCATTGAGCGCGAGCGAGCGCGAGTCGTGCTGTCCGGCGTCCGGCTGAGGCAGGTAAATGATCCGGTGGGCCAGATCGGTGACGGTCCGGGTGGACTGCGGCAGGTCGCCCGAATGCCGGAGCCGGAAACCCAGGTGCCCGGCGAGCCGGTCGACCACCGACCGGGTGATCGGTCCGCCCTCGTAACCGGTGGCGGTCAGCAGGTCGGCGGCCACCTTCTCGATCTCGCCGAAGTAGTTGCCCCGCCGGCGCATTTCGTCGCGCAGCTCGGCGTTTGCCCGCCGGGCCTGCTCGGGGGTGGCCTGCCGCTCGGCCTGGATGCGGGCCAGCGCCCGATGCAGGCCCACCAGCGATTCAAGGGCCTCGGTCGGCAACCGCGGCCCGGGCTTGACCGCCGGAATGTCCAGCGTCTTGAACGCCGACGACCGCTGGGCCCGTTCCAGCTCGATCTCCAGCGCCGCCCGGCGGGACGGCGGGGCCACGGCCAGCAGTTCGGCCAGGCTCGTGCCCAGCACCCCCGCCAGGGTGGTCAGCAGCGACAGCTTGGCCTCGCGCTTGCCGTTCTCGACCAGCGACAGCGCCGACGGGCTGATCCCGGCCGCCACCGCGACGTCGGACAGGGTCAGCCCGGCGCCCTTGCGCAGGTGTCGCAGCCGGCGGCCGATCGTCAACGGATCGGGTCCGCCACCCCCCTGTTCGGTCCTGCTCGGCTGCGAGCGACCCTGTGCGGAACGTTCGGGTTGTGTTTTGACAGCCGGCAGGCCGACCGGGCGACTGTCGACCGCGCCCACCCGTGATCGACTCGTCGAGCCCCCACCTGGCGAAAGGTGCTGTTCAACGGCCATTCCCGGGCCGACCCGGGGCGGGGCGTGACGCGCATCACGCACCCCCGCCGGGGCCTTTCGGGGGCGCACAGGGTCCTGATCACTCACTCCTGCACGATAGCGGAAGAATCGCATTTCTTTACAAGCGCGTTCGGCCCCGCACCCCCCGCCGGGCGCCGACAGTTGCCTGGTCGAGCCGATATGAACGGCGGGTAACGCGGAGCAACGCGCAGCCCACCGCATCGCGAACAGGAGAGGACGGCCAGCAATGACCGCCACGTTGGATCCCACCACGCAGGGTCACACCCGCACCTCGGACCAGGCCGCACTGCTGCGCCAGGAGTGGGCGGACGACGCCCGCTGGGCCGGCATCGAGCGCTCCTACACCGCCGAAGACGTCATCCGGCTGCGCGGCACCGTCCAGGAGGAGTACACCCTCGCCCGCCGCGGCGCCGAGCGGCTCTGGAACGCGCTGCAGACCAAGAAGTTCACCCGCGCCCTGGGCGCGCTGACCGGCAACCAGGCCGTGCAGATGGTCAAGGGCGGCCTGGAGGCCATCTACCTGTCCGGCTGGCAGGTCGCCGCCGACGCCAACCTGGCCGGCCAGACCTACCCGGACCAGAGCCTGTACCCGGCCAACTCGGTGCCCGCCGTGGTCCGCCGGATCAACAACGCCCTGCTCCGTGCGGATCAGATCGATCACGCCGCCGGCAAGACCGGGACCGACTACCTGGTGCCGATCGTCGCCGACGCCGAGGCCGGCTTCGGTGGCCCGCTGAACGCGTTCGAGCTGATGAAGGGCATGATCGCCAGCGGCGCCGCGGGCGTGCACTGGGAGGATCAGCTCGCCTCGGAGAAGAAGTGCGGCCACATGGGTGGCAAGGTGCTGATCCCGACCAGCCAGCACTGCCGGACCCTGAACGCCGCCCGGCTGGCCGCCGACACCTCCGGCGTGCCGAGCATCATCGTCGCCCGCACCGATGCGCTGGCCGCCGACCTGATCACCAGCGACGTCGACCCGGTCGACCAGCCGTTCCTGACCGGTGAGCGCACCTCGGAGGGCTTCTACCGGGTCAAGAGCGGCCTGGAGCCGGTGCTGGCCCGGGCCAAGCAGTACGCCCGGTTCGCCGACCTGATCTGGGTCGAGACCGGCACCCCGGACCTGGGTCTGGCCCGCGAGTTCGCCACCGAGCTGCACAAGGAGTTCCCGGGCAAGCTGCTCGCCTACAACTGCTCGCCGTCGTTCAACTGGCGCTCGAAGCTCTCGGATGCCGAGATCGCGACGTTCCAGGACGATCTGGGAGACCTGGGCTACGCCTTCCAGTTCATCACGCTGGCCGGTTTCCACGCCCTGAACCACTCGATGTTCACCCTGGCCCAGGGCTACAGCAAGACCGGCATGTCCGCCTACGTGGAACTGCAGCAGCGCGAGTTCGCCGACGAGGCCGTCGGTTACACCGCGGTGAAGCACCAGGCCGAGGTCGGCACCGGCTACTTCGACCAGGTGGCCACGGCCCTGAACCCCGACAGCGGCACCCTGGCGCTCAAGGGGTCGACCGAAGAAGAGCAGTTCCACTGATCTAGCCTCGGTACCGGGTCGGTGCACACCCTCGCACCGGCCCGGTACCGATTCCAACGCCGGGTCGCCGCTCCACCTCGCCGCCGGACCCAGGGCGTCACTCACCACCACACGCAGCACGTTTCCTGACAGGAGCAGTGAAGATGTTCGGACCGCCCAAGGCCCCGAAGATCAAGGGCATCATGCAACCCCGGTTCGACGAGATCCTCACCCCCGAGGCCCTCGCGTTCATCGCCAAGTTGGACGGGGCCTCGGCGGGCCGCCGCGCCGAGCTGCTGGCCGCCCGCCGCGAGCGCGGCAAGCGCATCGCCGGCGGCGAGCCGGTCGACTTCCTGGCCGAGACCGCGTCGGTCCGCGAGGACGCCGCCTGGCAGGTGGCCGCGCCCGCCCCGGGACTGGAGGACCGGCGCTGCGAGATCACCGGCCCGACCACCCGCAAGATGAGCATCAATGCGCTCAACTCCGGGGCCCGGGTCTGGATGGCCGACTTCGAGGACTCGACGGCGCCGAGCTGGTTCAACATCATCGACGGGCAGCTCAACCTGTTCGACGCGATCCGCGGGAACCTGGAGTTCAAGGACGAGTCCGGCAAGGAATACAAGGTCGGTGAGCAGACCCCCACCATCGTGGTCCGCCCCCGCGGGTGGCGGCTGTGCGAGAAGCACCTGACCATCGACGGCCGCCCGCTGCCGGCCGCGCTGATCGACTTCGGCCTGTTCTTCTTCCACAACGCCCAGCAGCTGATCGACAACGGTGCCGGTCCTTACTTCTACCTGCCGAAGCTGGAATCGCACCTGGAGGCGCGGCTCTGGAACGACATCTTCGTCCAGGCCCAGGCGCTGCTCGGCATCCCGCAGGGCACCATCCGGGCCACCGTGCTGATCGAGACCCTGCCGGCCGCGTTCGAGATGGAGGAGATCCTCTACGAGCTGCGCGACCACTCCTCCGGCCTCAACGCCGGACGCTGGGACTACATCTTCAGCTACATCAAGACGTTCGCCCACAACGGGCCCGAGTACGTGCTGCCGGACCGCGCCAACGTCACCATGACCACGCCGATGATGCGCGCGTACACCGAACTGCTGGTGTCGACCTGCCACAAGCGGGGCGCCCACGCGATCGGCGGGATGGCCGCGTTCGTGCCCAGCAAGGCCGACCCGAAGGTGACCGAGCAGGCGCTGGCCAAGGTCAAGGCGGACAAGGAGCGGGAGGCGGCCGACGGCTTCGACGGCTCCTGGGTCGCCCACCCGGGCCTGGTGGCGACCTGCACCGCCGCGTTCGACGCGGTCCTGGGTGACCGGCCGAACCAGCTCGACAAGCTGCGCCCCGACGTGCATGTCACGGCCGCCGACATCATCAACCCGGGCTCGACGCCAGGTGCGGTGACCCTGAACGGGCTGCGCACCAACATCTCGGTCGCGCTGCGGTACCTGACCGCCTGGGTGTCCGAGCAGGGCGCGGTGGCCATCGACAACCTGATGGAGGACGCCGCCACCGTCGAAATCTCCCGCACCCAGGTGTGGCAGTGGCTGCATTACAAGACCAAGCTCGCCGAGGGCCTGGTGGTCACCCGCAAGCTGGTCGACGAGCTGATCGACAACGAGGTCGCCGAGCTGCACCGGCAGGCCAAGGACGAGCGGGCCCACCGGCACGTCGACGAGGCCAAGGACGTGTTCGTCGAGGCGGCCCTCGGTGACGACCTGCCCGGTTTCTTCACCCCGTACGCGTACGTCCGGTACCTGATCGCCCGGCCGCTGCAGCCCTCCGGTCCGCTGTCCGCCGACGACCTGCGCATGTCCGAGCGCGTGCCGCGGGAGCACCAGCCCGCCTGACCACCAATCTCAGGCGTTCATGGACGGCCCGGCGATCCCCCACCAGGGGTCGCCGGGCCGTTCGTCACTTCTTCGTCGTGTGCTTCTGGGCGTAGAGCCTCTTTCCCTTCAGGTTCTTCTTGTCGGCGGTGCGCATGTCCTCCTCGGAGCTGTAGTCCTCGGCCTCCATCTCGGACTGCTCGTCGTAGATGGCACGTTCATCGGCACCCAGATCTGTTGGCTTCAGGTCGCCGAGCCACACATCGTAGAAACGCCCGACCTGTCGACGACCGAGATCCGCCGACCCGATGAACGCGAAGTCATCGAGAAACTCATCGAAGGTGCGCGTGCCACCCTTGATCAACCGCAGAATAGCCCGGTAGATCTTGGCCGCCCCTTGCTTCCGCCACTCCTCGGCCAGATAGACCGTCACCGTCAGCATCGCTGCAGCTCGCTTCTCGAGGTGCGATGCGAGAGCGGATTCGTCGAGATCGAGCAGTGCGGTGGCGATCGCCGAATCCGTGAGGCCGCCACTGCGCAGACCGCGGATGTACTCCGCGTAGGTATCACCGAGTTTCACCTTGCCCCAGTCGGGCGCCCGCGAACCAAGCTTGGGTGCGCCGCGCTTGTAGACCGCGCTGATCGGTCCACCGAAGGCGGTGATACTGACTCCTTGCGACGTCGTGGTGAAGTTCTGATAGGCAGGAAAGACCGAGTGGTGGAAGGGATTTGTCGACGCCGCGAGATCAGCCGGGGTGTCAATGACCCACTGCGACCCAGCGTCCAGATTCCAGGCGGCCAGCAGACCCTTGCGCAGGTCATCGGCATTCGAAGCGTCATTGACGTAATTCATCACGTTGACCTTGTTGACGACGATGTCGATGTGCTGCTCTTTGACGTACTGTGTCGCGTCCGCCTTCATCCGGCGGATCACTCGCGATCCGATGACCGGCGCGACGAGGCCGCGGACCGGTACCGGATGCAGTCCCGGCTCCGCCGAGACCGGATCGGTGCCACGGTCGCCGGCGTCGAGCCGTTTCGGGATGGCATGGCGTCCGATCGGCGACGGATCGGCGGTCGAATGTGTCATCTCCCCCCCCCTCGAGCCACCCGACATCAGTCAACACCCGGCGTCAACCGCGACGGAGCTGAGCATCGGCCCCGTCGCGAGACGAGCCGACATCCCGCAGTCAGGAGGCTGACGGCATCTCGCCGGGCACCGTGACCGGCTGGAACTGGCCGTCCCACCAGCCGTCCCAGGCCGTCCGCAGCCGGGCCACGGCCGCGTCGGACATTCCGTAGAGGCACAGGATCGCGGCGGACCCGGCCACCGGCCGGTGCGGCGCCGGCGGTGAATCGGCGACCTCCAGCAGCCCGTCGCCCCACTCGGTCACGGTCAGGCCGAACTGCTGCTCGGTCCGGAAGAACACGCTTCCGCTCAGCGTGATGCCCATCGGCAGGGTGACGGCGTAGTCGCCGCCCACCGGCACAGCCGCGATCTCGGCCAGGCCGAGCCGGGTCACGATCGGGCCGGGCTCGAGCGGGGTGCCTGCGGTGAAGTGGGTGACCCGCACGTCGCCAGGGTGCCGTTCCATCGCCCACTTGAGCTGGTGCAGGAACGTCGTCCAGCCCTCGGTGATGTCGTCGTAGTAGGCGTCCCAGTCGGGATCGGCGCCGCGCGGAGCCCGGGTGATCCGGACCCGGACCCCGCCGTCCACCTCGGCCAGGTCGAACACGTCGGTGCCGAGCGACAGCCGGGTCGGCGGTTCCTCGGTGACGGCCGGGTTGAAGTAGATCGTCTGGATCTCCGGCTCGAGCGCATCGGTTCCGTCCGGCAGGTCGTACTCCCAGCCGTGCCAGTTCCGCAGCCGGCCAGGCTCCCGCAGGGCCGCCCAGACGTCGGCGATCGGGGCGGCGATCGTGACCTCGATGGCCGGGGTCACCGCTTTGTCAGGCTGGGACATCGGCTGCATCCTCATCGGTTCGCGGCGTCGGGTGACCGGCCACCAGAAGCCGGAAGGGCCGGCCGCCCACGGAGTCGAAGTCCGCGACGACCCCGGCCAAGGCCCGGGCCAGCGCGTCGGTGAACTCGTGCACGGCCACCGGCGCGGCGATCCGGACATCGGCCTCAAGGGTGAAGGTGAGTAGGCGCCGGCCGGCCGCGTCGGCCCGGGCGGCCATCCGGCCGACGTCGCGCACGGTCGCCGACGCGGCCCGGACCAGGTGGTCGGCGGCGTGCCGGTCGCCGTCCCCGTCGCCCGGCGCGGTGTCCCCCAGCACACCGGGGTCGACCACCAGGGCACCCGCGACGGTCCGCAGGACCCGCTCGGTGAACCCGCGCCGGGGTCGCAACTCCACCAGCTCCAGAAGGTGCTGCCCCTCGAGCACCCGCAGGTGGTAGTTCAGCTTCTGCCGCGGGAGTCCGAGCTCGCGAGCCAGCTCGGCCGCGGATGCCGGCTGCTGCAGCCGGTCCAGCAGCCGCCGGCGCAGGTCGGGCAGGGCACAGGCCACCCGCTCCGGGGTGTCCAGCAGGGCCATGGCGGCGCTCATCGGGACAGTGTCGAATAGACAAATTCATTTGTCAATTGACCAAGGCCCGCTACCGGTGGCCTCGCCGAGCGGCCCAGCGGCGGGTGAGTCACCTCACCGACCATATTGGTCGGCAGACCGACCATTTTGGTCGGTCAGGCTGGTAGGGTCACCCGCATGACCCGCGCCTTCCGCCAGCAGATCGACGACGGCATCCTGGACGAGGCCGCCGCCCTCTTCGCCCGCCAGGGCTTCGCGAAGACCTCGGTGCAGGACATCGCCAACGCGGTCGGCCTGTCCAAGGCCGGCCTGCTGCACCACTTCCCGACCAAGGACGCGATCCACGACGCCGTCCTGGCCCTGGTCGGCACCCTGGGGGGCCGGCTGGTGGACCAGATTTCCGAACTCCCCGCCGGCCCCGCCCGTGATCGACGGGCCCTGGAGGCGGTGCTGGACATCGCGGCCGGGCATCCGGGACTGGTCTCGCTGATGCTCTCCCCCGCGATGAATCCCGGCCCCGTCCCCGGCGCCCCCCGCAGCCCGGCCGAGGACCCGGCGGCCGCGGTGCTGGCGATCTTCGGCGTCGATCCGGACACCACCGGCGACGAGCGTCAGGTCCGGGTCATCGGTGCGCTGTCGGCCCTCGCGGTGCTCACCATTGCCGCCGGCCAGCACGACAAGAGCTCGGCCTGGCGCCCGTACATCCTGCAGACCTGCTTCGACGCGCTCGGCGGCGGCGCCGACTCGTAGCCCGGCCCGCTCGCCCACCACCTCACCCGAGCGCCTGAATCCACCGACAGAACCAGACAGAAAGCAGCCCACCATGGCCCGCCTGCTCTACCGACTCGGCACGTTCGCCCACCGGCGCCGCTGGGCCGTCGTCCTCACCTGGCTGATGATCCTGATCATCGGTGTCGTCGGCGCCCTGACCCTGGCCGGCAAGACGTCGAACACGTTCTCCATCCCCGGCCAGGAATCGACCATCGCGCTGGACAAGATCTCCGACAAGTTCGGCGCCGGTGACGGCAACGCCAGTGCCCGGGTGGTCATTGCGGCCCCCGCCGGGCAGACCCTGACCAGCCCCGAGAATGCCGCCGCGGTCAGCGGTCTGGTCGCCGAACTGGGTCGGCTCCCCGGCGTGGTCGACGCCGGCAATCCGCTGAACCCGCAGGCCCCGGGGGTCAATGCCGACCAGAGCACCGGATACAGCACGGTGACCTACGGCGTCCCCCAGGGCGAGGTGACCGCCGCCGAGCAGGATGCGCTGCTCGCCGCCGCCCAGCACGCGCACGGCACCGGGCTGACCGTGGAGGTGACCGGCACCGCCGTCACCGACCAGGGCGCGGTGCCCGCGGGCGCGGGCGAGGCGATCGGCGTCATCCTGGCGCTGCTCATTCTCGCGTTGACCTACGGTTCGCTGGTCGTCGCCGGCATGAACCTGCTGACCGCCGGAGTCGGCGTCGGGGTCGGCGTGCTGGGCATCACCGTCGTCAGCGGGTTCGTCGACCTGCAGTCGACCACGTCGGTGCTGGCCACCATGCTCGGCCTGGCCGTCGGCATCGACTACGCGCTGTTCATCATCACCCGGTTCCGGCATGAGCTGCAGCGCGGTGCCGACGTGCGGTCGGCCATCGGCATCGCCGTCGGGACCGCCGGCTCGGCCGTCGTGACGGCCGGCCTCACCGTCGTCATTGCGCTGGTCTTCCTGTTCGTCGCCGGCATCCCGTTCCTCACCCAGATGGGCATCGCCGCGGCGGCCACCATCGTGGTCGCCGTGCTGGTGGCGCTGACGCTGGTGCCGGCCATCCTGAGTTTCCTGGGTCTGCGGGCGCTGCCCCGCCGGCGCCGCGGCGCCCCGACCCTGCCCGCCGGCGGCCGGCACGCGGTCCCCACCCCGGGCTTCCTGGAGCGCTGGGTCGGCACCGTGACCCGGCACAAGATCGTCGCCGTGCTCGCCACCACGGTCACCCTTGGCATCATCGCGATCCCGTTCTTCTCCATGCAGACCACGCTGGTGCAGACCCCCGCCGACGGCAGCACCCAGGCGCGGGCCCAGCAGCTGCTGGCCGACGGATTCGGCGAGGGTTTCAACGGGCCGCTGACCATCCTGTTCGACGGCCCCGACGCGGTGGCCTCGGCCGCGTCGGCAGCCGGGCCCGTCGCGGCACTGGCCGACGTCGCGATGGTCACCCCGCCCATCCCGAGCGCGGACGGCACCGCCGCCCTGCTGACCGTCATCCCGCAATCCGGGCCGACCAGCGAGGCCACCGAGCAACTCGTGCACGACCTGCGGGCGACGTTGCCGACCGTCACCTCGGGGGTGGACACCTACGTCACCGGCAGCACCGCGGTGAGCGTGGACGTCGCCGCCGCGCTGAACGAGGCGCTGCCGATCTACCTGGCCATCGTGGTCGGTCTGGCGGTGATCCTGCTGGTGCTGGTGTTCCGGTCGATCCTGGTCCCGCTGGTCGGCGTGCTCGGCTTCTTGCTGACCGTCGGCGCCGCGCTCGGCGCCACCGTCGCGGTGTTCCAGTGGGGCGCTCTCGCCGACCTGGTCAACCTGGACCGCACCGGCCCGCTGATCAGCCTGACGCCGATCATCGTCATCGGCATCCTGTTCGGGCTGGCCATGGACTACCAGGTGTTCCTGGTCTCCCGCATGCACGAGGCGCACGCCCACGGGGCCGGCTTCCTGGACGCGATCCGCACCGGCTTCCGGCAGGCCGCGCCCGTGGTGGTCGCCGCCGCCGCGATCATGTTCTCCGTCTTCGCCGGATTCGTACCGGCCGGCGACGGGCCGATCAAGTCGATCGCGTTCGCGCTGGCCATCGGCATCCTGGTGGACGCCTTCGTGGTCCGGATGATCCTGGTGCCGGCCGCGCTGGCGCTGCTCGGCGAGCGGGCCTGGTGGCTGCCGTCGTGGCTGGCCTGGCTGCCCACGCTGGACGTCGAGGGCGCGGGACTGGAACGCCCGGAGCCGGGTGGGGACGCGACACCGCCGCGGGAACTGGTCGGCGCCGGGCACTGATCGGTTCGACGACTCGGCGGGCGGCCGGCCCTACCGGACGCCGGGCCGCCGGGTTCCGGAACGGTCGCCCCGGTCATCCCATGCGATCGCATGGTGCTCGCCGGCCGACCCACCAGGTCATTGGTCCCGTCCCGCCGCGGGCATCCCTGCTCTAATGTGGCGGCTGGGTACTTGTCGAGCCTCACCTGGAGAAACGCTATGAGCACGAACGGCGGCCGCATCCCCGACGGACCCGAGGGCGTGCAAACGCGGCTGCTGTACGAGTTGGAGCCGGTCGTCGAGGAGAACCTCAACCGCCACACGGCCATCGCCAAGGACTGGATGCCGCACGACTACATCCCGTGGAGTCGGGGACGCGACTTCGCATTCCTGGGCGGCGAGGACTGGGTTCCCGAAGACTCCCCGCTCGACCCGGTGGCCAAGACCGCCATGGTGGTCAACCTGCTCACCGAGGACAACCTGCCCAGCTACCACCGGGAGATCGCGACCCGGTTCGGCCGGGAGGGCGCCTGGGGCCAGTGGGTCGGCCGGTGGACGGCCGAGGAGGGCCGGCACGGCATCGCGCTGCGCGACTACCTGGTGGTCACCCGGGGCGTCGATCCGGTCAAGCTCGAGGCGCTCCGGATGGAACACATGACCGCCGGGTACGACTCCGGCGAGAAGACGATGTTGCAGGCGGTCGCCTACGTCTCCTTCCAGGAGCTGGCCACCCGGGTGTCCCACCGCAACACCGGGGCGGCGACCAACTGCCCGATCGCCGAGCAGTTGCTGGGCCGCATCGCCCAGGACGAGAACCTGCACATGATCTTCTACCGGAACCTGGTCGCCGCGGCCCTGGAGCGGGCTCCGGACGAGACGATGTGCGCGATCCGCGACGAGGTGGTCGGGTTCACCATGCCGGGAGCCGGCATGACCGACTTCCAGCGCAACTCGGTGACGATCGCCAAGGCCGGCATCTACGACCTGCGGCTGCACCACGACGCGGTGATCATGCCGGTGCTCAAGTACTGGAAGATCCTCGACCGCAGCGACTTCGGGCCCGTCGGCGAGCAGGCCCGGATCGAACTCGTCGAGTTCATGGCCGAGCTCGACGCGCAAGCCACCCGATTCGTCGAGCAGCGGGAACGGATGCGCGCGCGGCAGGCGGCCCGGGCCGGCGGCTGACCCGGAGTCGTTCCCGCGGCAACCATCACCCGGCCCGATGGAACACCACCGGCGTAAGTAGACCGGTCATGCGCCACTCACCCCGGCCGAACCCACTCGTTCAGCCCGGGCTGCGGCTCAGCCGCCCCGGTTCAGCCGGGCTCGGTCAGGATGACGGGCCCGCCCCGGGTGATCGCCACGGTGTGCTCGGTGTGCGCGGTGCGGCAGCCCGTGCTGCTCCGCAGCGTCCAGCCGTCAGGGTCCATGACCAGGCGGTCGGTATCGGCCATCACCCATGGCTCGATGGCCAGCAGCATCCCGGCCTTGAGCTTCAGACCGCGGCCCGGCCGCCCGTTGTTGGCCACGTGTGGGTCCTGGTGCATGGTGCTGCCCACCCCGTGGCCGCCGAACTCGGTATTGACCCGGTAGCCGGCGCCCGTCAGCACCGTGCCGATGGCGTGCGAGATGTCACCGACCCGCTGACCGGGCCAGGCCTGGCCGATGCCCGCGGCCAGGGCCGCCCGGGTGCTGTCGATCAGCTGCCGGTCCGCCGGGGCCGCCGACTCGCCCACGACGAAGCTGATGGCGGCGTCGGCCACCCAACCCTGCACGCTCACCGCGAAATCGAGCGTCAGCAGGTCGCCGTCCACCAACCGGTAGTCGTGCGGCAGACCGTGCAACACCGCGTCGTTGACCGATGTGCAGATCACCTTGCCGAACGGACCGCGACCGAACGAGGGTGCGTAGTCCACGTAGCAGGAGACCGCCCCCTCGTCGGCGATCATCTTCCGGGCCCACTCGTCGATCTCGAGCAGGTTGGTGCCGGGTCGGCTACGCTGCCGTAGCTCGGCCAGGACCCGCCCGACGAACCGGCCGGCCGGCCGCGCGGCTTCCACCTGACGAGGGCTGAGCACCTGGATCACGTCAACTCCCGTCCAACCCTTCGGTATAACTATCCCGGTATTACTATACGGAGATGGTCCGGGTTCCACTCACTCCCGACGAGGTCCGACGCGGCCAGGAGATCGGTGCCCTGCTCCGCGAGGCGCGCGGTGCGCGCACCCTGATGGACGTGGCCGTGGGGGCCGGCATCTCCCCGGAGACGTTGCGCAAGATCGAGACCGGGCGCATCCCCACCCCCGCCTTCACGACGGTTGCCCAGCTGGCCGCGCAGGTCGGCCTGTCGCTCGATGCGATCTGGCGCAGCGTCGAGGCCGACCCGGCCGCGGTGGACCTCGGTCGGGTCAGTTGACCACCGGACGCCGATGACGTCCGGCAGTTCGTTGCGCCGTCACGCGCGGGCGACGTTCGGCCTCGCCCGTCTCGATCGGCAGTCCCTGAAGACGATCGCCCGGGCCGAGCTGCCGCAGTTCGCCCGGATCGTCATCGTCGCGGCGGTGGGCTGGCAGGTCTGTCTGTGGCTGGGCGCGACCGTCGCGCCGATCTACGCGGTGCTGGTGCCGCTCGTCAGCCTGAAGTCGGACCCGTTCTCGGCCTTCAACCTCTCCTGGTCACGCCTCGTGGGTGTGCTGATCGGGCTGCTGATCGGGGTCGGGGTCACCCAGGTCGTCAGCCAGGACGTCGTCGCGGTCAGCCTGGTCCTCGGCCTGTCGCTGCTGATCGGGATGCTCGTGCGGATCGGCGGGGCCCCGAACCTGCAGATCGCGATCTCGGCCCTGCTGGTCTTCGTCAGCCCGGACGCCGGCGCCTACGGGCTCACCCGGCTGTGGGAGACCGGGGTCGGCACGGTGGTCACCGCGCTGCTCACACCGTTCCTGTTCCCGGCCGATCCGCTCAAGGCGGCCCGGCGCGAACTGTCCGGCGTGGCGAACACCCTCACCGCGTCGTTGCGGGAATCGGTCGCGGTCGCCGGTGCCGCCGACCTGACGGCAGCCGAGCGCATGCGGCAGATGGTGCGGGTGGCCGAGCGACTCGACGGTGCGTCCGCGCACGCCCGGACCCTGGAGGCGCAAATCACCAGCGCGACGAAGTCGGCACCGTGGAGCGTGCTGCGGCGGGGCGCTTTGCGGGAGGTCGGCCGCCTCGGCCCGTCGCGGGAACTGGCGTCGCGGACGGCGGCCAACATCAGGTCCTTCGCGGACGAGGCGATCGCCTTCGCCGAGCGCGAGGAGTACGCCAAGGACGCGCAACTGCGGGCCGACGCGCTCGCCGAGATGACCGAGCCGCTGGCCGACGCGATCGGCTCCGCACTGACCGGACAAGGCTTCGACGACGACCTGGTTCGGGCCCGGGCGGCCCGGCAGGCGTTCATCGTCAGCGAGCACTCCACGATCGCCTCGGTGACCCGGCGGCCACTCAACCGGATCCTGGAGGACCTGGAGCGGTTCGCGGCGACCTGATGGGCCGAGGCCCGACGGGACCACACGGTGCGGTCACCGGCACACACCGAACGAGGCCCAGCGCACGACTCCCGAGCCGGAGCGGGATCGCTCGGCGTGCGCTCAGCGGGTGCGGTCGACGACGTACCGGACCAGGGACGCCAGGGCGTCCTTGGACGACGATTCCGGCAACAGGCGTAGTTCGGCGGCCGCGGCATCGGCGTAGCCGGCCAGCGTCGCCCGCGCCTTGGCCATGCCCGGCGATGCGGCCAGCAGCGTGACCGCCTCGGCCACATCCTGCTCGGCGTGGATGGGACCCCCGACGAGTTCGCGCAGCCGCGGGTCCGCCGCCGGGTCGGCGAGGGTGTACAGCACGGACAGCGTCCGCACCCCCTCGCGCAGGTCGGTGCCCGGCGTCTTGCCCGAGTCGGTCGAGCAGACGTCGATGATGTCGTCCGAAATCTGGAAGGCCACCCCGACCGCCCGGCCGTACCGGCGCAATGCGAGCACGTGCTCCTCGGGGGCGCCCGAGAAGATGCCCGCGTACCGGGCGCAGGTGTCGATCAACGACGCCGTCTTCTCGTCCAGCACCCGCAGGTGGTGGTCGATCGGATCCTCGTCCCGACCCGGCCCCACCGTTTCCCGGGTCTGCCCGGTGACCAGCTCGGCAAACGTCTCGGCGATGATCCGCACCGCGTCCGGCCCCAGCCCGGCGACCAGCCGCGACGCGTGGGCGAACAAGAAATCACCGGTCAGGATCGCGATCGAGTTGTCCCAGCGGGCGTTCGCGGACTTGGCCCCGCGGCGGAGCTCGGCCTCGTCCATCACGTCGTCGTGATACAGGGTGGCCAGGTGGATGAGCTCGGTGACCGCGGCCGCGGTGACCACCTCATCGGACTCCGGTCGCGGCCCGATACCGGCCGCCACCAAGGTGAACAGCGGCCGGAACCGCTTGCCGCCGGCATGCATGAGGTGCGAGGCGGAGCTCCTCGACCTGGATCAATCCGGCGGAAACGCGCGCGGTGAGGTCGCGGTCGGTGAGCTGGATACCGGCCAGCATGGTCGGGGCGTTCATCACGACCAGCCTATGTCAGGTTGCGACCGGCTTGTGCCGCCGTCGCCTCCGACGCAGCGCCCGTTCACGACAGCAGGGGGAGCGGAATGCTCAGCAGGTCCAGCACCGGACCCGGGAAGAGGCCGAGCCCCAGGGTCACGATCACCGCAACGGCGATGACGATCGTGGTCAGCAGGCCGGGCACGACCACGTAGGGACTGTCCCCCGCGACCCCGGCGGCCACCGGCGTCCGCACCGTGGTCGCCGCCGTTCCGGCCGCACCCGCGGCCACGCCGACGGGCTGCTCGGCCGGGATCGTCTTCGCCGGATCGGCGAAGTACATCACCACGACGATGCGCAGGTAGAAGAACGCGGTGATCGCGGTGGCGATCATCGCCAGGACCACCCACGCGCCCAGGCCGGCCTCCATCGCGGCGGTGAACACGGATAGCTTCCCGATGAACCCGGCCGTCAGCGGGATCCCCGCAAAGGACAGCAGGAACAGGCTCATCGACGCGGCCAGCACCGGGGACTTGCGCGCCATCCCGGCCCAGTCGGCGACGTGCGACGCCTCACCGTCACCCTTGCGCACGACGGTCAGGATCGCGAACGCACCGATCGTCGCCATCCCGTAGGTCAGCAGGTAGAACATCGTCGCCGACGCGCCCGTCTCCGACATCGAGATCACGCCGAGCAGGATGAACCCCGCGTGCGCGACCGAGGAGTAGGCGAGCATCCGCTTCATGTCGGTCTGGGTGATGCCGATCACCGAGCCGATCACCATCGACGCACCGGCGATCACCGCCAGCACCGGCTGCCACGTCCAGGTCATCGGCTCCAGCGCGACCAGGCACACCCGCAGCATCGCGGCGAACGCGGCGACCTTGGTGCACGCGGCCATGAAGGCGGTCACCGGTGTCGGCGCACCCTGGTACACGTCCGGCGTCCAGAGGTGGAACGGGCCGACCGACGCCTTGAACAGCAGGCCGACGACCACCAGGGCCAGCCCACCCAGCAGCAGCACATCGCTGCTGTCGCCGGCCCGGGCCTGCGCGGCGACCGCCGCGAACTGGGTGGACCCGCAGTACCCGTACAGCATGGCCAGGCCGTAGGCGAAGATCGCCGAGGTGAAGGCGCCCAGCAGGAAGTACTTGACCGCCGCCTCCTGCGAGATGAGGCGGCGCCGCCGGGCCAGCCCGCACAGCAGGTACAGCGGCAGCGACAGGACCTCCAGGGCGACGAACAGGGTGACCATGTCGGTGGCCGCCGGGAAGATCATCATGCCGGCGACCGCGAACAGCGCGAGCGGGAACACCTCGGTCTGCATCGGGGTGGCGGCCCGGGCGGCCACCCGGTCCCGCTGCGACCCGACCTTGGCGGCGGCCTGGGTGACGAACGCGCCGCCCGGCTCGGACACCCGGTCGGCCATCAACAGCACCGACGGCAGGGCGAGCACCAGCAGCACCCCCCACATGACGTAGGTGGCCTGGTCCACTGCGACCGCGCCGCCGAACGTCACGCCGTAGTCGTCGCGGTTGGCGCCGAGCAACGTCCAGACCAGCGCCGCGGCCACCGTGAGCAGAGCCAGCACGACCTGGACCGGGTACCGCCACCGGCGGGGCAGGAACGCCTCGAACAGCACACCCACGATGGCGCCACCGAGGACGATCAACATCGGCGCGGTCAGCGTGAAGCTGATGTCCGGCGGGGTAATCGGATCGACCGGCGCGGCCGAGGTGAGCACCACGGCGGGCGCGGCGAGAGCAGACAGGACCGTCATCACTGACCGCCTCCCAGGGGCGCGTCGATCGCCGGCACCGGATCGGTGTAGCCGGCGTCAACCATGGTTCGTTCGGCAGTCGGGTTGATCACGTCCAGCACCGGCTGCGGGTACACGCCGAGGAAGATGATCAACAGCACCAGCGGCGTCAGCACCGTGATCTCGCGCGGCGTGAGATCCCCGAACAGGGCTCGCACCTTGCCCCGGGCCCCGTGCCCGGCCACGGCCTCGGCCTGCGCCACCGCGACGGGCGATTCCGCCACCGCGCCGCCCGGTACCGCCGCCGGCTCCCCGACCTCGGTCGACGGGACCGGCCCCGGCCCCTCGATGGCGGCGCCGCCGGTCACCACCGGGTCGTCGGGTCCGCGCCCGCCGATCACCGCGGCGCCGCGCACCGGACCGGTCATCGTCCGCTGGAAGATCCACAGCATGTAGACCGCGGCCAGCACGATGCCGATCGTGGCGACGACCGCCCACGCCGGATGCCGGCTGAAGGTGCCGATCAGCACCATGAACTCGGAGATGAACGAGTTCGTGCCGGGCAGGGCGACGGTGGCCAGCGCCGCGATCAGGAACATGCCGCCGAGGATCGGCGCCACCTTCCACACCCCGCCGTAGTCGCCGACCAGCTTGCTGCCGCCGCGGGTCGTGAGCATGCCGACCACCAGGAACAGCAGGCCCGTCGCGATGCCGTGGTTGACCATGTACAGCGCCGCACCGGCGATCGACTGGGTGGTGAAGGCGAACACGCCCAGCGCGATGAAGCCGAAGTGCGCGATCGAGGTGAAGGTGACGAACCGTTTGAGGTCGGTCTGCCCGGCGGCGACGATCGCGCCGTAGATGATGCCAAGGACGGCCAGCAGAATGATGACCCAGGCCAGCTTGCTGCTGGCCGCCGGCAGCAGCGGCAGGCAGATCCGCAAGAACCCGAAGGTGCCGACCTTGTCCAGCACGCCGACCAGCAGCGTGCCCGCCCCGACCGGCGCCTCGGTACCGGCGTCCGGCAGCCAGGTGTGCAGCGGCACCAGCGGTGCCTTGATGGCGAACGCGATCGCGAATCCCGCGAAGATCCACATCTGGGTGGATTCGGGGATCTGGCTCGAGATGGCCCGCAGGGTGACCCAGTCGAACGTGCCGCCGTTGGGCAGGACCTGGGCCGACGCGACGTACAGGCCGATCACCGACGCGAGCATGAGCAGGCCGCCGAGCAGCGAGTACAGGAAGAACTTGGTCGCCGCGTACGCCCGGCGGACCCCGCCGAACGCGCCGATCAGGAAGTACATCGGGATCAGCATGACCTCGAACATCACGTAGAACACGAAGACGTTGGTGGCCGCGAACACGCCGACCATCGCACCCTGCAGGACGAGCAGGAGCGCGAAGTAGCCGCCGATGGTCCGGCCGGCGGGCAGCTTCTCCTCCCACGACGCACCGAGCACGATCGGCATCAGCACCGCGATCAGCGCGATCATGGTCAGCGAGATGCCGTCGACGCCGAGCGAGAAGTTGATGTTGAAGTAGGGGATCCAGGTGACCGAGAAGGTCTCCCGGAACGGCAGGTCCACCACTGCGGTCGTGGCCGTGTAGGCGATCCACAAGGCCACCGCGACGGCCAGTTCGGCCAGCGAGAAGACCAGCGCGGTCAGCTTCACCGTGCGTACCGGCGCACCGGCCATGGCGGCCAGCACCAGCGCGCCGACCACCGGCAGGAAGATCAGGACGACCAGGTACCAGGAGTTCGTTCCGATGTCAGTCACGCCGACCTCACCAGCAGCAGCATGAGCACCACGACGAGGGTGCCCGCGAACATCGACAGGGCGTACGAGCGGACATAGCCGTTCTGCCAATGCCGCCATCGGCCGGACAACCCGCCCAGGGCAGCAGCGCTGCCGTTGACCAGGCCGTCCACCCCCTTGGCGTCGGCGTACACGGACGCGCGGGACAGCCAGATGCCCGGCCGGGCGAACAAGGTCTCGTTGATGGCGTTGCCACCCACATCGGCCCGGGCCAGCGTGACGATGGCCGGCACCGGCATCGGCGCGGTCACCGGCACCGGCCGGCGGCCGATGAACCAGTAGGCGATGAACACGCCGACGGCGACCACGGCCAGCGTCGCGATGGTCACGACGATGGCCGGGAACGGCGGGTGCGGCTCCTCGTAGGGACCGACCGACGGCGCCAACCAGTTGGCCAGCCGGTCGTTGATGGCGAAGAACGCACCGGCGCCGACCGACCCGACCGCCAGGATGATCATCGGAATGGTCATCACCGGCGGCGCCTCGTGCGGGTGGTACTCGCGCCCGTCGGTCGACTTGAGCTGCTTCCACCGAGGCTCGCCGAAGAACGTCATGATCATCAGCCGGGTCATGTAGAACGCGGTGATGCCGGCGCCGATCAGCGCGGCCGAGCCGAGCAGCCACCCCGTGACGCCCTCGGCCGCGAACGCGGCCTCGATGATCGGGTCCTTGGCGTAGAAGCCGTCGAACAACGGGAACCCGATGATCGCCAGGTACCCGCAGGCCATGGTGCCGAAGGTGATCGGCAGCCGGCGGGCCAGCCCGCCATAGCGGCGCATGTCCACGTCGTCGTTCATGGCGTGCATGACGGAGCCGGCGCCGAGGAACAGGCCGGCCTTGAAGAAGCCGTGGCACAGCAGCAGCAGGATGCCCAGCGCATACACCCCGGCGCCCAGCCCGACGGCCAGGAACATGTACCCGATCTGGGAGACCGTGGAGTAGGCCAGCACCTTCTTGATGTCGTCCTTGGCGCAGCCGCCGATGCAACCGACCAGCAGGGTGACGGTGCCGATGATTGCGACGACGAGGCTGCCGTCGGCGGTGACGTCGTAGATCGGCGAGCTGCGGGCGATCAGGTACACGCCCGCGGTGACCATGGTCGCGGCGTGGATCAGGGCCGACACCGGGGTCGGGCCCTCCATGGCGTCGGGCAACCACGCCTGCAGGGGCACCTGACCCGACTTGCCGCAGGCGCCGAGCAACAGCAGCAGGGCGATCACGGTGACCGTGCCCGGCGACTGCTCGGCGAGCCGGTCGATCTGCGAGAACACCCCGTCGTAGGAGACGGTGCCCAGCTCCTTGAACATCAGGAAGATGGCCAGGGCCAGGCCGACGTCACCGACCCGGTTCATGATGAACGCCTTCTTGGCCGCGGTGGCCGCGGACGGCCGGTCCGACCAGAAGCCGATCAGCAGGTAGGACGCCAGGCCGACGCCCTCCCAACCGGCATACAGGGTGACGAACGAGCTGCCCAGCACCAGCAGCAGCATCGCCGCGACGAACAGGTTGAGGTAGGCGAAGAACTTGCGCCGGTCGGCGTCGTGCGCCATGTAGCCGATCGAGTAGATGTGGATCAGCGAGCCGACCCCGGTGATCAGCAGCACGAAGGTGATGGACAGCGGGTCGACCAGCAGCCCGAAGTCGATGTTCAGTCCGGCGGACTGCATCCAGGTGTAGACCTGCACCGTGTGCACCTGATCGGCACCGGATGGTTCGCCGATCAGCCGGATGAAGATCAGCACACCGAGGACGAACGACGCCAGCACGGTGGCGCAGCCGATCAGATGCCCCACCCGGTCCAGCAGCCGCCCACCGACCAGCAGCACGATGGCGCCGGCCAGCGGCAGGGCGATGAGGAGCACGGATGCTCCGAGCAAACCCGTCACAGTCGTCAAACTCCCGATCAGAACTTCAGCAGGTTCGCGTCGTCGACCGAGGCGCTGCGCCGACTGCGGAAGATGGACATGATGATCGCCAGGCCGACGACGACCTCGGCTGCGGCGACGACCATCAGGAAGAACGCGAACACGACGCCGTTGAGATTGCCCCAGAGGTTCGAGAACGTCACCAGGGACAGGTTCACGGCGTTGAGCATCAGCTCGACGCACATGAACACGACGATCGCGTTCCGGCGCACCAGGAAGCCGACGGCGCCGATGCCGAACAGCAGCGCGGACAGCACCAGGTAGTGATTGGGCGTCATCGCGCTCCCCCGTCAGGACCGTCGGCGTCGACGTCCGAGTCGACGCGCTGCGGGTGTTCGGCGCTCTCGATCTCGGTCAGCGTCCCGCCGCTCCGGAACCGGCGGGCCACCTGCTCGCTCTCCGCGACCTCGACCAGGTCGGACACCGATCCGGGCGCGATCGACCCGTCGGGCAGCAGCGCCGGGGTGGCGTTGGATGACGACCGGGCGAACACGCCGGGCCCGGGCAACGGGGACATCCGGTCGGACCGCATCCGCTCGTGCACCCGCTGCCGCTGCGACTTGCGCTCGCCCGGCGCCTTCTCGATGTGCGTGAGCACCATCGCCCCGGTCGCCGCGGTGATCAGCAGCGCGCTGGTCAGCTCGAACGGGAACAGGTAGTCGGTGAACAACAGTTGGGCGATCGCCCCGATGGGACCCCGGTCGGTGTAGGCGCCGGCCAGCCCCACCGATGGCACCGCGCGCAACGCGCGGAGCAGCCCGGCGACCAGCAGCACGACGAACCCGATGCCGAGGACGATCGCGATGATCCGCTGCTTGCGCAGCACCTCGAAGGTGGAATCGCCGGAGTCCCGACCGGTCAGCATCAGCACGAACAGGAACAGCATCATGATCGCGCCGGTGTACACGATGATCTGCACGAACCCGAGGAACTCGGCGTTCTGGTTGATGTACAGGCAACCCAGAGACAGCATCGTCAGCACCAGCCAGAGCGCCGAGTGCACCGCGCTGCGGGAGAAGACCATGCCGACCGCGCCGAGCACGGCCAGCGGCGCCAGGATCCAGAACGCGATGAGCTCGGCGCCGGGGTCGGTGTTCGGCGCGGCGGTCGCCGTGTCGGCGGCCGCCTGAACCGCGGCGGCGAGGAGCGACATCACGCCAATCCCTCCCCGGCCCGCTTCGCAGGCTCAGCGACCCGGCCGCCGGAGCGGGGTCCGTGCTGCTGATTCACTCGCTGCCGCTCGTTCATGCCGTTCTGAATGCTCACTCGCCGGCGCTCGTTCATGCCTGCCCCTGGGTTCGGACCCGGACCGCCGCGGGGTGATCGGCGCCCTGCGGCGCGGAGACCGGCGGCTCCTGCCCGGCCTCCTGAGCTTCGGATCGGTCGGCCGCGGGGCCGACCCCGCCGCCGGCGGCCGCCTGCCGGACCAGCTCGGGACCCCGGGCGTAGTAGTCGTGCTCGTCCCCCAGCCGCATCGGGTGCGGCGGCTGCTCCATCCCGGGCAGCAACGGGGCCAGCAGCATGTCCTTGGTGTAGATCAGCCGCTGCCGGTCGTCGTCGGCCAGTTCGTACTCGTTCGTCATGGTCAGCGACCGGGTCGGGCAGGCCTCGATGCACAGGCCGCAGCCGATGCACCGCAGGTAGTTGATCTGGTAGTTCTTCCCGTACCGCTCACCCGGCGAGTAACGCTCCTCGTCGGTGTTGTCCCCGCCCTCGACGAAGATGGCGTCGGCCGGGCAGGCCCACGCACACAACTCGCAGCCGACGCACTTCTCCAGGCCGTCCGGGTGCCGGTTCAGCTGGTGCCGGCCGTGGTAGCGCGGGGCCGGCTGGTCGGGCTTTTTCGGGTAGTCCTCGGTGACCACCGGCTTGAACATGGTGGCAAAGGTGACCCCGAACCCCTTGACGGGATCAAGAAACGACATCGCTGCCTCCCGGCAGGTCGTGCCCGGCACCGGCCGGGGTGAGGGCCGGGGCATCGGACGCCCGGCCGGCCGCGTCGGCGCGGCGCGAGCGGATCGGCGGCACCGGCACGATCAGGTCCAGCGGCGGCACCGGGTAGGCGCCACGGGCCTCCGGCACCACCGTGCCGCCGGGTGCACCACCGACCGATTCGCCGGGTTCGACGGCTCCCACATCGTCCTCCGGCAGGTCGACGAGGAACTCGTTCTTCTTCGACGGTGGCCAGGCGATGGCCGCGATGATGATCACCGCCAGCGGGATGCCGACCCACAGCAGTACCTGGGTGGTGGAGAAGCCCTCGGCGTTGCGCAGCACCCGTACCGAGCCGACCAGCACGATCCACACCAGCGAGACCGGGATCAGCACCTTCCAGCCGATCGCCATGAACTGGTCGTAACGGATCCGGGGCAACGTTCCGCGGAGCCAGACGAACACGAACATGAACGCCAGGACCTTGATGAAGAACCAGAGCATCGTCCAGTAGCCGGTGTTGGCCCAGGGCAGCATCGAGACCGGCCAGGGCGCCATCCAGCCGCCCAGGAACAGGGTGGTCGCGATCGCCGAGACATTGATCAGGTTGATGTACTCGGCCAGGAAGAACAGGCCGAACCGCATCGAGGAGTACTCGGTGTTGAACCCACCGACCAGCTCGCCCTCCGCCTCGGCCAGGTCGAACGGCGCCCGGTTGGTTTCGCCGACCATGGAGACGCAGTAGACGATGAACGACACCGGCAGCAGCCAGACGTACCAGCCGGGCTCCTGCTGGGTGACGATCCCCGCCGTCGACAGGGTGCCGGCGTACAGGAACACCGCGACGAAGGACAGGCCCATGGCCACGTCGTAGGAGATCATCTGCGCGGCCGAGCGCAGACCGCCGAGCAACGGGTACGTCGACCCGGACGCCCAACCGCCGAGCACGATGCCGTAGACACCGACCGAGGCCAGGCCGAGCGCGACCAGGACACCGACCGGCGGATCGATCAACTGCAGCGCGGTCTGCTCACCGAACATCGTGACCTCGCCACCCACCGGGATGATCGAGAAGATCAGGAACGCCGGGATGGCCGAGAACGCGGGCGCCAGGATGTACACCACCTTGTCCGCCTTCGCGGGGATGATGCCCTCCTTGAAGTGCAGCTTCAACGCGTCGGCCAGCGACTGGAGCAGGCCGAACGGGCCGTTCCAGTTCGGGCCGGGACGGTGCTGCATGCGCCCGACCACGCGGCGCTCGAACCAGATGGCGAACAGCGTGAGCAGCAGCAGGATGATGAAGATCAGCAGGGCCTTGATCAGCATCAGCCACCACGGGTCGTCGGCCAGCAGCGGCTCGACCGACCCGTCCGGCAACGGCTGGGCATTCACAGCGCCGCCCCTTCCGCGGAAGACTGCATCGAGTCCCGCACTGTCTCGTCCAGCAGGACGGGGTCAATATGCACCCGGGCACCGACAGCGGCACCGAGCCGGCCGCCGGTGGGCATGCCGTCGATCATGGCCGGCAGCCAGACCACGTCCGGCACCATCGGGGTGACCGCGACCGGCAGGGTGATCGAACTGGCAGGTCCGCGGACCGCGACGGGGTCGCCGTCGCCGATCCCCAGGGCATCGGCCACGGCCGGGGCGACCCGGATCACGTCCGGCCGAGCGGTCCCGGCCAGGTACGGCTCGCCGTCCATCGCCCGGCCGCCGTCCAGATTCATCCGCCACGACGCCAACCGGTAGCCGGACCCGCCCGTCCCGCCCTCTCCCGAGTTGATCATGGCGTTCTCTGCGCGACTCGCCGACGACACGCCGGGCTCGGAACAGGGTTCGCCATGATCAACAGCGAGGGGGGCGGTGCCGCCCGACCACACCCCCAGCCGGGCCAGTTCACCGGCGGCGGCGGACGGGGTCTGGGTGTACAGGTCGACGTCCATCTCGACCCCGAGGGTGTCCAGGATGCGGCCCTCGTCGAGCGTGCCGGCCTCCGGCAGTGCGGCGTCGAACGGCCGCAGCCGGCCTTCCCAGTTCAGGTAGGCGCCGGACTTCTCCACCGCGGCGGCGACCGGGAACACCACGTCGGCCAGCGCGGTCACCGCACTGGCCCGCAACTCCAGGCTCACCACGAAGCCGGCACCGGCGATCGCGGCCAGCGCAGCCGCCGGGTCCGGCAGATCGGACACCTCGACGCCACCGATCAGCAGGCCGGCCAGGCCCCGCGGGCCCTCGGCGACGGCCTCGTCCGCGGCGTCGTCGTCATCGACGGGCAGGGCGACGTCGGCCAGGATCCCGGAGGTGTCCCGACCCGGTGCGTCCGGAATCGTCACCCCCCAGGCGGCGGCCACCTCCGCGCGCGCGGCCGGATCGGCCAGCGGGCGGCCACCGGGCAGCACGGTGCCCAACGCACCGGCGTCCAGCGCGCCCCGCTCGCCCGCCCGGCGCGGCACCCAGGCCAGCCGGGCCCCGGTCGCGTCGACCAGCGAAGCGACCTCGGTGAGCAGGCCGGGCGTCTGCGCCGCCCGCTCGCCGACCAGCACGACGGCGCCGGAGGTGCGCAGTAGCGCGCCCAGCCGGTTGCGCTCCGCAGCGTCGGCGACCCCGGCGGACGCCAGTTCGTCCGATCCCAGCCCGCGGAGGACGCCGACCTCGTCACCGGGCCCGGCCGCGATCACGGTGCCGAACATCTTGGTCAACCCGCGGGAGGCGAACGGCGCGACGGAAAACACCGGAAGACCATTCCTCCGGGCGGCCTTGCGCAGCCGCAGGAACAGGCTGGCCGATTCCTCCTCCGGCTCCAACGCCACCAGCAGCACCACCGGGGCGGTTTCCAGCGAGCCGAACGTCACCCCGCCCCGGCCCGGCGCGGTGCCGGCCACCCGGCCGGCCAGGAACCGGGCCTCTTCGGCGCTGTGCTGCCGGGCCCGGAAGTCGATGTCGTTGGTGTGCAGCGCGACCCGGGCGAATTTGGCGTACGCGTACGCGTCGGTGACGGTCAGCCGGCCCCCGGCGAGCACACCGACCCCGCCGTTGTCGCGCGCCTTGAGCAGCCCTGCGGCCGCCACCGACATGGCCTCGGTCCAGGACGCCGGCTCCAGCTCACCGGCGGCGTTGCGGACCAACGGTCGGGTGATCCGGTCGGGCTGGCGGACGTACTCGAACGCGAACCGGCCCTTGTCGCAGTTCCATTCCTCGTTGACGTCCATGTCGATGCGGGCCAACCGGCGCAGGGTCGCCCCGGCCCGGTGGTCGGTGCGCAGCGCGCAGCCGCCGGCGCAGTGCTCGCACACCGTGCTCGTCGAGACCAGGTCGAACGGCCGGGCCCGGAACCGGTAGGCCGCCGACGTCAGCGCGCCGACGGGGCAAATCTGGATCGTGTTGCCGGAGAAGTAGGACTGGAACGGTTCCTCCGAGTTGATCCCGATCTGCTGGGCCGAGCCGCGCTCCAGCAGTTCGATGAACTTGTCCCCGGCGATCTGGTCGGAGAACCGGGTGCACCGCTGGCACAGCACGCACCGTTCCCGGTCCAGCAGGATCTCGGTGGAGATGGCGATCGGCTTGGTGAAGACCCGCTTGGGCTCGCGCAGCCGGGAGACGTTGGAGCCGTTGGCCATCGTCTGGTTCTGCAGCGGGCACTCACCGCCCTTGTCGCAGATCGGGCAGTCGAGCGGGTGGTTCAGGAGCAGGAATTCCAGGTTGGAGCGCTGCGCCTTCTCCGCGACCGGCGAGGTCAGCTGGGTGTTGACGACCATGCCGTCGGCGACCGTCTGGGTGCACGAGGCCTGCGGCTTGGGCATCTTGCGGCCGCCCATCTCCACCTCGACCAGGCACTGCCGGCAGGCGCCGACCGGGTCGAGCAGCGGGTGGTCGCAGAACCGCGGGATCGCCGTGCCGATGCGCTCGGCGGTCCGGATCACCAGCTCACCCTTGGGCGCGATGACGCTGACGCCGTCGATGGTCAGCCGGACGTGGCCCGCCGGTACCGGCTCCGGTTCGGGTGCCGCGGCCGGCGGTGGAACTGCTACCTGGGTCATCAGTGCGCCCCTGCCAGTTGCCGGTGATCGACGACCGGCGGCGTCCGACCGGTCACCAGGTCCTCGAACTCGGACCGGAAGTACTTGAACGAGGACAGGATCGGCGTGGCCGCCGCATCACCCAGGGCGCAGAACGAGCGGCCGGCGATGTTGCCGGCGGCGTCCGCCATGGTGTCCAGGTCCTCCAGGGTCCCGTGACCGGTCACAATCCGCCGCAGGATCTGCACCAGCCAGCCGGTGCCCTCCCGGCACGGCGTGCACTTGCCGCACGATTCGTGCTTGTAGAACTCCAGCCACTTCCACACCGCCCACGGCACGGACACCGTCTGGTTGAAGCACATCAGCGCGGTGGTGCCGAGCATCGAGCCGGCCGCCGCGACATCGTCGAACGAGAGCGGCACGTCCAGGTGCTCGGGGGTGAAGATCGGCGTCGAGGAACCACCCGGGGTGAAGAACTTCAGCGGGATGCCGTCGCGCATGCCGCCGGCCGAGGCCAGCAGCTGCCGCAGGGTGGTGCCCATCGGCGCCTCGTACTGGCCGGGGCGGGTGACGTGACCGGACAACGAGTAGATCTTCGGGCCGGGCGACTTCTCGGTGCCCATCGACCGGTACCAGTCGGAGCCGCCCATCACGATGGTCGGCACGGACGCGATGGTCTCGACGTTGTTGACCACGGTCGGGCAGGCGTACAGGCCCTCGACCGCCGGGAACGGCGGCTTGAGCCGCGGCTGGCCGCGGCGGCCCTCCAGGGAGTCCAGCAGCGCGGTCTCCTCGCCGCAGATGTAGGCGCCGGCGCCGCCGTGCACCACGATCTCCAGGTCGTACCCGGTGCCCAGGATGTTCCGGCCGAGGAACCCGGCCTCCTTGGCCTGCCGCACCGCGTTGGCCACCCGGCGCATCGCGTGCACCGCCTCGCCGCGGATGTAGATCGCGCAGAACGGCGCCCGGATCGCGTAGCAGGTGATGATGCAGCCCTCGACCAGCGAGTGCGGATCGGCCATCATCAGCGGAATGTCCTTGCAGGTGCCCGGTTCGCCCTCGTCGGCGTTGATCACCAGGTAGTGCGGCTTGGTGCCACCCTTGGGCAGGAACGACCACTTCAGCCCGGTCGGGAAGCCGGCGCCGCCGCGGCCGCGCAGGCCGGAGTTCTTCACCAGTTCGATCAGCCGCTCGGGCTCGACGCTCAGCGCGGTGCGAACCGCCTGGTAGCCGTCCAGCTGCCGGTAGGTGCCGATGTCCCACGACCGGGGGGAGGCCCACCGGCGGGTGAGCACCGGCGTCAGCGGCGCGGTGTCTTGGGTCTGGGTCACCGGGACCTCACTTCTTCTCCGGCAGCGGCGGGAACTCGACGGTCTCGGGCATCACGGGGGCCCGCTGGCCCGTCTGCTCGGCCAGCACCGCCCCGCGCAGGGTCGGCGCGGACGCGGTCGGCGCCTCCACCCGGTCCGCCAGATCCGGGAAGATGCCGGCGATCTCCAGCTCGGTGGACCGGAAGTCGGTCAGCGGCGCGCCCCGGGTGGGGTGCGGCTTGCGGCCCTGCTGCAACTCATTCACCAGATCCAGCGCGCTGTCCGGGGTCTGGTTGTCGTAGTACTCGTAGTTCACCGTGAGCACCGGCGCGAAATCGCAGGCGGCCAGGCACTCGGCGTGCTCCAGGGTGATCGACCCCGGGGTGCCGGGCTCACCGGCGGTCTGCTCGTGCCCGATGCCACCCAACCGCCGGGACAGCGTCGCGTAGATGGCGTCCCCGCCCAGGGCGGCGCAGAGCGCGTTGGTGCAGACGGAGACCAGGTGCTCGCCGCACGGGGTGCGCTTGTACATGGTGTAGAAGGTCGCGACCGCGGAGACCTCGGCCTCGGTCAGCCCCAGTTGGGCGGCGCAGAACTCGATGCCCCGCTGGGACACGCAGCCCTCCACCGATTGCACCAGGTGCAGCAGCGGCAGCAGCGCCGACCGGGACACCGGGTACCGGGCGATCAGCTCGGCCGCCCGGGCGTGGGTCGGCTCGTCGAAGACGACGCCGGTGTCCAGGAACACCGGCACGCCGATCCGGCGGTTGGTGTCGCTCATCGGCTCGCACCTCCCGCGCGGATGAAGTCGTCGACTTCCGTCACACCAGTCCCATTTCGCGTCAGTTGATCCGCGCCGGCGGAGATGATCCGCGCGGTCAAGGGGGGGCCGGGCCGGGGGGTCACCGGTCGACCCCGCCCATCACCGGGTCGATCGAGGCCACGGCGGCGACGACGTCGGCGATCATCGACCCCTCGGACATCGCCGGCATCGCCTGCAGGTTGACGAACCCGGGATCGCGCAGGTGCACCCGCCACGGCCGGGTGCCGCCGCTGGACACCACGTGGCAGCCCAGCTCGCCGCGCGGGTTCTCGATGCCGACGTAGGCCTGGCCGGCCGGCACGTGGAAGCCCTCGGTGACGATCTTGAAGTGGTGGATCAGCGATTCCATCGACTGGCCCATGATCTTGCGGATGTACTCCAGCGAGTTGCCCATGCCGTCCGAGCCGATGGACAGTTGCGCCGGCCAGCCGATCTTCGGGTCGCCGACCATCACCGGGCCGGGCTCGCGCAGCCGCTCGTTGCACTGCTTCATGATCTTGAGCGATTCGTGGATCTCGGCCAGCCGCAACAGGAACCGGGCGTAGCAATCGGCCTCGGTCAGCACCGGGACCTCGAAGTCGTAGGTCTCGTACCCGCAGTACGGCATGGTCTTGCGCAGGTCCCAGGGCAGCCCGGCGGAGCGCAGGATCGGGCCGGTGATGCCCAGCTGCATGCAGCCCTCGAGCGGCAGGATGCCGACACCGACCGTCCGGGCCTTCCAGATCGGCTGCCCGGTCAGCAGCTTGTCGTACTCCGGCAGCCGCTGCTCCATGATCTTGATGAAGGCGTCGATCCGCTCGGTCGAGTTCTCCGGCAGGTCCTGGGCGACCCCGCCGGGCCGGATGAACGCCATGTTCATCCGCAGGCCGGTGAGGAACTCCATCAGGTGCAGGCCCTCTTCGCGCTCGCGGAAGCCGGCCGTCATGCCGGTCAGCGCGCCCAGCTCCATGCCGCCGGTGGCCAGCGCGACCAGGTGCGAGGTGATGCGGGTCAGCTCCATCAGCAGCACCCGGATCACCTGGGCGCGCTGCGGCACCTCGATGCCCAGCAGCTTCTCCACCGACATGCAGTAGACGGCCTCGTTGAACGCCGGGGACAGGTAGTCGGCCCGGGTGACGAAGGTGACGCCCTGGGTCCAGGTGCGGTACTCGCACGACTTCTCGATGCCGGTGTGCAGGTAGCCGATCACCGACCGGGCCTGCACGACGGTCTCGCCCTCGAGCTCGAGGATCAGCCGGAGCACGCCGTGCGTCGACGGGTGCTGCGGACCCATGTTGATGATGATGCGTTCGTCGTGCTCGAAGTCGGTCTCGGTGACCAGGTCGTCCCAGTCACCGCCGGTGACGGTGAACATCCGACCCTCGGTGGTGTCGGTGCCGCGCGCCGCCCGGATGCGCGTCGCGCTGTCCTGGTCGTCGGGAGGAAGGAAATCCTCGGCGAAACGCGTTCCGCCGGCGGGGGGTTCAGTCATGAGTACGACCTCCGCTGATCCGGGGCGGCGATCTCGGCTCCCTTGTATTCGACCGGGATGCCGCCGAGCGGGTAGTCCTTGCGTTGCGGGTGACCCAGCCAGTCGTCCGGCATCAGGATGCGGGTCAGCCCGGGGTGCCCGGAGAACTGGATGCCGAACATGTCCCAGATCTCGCGCTCGTGCCAGTCCGCCGTCGGGTACACGGCGACGGCCGACGGGACGTGGGCGTCGTCGACGTCCACCGCGACCTCCAGCCGGATCCGCCGGCGGTAGGTCATCGAGGTCAGCTCGTACACCACGTGCAGCCGCTTGGCGACGCCCTCGCCGTAGTCCACCCCGGAGATCGACGACGCCAGCTCGTACCGCAGCGAGGCGTCGTCCCGGACCGCCCACAGCATGACGGTGAGGAAGTCCCGATGGATGTAGAAGGTGATCTCACCGTTGGCCACCGTGGTCTGCAGCAGGGCCAGCGGCGGGATGGAACGTTCGTGCATGGCGGCCAGCAGGGCGTCGGCGACCTCGTCGAACCACCCGCCGTACGGCCGTTCCGCCGGTGCCGGGGTGTACGGCTCGGTGACCAGCAGCCCGAAGCCGGACGTGTCACCGGAGCCGTGCGCGCCGAACATGCCGTGCCGCTCGACCCCGGTGGTCGTCACCGGCGCGCTCGGCCGGTGCAGCGCCTGGGCAGGAAGGTCGGAGTGGGAAGGCCCGATCTCGCCCTTCGCCGAGGCGTCGGACGTGGTGCCCGACGGCTTCTCGGCGGGGGTGTCGACGGAGCTGCGATCCGGCTGGGCGGCCGGTCCGGTGCCCGATGGAGTGGTCATTTGCGGCCCGCCTCCAGCGCCTGGACGTTGACCTCGGGTGTGCCGATCGGTGCCGGCAGCTTGCCGTACCGCACGGATGAGGCGACCAGTTCGGTGCGCCGGCCGTCGGTCTCGGCGGCCCGGGCGGCGTTCAGCGGCTCGTCCATGATCTTGGCGTGCAGCTTGAGGATCGCGTCGATCAGCATCTCCGGCCGCGGCGGGCAGCCCGGCAGGTACATGTCGACCGGCACGACGTGGTCGACGCCCTGCACGATCGCGTAGTTGTTGAACATGCCGCCCGACGAGGCGCACACGCCCATCGACAGCACCCATTTCGGCTCGGCCATCTGGTCGTAGATCTGCCGCAGCACGGGCGCCATCTTCTGGCTCACCCGGCCGGCGACGATCATCAGGTCGGCCTGCCGGGGCGAGGCCCGGAACACCTCCATGCCGAACCGGCCCAGGTCGTACCGGGGGGCGCCGGTCGTCATCATCTCGATCGCGCAGCAGGCCAGGCCGAACGTCGCCGGGAACAGCGACGCCTTCCTGGTCCAGTTGACCAGTTTTTCCACGCTGGTCAGCAGAACCCCGTTGGGCAGCTTCTCTTCCAGTCCCATGTGTCCTGCTCCCTTCTCGAACGCGGCGGTGTTCGGAATGTCCGGGCGGTGGTGACCGTCCCGGGCGCGGCGGCCCGGGACGGCGGTGGCCTCAGTCCCAGTCGAGGCCGCCGCGGCGCCACGCGTAGGCGTAAACGACGGCGACGGTCACGATGAACAGAATGATCTCCACCAACCCGAGCACGCCGAGCGCGACGGCCGACTGGGCCCACGGGTAGAGGAAGACGATCTCGATGTCGAAGACGATGAACAGCATCGCGGTCAGATAGAACTTGATCGGGAACCGGCCGGCGGTGCCGGCCGGCAGCGGCGTCGGCTGGATGCCGCACTCGTACTGATCGATCTTCGCCCGGTTGAACCGGCGCGGGCCGAGGCCGTCACTGACCACCGTGACCATGGTCACGGCGAACCCGGCGACGACGATCAACAGGATGACCACGGGCAGGTACGTGCTCGTCATCGACCGGCACCTCCAACTGTGTCGACGGACTCGCCGCGCTCAGCGGCGGCGGGCCGGCTGCGTTCACACACTGGGTGCCGCCTTGACCAGCGCCCGGGTCACCCGGTCCGCCCAGTCCCCGCCGCGGCTGTCGTACAGCCCGGCCAGGACCTTGAGCACCAGGTACATCAGATCCTTGCGCGGCAGCCCGAGGCGGGTCGCCGTCTTCATCACCGCCGGCTTGCCGATCAGACCGGAGAAGATACCGCCGAGCCGGTAGTACGAGCCCAGGTGCTCCTTCATCGCGGTCGCGTAGCCGTGCAGCGCCGCCTCCCGGCTGGGCCCGTCCGGCCGGCCGAGGGCCTGCAGCACCGCGTCGGCGGCCAATGCGGCGGACTCCATCGCGTAGGCGATGCCCTCGCCGTTGAACGGGTTGCAGGAGCCGCCCGCGTCGCCGACCAGCAGCAAGCCATTGGCGTAGTGCGGGGTGCGATTGAAGCCCATGGGCAGGCCGGCGCCGCCGATCGAGCCGATCGCGTTCTCCTCGCGGAGCCCCCACTCCTCCGGGGTGCCGTCCAGCCAGCGGCGCAGCAGCGCCCGATAGTCGGTGTGGCCGAACGCCTTCGACGAGTTGAGCATGCCCAGGCCGACGTTCACGGTGCCGTCGCCGAGGCCGAAGATCCAGCCGTAGCCGGGCAGCAGGGTCGGCTTGGCCGGATTGCCGCGGTCCCACAACTCCAGGTGGGACTCCAGGTAGTCGTCGTGGGTGCGGGCCTCGCTGCGGTAGTACCGGCGGACCGCGACGCCCAGCGGCCGGTCCTCCCGCTTGTTGATGCCCATGCCGACGGCGACCCGAGCGGACACCCCGTCGCAGGCCAGCACCAGCGGGGCCCGGAACTCGCGCGGACCGTCCGCGGTCTTGGCCGTGACCCCCAGGATCCGCCCGCTGCGCTCGTCGACGATCGGCTCCTTGACCGTGGTCGCCATCCGCAGCCGGGCGCCGGCCTTGACCGCCAGGGTGGCCAGCATGTCGTCGAAGTCGCGGCGGGTGCGGACCAGGCCGAAGTCGGGGAAGTCCTCGAGCACCGGCCAGGGCAGCTCCAGGCTGGTGCCGCCGCCGATCACCCGCAGGCCCTTGTTCTTGATCCACTCCGGACCGGACACGTCGATGCCAAGGGCCAGGACCTGCTTGACGCCACGCGGGGTCAGCCCGTCCCCGCAGACCTTCTCCCGGGGGAAGGTGGACTTCTCGAGCAACAGGACGTCGACACCGGCCCGGGCGAGATGGGTCGCGAGCGTCGAACCCGCCGGGCCCGCGCCGACGACGATGACGTCGGCGACGGTGTCCGGATCCGAGACCGGACTGGACAGGGTCATCTCCGATCCTTCCCCGCATCGCTGCAGATCGGTAGTGGCACGGGCAGGCGGCGGCGTCCCCGGCCATGAGTTTGTGAATTCGTTCACGAACTCATGGGCAACAGTGTAGGACCCACTTCACGGGGCGAGAAATCACGGGGGTGGTGGGTCAGGACGTCCGCGTCGGGCGCGCGGATCCGCCTCCCCGTCCGCACGGCGGACGGCGTGATGCAGGGCCACGACCCCGAAGGTCATGTTCTTCCACACCACATCGGTCCAGCCGGACCGGGCGATCATCCGGGCCAGCGAGGACTGGTCCGGCCAGGCGTCGATGGTCTCCTGCAGGTACGTGTAGGCCTCGGGGTTGGACGACACCCGACGGGCCAGCAGCGGCAGCACCGTGCGCAGGTACCAGGAGTAACCGAGGCGGATCGGAGCCGGCCGCGGCCGGGAGAACTCGCAGACCAGCAACTGCCCGCCCGGACGAACCACCCGGGCAAACTCGGCCAGCGCCTGGGCCGGGTCCTCGACGTTGCGCAGGCCGAACGAGATCGTCACCGCATCGAAGGACTCGTCGGCGAAGGGCAGTCGCATGGCGTCGCCCGCGACCCGGGGCTGCTGCCGGGCATCGCTGCGGGCCGCGGCCAGCATGCCGACGGAGAAGTCGGTCGCCACGGCCCAGGCCCCGGTGGCGGCCAGCGCCTTGGTGGACACCGCGGTACCGGCGGCGACGTCGAGCACCCGCTGGCCGGGCCGCAGTTGCAGGGCCCGGACGGCATGCCGGCGCCAGCGCCGGTCGTTCCCCATCGACAGCACGGTGTTCGTCCGGTCGTACTTGGGCGCGACCTCGTCGAACATCGCGGCGACCTGTCGCGGCTGCTTGGCCAGATCCGCCCTGTTCATCGTGTGCCCTCCCGGAGCGGCCGCCGCGGCAACAAGGGTGCCGGCCCGTGCCGGCGGCGAAACTGCCGGCCGATCGCCCGGTAGCCTACCGAGTCCGACCTGCTCAGACGGTCGAGGCAGGCCGGACGGCCGCATGTCCGGGCGGGCGCCGCGCGCCGAACAGCAGCCGGCTCATCGGCATCCGCGCACGTCGGTGGCACCACCACAGCAACGGGACGGCCACCAGGTAGGTCACCGCGAGGGTGACCGCGATCATGATCGTGCCCACCGCCGCGGTGCGACCGGCCACCCGAGCGATCTGCGGATCGACCGTGGAGTACTCCACCACGAATTGCTGACCGACCGACAACAGTCCCGGGTAGAGCACGCCGCCCTCGGGCCGGATCGTCGCGCCGGTGCCGTCCACGAACTCGATACCGGTCCGGAGCGGGGACACCGACAGCACGGTGGCGTTCGCACTGCCCGGGTGCTCGTCGATCGCGCGGTCGTTGAGCCGCATGCCGATGGCCAGGGCGATCATCATGATCGTGACGGCCAGGACGACCAGCGCGACCAACCGGCCGCCCCACCGCCAGGCCCGGAGCCGGCGGGTCGGCTCCCCCGGGCCGGGACCGGCGTCGGGGCTCGCGGCCGGGATCCCCGTCATCGCCGCAGTGTAGGACCCAGCCCTGGGCACTCGGAGTGGGTGAGTCGTATCCCATCCGACGGTCCACCTTCGCGCGGACGACTAGTGTGGACGCTCGTGACCGCCTCGCCGACCACCCGCCTTCTGGGCTCGGCAGTGACGACTCGCCGCGAGGACGCCGTCGATTCGGACGCGGAATCGGACACCGCCGCCGCGACCGACTCGTCCGCGGCGCTGCTGTCCCAGCTCCCCCGGCCCACCGGATCGGTGTGCTTCGTGCGCGGCGGCCAGGGCTTGGTCGGCTGGGGCGAGCACGCCCGCTACACCACCACCGGGTCGGGCGCCGCCGGGCGCATTCAGGAGTGGTTCGACGAGGTCCGGGCGAGCCTGCGCGTCTCCGACCCGATCGGCGAGCCGGGCACCGGCCCGGTGGCGTTCGTGTCGCTGGGTTTCGACGATTCGGATGTCGCGGTGGCGGTGATCCCGCAGGTGATTGCCGGTCGGACGGCCGCCGGCGGGTTCGTCACCCGCATCGGCGCGGCCGGGTCGGCCGGGCTGTCCGTGGCGCCGGTGCGCACTCCCGGACGGATCAGCTACGCGGACGCGGACCTGTCGGTCGCCGGGTTCACCACGGCGGTGGCGGCCGCGACCGAACGGATCAGGCGCGGCGAGCTGGAGAAGGTCGTGCTCGCTCACGACCTCGTGGCCACGGCCGACCGGCCGGTCGACGAGCGCCTGTTGCTGCAACGGCTGGCCGCCGCCTATCCCGGATGCTGGACGTTCGACGTCGAGGGGCTGGTCGGGGCCAGCCCGGAACTGCTGATCCGACGTCAGGGTCGGCTCATCGCCTCCCGCGTACTGGCCGGCACCGCCTGGCCGGAGCATGTGGACGACGCGGTGGCCGCGGACCTGCTGCACAGCTCGAAAGACGTCGCCGAACACGCGTACGCGGTGCGGTCGGTCAGCGACGTGCTCGCGCCGGTCTGCGACGAGCTCGACGTGCCCTCCCGGCCGGCCCCGCTCGAACTGGCCAACCTCACCCACCTGTCGACCGACATCACCGGGCGCCTGGGCGATGTCACTCCGACAGCGCTGGAACTGGCCGCCCGCCTGCACCCGACCGCGGCGGTGGGTGGCAGCCCGACGGACACGGCCCGCCAGGTGATCCGCGAACTGGAGCCGATGAGCCGCGGCCGGTACGCCGCCCCGGTCGGCTGGGTCGACGGCCGCGGGGACGGCGAATTCGCGATCGCGCTGCGCTGCGCACAGGTGAACGGCCGGACCGTCCGGCTGCTGGCCGGGTGCGGCATCGTCGCCGACTCCGAACCGGAGACCGAGGCCCGCGAGGCCCAGATCAAGATGATCCCGATCCGGGACGCGCTCGAGTCCGCACGGTGAGAGCGGCCTGATGCCCGGTCCGCTGGACGGACTGCGGGTGGTCGAACTCGGCGGGATCGGCCCGGTCCCGCACGCCGGCATGATCCTGGCCGATCTGGGGGCCCGGGTGGTGCGGGTGGAACGGCCGGCCGACGGGTCCGGACTCGGGCCGGCCGAACGGGATCTGCTCCTCCGCGGTCGGATCCGGCTGCCCGCCGACCTCAAATCCGCCGCCGGGGTCGCCGCCGTGCTGGCCGCGGTCGACGACGCCGACGTCCTGCTGGACGGCTTCCGGCCCGGTGTCGCCGAGCGGCTCGGGGTCGGGCCCGACGTGTGCCTGGCCCGCCGCCCGTCGCTGGTGTACTGCCGGCTGACCGGCTGGGGACAGGCCGGCCCGTTGGCCGACCGGGCCGGGCACGACATCAACTACCTCGCGTTGACCGGCACCCTGGACGCGCTCGGTGCGGCCGGCGGTCCCCCGCAGGCCCCGACCAACCTCGTCGCCGACTTCGGCGGCGGCTCGATGCTCGCGGTGCTGGGCGTCCTGGCCGCGCTGTACGAACGATCCTCGTCCGGGCTCGGGCAGGTGATCGACGCGGCGATGGTCGACGGGGTCGAACTGCTCTCCCAGATGCTGTGGTCGCTGCGGTCGACCGGCTGGTGGGGCCCGGACCGGGGCACGAACCTGCTGGACGGCGGCGCCCCGTTCTACGACGTGTACGCCTGCGCGGACGGGCGGTACGTGGCAGTCGGCGCGTTGGAGCCGCCGTTCTACGCCGCGCTGCTGGCCGGGCTCGGGTTGACCGACGCCGGCCTGCCGGCCCAGCTGGATCGAGCGGGCTGGCCGCAGCTGCGGACGGCCTTCGCGCGCGCCTTCGGGTCGGCCGACCTGGCGCATTGGGTGAGCGTGTTCGACGGCACCGACGCCTGCGTGACCCCGGTGCTGACCGCCGCCGAGGCGGCGGCCCACCCGCACCTGGTCGCCCGGGGCACCCTGATCGAGGTGGACGGGGTGGTGCAGGCCGCGCCCGCACCCCGCTTCTCGCGCACCCCGCCCGCTCCGGTGCCGTCGCCCGAGGCCCCTCGCCCCGCCACCCCCCGCAGTTGATCATGGGCTCGCGGCCGTTCTGACTCGGGGCCTTGTCAAGGGGTCGGTGCAACACGGGGGTCATCAGGCGGCCCGTGCCAGGAACTGGGCCAGGGCTTGGGCTGGGGTCCTGAGGTCCAGCGTCGGACGAGGCCGTTGGTTGAGCGAGTCCTGGACTCGTTTGAGGT
>NZ_JBGAKE010000033.1:0-47060 GCF_044224575.1 Nakamurella sp.
CGTTCGAGCATCCGTCCCCCTTGACGTCACACCGGATCGATGCGCCACCAAGGCCCCCGCACGGACGCGCACCCGAGGGTCCCACCGAGGGCCGGGACGCGTCGCCACGCGATGGAGTGAAATTTCCGGTTCGTCCGTGTCCGGCGGGCCGACGACGCTCACCCGACGCCGAGCACCACCCCGGGTGGGTGGACCGGTTCCGCGCCCGGGTACGGCGAATCGTGGGCGGGCGCCCACCCCGGCGCGAGCGGGAAACGGGCCACCCAGCGCGTGTGATCCGCGGTCACGGTCCCGCCACCGCCGGCCACGACGTCCGCCAACTCGACCGGCACGGGTCGATGAGCGCCGAGATCGAATCGCAGGATCAGGTCGGCCCCGACCACGGTCAGGTCGACGGCGCCGATCCGTGGGGCGACGGTCACCGCCGTCACCACCGCCCGTTCGACGGTGATCGCGACGACCGGATCGGGGGGCCGCGTGGTGATCTCATCGGCCACGGTCAACGGCGCCCGGCTGCCCGCATGGGCCAGCCGGGCCGCCACGGCCGCCCCGAGGCCGATCGACTCCAACACGTCCGAATGGACCCCGTGCGACAGGTCGCGCAACGCGGTCAGGCACCGCCCGACCTCGTCCAGCAGTTCCGCCCAGGCCGGGCTGTCACCGGTCGGCGGATCGGCGGCGAGAACGGCCAGCCGGCGGCCGAGCCGGTCCAGGTCGGGGGACATGGTCATGCGCAGGGTCCGTTCGAGCCGGGCCAGTTCGTCGTCCCGGACCCGGGTCAGCCGGGCCCGCGACCGGTCGATCTGGTCGGCCACCATCGCGAGCTCGTCGATCTTGGCCCGCAGGCCGGCCTCCAGCCGCAGGTTGCGGAAGACCAGGGCGGCGTGCTCGGTCAACCCGTTCACCACGAGCCGGTCCCGCCGGCCCAGTGGACGGTCCGGCGCCGGCCGGATCCGGATCACGCCGAACCGGTCGCGCCCGTCGGTGATCGGGGTGGTCACCATCGGGTCGGCGGGACCGGGATCGGCGCCGGCCACCCCGACGGCCACCGGGACGCCGGCCTCGTCGTGCAGCTCGATGACGACGGTCTGCGCGCCGGTGGAACGCTGGCAGGCGTCGGCGATCTCGGCCAGGGTCGCGTCCGAACCGGGGCTGTCGGCGAGCCGCCGGCTCAGCTCGGCCAGCGCCTCGTAGGGCTCCAGCCGGACGCCGTAGGCGAGCCGGTCGGCCAGCCGGACCACGTGCGCACGCAGCGGTTGGAACAGGCACGCGGCGACGGCGCTGGCCAGCAGCACGGGCCAGAACCCGTCCGCCGAGCCACCGACCACGCCGACGACGACGACGTAGGCCACGCCCACCACGACGGTGGCGCCGAGCAGCAGCCACGCCCGGTTGAGCACCAGGGTGATGTCGTAGAGCCGGTACCGCAGCACGGCCACGGTGATGGCCAGCGGGAACGCCAGCTCGGCCAGGAACAGCGGCAGATGGGTGGCCTCGCCGCGGGGCAGATCCAGCAGGTACCGGGAGCCGACCAACCACAGGATCGCGGCGGCGAACGGCACCGCGGCCACGATGAACCACTGGATCTGTACCCGGGCCACCCCGTGCGACCGCCGGCGCCGCACGAACAGCGAGACCACGCCTGCCACCACCGCGGCGTCGATCAGCACCAGGCCGGCCACGAAGAGGATCTGGGACAGCGGGCCGGGCTGCGGATCGACCTGCGCGTACGTCGCCGCCTCCAGCAGCGGCGGCAGCGACCAGCACACGCAGCCGATCACGGCGGCGGCGACGGCGGCCGACCAGCCCCGGCCGAGCAGCCGGCCGCGGGGCGCCAGCAGCAGGATGATCGCGTTGGCCGCGAACGGGATCTGCGCGCCGAGGAACGAGGCCAGCCAGCCGCAGATCAGGGCGGCGGTGGTCGAACCCGGCCCGCCGTCCAGCAGCACCCAGCCGCAGTAGGCATCGAGCGCCAACGCCAGCGTGGTGGTGACGCCCGGGATCAGCAGCAGCCAGCCGATGGGTTGCCGGCGATCCCGGGCCACGATCAGCCCGCCCATCACGGCCGACACCACCCCGGTCAGCGTGATGATCGGCCAGCCGTGATCGATGAAGCCGAACGAGGTGAACAGCCGCCCCCGCAGGCCCATGCACACGGTGTCGACAACAGCGGCCAGCACGGTGATCCCGATCGCCCACCGCACCGTTCGCCGGCTCGCCGGTCGCGGCCCGGGCGGGTCCGACAGGTCCGGCGAACCCGGTCGCCCGGTCATCGCACCGGGGGCGGCACGTCGGATCGGTCAGGTCCGGGATCGGCCGGATCCGGGCCGCTCCGCGCGGGAACGGTGGCGGTCAGCACAGTGCCGGCGCCGGGCATCGACGCGATGCCCAGCTCTCCCCCGACGTCGTCGAGCCGGTGACGCGCGTGGCGCAGGCCGGCGCCGGGTGCCGCCGCGGCCACGTCGAACCCGGCGCCGTCGTCGGTGACGGTCACCCGCAACCGGTCGCCGGCGAGCGTGAGCCGCACGTCGATCCGGCCCGCCGCCGCGTGTTTGGCGGCGTTCTGGATCGCCTCCAGCACCACGAAGTACACAGCGATGCGGCGCGGCAGGTCGGCCCGTGCCCCGGCGCCCGGCGGATCCGCGGTGACGGTGGTCGGGATCGGCAGGCGGGCGGCGGCGTCCCGCAGCGCGGCGGTCAGGTCACCGGCCGCCGGGTCGGCGGGATCCGCGGACGGGCCGAGCGCCGCCGGGTAGAGCGAGAGCGAGATCCGGCCGAGGTCGGTACCGGTGCGGCGGGCCAGCCCGGCGGCGTCGGACAGGGCCGCTCGCACCTGGTCGGCCGACCGGTCGCCGGCCCGTTCCGCGCTGCGGGCGGCCAGGCGGACCGCCAGGCCGAGCGCGATCAGCTGCTGCTGCGCCCCGTCGTGCAGGTCGCGTTCGAGGCGTCGCCGCTCGTCCCGCTCGGCGACCAGCTGGGCGGCCCGGGCCGCCCGCAGCGTCTCGGCCTGCCGGGCCAGCTCGACCTCCCGGTGGCGCAGACTCTCCTGCCGGGCCAGCATCACCAGCACCTCGCCGGCCTGGTCGGCATAGGTGGCCAGCAACCGACGCTCGACGGTCGACCGGCGCTCGGCGGTCGGGTCGACGAGCACCAACCGGCCGACCTCCCGGCCGGCGTGGCGGATCGGGTGCACCTCGGCGGGTTCCCCGGTGGGCGGTTCGGGCCGATCCTCCGACGGCCAGGCGGCGGCCGGCTGCAGCCGCCCGTCCACCTGCAACCACAGTTCGGCCCGGCGGGCCCGCAGACCCTGCGCCAGCAGGCGCACCATGTGCGACGGTAGCTGCTCGGCCGGCACCTGCGCGGCCAGGCTCCGCGGCAGCTGGCGGACCAGGTCGACCGGCGGGTCGGGCACGCCGAGCCGCCACCGGCACCACCGGCGGGTGCGCCGGTACAGCGGCTGCAGGACGAGCGCGACGACGACCGTGGCCAGCACCAGGGACACGGTGGACGGCGGGTGGTCAGCGCTCGACCCGGTGCCCAGCAGCATCACCAGATACGTTCCCGTCACCGCGGTCAGCACGATCAGCAGCGTCGCGGCCTGGGCGCCGACCGATCGGATGGTCATCCGGGCCGGTGCCCGCGCGGCGGCCCGTCGGAACCGGCCGGCGCGACCCGCAGGTAGGCCAGCACGGCCGCGACCCGCCGGTTCGTCTCCCCTTCGTCGGTCAGCCCGAGCTTGGCGAAGACGCCGCCGATGTGCTTTTCCACCGACCGTTCGCTCAGGTGCAGGGACCGGGCGATCGACCCGTTGCTGCGACCCGTTGCCATCTCGGCCAGCACCCGTTGTTCGCGGTCGGTCAGGTCGGCCACCCTCGAGTCGGTCGTCCGGCGGAGCAGCCCCTCGATGACCACCGGGTCCATGGCCGAACCACCCCGGGCCACGGTGCGCAACGCATGCACCAGCTCGTCGGTGTCGTACACCCGGTCCTTGAGCAGGTAGCCAAGGCCGGCCGCACCGTCCGCCACCAGTTGCAGGCACCACTGCGCCTCGATGAACGAGGAGAGCACGACGACGCCGATGGTCGGGTGGTCGGCGCGGATGCGGCGGGCCGCGTCGATCCCCTCGGTGGTGAACGTGGGCGGCATCCGGACGTCGGTCAGCACCGCGTCCGGTTGATGGCGACGCACCGCGGCCAGCAGCGCCGGGGCGTCCCCGACCCCTTCGAGCACGGTGACCGCGGAATCGGCCAGCAGCTTGGTGACGCCCTCGCGGACGAGGAAGCTGTCGTCGGCCAGCACCACCCGCAGCGCCACCCGCGCAATGTACCGGACCGGTCCGGACGTGCGGATTTCCCGCGAGGTCAACCCGCGCCAACGGTGCGGCCGGCCACCCCGCAAGGGCGGGCAGCACGCTGGTGCCCGACCGGGCCCGGCCCGCACCGTGGGCACATGTCTCGCCGACTCGCCATCGGAGCGTGCCTGCTCACGCTTGCCACCGTCACGGCCTGCACGTCGTCGACCGGTTCGTCTACTACGTCCGGTTCATCCTCCCCCGCGAGCACGCCCGCCGCATCCTCGGCGGCCGGCTCGGGCTCGGCCTCGCCCCCGGCGTCCGGATCGGCCGGGTACGTCGAGGGTGCAGCCCTGACCTTCGCCGCGTGCGCCCCCAGCGACAACCCGGCCGTCGACCTGACCGGGTTCGACTGCGCGACCGCGACGGTGCCGCTGGATTGGCAGGACCCGACCGGCGAGACGATCTCGCTGGCTGTCGTCAAGCATCCCGCGGGCAATCAGGCCCAGAAGATCGGCGCGCTGATGTTCAACCCGGGTGGGCCCGGTGGCACCGCCACGACGTCATTCCCGCAGTGGATCGACGGGTTCCCGAAGCAGGTGCGGGACCGGTTCGACATCGTCAGCTGGGATCCCCGCGGCATCGGCCAGAGCACCGCCGTGCAGTGCTGGGACACCCCCGACGAGATGGGTGCGGCGGTCGGGCCGGTCAGCGGCTACCCCACCGACGACGCCCAGAAGCAGGCGTGGTTCCCGCAGATGGCCGCGATCGGCCAGGCCTGCGCGGCCCGCAACGGCGAGCTGCTGGCCCACGTGTCGACCGCCGACACCGCCCGCGACCTGGAGGAACTGCGCAAGGCGCTGGGCGAGGAGAAGCTGAACTACCTGGGCGTCTCGTACGGCACATTCCTCGGCGCCACCTACACGAACCTGTTCCCCGACAACATCCGGGCGATGGTGCTCGACGGCAACCTCGATCCGAACAACTGGACCAACAGCAACCAGCCGGCGACGCACAGCATCAGCCACCGCATCGGCTCGGACCGCGGCATCGCCGACGATCTGGACGCCTTCTTCACGCTGTGCGGGCAGGCGGACCCGTCGGCGTGTGCCTTCTCGGCCGGCTCCCCGGAGGCCACCAAGGCCAAGTACGACCAGATGCTGGCCCAGCTGAACGCGCAGCCGGTCACGATGCCGTCCGGACGGACCATCGACGGCCAGGATCTGGCCAACGACATGGGCAACGCGATGGACATCGTGCAGCCGGCCTTCGGTGGGCAGGGCTGGAGCGGCACCGCGAAGGTGCTGCAGGCCGTGTACGAGGCGCAGACCGCGCCGGCCGCGGCGTCATCGGGGGCGTCGTCGTCGGGGGCGTCGTCGGCCGCCTCCCCGGATGCGTCATCCGCTGCCGCGTCGGGTGCACCGTCGTCGGAGCCGCCGGCGGTGCAGACCTACGCCGGGCCGGAGCAACCATGGGCGGTGATGTGCGGCGACGCGGCGGTGCCCCCGCAGTCGGCCTGGCCGGCCATCGGTGACGAGGCGCTGGCCCAGTACGGGCCCAGCTCGACCGGCATCATCTGGGGCGAGGCGATGTGCGTCGACTGGCCGACCCGCTCCGCGCAGCCTTACCTGGGACCCTGGACCGCCGATCCGGGCATCACCGTGCTGCTGATCGGCAACACGCACGACCCGTCGACGCCGTTCAGCAACACCCAGAGCATGTCCACGCTGCTGCCGCGGACCAGCGTGCTGACCGTCGAGGGCTACGGCCACACGATGCTGCTCAACCCGAGCAGCTGCGGATCGCAGTACGAGGCCGCCTACCTCATCGACGGCACGCTCCCACCGGCGGGGACGGTCTGCCAGCAGGACCGCGCGCCGTTCGCGCAGTGATGAGGCCGGACGCGGCCGGGTCGTTCCGGTCGCCGGGGACCTTGGTGTTGCCGATACGAGGGTGGTCCCGGGCCGGCCGGGTGGCCCTGGCCGGCGCGCTCCTGATGCTCGGCGCGTGCACAGCCGGCGGCGGTGACTCCTCCGGTGACGCACGCACGTCCGCCGGCACCGCGGCGGTCTCGTCGGCCTCGCCAGCCTCGTCGGCCGGGGCGCCGTCGGTCCGGCCCTCCGGGGCGGCTCCCGCGGTACCCGTCCTGGACTGGACCGCCTGCCCGGCCGCGGTCGACGGCGCCGCGAGCACCGCGGGTTTCGACTGCGCGACCGCGACCGTGCCGATGGACTACGCCGACCCGGCCGCCGGCCGGTTCGACCTCGCCGTCATCAAGCACCCGGCTACCGACCCGGGAACCAAGGTGGGCACGCTGTTCTGGAACCCCGGCGGACCCAGCGACGCCGGCACCCAGTACCTGCCCGCGTCGATCAACGGGTTCCCGGAGGAAGTGCGGCAGCGGTTCGACATCGTCAGCTGGGACCCGCGCGGGATGGGCGGCCGGACCACCCCGGTCGTGCAGTGCTTCGCCGACCAGGCGGCCGAGCAGGCTTTCCTGGAGGACCCGGCCTACGGCACGATCCCCCGCACCGACGACGAGTTCGCTGCGTTCGACGCCGCCCACTCCGCGCTGAACCGGCAATGCGGAGAGCAAGCCGGTGACCTGCTGGCCCACGTGTCGACCGCGGACAACGCCCGGGACCTGGACCTGCTGCGGCAGGCCGTCGGCGAGGACACCCTGAGCTACTACGGCACCTCGTACGGCACGTTCCTGGGTGCCACCTACGTCAACATGTTTCCCGACCGGGTCCGCGCGGCGGTGCTGGACGGCGCGGTGTCACCCATCGCCTGGGGCGGTGGCGCGGGCACCGACCCGTCGCTGAGCACGTTCCTGCGGGTCGGCTCCGACCTGGGGACCAAGGAAACGACGGACGAGTTCATGCGCCAGTGCGGCGCGGTGGACGCCACCGCCTGCGCCTTCTCCGCCGGATCGCCGGAGGCGACCCTGGCCAAATGGACCGCGCTGCTTACCCAGCTGAAGGCCACCCCGGCGGTGGTCGACGGGCAGCCGATCGACGACCGGGTCCTGCTCAGCCTGGTGCAGGGCTCGATCTATGTGACGACGCCGCTACCCGGCTTCGGCCGGTTCCCCGGCTGGCCGGCCGTCGCCGAGCAGGTGCAACAGATCTGGGCGGCGGCGCAGCAACCGGCGGGGGCCGCGGCCAGCGGCACCCCGGCCGCGTCCTCCTCCGCGTCCTCCCCCGCGGCGGCCGCCCCGTCGACCGGAGCATCGGCCGGGGCGAGCACTACCGGCCCGGCCGACTCGACCTACGTCACCAGCGCCGGACGGCAGCTCGCCGTCGTGTGCGGCGAGAGCCCCAACCCGGCCACCGGGGCGGAGTACGACGCCGCCGCCCGGGTCAGCGTCGACCGGAGCCAGCCGTCGTACTGGCCGTGGGTCGCGTACTGCGTCGACTGGTCCGCGCGGGCGAGCGAGGCGTACGTAGGGCCGTGGAACAACCCCACCCCGGTCCCGGTGCTGGTGGTGGGCAACACTTTCGACCCAGCCACCCCGTACACCAGCTCCCAGGCGATGGCCGACGCGCTGGCCGACGGGCACCTGCTCACCGTCGACGGGTTCGGCCACACCGAGCTGCTCAATCCGAGCGCCTGTGCCCAGCAGCACATCTCGGACTACCTGCTGAACGGCACCGTGCCGGCCGACGGGACCCGGTGCGCGCAGGACCGGGCGCCGTTCGCGACAGGGTAAGGCCGGCCGGCCACCGGAGGCCACCGGCGAACTTGGCCGGCGCATCGACTCGCCTCATCCGCGGCTTCCTCGGGCCCGGGAACATGCGGATGGGGCGAGTCGGCGCAACCTGGGTGGGACCCGGGCCCCGGGACCCGAGACCCGAGACGCGAGACCCGAGACGCGGGCCGCGGAAGGGCCGCACCTGTACGTACGGGGCGCCAACCCGTCAGACCGCCGTCCGCATGGGGCCGCCGTTCCACGTGACCGCATCGGCCATGGCTCCCATCAGGTCCAGCTCGATGCCGAGGTCGTCGGCGTAGGCCCGGTGCAGGTTGAGCACGATCCGCTCCGCATCGGCCAGATCGGCGAAGGAACCGAGCTCGCAGCGGCGAGCGGCATCGAGCGGCGAGAGTCCGTCGCGTCGCCCGCGGCGAGCCGTGTCGAGGACGAGATCGTAGTACCGCCGGTGGGTGTCGAGCACGCTGGACAACTCGGAACCGGTGATGAGTGGTCCGTGCCCGGGTACGACGTGATCGGGTTCGAACGTCGCGATCCAGTCCAGCGCGCGGCGGGCTCCCTCGACCGAGCCCATGAGTGTCATGGGCGTCCCCTGGTGGAACAGCAGATCGCCGGCGAACAGCACGCGGACGTCCGGCAGCCACACGACGAGGTCGCCGGTGGAGTGCGCCGGGTGGCCGGGATGCTCCACCTCGACCCGCCGATCCCCCAGGTGCACGGTCACCGATGACGTAGTGGTGAGCGTCGGCGGGCGCCGGACGACGTTGCCCCAGTCGGGCACCGGCTGCCAGACCGGCGGGCAGCCGTCGATGATCGAATCGGCGAGGATCCCGGCCCGGGTATTTGGATGCCCGATGATGACCGTGCCGGCCGGCAGCAGGCAGTTGCCGTGGGTGTGGTCCCCGTGCAGGTGGGTATTCACCGCGACGGTGATCGGCGCACCACCCGCGATCTCGGTCAACGCGGCCAGGAAGGCCCGGGTTCGCCGCTCGGTGGCGCTGGTGTCGACGACCACGATGCCGGCGTCGGTGACGACGGCTCCGGCGTTGTTCACCCACCAGGAGCCGTCCGGCTGGATCCAGGCGTAGGCGCCGTCGGCCAGCACCTGCAGGCTCGGTTCGGTTTCGTCGCTCACAGTCAGGTCCCTTTCGCCCTTCGGACCGGACCATCGTCCCCGATGATGCCGTGCCGGGGCCGCAGCGATCGCGATAGCGTTCCGGCGTGGGCACTCCGGTCGCCCGACCACTGCTGTCGGCCAAGCTGATCGTGCCCGCGGTCCGTCCGGGCACGGTGCCTCGGCCGCGGCTGCTCGAGCACCTGGACGGCAGCGTCGACCACCGGTTGACCGTGGTGGTGGCGCCGGCGGGCTGGGGCAAGACGACGGTGCTGAGCGCCTGGGCGCACGGGCCGGCCCGGGCCGGCCGGGTGGCGTGGCTGTCGATCGACGAGGCCGACGACGAACCCGTCCGGTTCTGGACCTACCTGCTCACCGCCCTGGCCGGCATCGCCCCCCGGCTGACCAGCGAGGCGCTGGCCGCGCTGCGGGCCCCGGGTCTGGACCCGGTCGGCATCGCCCTCGACGCGGTGCTGAACTCGGCCGTGGACAGCCCGGGTCGGCACGTCGTGGTTCTCGACGACTTCCACCTGTTGCGGGACCCGGCGATCCACGAGAGCGTCGAGTACCTGCTGGCGTACCTTCCGCCCGCTCTGCACCTGGTCATCGCCGCGCGGACCGACCCGGCCCTGCCGCTGGCCCGGATGCGGGCCCGCGGCGTGATGACCGAACTCCGGATCGATGACCTGCGGTGCACGACCGACGAGAGCCTCGCGCTCATCGCCGGTGTTGCCGATGTCGGCGCGCCGACCGCGCTGGTGGTGGCCGATCGCACCGAGGGGTGGCCGGCGGGGCTGCAGTTGGCGGCGCTGACCCTGCGCGGCGCGGCCGATCCGGGCGCGGCCGCCGCCCGCATCGGCGGCGGCGAGCGGCACCTGCTCGACTACTTCTCGGCCGAGGTGTTGACCGAGCTGGACGCCGAGCAGCGCGATCTGCTGGTCCGCACCTCGGTGCTGGAACGGCTGTCCGGCCCGCTCTGCGACGCGGTCCTGCGCCGATCCGGGTCGTCCCTGGTCCTGGCCGCGCTGGCCCGGGCGGACCTGTTCGTCACCCCGCTGGATCGGGGGTGGTACCGCTGCCACCGGTTGTTCCGCGACGTCCTGCGGCGCGAGCTGGGTGACGCGGAGCCGGATTCGGCGCCGGATTTGCTGAATCGGGCGGCCGACTGGTTCCTGGCCCAGGGTCAGGTCGAGGAGGCCGTCGAACACCGGGTCGCGGCCGGCGACGAGTCCGGCGCGCTATCGCTGTTGCGGGGCCGGGCCAGGTGGTTCCTGGACCGCGGCGCGATGGGCACGATGCTCCGGCTCAGCGCCCACCTCCCGGGCGTCGAGCGCGATCCGCTGCTGTGCCTGCACCTGGCCCTGGCTGCCGGGCTGTCCGGTCGACCCGGCCGGAGCGCGCAGTGGCTGGCGGCGGCCGAGCCGCACATCGGGGCCGATCCGGACCCGGTTCCCGGCTGGCGCACGGTGCGGGCCTATGCGGACTTCATCTGGGCGGTCTACGGCACCACCGGTGATGTCGAGGGCGCCCTGCTGCACGCCCGTCGGGCCGTCGCGCTGGAGACCGACCCGACCATGTGGGGCCACGTCGTCGCCCTGACGTGCCTGGGCGGCGAGTTGCTCGGAGCCGGCCGGATCGCCGAGTCCGCCGATGTCCTGCAGCGGGCCTGGGACGTCCCCGCCCGGCGGACGGTGCCACCGTTCTTCGTGCTCCAGGCGGCCGGCCTGCTCACCCTCGCCCTCGTCCAACTCGGCGAGATCGCCCGAGCGCAGAATGTTCTCGTCGACGTGCGGGCGACGGCGACTGCGGCCGAGCAGGACTGGGGCGACGGGGCGGCCGCTGCCCTGGCCATGCTGCGGCTCGCCGAGGGGCGGCTGATCGCCCTGAGCGATCCCGGACGGGCGATCGCCGTTCTGGACTCCGCCGTGCGGCTGGCCGAGAATTGGGGCCAGCTGTCCGTGGTGGTGGGCGCACTGACCAGCCTGACCACCGCGCAATGGGCGACCGGCGACCAGGCGAGCGCGCGGCGCACCCTCGACCGGGCCCACGAGGCGAGCGCCGCGGAACCGGCCCAACCCGCGGTCGTCGAGCAACTGGCCGCCCTGGACACGCGAATCGGCCGTGACGCGGTTCGCCGGGCCCGAGCCGGTCGAGACCTGGTGGAGGACCTTACCGACCGTGAACTGGCGATCCTGCGCGCCTTGCGCGGACCGCTGTCCGCCCGGGAGATCGGCGCCGAGCTGCACCTGTCGATCAACACCGTCAAGGGCTACACCAAGAGCCTGTACCGCAAGCTCGGGGTGGTCACCCGCGACCAGGCCGTGCACCGCGGCCACGACCTCGGCCTGATCTGACCCGCCGGCCGGCGGCCGTCCACCCCGGGTGGTCATGGATGCGGTGTGGTGTGCGACCACCCACCTGAGCCGGACAGTCTCCTCGTCGCCCTCACCGGACGAGGGCCCAGGAGGATCACCATGACGGAGACCGTTGCTCGACCCGTGCCGACGACGAACGGGTTCCTCGCGCTGCTGCTGTCGACCGCGGGCGGGTTCGCCCTGGCCGGGACGGCGATGCCGGTGGTCGGCGCGGCGGCGCCGGCCGCACTCGGGGTCGAACTGGTCATCTGGGCCTTCGTCGCCCGGGCGGCCGGCCTGCTGATCGCCGGGTCGACGCTGGCCGGGGTCGGCACCGGCGTCATCCTCGCCGCGGGGCCCCTGGCGGGCGCCGGACCGCAGCCGATCGGCGCGGCGTTCCTGTTCGGTGTGGCCGCCGGCTTCACGTTGATCACCACCCTTTCCTGGCTGTGGTGGCGGGAACCCCGCGCCTGGGCCGCGATCACCGCGGTCGCGGTCGGAGCCGCCGGGGCCGCCACCCTGACGGCGGGGACGGGCTGGGCCGGTGCCGTGAACTGGGCCGCCCCCGTCGCCCTGCTGATCGGCGGCCTCGTCGCGGGCCTCCGGTGGCGACGCGGGCGCCGGCCGTGACCGCCCGCCTCCGCGTCACCGTGGCCGGACCGCTGAGCACGGCGGCCACCTCCGCCGTCCAGGCCCGGTACGACGTCGTGATCGGTCCTCGGCGCGCCGGCGACGAGACCGTGCTCGACCTGGAAGAGCTGGACCAGTCCGCGATCCGGGGCCTGCTGACGCTGCTCTGGGACTTCGGCCACGACGTCGTCGCGGTCACCAACGAGACGAAGGAACGCACATCGTGACGACCGATCAACTGCCCGACCAGACCACCGTCTGCATCGTCGGCTGCGGGCCGGCCGGGGCCATGCTCGGCCTGCTGCTGGCCCGGGCCGGCATCCCGGTCGTGGTACTGGAGAAGTACCCCGATTTCCACCGTGACTTCCGCGGCGACACCATCCACGCCTCGACGCTTGCGGTGCTCGACGAGCTCGGACTGATGCCCGGCTTCGACCGGCTCCCCCACCAGCCGACCCGGACGCTCGGGATGATGACCGACGACGGCATCGTCACCCTCGGCGACTTCAGCCGGCTGCCCGGAGCGTTCCAGTACCTGACGATGGTTCCCCAGTGGGACTTCCTCGACTTTCTGACCGCGGAGGCCGCGACATTCCCCACCTTCACCCTGCTCCGGCCGGCCGAGGTCACCCACCTCATCGTTGATCGGGACGTCGTGCGCGGCGTGCGGTACAAGACCGCTGGCCGCGTGTACGAACTGCGCGCCGCCTTGACGATCGCGTGCGACGGGCGGCACTCCGCGGTGCGGGCCGCCGCGGGCCTGGCGGTCAAGGAGTACGGAGTGCCGCTGGACGTGCTGTGGTTCCGCATCCCGAAGCAGATCGGCGATCCCGCCGGCTCTTTCGCCCGGCTCGGCCCCGGCCGGCTGTACCCGCTGATCGACCGGGGGTCCTACTGGCAGGCCGCGGCCACCATGCCGAAAGGCAGCTACGGGAAGCTCCGATCCGCCGGAATCGACGCCTTCCGCGCCGATCTGCGGCGATGGCTGCCGTTCCCCGCCGATCGGATCGACTCGGCCGTGCAGACCTGGGACGACACCGGGTTTCTCGAGGTGCGGGTGAACCGGCTCCGCCGGTGGCACCGGCCCGGCCTGTTGTGCATCGGTGACGCCGCCCACGCGATGTCCCCGATCGCCGGGGTCGGGATCAACCTGGCCATCCAGGACGCCGTCGCGGCGGCCAATCTGCTGGCCGAGGGTCTGCGCCACGGAGCCGTGACCGACCACCAGCTGGCCGCCGTGCAGCGCCGCCGAGCCCTGCCGGCGATCCTCACCCAGCAGATTCAGCTGCGGGTCCAACGTCAGATGATCGCCGGTTCCGGCGATCCCGACGGCCCGGTCCACCTGCCGCGGCCGCTGCGCCTGCTCAGCCGGGTCCGACCGCTGCAACGCCTGTTCTCCCGATTCCTGGCCATCGGGGTGCGCAACGAACACGTCGCACCGCTCCGGCCGGTGGGTGGATCCATCCGGGTGCGCGCAGTGCCGGTGGTCACCACCGGGCTGCTCGCCAGGGCCTTACCGCGGGTCGACTGGTCCGACGCCTACGCGGTGACGCGTCCGGACGGTGCGCCGAGCGACCCACAAGTCTGGAGCGACGCTCTCTTTCACCAGGCGCCGCGCTGGGTGCGGCACCTGCTCGCCGCCCGTCAGGCGACCGTCGGGCTGGTCGGGATCGACCGGGGCCGGCCGAGTACCTTCGCCACCCGCACCCGCACCGACGACGAGGTCCTGCTGGGTACCGACGAGCGTCACCTGAGCTTCCGGGTCTCGGTCCGCACCGAGCTCGACCGGGTCACCCTCAGCACGATCGTCCAGCTCCACAACCGCCGGGGCCGGGCCTATTTCGCGCTGGTCCGCGCGTTCCATCCGATCGTCGTCCGCGCCGTCCTCGGCCGGGCCGCCCGCACCCTGCCCCGCACCGACGCCCACGACCACGACCACGACCACGACCACGACCGACACCACACCGGCTCTGGCGACTGTCACCGCACCGACCCTCGCAACCTTCACCGCATCGACCAAGGAGTGCACCGATGAACGAGACCGCCCCGAACCCGAGTCCGACCGTCCGCCCGAGTGCGGGCACGGTGCTGGTCGCCGGGGCCACCGGGATGCTCGGGCACGCGGTGGCGACCGCGCTGCACCGAACCGGCACGCCCGTGGTCAGCCTCTCCCGAGATCCGGCGCGCGCCAGGGCACTCCGGGGCATCGCCGATTCCGTGGTGCTCGGCGACGCCACGGATCCGGGAACCCTCCGCGGCGCCTTCGACGGGGTCGACGCCGTCATCTCCTGTCTCGGCGCACCGATGGCCTTCCGCACCGGCGACCGCCGCAGTTTTCGCGACCTGGACACCGTGGCCAACCTCAACCTGATCGAGGCGGCCCGGTCGGCGGGGGTCCGGCGGTTCGTCTACGTCTCCCTGCTCGTGCGGCCCGCCTGGTCCGGCACCGGCTACGCCCGGGCCCACGAGGAGGTCGTCGACCGGCTGGCCGGATCGGACCTGTCCTACGGCGTCGTCCGGCCGACCGGCATGTTCCCCATCTTCGACCCGTTCCTCGCGATGGCCCGCCGCGGTCTGGCCTGGATTCCCGGCGACGGGCGGGCGACGACCAACCCCGTCCATCCCTCCGAGGTGGCCGATGCCTGCCTGGATGTCCTCGGCCGCGCCGAAGACTGCTCCCTCCCGGTCGGCGGCCCGGAAACCCTGACCCGCCAGGAGATCGTCGAACTGGCGTTCCGCGCGGTGGGCCGGACACCCCGCATCCTGCATCTGCCGCGCAGCGCGCTCCTCGCCGGCTCGGCCCTGCTGCGGCCGATCCACCCCCGGCTGAGCGAGGTCACCGACTTCGCCGCTCGCGCGCTCACCAATCCTTTTGTCGCCCCGCCGAGCGGCCGGCGCCGGCTGGCCGACCACTTCGCCGAGGTGGTCCGCTCCTCGCGCTCGGTGCCGACCGAGCCGGTCCACTGATCGCCACAAGTAGACCGCGGTGCCGGCCGGGCGGCTGGGTCGCCGACCGGCCGGCGCTGTCGTCACACAGGTCAGCAGTGACCCACGCTGCCCTCCGGCACCGCGATCAGGTCGCGGTGGATGTATCCGGACTGGCCGTCCACATTGACGATGAACCACAACGGGTTTCCGTTCAGCACCTGCCCCTCGCGGAAGCACATGGTGGTCACCGGAGTGTTGGCCGGCAGGTGGTGCACGGCGCCCGTTTGATTGGACGGGCTGGAGTACGTGGTCGCGAACCCCTTGGTCACCCCGATCGCCGATGGTGGCTCGGCGGCCTCGGCAGTGCCGCCGAGAGCACCGAATGCGCCCGCGGTCAGTGCAGCAGCGGCAACAAGTTTGCTCATGGCAAGACCCTTTCGATCGTCGGATCCGGGTGTTTCCCGGACCGCCGTCTCAGAGTCGCTGGAGCCAGGGGACTTCGGTGCCCACCGAACGGCGGATCGACCAGATGACTCCGATTCGCCCGATCGGTGGACACCACAGACGGTCGGCGCGGAGGCCGGTGCGCCGGTGCCTTTCATCGGGTGCGGGGTCGGACTCAGTCACGACAAGGCTTCCCTGCCGAGGGGCCAGCACCCCGTGCTCGTGCCGCCACGATCGGCGCCTGCGCACGATCGTTGTCCGGCCACGGTCGGTCATCCGTGGAACTGTGCGTCGTACATGGAGTCGAAAACCGACTTGTACCGCGACTCGATGACCGTGCGCCGGACCTTCATGCTCGGCGTCAGCTCGTCGTCGCCGACGGTCAAGTCGTGGTCAAGGATCCGGAAGTCCTTGATCGTCTCCCAGCGGTTCAGGCGATTGTTGAGCACATCGATGCACGAGCCGACGTACGCCCGGACGGTGGGATCCGCGGCCAGCGCGACGTAGTCAGCCGACAGACCGTGCGCGCTTGACCACTGGGCGAGGGCCTCGGCGTCGAGCGTGATCAGTGCGGTCGCGTAGTTGCGGCCCTCCGCGTGCACGATCATCTCGCCGGCGATCGGGCACATCGCCTTGAACATCGCCTCGATGGCCTGGGGGGCGATGTACTTGCCACCGGTGGTCTTGGCCAGGTCCTTCTTCCGGTCGGTGATCCGGAGCCGGCCCCGGTCGTCGATCTCGCCGATGTCGCCGGTCGCGAACCATCCGTCGTCGCCCAGCACCTCGGCCGTCATCTGCGGCCGGTGGTGGTAGCCGTCCATCACCCCGGGGCCGCGGATGAAGATCTCGCCGTCGTCGGCCACCCTGATCTCGCTGCCGGCCAGGGGTGGTCCGATGACTCCGATCTGCCGCTCGTCGAGACGGCTGATACACGTCCCGCCGCTGGTCTCGGTGAGCCCGTAGCCTTCGAGGGTCGGCAACCCGGCGGCGTTGAACCACCGGGCCACGTCGGCCGACAACGCGGCGCTGCCGGAGAGCAGGAATCGGATCCGGCCGCCGAATCGGTGACGGATACGGGAGAGCACGAGCCTGTCGGCGAACAGGAGCTGCGCCCGGACCAACGGGCTCGGGCGGCGCTGCGCCAGCCGGGCGTCGGATGCCCGGTCGCCGACCCGGAAGGCCCACGCGAACACGGCACGCCGGAGGCGGCCCTCGTGCTCGATCGCCTGCATGACCTTCGCGCGAACCTTCTCGAAAATCCGCGGCGGTCCGGCCATGAAGGTGGGCCGGACCACGGTGAGGTTCTCGACGATCCTGTCCACCCGGCCGTCGATGGCGGTGCGAAAGCCGATCTGGAGCTGAACTCCCACCAGCATTTTGCCGAAGGCATGGGCCAACGGCAGCCACAGGTACTGCAGGTCGCTCGCCGACATCAGGTCGAGCGTCGTCGCACCGGCGGCGATGTAGGTCCAACACCGGTGCGGCAGTTCGACCCCCTTGGGCTGTCCCGTGGTCCCGGAGGTGTAGATCAGGGTGGCCAGATCGTCGGGCCGCACGGCGGCCACGGACTCATCCACGGCGAACGGGTGCTCGGCGAGGTGCTTGGTCCCCAGGTCCAGCAGATCCTGCAGGCCGATGACCCACTCCCCGTCCGCCGAACCGTCGAAGGTGACGATCCGGTCCAGGCCCGGCAGTTCCGCACGCCGCTGTCTGAGCTTGTCGATCTGTCGTTCGTCCTCGGCGAACACGATCCGAGAGCCGCTGTCGGACAGCACGAACGCGACGCCATCGGCGCCTGTCGCGGGGTAGACGGTCGTGGTCGCGCCGCCGGCGCACAGGACCGCGAGGTCGGCAAACACCCACTCGATGCGGGTGGTGCTCGCGATCGCGACGCGGTCCTGCGCCCGAACGCCGAGCGCCAGCAGGCCCGCAGCCATGGTCGTGACCGTCTCATCGACCTCGGCCCACGTCACCGAGTCCCACCCGGCCTGGGTAGGAAAGCGGAAGGCCTCGACCTGCGGCGTCGCGGTCACCCGATCGCGGAAAAGGCGAGACAGGGATACCGCAGGAGTGGGATATCCGCCGGCGTCCAGCGATCCGGCACTGGTTCTGGTCACGGAACCACACCTTTCCGCCCGCAGACTCGACGACCAGCCCGCGGCGGTCAGCGCGATCGAGAACTCAAGGCGCCCAGCGACTCACGCCGCTTCTCTTCAGCGATGCCGCGGCGTTGGCCGAGGCGATCACGGGGCGAAACCGGACATGCTCACCCCGCCGACACCCGTTCACCATTCTGTCACCCTCGTCCGGTGGGGACAGGGGCCGAAGGTCCCGCATCGACGTGACCCATCGCAGACCGCAAGGATCGGGCTGAACGTCCGGACTTGGGCGCGCCGACCTGGGTGGGTCGGGTGGCCCGGCGGAGTCGCCCGCCGAGCTCCTTCGGAACCGTGCGTCACAGTCTCCCGTCACACGGCCCGTCCTCTGTCGCGACCAGATGAGAGCGGCAGGTCTTCGCGCCCGTTCAGCGGGCCGGCGAGACCAACCACGGCTGGTGCAGGTCGAGGAAGGACAGGTTGTCCATCAGCTGCCCGTCCTGCATCGCCTGGGCCATCTCCGCCGGCGGCGCCATTGTCTCCCGCTGCCGGGCCTCGTCCTCGGAGGTGAAGTACACCGTCTCGACGAACGCCCCGTCTCCGTGCAGAGCGATGGTGGCGCCGATGATCTCCGGGCGCATCCGGTGCATCTCGTCGGTGTACCGCGACATGAGGTCCCGCATCCGGTCGGCGTCGGAGGTGTGGCCCTCCATCACCTGGACGAAGCCGGCTTCGTCGGACCCACCCTGCATCCAGACGTCCACCTGCGGGCAGTCGAAGAAGGTCACCGGCCCGTCGAAGCACCTCTCGGCCTGCGCCCACCAGGCACCCTGTTCCGGGCGCTCGCTGTTGCGTCGAGCCGCCGCCGCGGAGTCGAATCGCACGGTCGCGACGAACATGCCGTCGTCGGTGATGCCACCGGTCGTGCCCAGCCAGCCCTCGGCGCCGGGCTGCAGATCCCGCTGCCAGCTGTCCATGGCCGCCCGTAGGCCGTCGGCGTCGGCCACCTTTCCCTGGATGACTTGAATGAACATTGCCGTTGCCTCCCACCTGTGAAGCCGGGGGCGGGACCGGCGGGCCTCGCCCGGCGCCACTCAGCGCGGCGTCATTTGTCACCTTTGCCCAGATTTCGGCACCGCGCAAGGGAGTCGTCGCTCCGTCCCTGCTACGTATGGGTCCAGGCCGGCGGGACCGTGTCCAACAGGTCGCCCGCCCCCGCAACCGGCCCCGAGTCGACGGCTCGGGCGGGCCGGGCTGGTCTCAGGTTCCAATTCCACCGCCCTGTGGTCACCCCATCAGTGATATTCGGAATCGGACACAGCGCCTACTTTGCCGTGGGAGGTGGCCTGACATTATTCTTCGCAATCGTCTCGCTAGGGCGTCAACAAGACACGTCACCGTCACCGGCGCTGATCTGAGGCGGTTCGGCCGACCGTCCGGTCACAGTGCCCCGCGATCGGCCTGGTTGCCTGACAACGTCAGCCCGACTCGCTGCTCGAGTTCGTCGACGGTGATGCCGAATGTTTCGCGGACGGTGACGTCGCCAAGACAGATGTCGAATACGGCGAGGTCGGTGTAGACCCGGTCGACACAACTGACGGCGGTGAGGGGATAGGTGCAGTGGCGGACCAATTTCGCGGCGCCGTCCTTGCCGAAAAGCGTCATCATCACGAAGACCTGCTTGGCGCCGATCGCGAGGTCCATCGCGCCGCCGCCGGCAGGGATGGCATCGGCGCCGCCGGTGGACCAGTTCGCCAGGTCACCGCCGGTCGACACCTGGAACGCACCGAGCACGCACACGTCGAGGTGGCCGTCGCGCATCATGGCGAACGAATCGGCCTGGTGAAAGTACGACGCTTCCGGCAATTCCGTCACCGGGATCTTTCCGGCGTTGATCAGGTCGGGGTCGATCTCGTCAGCGATGGCTGCTCGACCCATGTTCAACATTCCGCTTTCGGTGTGCAGCACGACTCCGCAGTCCTCGACCAGGTGGTCGGCGACGGTCGTGGGTTGGCCAATGCCCAGGTTGACGTAGGCCCCCGGCGGGATGTCGCGGGCCGCCAGCGCGGCCATCTGATGCTTGTCCAGCGGCCCGTTCATATCGTGACCAACCTGTCCACGTAGATGCCCGGGGTGACCGCGGCCCGCATCCGTTCGGCCAGGTTGCCTTGCGGGACGGGTTCCAGCGCTACCTGACCCGACCGGTAGAGCCGGTCGAACACCCAGGAATCGGATTGCCTCGGAAAGGAGCAGGCTATTTCCGGACTCGGCCGGCAGCCAGGAGCGCGGCCAGCCCGGTGTCGCCGTTGCCGGCGTTGTTCGACACCACCGTGAGGTCACCTGCGTCGGTGCGGATCAGCGCGTCGACCAGTTCGACCGGCATGCCGGCTATCCCGAAGCCGCCGATCAGCACGACCGACCCGCCGGCGATGCCGGTGACCGCCTGATCCGGGTCACGTCAAACCTGCTCGCCGCAAGGCATGCTCGGCCGCCTGGACGGGCGCGATCCCGAAGTCGCGTGGGTCGTTCGCCGCGGTCCCGCGGCCGGCTATCCGCGCCGAAGGGCGCCGTCGACGGAGCCCATGAATGCCAGGGGCGTCAACTGGTGGAACAGCAGGTCGCCGACGAACAGCACACGGACGTCCGGCAGCCACACGACGAGGTCACCGGTGGCGTGCGCGGGATGGCCGGGATGCTCGACCTCGATCCGACGATCCCCCAGGTGCACGGTCAGCGATGTCGACGTGGTCAGCGTGGTCAGCGTGGGTGTGCGCCGGACGACGTTGCCCCAGTCCGGTACCGGTGCCCAGAACGGCGGGCACCCGTCGATGACGGGATCGGCGAGAATCCCGGCCCTGGTGTTCTCGTGACCGATGATCGCCGCGGCCGGCGGCAACAGGCTGTTGCCATGGGTGTGGTCACCATGCAGGTGGGTGTTGACCGCGACCGTGATCGGCGCATCGTTCGAAACCTGTTCCAGGGCAGCCAGAAACGCCCGGGTCCGCCGCTCGGTGGCGCAGGTGTCGATGACCAGGACGCCGGCGTCGGTGACGACGGCCCCGGCGTTGTTCACCCACCACGTGCCGTCCGGCTGGACCCAGGCATAAGCCCCGCCGGACACCAACTGCAGACGTGGTTTTCGCGTTCATCGATCACGGGGGTCCTTCCGTCCTGGTCAGCACCATCGTCCGCGCCGACCGGAAGGCCGCGGGGACACGGCGACGGTCAGTGCATGAAGGAAGTCATCGTGACCGTCCCCAGCCTCATCAGCGTCCATATTGCGCACTTTATCCATTAGGCGTATTTTCGGCAGTCTCCCGGGAACGCGAGAGGAAGCGGCCGGCGGGAGCAGCGACGGCTGTCCGGGCGTCGGGAGGCGGACGACTTGCGTCGGCCGGCGTCGATGATCGCCGCTGCGGACTGCGCCTTCGCAGTCGTCCCGAAGGAGGCACGATGATGAGCAGCGATACCGTGCTGGCGGGGGACGGCGTACCCGATGCCCGCGGCTGACGGCGTCAGAAGGTCGGCCCTCGTTGCGATCGCCTGCGCGATCGTCGGCGGCCTGCTCGGCAGTTGCACGAGTGGAAACTCCACTCTCGACGGGTCGAACTCCAGCGGCCCTGCCGGCTCATCATCGGTGCCCGTTCAGGCGGCGTCAACGACGGTCGAGGCTTCGGCGGCAGGAAGTGCATCCGCGGGACCCAAGGTCATCAGCCTGGCGGGACACGACATGGGCCCCGGTGAAGCTGACGAGTTCGTCGAAGCGGTCGACCAACTGTCACACGGATCGCTGAAAATCTCGCTGCAGCCTGACCTGCACGGGGCCGACCTCGACTACCAGGAGGAGTACATCCAGGACGTACAGTCGGGAAAGTACGACTTGCTCCTGGTCCCGGCCCGGGCCTGGCATCTTGTGGGTTACAACGGCTTCGACCCCTTCGTCGCGCCTTTTCTGATCGAGAGCTTCGGGGTCGAACAAGCAGTCCTCGAGAGCGGACTGGGCACGTCCGCGCTCGACGGGCTGGCCCCGTACGGAGTACACGGGATCGGTCTGATGCCCGGGGTGCTCCGTCATCCCCTCGGCATATTCAAGCCGGTGCTGACTCTTTCGGACATTGCCGGCAAGACCTTCGGGGTGTACCCCTCCCCGATTGCCGACCAGGCGGTCATGGCGATGGGCGCGGCACCCAAGACGATTCCGCCCAGCTTCCCTGCCTCGGGATTGGACGTGGGCGAACAGGACCTTGGCGGAGCGGCCGAACTCGTGTGGGACGTGAATTCCACCGCGATCACCACCAACCTCACCCTCTGGCCCAGAATGCAGACGCTGGTCATGAACGCGGCGTCGTACGGCACGCTCACACCCGACGAGCAGGAGGTACTGCGACAGGCGGTGGCGAATTCCAACCCGGCCAAGATCGACGCGCTGCGGGCCGCCGAACAAAAGGCCGTGACCGACCTGTGCGATTTCCCCTACCAATTGGCTCAGGCAACCGAGACCGATCGAGCGGCGTTCGTCAATTCGGTGCAACCGGTTCTTGCCACCATCGAGTCCGACCCGGCCTCGGCATCGGCGATCGCCGCGATTCGCGATAGTGCCGCCAAGACTCCCGCCGACGACATCGTTCGAACCTGCCCATCGTGAGCTCCCGCCGGGCTCGTCGGGTGGGGTGCGGGCCGGTGTCGGACCGGTGGTCGTTGTCCGCTTACCCGATCTCGGCAAGCGCGGCCGTGGTGACGGTCTGCACGGTCGGGGCGAGGTCGCGCCTCTCCTGGTCGGTCATCGCCCGGCCCTGCATGACGTAGCTCGGCGAGCGGGTCGGGTCCGGCACCTCGTAGGTGGCACCGGTGATCTGCCAGGTGGTGTTGCCCAGCTTGACCGTGAAATCGCCGGTGTACCGGATGACCGGGTTCGTCGAGTCGACCCAGTTCAGCGTGTAGGGGTCGAACTCCAGGTGCAGGGTCTGCCCGCGGGCGACCGAGTCCGTCCACGAGTACCCGTAGGTTGTGCTCACCCCGACCTTCACCACTTTGCCGAGCTGGAACTCGGCGTTCCCGCTGACCTCGATGTTGTTGGTGACGCTCTGCGTCTCGTCGGTGCGGTACTCGGTCCAGTTCGTCGCCCGCGACGTGTTGTTGAACACCGGGGTGCCCACCAGATGCTTGGGTCCCCAGGCGTCCTTGGCCACGCCGGTCGGGGCGAACGAGCAGGTGGCGCTGGGTGTGCCGCCGCCGCAGTACTGGGCGAGCAGGCTGGCGCCCTGCGCGGAGGTGGCGGCTGCGACGTGCGTGGTGGCCTTGTCCATGAACGTCACCGAGTTGCTTGTGGTGCTGGTCTCCGACAGATTGCTGTCGGACACGCTTGCACTGGTCGACTGGCTCGGGTTGGAGAAGCCCGACGACTTCAGCTCGAGGTGGGCCCTGACGGTCCCGAGGCTCGTGCCGTTGTCGCCCAACACGTCGTAGGTGAAGTCGTCGCGCTGAGTGGACATGTAGACGTAGGTGACCTCGACGATCTGGCTGCCGCCCGGCTGGATGACCTCGCCGACGCTCGGTTTGCCCTCGAACCGCTGGTCGCCCTCGATCTTCGCCAGGCGCAACTGATGCCCGCTGTAGTTGTAGATCGTGAATCGACGGCTGGACTGGATGCTCATCTGATCGTCACCGGCGGCCGCGTCACCCGGCGCCGCGGCCGGCTGCTCGGTGACCGACACGCCCACGGGATCGTTGGGGGTGTCCGCGAACGCCGCGGTCGCGCCGGCGGCGCCGCCGAGCAACAGGCCGCCGACGAGCGTCGACATGATCACGGTACGCCGCAGGGCCGCGCCCGACGCCGGTCGCGATGCTCGGGTGGACCTGAAAGCCGTTGCCGCCATGATGATCTCCCCTACTGGTCAGCGGCCCCGGTGGCCGCTCGATGGGGAAATACTCCGGCACCGGGACGCGTCGCACCCCAGGCATAATCCCTAGTCTGCCGAACATCGAGATCGTGAACCGGAGCGCGGACCCGGTCGAGAGGGTCGTACTGAAGAGCGACGACGTCCCTCCACGGGGTGGACATCTATCGCCTCTCGAGTCGTCCAACAGTCCAATGCGGATCTCGTGACTTTATGATCGGCCGGAGCCCTGGTCGCGTGGCGCAGCGGAAGGTCGGCATTGATGCCTAGTCAGAGCCGTCGCGCCAACGAGTCGATCTTCGTCGGCCGGGCCGACGAGCTTGAGCGGATGCAGGCGGCGGCGGCGCAGGCACTGTCCGGCCGGCCCGCCGTGGTCGGTGTCCATGGTCCGCCCGGGATCGGAAAGTCGGCGTTGCTGGGGGAATTCGGCCGCCGGTGTGGTGAATTCCGGACGATCGCGATGACTGCGTTCCCGGACGAGGCCGAGCTGCCGTATGGCCTGATCAGCCAGCTGGCCCTGGCCCTGCGGGGAGGACGGCACGAGCTGGACTGGGCTCGGATCAGCGCCGAGGGCGACCCGGTTGCCGTCGGCATGGCGCTGTTGGAGGCACTGTCGATCGGTGCCACTGATTCCCCGATCTTGCTGCTGGTGGACGACCTCCATCGCGCGGACCGCGAATCCGCGGCTGTGCTGCGATTCCTGATTCGCAGGCTCGTCGCCGACCCGGTCTGCGTCGTCGTCACCACCGGCCGATCGGTTGATCCTGGTGCGCCTGCGATCGTGGGCGGCCATGCCGGGATCCAGACCCTGACGCTGGACGGTCTCGACCTGGCCGATCTGGGCCGACTGGTTCAGCGGTACCTCGGCTTCGAGGGCGCCGTCCGTGACGACGCGGCCGCCCGGCTGGCCGCGTGGACGTCGGGCAACCCGACTATGGCCTGGGCGATGCTCACCGACCCGCAGTGGATGGCCGGGGCGTCCGCGCCCGCCCCGACGGCGCTGGACGGGGCCATCCGCGCGATCGTCGGGCGGTTGCCCCCCGGCAGCCGAGCGGTGCTCGAAGCGCTCGGCGTGCTGGCTTCCCCCGTCGACCTCGCCACAGTCATCGCCGTCGCCGCGGTCGATGGGGCACCCGACGAGCTGATCGAGCCGCTGGTGGGTGGTCGCCTGGTGCGGCGGGTCGGGACCGACTCGGTGCAGTTCGTCAACCCGACGCTGGCCGATGCGGTCGCCGGCACTCTGGACGCCCGCACCCTCCGCCGGCTGCACGAGTCCGCCGCCCGCGCCAGCACGAACACCGGTGACCGCCTGGCCCACCTGGTGGCCGCCCGCGCCGGCCCCGACCCGAACCTGGCCCGAGCCCTGGGCGCCGAGGCCGACATCGAGATCAACGCCGGCAATCTGGTGCGGGCCGGCCAGTACACGCTCTGGGCGTCCGAGGCGGCCGGCGACGACGGGGCCCAGGCGGCGCGGTTGACCGAGACCGTCCGACTCCTGGTCCAGGCCGGCCGTGGACAGGACGCGCTGGACCTCGCGTCCAGGGTCGAGGTGTTGCCACCGTCCTGGGAACGGGACGAGGCGCAGGCCTTGCTGGCGTTGTCCCGCGGGGAGCCGGCGACCGCGATGCAGCTGCTCGAGCGCGCCGGGCGGGGGTGCCCCGCCGATGCTCCGGCCGGGCTGCATGCCCGGCTCGCCATCGAAAAGGCCGTCATCGCAGTCGTGCTGTTCGACGGCGAGAACGCGGTCCGCGCGTCCGCGCAGGCCCGGGCACTGGCCGACCGGCCCGATATCGAACGGCTGGCCGTGGCCACCGGCGCGTTCGGGCGGGCGATCGTCGACGGCCCGACGGCCGCCCTGACCGAGTTGGACCACTTGCCGGCGGCCCCGGCCCTGTGCGCCGAAGGCGATCTGACGGGCCTGACCTTCCGGGGGACGCTCCGCGGTGTCCTCGGCCGGTTCGACGGCGCCATCGCCGATCTGACGGTCGCCGCAAGACGGCGCGAGGCAACGCGGGTCGCGGTGTTCGGGGTGACGGCCCACATTCACCTGTCCTGGTGCCAGCGCGTGGTCGGGCTGTGGGAGGCCGCGGCGCAGACCCTGGCCGTGGCCACCGAGCTGGCCGACGTCTACGGTCGTCCGTACGACCACGCCGCGCTCCGGTCGGCGTCCGCGATCGGTCTGGCCCTGCACGGCGAGACTTCCTCCGCACGGGGGGAACTCGCCGAATCGGTCCGGCTGTCGGCGCGTTCGGACTTCCTCGGACCGTCCTTCCACCAAGTACTTGCACGGGCGACGATCGCCTGGTCGGAGGGTGCGTTCTCGGAGGTGATCGCCCAGCTCAAGCCATTGCTGCGGCGGTCGACCGATCAGCCGCGGACGGACCTCTTCGCTCTCTGGTGGCTACCGGCGCTGGCCGACGCCCAACTGGTGACCGGCCGCAGCGCGGAGGCGGCGGCCACCATCGACCGCCTGGCCGCGGTGGAGAGCGTGCCGGGCTCGATGCGCGACACGGCCGTCGCCTGGCTGCGCGGGCGGATGGCCCGTCGCCGGGGGGACCGCGCAGTCGCGCTGACGATCCTGACTGAGGCGGTCGCCCATCCGGACTTCGAGGACCGGCGCAACGTTTACACCGGCCTGGTGCTGCGAGCCCTGGGCGACGCCCAGTACGAGAGTGGCGACCAGGCGGCCGCGCGCCTGAGCTTGGAGTCGTCGATCCGGACCCTGGACCGGATGGGCTTTGTGCCGCTCGCGAACCGCGCCCAGCAGCGGATGGAGCAGCTTTTCGTCGCGACAGATGCTGGCGGGCATCGGGACGTCCTCGACAGGTTGACGATCAAGGAACGCGAGGTGGCCGCCCTGGTCGGCCGGGGCTGGACGAATCCGGAGATCGCCAAGGCCCTGTTCGTCTCCAGCAAGACCGTCGAGTACCACCTGCGCAACGTGTTCATCAAGCTGAACCTGACAGGCCGTCGACAGCTGCGGGATCTGCTTCAGCTGGCCTGAGCAGGCCTATCAGGGGTCTTCGGACTTGATGAGGCTCCGGGCTCCCGACCTGCGGCGGCTGACGAGCCCCCATCCGGCGATGATCTCGGCGCGCGTCGCGATCGCGCACCTGCCGACCCGACCGGCGCTGTGCGCCTCAAACTTCTTCGCGATCGCGCACCGGGCCGACCCGACCGTCCCCTCGCGTCTGGATTTGGCCTTCTTGATCGTCGCACCGGGGTGTAGCAGGACCCCTTCGGACGGTCACTGGCGGCGAGCCAGCCCGTCACCGGCAGCGATGGGAGGTGGTCGCATATGCCGCCGCACGGCCCGCCCGAGGGGCCGCCCGAACCGAGACTGCCTGATCACCGCAGGCCCGTCGGCTCGCGACGCTGGACGCCCCGGTCCCCTACCGATCATGGCGAGCGCCGGGCCGGCCGGACCCGAAGGACGATTCCGGACGCGCCATCCTTGGCGACCGGGTTGCTCGTCGTGGTGACCAGATCGGACGGTTCGACCCCGGAGGCGCTGGCCCGGGGTCCGGGCGTCACCGCGACCCGCGCCTCCAGCGTCAGGTCGCTGGAGGCGCCGGTCGGCGTCGTGACGGTCATCGAGAACGGCACCATGGTGCGCTCGCCGGCCGGGTGCGCAATTGGCCCCACGACGGTCTCGCCCAATGTCTCCGACGCGGCATCGAGCCGGGATACATCCAGCAGCCGGACGGTCACGACTGCGCCGTCCGCGGCCGGCTGGTCCGGCTCGATCACCACGAATCCAGAGACGTCCATTCCCCGCCCAAAGCTCAGTTCAGGACCGCATAACGGGCCTCGAAATCGACCGGCCCGCCCGTCAGGTTACGCACCTCGATGAAGTATTTCACCAGACCGGCGGCCTGACGATCGACCTTGATCTTCCACTCCAGCTGTGCCGGCCCGTCGACCATCGGCCAGGTTGGGACGGCCTGCCAGAGCACCCGCCACGACTCCGGCCAGCTGTGGGTGAACCAGGTACGGGTCGCCCCGGCCGGCACCTGTCCGCGAAACTGCACGCCAAACCTCATGTTCTGCACTCCTTGTCGATGATGTCGGTCGGTGATGTCATGGATGGATGGGTCGGGGGTCAGCCGGCGGTGGGCGCCACCCCGGCGTCGACCGGCTCGTCGCCGTGACCGTCGGGTCCGGCGGCGGCGAGCGGACCGAGGTCGGCGGGCGCCGCGCCGCCGTCGATCGCGGCCGCCGCCTCCCCGACGGTCGCTGGGCCGAAGGTGGCGGCGGCGTGGTCGCCCGCCGGGTCCTCGGCCGGGGCCGCGCCGCCGTCGAACACCTCGGCAATCGAGGCCGAGGGTTCGAGTGGGACGGTCGGGCTGCCGGCCCCGGCGAGTGCGGGGGCCGGGCCGGCGTCGATATCGACCGGCTCAAGGTGCGGTGTCTGAGTCAACTCCAGCTCCGTTCGGTGAATTCGCGGTTCATTGGAACGTCGGAGACCAGCCGAGGACGTCGTACCTGGCTTCGAAGGTCACCGCGCCCCCGGTCAGGTTGGTGACGTTGATGAAGTACTTGAGCAACCCACCCGATTGCCGATCGATCTGCACCGACCATTCGAGTTGGGCCGGACCGTCCACGACCGGGCCGGTCGGGATGGCCGTCCATTCCACCCACCAGGCCGCCGGCCAACTATGGGTGAACCACCGGCCGGTCTGACCGGCGGCGACGGTGCCGACGAACTGGACGCCGCGGAAGACGGCCGCCGGTTCCAGGTTCGCGTACATGGTCCGCACGGCCTGGCAGTCGCCGGGGCTCAATCCATCGCGCTGCCCGATGGCCACATCGACGAGCGGCTCGATGGTGTCGCGGCCGTTGGCCGAAAAGGCCCACCGCGGGTAGTGCATGATCGAGTGGTAGTCGTACGGGCCGACGTCGTCGCCGTCGGTGATGTGCTGGTTGAAGTTGTGCGCCCGACCGGCCTGAATGTTGTCGAAGTTGATGCGCACGAACGTGTCCCGGTCCTCCCGGCTCTGCTCGTGCCAGGCCCCGACGGCGTGTGCGATCTCGTGGACGGCCGCGCCGAATTCGCAGCCGTCGCCCAGCGTGATGTCCTGTTGGTTGCCGCGGCGGCCGACGTTCGAGCTGCAGCCGTCGCCCGGGACGAACCGAACGAAGTCGGGGTACTGGGCCTGGTTGGCCGCGGTCCGCCGGACGAAGCGGATCCTGGTGTTCCGTTCCCAATGCGCGATCGCGTTGGTGACCCTGCCCTGGTCGGGCAGGCCATTGTCGATCTCGTACGGGACGACGCCGGCGGGCCACCGGAACTGCGCGCCGGGAATGATGACGCCCGCCTGCGCGGGATCGCCCAGCGCGGCCGCTTCGTCGGGCGAAATGAGGTTGAGGACGATGTCGCCCTCCACCAGCGGTCGCCCGTTCACCTCGGTGTACTGGACCGCCTTGGGTCCTCGGGTGGCCGTCTCGATCAGGCCCGTCCTCAGGTCATCACCGACCATGAAGGGCCCGAACCCTTCGGTTCGTCGCTCGTTGTGGGGGTCGGCCCCCTGCGGATCTTCTGCCATGGCACTCCCTCGGGTTGTTGGGGTCGGACGCCGGGCGTCCGCTGCCACTTGACGGATGACCCGACCAGACCCGCAGATACCGGAAATTCCGGACACGGGTTCTCGGCGAGCTGCCGACGAGGCGCAAGGCCATCGATCGGCGGGGTCTCGATGCCGGCCGGTGAACGCCACGGACGACCGTTGTGTCGCAATGACAACCCGCGGGCCGCGCCGAGAAGATCCACCACGACGGCACTTCGGGATCAAGGATGACAACAACGCCCGACGTACGGCCAGGCGTCGGACGATTGCCGCCGGCGCGGCCAGACCTTCCACGAGCAGCACCGTGACGTGGTCGGCGCGCCCGGCACCTCACCGACCACGATGGTCGTCAAGCCGAGATGAGCGCGACGCCGACAGGCGTTCACGAATCGGATATCACGGCATCGCCCGACCGGTGGAAAATGGCTCCCGACCAGGCGCCGCCGTCCGGCTGGACGACGGCCGCGGCGTCGACGCCCGGTTTCGGCCGGCCGCAGGCCGTCACCGCCGGCGCGCCGATCGGTCAGGACCCGACGAAGTGGGCGACGGTGGTGTCGACGCCGGTGCGCCGATCGGTCAGGACCCGACGAAGTGGGCGACGGTGGTGTCGACGCCGGCACTCCGGGCCTGATCGACCGCATCCTGGCCGAGCCTTGCGGCAAGGCCGGCCAGCATGCCGGCGACGGTCTCGTTCGGCGGCCAGGCCCGACCGGTCCCTCCGTGCTGCGCCTCGGCGGCCCCGAAGACGCGTAACGCTCCGGCCTCGTCACCGGTGAGAGCCAGTGCAGTGCCGTAGATCTCGAGGACGAAGATGTTGGTCCGCAGTCCGGACCGGACCGTTGCCCAGAGCGCGTCCCGGGCAACCGGGAGGGCTTCGCGATGCCGTCCGTCGCGGAGCAACAGCCGGGCCGCGGCGGCGGCCGCCGACCAGGCGGCGTGGTGGTTGTCGGCGCGGCGGGCGTCGTCGTGCAGCTGCCGCAAGGGACCGACCAGGTCGTCGCCCGGCGACGCAACCAGGTCCCTGATCAGCCGCGTGTGCCGGACGATGATCTCCAGCGGTTGCCGATCCGTCGCCAGCCCGGCCACGGTGTCGGCCGCCTCGGCCAGCAGGACGGCGTCGCCGACGACTCGAAGCGGTCCGGTCAGGACGGCAATTGCCTCCGCGATGTCGACGGCATCGGCTCCGGTGGCTCCGCGGGCGCCGGCCAGCCCGGCTCGGACGCGATCGCGTCCCTCGACCAGCTCACCGCGGACGAGCAGTTCGCACGCCAGGGCCAGGTCCAGGAGCACCCGGTCGGCGACCGTGTCGGCCGGGACCGGGGATCGGTCGGCCGCCTCCAACCAGCTCATGCCTTCGATCGGCATGCCGTTGAACGCCCAGAAGAAGCCCAGCCGGGCGGCGATCCCCGGCCCGGCCCCGGCCGGCGAGTCGACCAGGATGTGTTGCAGGGTGGCCCGCAGCGCGGCCAGGTCATCCTCGAGGACTTGGAACCAGGTGGCCTGCGCACTTGATCCCAGACGCGGACGCCTGCGCACGAGCCGCTCGATCCAGCGGTCGCGGACCTGGGCCGGTTCCTCGCCCGCTCGGCGGGCGACCTGGACTGCGTGTCCTCGGACGATGGCGAGTTGCGCGAACCGGGTTGACCCTTGTGCTCGGGCAGGCGCTCGGGGGCTGAGCAGCGAACGATGGACCAGGCCGGCGATCTCGTCCGCAACGGCAGCCTGGGTGCAGCCGAGGAGCCCGGCCGCCAGCTCGGCCGTGAAGGGTCCCGGCACCGCGGACGCCGCCCGGTGCAGCGCGGCGGCAGGCGACGGCAGGTCGCGGTAGCTCGTATCCACGGCGTCGAACACGGTGCGATGGTGGCGCGCACCGCGAGGGCGGCCGACCCGGCTCAGCGTCCCGGCGTCGGTACGAACCTGACCTGCGATCTCGAGCAGGGTGTAGGCCCGCGCCCGGCCCGCGGCGAGCTCGAGAGCGAGCGGGAGGCCGTCGACGGCATCGACGATCTCGGCGATCGCGAGCGTCGACGTCGGGTCGTCGAGATCGACCGGGGTGCCCGCCGCGGCGAGCCGCTCCCGCAGCAGTTCGGCCGCATCGGCGCGCGGCAGCGGCTCCAGCCAGAACAGATCCTCCCCGGCCACGCCCAACGGTTCTCGGCTGGTGGCCAGCAGGCTCGGTGCGTCGACCCCCGCGAGGTCGAGCAGCGGCTCCACGAGTTCCGCCACGTCGTCGAGCACGTGTTCGCAGTTGTCCAGGATCAGCAGCAGCCGGCGGCCGGCCAGCATCCGCGCAAGGTCCGCAACCGGATCGGCGGACCCGGTCCCGAGCGGCAGACCGAGCCCGGAGGTGATGGTGTCGAGCACGCGACCCGGCGCCGCGGCCATGAGGTCGACGAAACAGATTCCATGCTCGAAGTTCCCGGCCGCTCGCCGCCGGATCTCCAGGGCAAGCCTCGTCTTCCCGCAGCCCGCCGGCCCGACCACGGTGACCATGCATCCAGGACGGACAGCCGACAGCAGCGAACGCGTCTCCTCGGACCGGCCGACCAGACCGTGACCACCGGCCGCGCTGCCGGCCGACCGACGCGACGACGCCGCCAGCGACGGCGGCGGGGGTGCCGAAAGGGCGGGCTCCGCGGAAGGTGCCGGCTCGTCGTCCAGCAGCCGGGCGTGCAATCGCTGCAGCTCCGCTCCCGGTTCCAGACCGAGTTCGCCCACGAGGACGGACCGGGCGTCGGCATAGGCACGCAGCGCGTCGGACCGGCGACCGGTCTGCCGAAAAGCGGCGATCCGCAGCGCCCAGAGCCGCTCCCGCAACGGCTCCTCGGCCAGCATCACCTCCAGTTCGGCCAGTGCGCGGTCGGCCGCCCCGGTGGCCAGCAGGGCTCCGGCGAGCGTCTGCCGCAGCGCACCGCGGATCTGCTCCGCCCTGGCGACGGCGGCCAGCGCCCATTCCCGATCGGCCTGCCGCCCGAGCGGCCGGCCGCGCCACAACGCGATGCCCGCCTCCGCGGCCCGCAGTGCCTCGGGCGCGGCTCCCGCATCCAGCAGGCCGGCGGCCGTGTCCGCGAGCTCGGCCAGCAGTAGCGAATCGACCTGGTCCGGCCGGACGGCGAGCCGGTAGCCACCCGGCTCCCGGACCACGACGGCGGCGACCCGGCCGGCAGAACGGTCCGGCTCCAGGCGTCGACGCAGCCGAAAGATGTGCGAATCCAACGTCGAGGCGGACCGGCTGGTGGCCTGGTCACCCCACACGGCGTCGATGAGAGCGTCCGTGCTGACCGGGCGATCGGCGTGGATCAGCAACAGCCCCAGCGCCGCCTCCAGCCTGGCGCCGCCCACCGGACGGGCGATGCCGTCGTTCTCCACGAGCAGCGGCCCGAGATCGCGAAACCGCAGCACCGGCCCCTCGCTCTCACCCGCCCGCCGTCCGGACCCGGCCGCGCACGCCGACGACCCGCATCGGTTCCCGATGGTAAACGAAGGCCGTCGGCGGACCTCCGCCGTCCCGGGGGCCGACCTCCGCCGTCCCGACGAGCCGTTGAAGTTGAATTGAAGTGGCGGTGCGCATCCTGCGGTCCATGAGCAATACGACGATTCCGGCAGGCAAGCGACATGCGATCGCGGACAGCCGTTCGACGTCCGTGGCAACGCTGTCCGTCTGGATCTTCGGCACCGCGGACGCCGCGGCCCTCGCGCTCCGCTCCTGCGAGAGCGCCCAACGGCAGGGTCGGCTCCGGATCAGCGACAGCGCCGTCGTGCAATGGCCACCGGACCACGGTCGGCCCAGCGGCTACCAGTGCGGCACGGCCGACGGATCCGCCGAGTTGTCCGGCGCTTTTTGGGGTCTGGTGTTCGGCGCGGTGCTCCTGGCCCCGCTGGCCGGACTCAGCGGGCCGATCTGGCCACCGGACGGCCTGGATCGCATCGGGTTGCCGGGCCCGCTCCTCGAAAAGCTGCAGTTGCTCATCCGGCCGGGCGTATCGGCCCTGTTCGTCCTGAGCGACGCCGACCTGGCCCGGATCCGGCTCGCCGCCATGCGGGCCGATCGCGCCGGACGGCCGCCGCACTGTGTAGCGGCGCGGCTGTCCCGGGAACAGAGCCGCCTGTTGCGCCGCGCCTTCGGGACCGGCGAGCGCATCGAGGCCGACGCCGACGCGACCGGCACCGGCGGCGAAGCCGAATTGAAGTCGCTGCCGCTCCACTGAGCACACCCCCTCGGGCCGGATCTGCCCCGGCCCACCCCACCGAAAGGAACTCCATCCCATGAACATGAAGAACCTGCTGCTGAGCTTTCTGCCCTGGATCGTGTTCAGCGTCGTCGTGCACCGGGCGGGCGCAGCCGTCGCGGGCATCGCGGCGCTGCTCGCCGTCGCCGTGTCGCTGGTGATGGTGCTGCGCGACTCCACCCGCGGTGGCATCAAAACCATCGACGCGACCGGGGTGCTCATCTTCGGGGCGCTGGCCGTCTACGCCTTCGCCGGCGGACCCGAGGCGGCCAGCTGGGTCGCGGACGACGGCCGGGCCGCGGCCGCGGTGGTGGTCGGCATCGTGATGCTGGGATCCTCGTTGTTCGTGCCGTTCTCGGAGCAGTACGCCAGGGAGTCGGTGCCGCAGGAATTCTGGGCCTCGCCGAAGTTCCGGGCGATCAATCGTCAGATCAGCGCGCTGTGGGGCGGCATCATGCTGGTCATGTCGACCTGCCACTTCCTGGCCGGCTACCTGGACCCGGCCGGGTCGGTCGCCGACGGTACGGTGAACGCCACCGGTCCGGTGAACATCGTGTTGAACTGGCTGATCCCGGCCGGCCTGGTCGTTTTGGGCTACCGGGTCACCAAGAGCGTCTCCGCGAGCGCCTCCCGTCCGGCCGGGTCGAACCCGTCCACCACGCCGGTCGGCCGCTGACCGGTCCGAATGCTCCAGGAGTCCTGATGATCGCGCCCACCCGACCGGCTCCACAGCCGATCGACATATCCGCCGAACCCCACCTGTCCGGGGTCTTCGCCCCGACCGTCGATGAGATCGACGTCTACAACCTGCCGGTCGAGGGCGAGTTGCCCGAGGGCATCGACGGCGACTACCTCCGCAACGGGCCGAACCCTCGGTTTTCCCCGCTGGGTGGGTACGTCTTCCCGCTGGACGGTGACGGAATGCTGCACCGGGTCCGCATTCGCGACGGGAAGGTCGGCTACGGCAACCGTTTCGTCCGGACCCCGACGCTGGCGGCCGAGGAACGGGCGGGACGGGCGCTGTGGGGCGGCTTCGGCGGCGGCCTGTTCCGGCCGTCCGCCGACGAGGTCGGCCCGGACCTTGCCCGCACGGTCAAGGACATGCCGGACATCAACGTGGTCCGGCACGGTGGCAAGCTGCTCGCCCTGGCCGAGGCGGCCAACCCGTTCCTGATCGACGACGACCTGGCCACCCTCGGACGTGAAACCTTCGGCGGCCACCTGCCGGCCGGTATGACCGCGCACCCGAAGATCGATCCCCGGACCGGGGAGATGGTGGTCCTGAACTACCAGTTCTCCGCACCGCACCTGACCTGGGCGGTGATCGGCCCCGACGGCACCGTGGTGCGATCACCGACGCCGGTTCCCGGTGTCGACCGGCCCCTGATGGTGCACGACATGGCTCTGACCGCAACCTACGTCGTGCTGGTGCTGGCGCCGTTCTTCTTCGACCTGGCCGGTGCCCACCGCGGCGGGTCGTTGTTGTCCTGGGAGCCCGACGAAGGCACCCGGATCGCCCTGATCCCCCGCGACGGCGGCCGGGTGCGGTGGCTGGCCGGTGAGACGTTCTGGATGTGGCACGCCGCCAACGCCCATGACACGCCTGACGGGAACGTGGTGCTGGACTTCGTCCGGTGGTCGGCACCCGCGCTGGTCTCCGAGCACGCGGCGAGCGATCTGGCCCGGCTCGTGCTGGACCCGACGACGGGATCGGCCACGGTCTCCACGCTCGCGGACCGCGGCATGGAGTTCCCGCGCGTCGACGACCGGCAGACCGCCGCCGATCATCGGGTGATCGGCACCGCCTTGCAGTCGGGTCGGCGGGAGTTGCTCGGCGGGGATGCCGACATGCTCGGCTGGTACGACAACGCGGACGACAGCTTCACCACCTGGGACGCCGGCAACCTCGCGGTCGGTGAGCAGTCGTTCGTCCCGCTCCCCGGTGACCCCGACCCGACCCGCGGGTGGTGGACCACGATCGCCACCGACCGGACCGATCACACCAGCCGGTTGTTGATCATCCCGGCCGCCGACCCGGCATCCGGCCCGGTCGCCACCGTGGCCCTGCCCCAACGGGTCCCGCTCGGTCTGCACGGTTCCTGGCAGCCGACCGAGGAATGACGCGCGCCCCGCAGACCAGATCCCGACCGCTCGAACAGGAGCCTCACCCTCGACTGGATCGCCGATCGCCCGCAGCTCGCAGGGTCGCCGGCGGAATGATGCACGCCAGGGCAATCACATTCACCGGCCGGGTCGCCGGTCGTGTGCGGCCGGTGGGCCTGAACGGATTGTGCTCACGAGCCGAGCGGCGCACAGTAACGCGGTGACCAGTTCGTTCGAAGCGGCACGCCGCCCGCGCCGACGCCCGGACGAGCCGCGGACCGACCAGCTCGAAGCCTCGCCTTCGATGATGGACGCGGTCCCGGTTCGCAGATCGGCGTACCTGGTCGGCTCGGTCGATGACCCGGCTGAGGCCGCGGCCGACGCGCTGGCCAGCCGAGCCCTGGGTGCCCTCCCATCGTCACCGACCCCCACCGCCGGGATCCGTGCTCGGTCCGACGTTGCCGGTGCGCCCTCGATCGGGCGATCCGGTGGAGCGGTTCCGGACGCAACCGGCCGTATGTTGGATCTGCTCCGCGGGTCCGGTGATCCGCTGCCGACGACGGTCCGCGCTCCCATGGAACGCGCGTTCGGCACCAACCTCGGTGACGTCCGCGTGCACTCCGGGCAGCCGGCCGCGGCCCTGAACCGGAACATGGGTTCGATCGCTTTCACGGTCGGACGGGATGTGGTGCTGGGCAGCGGAACGGCCGCGTCGGCACATCCGCACGTCCTCGCGCACGAGCTCGCGCACACTGTGCAGAACGCGTCCGACACTCAGGTCCGCCGCCGTATCGCCCCCGAGGCAGCGATCATTCGGCGACTGGTCGGGTTCGAGGTGGAACTGCGGATCCCGACCATCGCCCGCAACGCAACGACGCCTCTCGGCCAGGTGATGGGAGGGCCCGCGCCGGACCCGTTGGTCGGTACCTTCTTTGCCGGCGGCCAGCCGGACAAGTGCGAGATGGGCGCGATCAGCACCGGTTTGGGCGACAAGATCGGACTGTCGTCGGATCATGACACGACGATGGCCAAGCACGGTCGGAGCTACTTCGACGCGCTGGCCAGCCGCTACGGGGCCGCCATGAAGGGGGCGAAATATGCCCCGCTGAGCAACCTCGAATACGGAACCCCGGCCCTGGACGAGCTCGCGCCGAAGTCGGACGCGGCGTTCCATCAGATGGCCACCACGATAGACACGCACGCCAACAAGATCCTTTCCGCGAATCCGGACCGCGCAATGGGTAACATTGACGGAGCGATGCTATTCATGACCGGAGTTCCGGTCGCTCAACTGGACAAATGGCTGACCCGAGCCGGCAACGACCAGGAACGTGACCAGGCGCGCGAAGAGCTGCAAAAGCACATCAGCTGGATGATGTATATCCAGGCCACGGTGGGCGTCTTGCCGTCCGGCCTCATCCCCCTCTACGCCAGCCAGCTGGCGAGCATCCCCGAGGCGGAGACCGACGGGGAGCCCCTGGCCGCCATCAATGAGGCCGCGGCCGCAGTGGTCGTGCTGTCCAAACAGCTGCTGCAGCTGCCCCAGCTCAAGAAACTTGGTTTGGGGGCCAACGACCAGATCGTCGTGGCGGGTATTCTCACCATGGCGGCATCGCACGCCATCGGACGCGCGATGCTACAGACCAACCTCGTCAGCGGCAGCGACAAGAACGCCGTCCAGCTGTTCAACAAATTCGCATCGAATAAGCTGGTTTCCGACTCAGCCAGTTCGGGGGTGCGCAAGCGTTTCAACGGCCAGGCCGACGATGTGGAGATCATCAAGCTCGTCCGGTCGGCTGCCGAATGCATCCACCAGGCGCCGCAAACCACCGTCGACCACTGGAGAGGCGAGCCCTATCAAGCCGAGCGCGTCAGCCGCCCCCGTCTATACGGACGCAAGAGCGCCGACCCGACCACCGCCACTGCCGACCTGATCCGGGACTGGTTGACCGGTTCGGCCACCATCGACGTTCTGCGGTCCGGTGATCCTGGAAACATCTACCGGCCGGATCCGCTGCCCAAGGCGCTCGAGAGTAAGGGGGGTAAGACTCAGCAAGGCGTGACGCTGGAAATGCGTTGGATCTTGGAGTTCCCGGACGGCCCCGGTCAGCTGTGGCCGGTCTTCAGATCAGTGCTCGCCGAGGTGCGGGCGGCCAATACGGCCCACCTCACCGCGCCGGACCGGAAGGAGATCATTGCGGCCACCGCTGAGGGCTGAGGGCTGAGATGGCACCTATCCATCGAGTTCGGCACCAGACGGGGCTGAATCCCCCCGGTGAGTCCGGAGACTCCAGAACTTGGGAAGGCGGTGGACAGCCTGGACAAGGCCGAAGTGATCCGGCACCGCGGCCCCTGGCGCAGCATCGACGCCGTCGAGTTCGCCACCGCCGAATGGATCGACTGGTACAACCACCGGCGTCTGCACGAGTACTGCGGCGATATCCCACCCGCCGAACTCGAGGACGCGTTCTACGCTCACCACCGAGCCCAGCAACCCGCCGGGCTCACCGTTTGCGACAGTCTCCGGACATGCCGGGGGGTCCAATGACGTTCTCGCCAGAGTGATCATCCGAGATGCTCAGATGCCTTGGCGGACATGAGAGGCGTGTTGCAGGGGTAGCGCGGTGAATCTCCGGAGAGGACGCGCACCACGTCCTCGGCGGCCTTCGTCCGCAGTTCGATGAGGGACTCGTCGGAGGAAAACGCGACATGCGGAGTGATGACAGCAGCGGGATGATCGCGCAGACGCTGGTCGACATTCGGCTCATCTTCCAACACGTCCAGTGCAGCACCCCCGATGTGCCCTGAGGCGAGAGCGTGAGCCAGTGCATCGGTATTGACCAGTCCACCCCTGCTGACGTTCACCAACAGCGCTCCTGGACGCATCCCGGCGAGCTGCTCGGCGCCGATGAGGTGGTGGGTTCCTGGTGTGAGCGGCGCATGCAGAATGACGATGTCCGAGACTGCCAGTAGCTCGTCCAAGAGCTCGCCCCGACGACAGCATCCCCGTGGAAGTTCGGATCGCTGGCGATGACTCGACAGCCGAAGCCGCTCAGCTTGCCCGCCGTGGCCCGTCCTATCCGTCCGTATCCGACGATGCCGACGGTCTTGGATCGCAGGCGGCTCACCCGAGCGCCGGCGGGATTCCAGTTGCCGTTGCGCACATCTCGATCGAAGGCAGAGATACCTCGCATCCGATCCAGAACCAGACCCACGGCGGATTGCGTCGGCGGACACGTTCGCCCAGCACGTCCTGATTGCCACCGGGTTGTGCCGGTCGACCAGCGCTTCGATCTCGGTGGCCGGCACCGGATCCGCGGGCCCGGCGACAAGTGCCAGCCTGCGTCCAACAGGATGCGGCGTTCGATGTCGTCGTCGGGCCAGGCCCTGTCGGTCAGCAGTACTACCCCTTTGTCGCGATGCATGGACGCTCCTGTGCGTAGTTGTTGCCAGCCGATCAAGATTGCTGCGTAAGGCCTGAACCACCGGGGCCACCACGTACGCCGGCTGGGCGGCCTTCTGCTCCACCCGGAGCCGTGTCTGCTCAATCATCGGCGTGTCATCCGCCAACGAGCGACCCCCCGTGGCCACCGGCAGATTCAAACCTGTCCGCGATGTGCCGCGCCGTCATCGCCTGAAGGATGGATCTTGCTAACGTTAGCACGGTCAGGTAATTCCGCTCGGGGGTCGCCGTGGGGTGACCGAGATGTCCTGTCGTCGATCAAGTGTCGCCTCGGGGTGGGAGGTCATTATCGTTCGACCGGGCGGCGGCGCGGATCACCGCGGCAGCGCGGCGGACCGCCGGGACCGGGTCGACGCGGTGGGCCAGGGCCAGCGGCACCTCGATGGGCGGCCCCGTCAGCGGGCGGTAGACCACCCCGTCGAGCTGCAGCGCACGGACCGCTTCGGGCACCAGGCCGACGCCCAGGCCGGCGGCAACGACGGCGACCAAGGTCCCCGTCTCGCCCACCTCGATGACCTCGGGCTCGAAGCCGGCTGCCCGGCAGGCATCCAACACCAGTGGCTGCATGGTCGACTTGCGCCCCGACGGGTGCGCCACAAGTGGGTCGCCGGCCAGGTCGGACAGGCGGACATGCTCGCACGCGGCGTAGCGATGGTCGCGGGGAAGCACCACCACCAGCGGCTCCCGCCGCAGCTCCTCCACCCTCAGCCCCGCGGGCGCCGAGCCACTGGGTCGGAGCACGGCGACGTCGAGCTCGTCGCGCACCACCCGGTCGAGAAGATCGGGGCCCAGTAGTTCCCCGCGCAGCTCGAGCTCGAGGCCGGGAAGTTCCTTGCGCATGCGGCGAGCGACGCTGGGAAGCAATTCGTAGGTCGCCGTGCCGACGAAGCCGAGCCGCACACGGCCGACACGGCCGGCACTCACCAGAGCGAGGTCGGCGGTGGTGCGGTCGATGACGGCAAGGGCTTGCCGCGCCCGCTCGGACAGGAGCCGGCCTGCTTCCGTGAGCTCCGCGCGTCGGGTGGATCTGTCGAGCAGGCGCACCCCCAGCTGCTGCTCCAGTTGCTTGAGCTGCTGGGACAAGGCCGGCTGCGCGATGTGCAGCCGCGCGGCGGCACGCCCGAAGTGTTGCTCCTCGGCGAGGACGACGAACGAGCGCAGCAGGCGGATCTCCATGGAGGAAACATATGCACTTGCCTTATCAATCGTCCATCGTTTGGTCTTGGACGAAGCATGAGTCACTCGCCTAGCGTGCTGTCATGCCGTCCAGCCACCTCTACGCCAGCGCCCGCACGCCGTTCGGACGCTTTGGTGGTGCCCTCGCGGGCGTCCGCCCCGACGACCTGGCCGCCACCGCGCTGACCGCGGTGCTCGACCGGGTGCCGTCGCTCGATCCGGACCGCATCGACGACGTCGTCTGGGGCTGCGCCAACCAGGCCGGCGAGGACAACCGCAATGTCGGCCGTATGGCTGTCCTGCTCGCCGGCCTGCCCACCTCGGTGCCCGCGACCACGGTCAATCGGCTGTGCGGCTCGTCTCTGGACGCGGCGGTCTTTGCCTCCCGCGCCGTGGAGGCCGGGGACGCCGATGTCGTGGTCGCGGGCGGCGTCGAGTCCATGTCCCGCGCCCCATGGGTGGTGCCCAAGCCCGAACGTGCCTACCCCGCCGGCGATGTGACCGCGGCGTCGACCACCCTGGGGTGGCGTCTGGTGAATCCGGCGATGCCGAAGCTGTGGACCGCATCGCTGGGTGACTGCAACGAACAGCTGGCCGAGCGGCTGGGCATCTCCCGTGAGCGGCAAGATGTCTTCGCCGCACGCTCCCACCAGCTGGCCGCGCAGGCTTGGTCCGAGGGCTTCTTCGACGACCTCGTCAGCCCCGTGGCCGGCGTGCAGTTGCCGCGCGACGAGTGTGTCCGCGACGGATCCACTCCGGAGGCTCTGAGCCGGCTCAAGCCCGCGTTCCGCGGCCCCACCGAGGGCACCATCACCGCCGGTAACGCCAGCCCGCTCAGCGACGGGGCGGCCGCACTTGTCATCGGATCGGAGGCCGCCGCGGATCTGCTCGGCGGCGCCCCGCTCGCTCGGATCGCCGGACGTGCCGTTCATGCCCTCGACCCGCAGGACTTCGGCATCGCTCCCGTCGAGGCGGCCAATGCCGCCCTCGCGCGCGCCGGCGTCCGCTGGTCGGACGTCGGCGCCGTCGAACTCAACGAGGCATTCGCGGTGCAATCGCTGGCCTGCCTGGATGCCTGGGACGTCGATCCCGACGTGGTCAACGTCTACGGTGGCGCCATCGCCCTCGGCCACCCGCTGGGCGCCTCCGGTGCCCGCGTGTTGAGCACGCTGGCGAAGGTGCTGCGGGAACTGGACACCCGCTGGGGCGTGGCCGCGGTCTGCATCGGCGTGGGCCAAGGCGTGGCCGTGGTACTGGAGAACCAGGAGGCAAGCCGATGAGCCGCACACGCTTTCACGTCGGCGGCGACGCGGCGGACACCGCCATCGCCGCCGCCGACATCCGGCCGGGGTCGACCGTCTTCGTCGGGGGCTTCGGCATGGCTGGCATGCCGGTGATGCTCATCGACGCCCTCATCCGTCACGGCGCCGATGAGCTCACCGTCATCAGCAACAACGCCGGCAACGGCGACACCGGCCTGGCGGCGCTGCTGGCGGCCGGGCGGGTGCGCAAGGTCGTCTGTTCCTTCCCGCGCCAGTCCGATTCGTGGGTCTTCGACGGCCTGTACCGCTCCGGGCGTGTCGAACTGGAAGTGGTGCCGCAAGGCACGCTGGCCGAGCGGATGCGGGCCGCCGGCGCCGGCATCGCCGCCTTCTACTGCCCGACCGGTGTGGGCACGCTGCTGGCTCAGGGCAAGGAGACTCGCGTGATCAACGGCCGCGAGTGCATTCTCGAGATGCCGTTGGGCGCAGACGTCGCATTGATCGGGGCCCACCGCGCCGATCGCGTCGGCAACCTGGTCTACCGCAAGACTGCCCGCAACTTCGGCCCCGTGATGGCGGCGGCGGCGACGACCACGATTGTGCAGGTCAACGAGGTCGTCGAGACCGGCGCGCTCGATCCGGAGGCAGTGGTCACGCCAGGAATCTACGTCGATCATGTGGTCGACCTGTCGACGGCGCACACGACGACACAGGAGCCCAGCGTATGAGCACTCGAACCGGCACCGTCGAACATCTCGATCGCGGACCGCTCTCACGCGAGGAAATGGCGGCCACCGTCGCCCGCGACATTCCTGACGGCGCCTTCGTCAACCTCGGCATCGGGCAGCCCACCAGCGTCGCCGCCCACCTGCGCCCGGCCAGTGGCGTGGTGCTGCACACCGAGAACGGCATGCTCGGCATGGGACCGGAGGCGCACGGGAACGACATCGACCCGGACCTGACCAACGCCGGCAAGATCCCCGTCACCGAGCTGCCCGGTGCCGCCTACTTCCACCAGGCCGACTCCTTCGCCATGATGCGCGGCGGTCACCTTGACATCTGCGTGCTCGGTGCCTTCCAGGTTTCCGCTCGCGGAGACATCGCCAACTGGCACACGGGCGCTCCCGATGCCATTCCGGCCGTCGGCGGCGCGATGGATCTGGCCACGGGCGCCAAGGAGGTGCTGGTGATGATGGGGTTGTTCGCCAAAGATGGCTCCGCCAAACTCGTCCCGTCCTGCACGTACCCGCTGACCGGAGCCAGGTGCGTCAGCCGCGTCTATACCGAGGTGGCGCTGTTCGACGTGAGCGGACCTGAAGTCGTGGTCCTGGAGACCTGGGGCACGACGGTGTCGGCGCTCGGCGACCGACTCGACGTGCCGCTTTCCACCCAGTGAGGTCATCGAGGAGCGCCGACAAGGCCGCGACCGAATCTGCCCTAGGCCGAGGCGCTTTCCTTCGCGATCCGCGCGCCGACCGCCGGCGCCATGGACCCGACGGGGCGGGCGGCTGCGTCGGTGGCGCTGCCACGCACGACCAGTGTCCCCGCCGCGGTGGATGAATACGGACGGACATCCGTCGTCGAGAGGCCTTGGCTGATGTGGTTGATCAACCAGAGAGCACTGGAGACCGCGAGCTGCTCGGTGGGCAGGGAGACCGTGCTCAGACCTGGTCCCCACCACGACCACCCGGGTTCGTCACCGAATCCGACGACGCCGAGCCCGGAGGGGACGGAGATCGCCAGCCGCCGGATCTCTTCCAGCAGGCTGCGGGTGACCTGGACGGATCCACAGACGACCGACGTCGGTGGGTCTGCCGCGCCGAGGAGGACCCGCAGGGCCGTGGGCCCCAGGTCGCCGGAGGCCGGCGCTCCGAGGCGGATCAGGTCCGGGTCCTGGTCGAGATCGGCCGCCGCCAGTGCTCGCTGATAGCCACGGATCCGGGCGGCCCCGGTGGACAGGTCGGCCGACCCGCCGATGAAGGCGATGCGTCGATGTCCCAGGTCGACGAGGTGCTGCGTCGCCTGCTGGACGGCGTGCTCGTCGTCGATGCCGAACCAGACCTCGCTGAGCCCCGCTGCCCGGCGCAGCATCTGTACGTGCGGAAAGGTTGCGAGCAGACGCACCGTTTCGGCGGTCGGCCGGGCGGTCGGGACGATGAGCGCTCCCGCAACCCTGGACGCCGCCATGGCCCGCACGTGCCGCAGTTCGACGCCCGGGTCGTCCGCAGACTCGCCGAGCATCATTTGCAGCCCATGGCGAAGGAATACCCCGGACAACGCATGGGCGATGGTGGCGTAGAAGCCGTTGCTGATGTCGGGGACGACGACGGCGACCGTGTCGCTCGCCGCGCCCCGAATCAGCCGGGCGGCATGGTTGGCGACGTAGCCCATCTCGCGGGCCGCCTTGACGACCCGCGCCCTGGTGGATTCGCTGATGCGGGGGTCATCGGCCAGTGCGCGTCCCACCGTCGACGTGGACACGCCGAGCTTCTCTGCGACGTCTCGCGCCGTCGTCATGGCCCCTCATCTCCTGGCCAGTCCGCGCGGCCGTCGACCGAACCCTTACGTCGACCGCGACGCCGTCTGCCGTCATCCGGCGGCGACCACTCCAGCGCAGTCCGACCGCTTCGGTCATGCTATCGATGGCCAGGCGGAATGGCCAGCCCGGCCCGAGTGCTGGGCCGCCGGAGGCTTGCACGACGACCGGGACACCCCGCGGACGTCCCCCGTGAGCTGCCTCGATACCCCGGCCGATGGGCGGTGCCGGAGCACTCGAGCCACCCGGTCAGGCCACCCCGGACCGCTCTTGACGGCAGGCTGCGCCTGCGGTGTGCTACCGATGGCACGAACAAGTGGCCAGGCCCGGGATCGACGAAGGCCACCCCTTCGAAACGGGCAGCGCAGCTGCCGACAGAGAGGACCTGCAGTGGCAAAGATGCGAGCTGCACGGATGCACGCGCGCCATGAGCCCTTCGTCGTGGACGAGGTGGACATCCCCACCCCGCGTCCGACGGACGTGCTGATCAAGGTCGAGGCCTGCGGCGTCGTGCCCAACCTCGGCAACGTCCTGAGCTTTCTGCCGGAGTGGTGGCCCCACTTGACCTTTCCGCCATTGCCATCGATCTACGGTCTCGACGTGGCCGGTGTGGTGGCCGCCAAGGGCGAGCAGGTGCGAGGCATCGAGGTCGGTCAGCGGGTCTATGTGAACCCGGCTCGCTCGTGCGGCGGTTGCCACGCGTGTCGGACCAGCGACCCCCAGCATTGCCCGGCCTACACCTTCGCCGGGTACTTCGGGTTCGGCCGGGGTCGGCTGAATTGTCCGCCGATTACCCCTACGGCGGATTCTCGGAGTTCATGACCGCACCCCAATCCAGCCTGGTCACCATCCCGGACAACCTGTGCCGTCGAGTTGGGTCTCGCGTGTCGGTCAGTGACTCGTTGGGCTAGCGCCCGAGCTGCGAAATGAGGATCCTTTGTCTAACTTGATCGGCGAGGGAGCAGCCATGCGGCCGGCGCGTGATGAGACTGGCGATCGTCACGGCATGCGCACGTGCCGGCTGCGGGCGGCGAGATGCGCGGCCGCTGTCCTCGTGGTCGCCGTGGTCAGTGCGGCCTGCTCATCGTCCTCGGGGGGAACCTCTGGTACAGAAGTCAGTTCGCCGCAGTCGTCGAGTCACACCGCCGCCTCGTCGTCATCCTCCGCAGCGCCGATGAAACCCACCGGGCCAGCACTCTGCCCGAACGTCGAAGGAGGCTCATGTCTGGGTGACCTGTTCGCGGGCACGGAATACGCAACCCAAGTGTTTCATCCGCAATTGACGTATAGCGTGCCGATCGCCGGTTGGTCGAACTACGAAGACACTCCAGGGAACTTCTTACTAGTACCCCCGCAGAATGACCTCCCTGGTGTCAATGCGGGCACATCTGACTTTCTTGGTGTCTACACTGCGATCTCGCCATCGCGCATTGTTGAGCCCGAGGGCTGCTCCACCGAGCTCCTACCTGATGCTGGGGCGTCACCGGAGGCAATGGCGTCTTGGTTTCAGCAGCAGCCCGACCTTGATGCGACGCAGCCGGCTCCCGTACAGATCGATGGCTTACAAGGTGTCGTCATCGATCTGCGCTCGAAACCGGCCGCCGACCAAAGCTTCTGCATCATCGATGGAAAGCAGATCGACGTGGCGGGGCTCTTCAGTGGAGTTCCCCCGTCTTCATTGGACCACGCCGTCATACCGGGCATGACGATGCGCTTGTACCTGCTCGCCTTCGGAGGCAAGGTCCTCGGCATCGAACTCGACGACATCGATTCGGCACCCGGGGACCTCGCCCAATTGAGCTCAGTGGCGACCAGCCTCAAGTTCGCGTCGTAGTCAACCGTGTTGGCCCTCGCCAGGGGCGGCTTGGAGGCATCCGAGGCGAACCGGCCCACACCGCTGTTCACCCGCGGACCCTGTCATGGCGCTCGTCTGAATCTTCCCCAGACCTGCTGGTTAAATTTGCATGGCCGGGTGGCTCCGCTTCATCGATCACTCGGGAGGACGAACGTGGGACGCATAGGCACTCGTCCGACGCCGGAGGGCCTGGTCGATCCCCGCGGTCGCCGGTCACCTGGCCGCCGACCACAGGACGGGCCGGGAGACGCTGCGCCGCCGGCCAGCGGGGAGCGCGGCATGGCCGACGAGTACGTCCTGCGTCTGGCCGAGCGGGCGGCCGAGGCCGTCCGAGAGCTCAACCACCGCACCCGAGACCCGGGCGTGTTCACTGGGCCGGCCCAGCTGTACCGGCTGATCGGCGAGCTTGCTCTGGTCGCAGCCCGGCTCCCGCAACTACTGGACCAGCTCGACCACTGGCTGTCCGCGGAACTCGACCTCCTGGGTGACGGAAACCAGACCTGACCTGGGAAATTTCATGACTGCTGACATTGGGCGTCCGGCCGCACACGTCCCCTTCGCGCCGCGGCCGCTTGGGGTCGGCCGGCCAATTGCACCGGCGAAATCACACGGCCCCGGCGAGGCTTCTTCATCACGGCACGGCGCTCCCCGAGACATCAGTCGGGCTGGACCCGATCCTCCCGGCGGGATCGGTGCTCAGCGAACCACCGGGCGGCGTAGTCGACCAACGGGCGCTGCGGGACCAGCCGGGCCGTCGCATCCCCTACCCGCCCGACGCGCTGCTGGCCCGTGTCCCGGGCGAAGTCCGCCCCGACGGCATCGAAGTCATCGTCCTGAACGACGATCTCGGCGTACTCCACCCACCGACGCCGGCCGTTCACCAGCAGCGGCGCCCCGTTCCGCATTGTCTCCGTCAACGTGCCGCTGCGGTGCTCGGCCAGGTGCAGGATCGTGCTCTTGTCATGTCCCACGCCGAGCAGCAGGGTGTGCCCGTCGAGGTCGTACATCGCCTTGAGCGGTGACCGCTCACCGTTGGGCGAGTCCAGGTCGTGCACGGCGACGATCTGAGCGGCATGGGGTCCCAGCGCGGCGAACGACCGGTGGGGATGGCCGCTGCGGACCACGTCCGGAATGCTGCGGAACAGCTCCGCGACGGCGCCCATCGTCCGGGTCGGCGTGACCGCGGGATCGTAGGCGGGCAGGTTGTCGCGAATCAGCGACCAGACCTCGCGGGGAACGTCGGGATCGGCCAGGTACTCGGGGTCGCACAGCTGCCAGGACTGCGCCGGCATCACCACCGTTCCCGACGGGCCGACGGCCCGGAGCAGAGCCTCGATGACCGCTTGTTCGCCGCCGACGACCCGGCCCAGCCGAGAGAGGGAGATATGCGCGAGGACGACCGC
>NZ_JBGAKE010000034.1:0-44155 GCF_044224575.1 Nakamurella sp.
CCGGTCATCGATCTTGAGAAGACGCAACACTCTCAGTCAGGGTGTGTTGCATCGACCATATGAATCCAGGCGAGTCAGAACGTGCGCGAGCCATGATCAACACGGAATGTGGGGCGGGGCGGAGTCAGTCGGGCTGCCCACCGAGATCGCCGGACACAGCGGGATGCCGGGCCGCGGGGCCCGGACGTGCAGCAGGTGCTGCGGATGGCCGCGGACGACCTGGCCTTCGCGCCGGAGCAGGCGGCCGATCTGCTGGCCTCGGTGACGACCGTGCCCGGATCCGGCGAGGCCGGCGCCGTCGCCGTCGCTCACCGGGGCCCAGGCCACTGCCGGCCGGATGACCGAGGCGACGGAGGCGACCGAGGTGGCTCGATCTGCTTTGGTGACCACCCGGGATCCGGCGACCCGGAACATGCTCTCCCGGCTGTTGGTGCATACGGCCATCAGCACCGGCCGAACCGACGCCGCATTGCAGCTGATCGCCCACTACCTGCCGGAGTCGCACACCGACCCGGACTACGAGCATGCGCTGATCCACCTGCGCCGCTGGATCAGCGTGCTGTCCGGTCGCGAACCGTAGCCGGCCGAGCCCGACCCGGGGCCGATCAGGTCGGGCGCCGCACTGGTCCCGACCGCCGTCCAGCTGTGTTTCCACCACGCTCGCTGCCACCAGGCGCTCACTCAGGGACCCGAGCCCGCGACGGCACTGTCTTGGCGAGAGGCGTGAACGTTCTGCGCCGGACGCTGGGACGACGCGCTGGCCGTGTTCGACGAGGGCGCACAGACGGCCGACGGCACCGGGACGAGCTGGGTGAGCCGGGTGACCGGTGGTCGGCTGACGATTCTGGTGCAACGCGGCCGGCTGGACGAGGCGGACGTCGTGTGGGACGCGTGGCAGGTGGCCGACTGCCGGCACGAGGGCCCGCTGCCCTTTCCCACGCTCGGCGCCATGCTGCTCGCCGAGGCCCGCGGCAACGTCGACCTGGCCGCCCGGCCGGCCCGAGAGTCCTGGGGCACCCCGGTGCCCGACGGCCGGCTGCGATGGGCCCTGCTGGCCGGATCGCCGCCGAGCTGTACCTGTCGCCGCGAACCGTGCAGACGCACATCTCGAACATCCTGCGCAAGTTGGACCTCCATTCGCGGGTCGAGATCGCCGCCGTCGTCGCCCGGCAGCACTGATCCCGTCGCCGGACCGGTTCCCGCTCAGCGGGGCGACCTGAATCACCGGCCGCCGCGCAGGTTGCTTCGCGTAGCTTCGGTTCGGGCGAAGGGGTGGTGCTCATGCCGGGCGGGGAACGCCGAGAGGTGACGCTGCGCGCCATCGCGCCGGCCGCGTTCGTGCCACCCGCGGTCTTTGCGGTCGGGCAGGGCGCGATCGCCCCGGTCATCGTCATTTCCGCGACGGAGCTGGGCGCAAGCCCGGCGATGGCGGCCCTCGTGGTCGCCTCCGCCGGTCTCGGGCAGATCGTCGCGGACATCCCGGCAGGTTCCCTGGTGCACCGGTTCGGCGAGCGGCCGACGATGATCGGCGCGGCCCTGCTGACCGTCCTGGCGCTGGTCGGTTGCATTGTGGCCCACCACATCGCGCTGTTCACCGCGGCGATCTTCGTGACCGGCATGTGCACCGCTGTCTGGCTGCTGGCCCGGCAGGCCTACGTCACCGAGGTCGTGCCGTACCGGTTGCGGGCCCGGGCCATGTCCACGCTCGGTGGGGTGTTCCGGATCGGGCTGTTCGTCGGCCCGTTCATCGGGTCGGCGATGGTGCACTGGGTGGGCCTGTGGGGCGCCTACGCGGTGCACATCGTGGCCGCCCTGATCGCGGCCGGCATCCTGCTGGTGGTCGGCGACCTGGACATCGAGTCCGACGCCCCACCCGGCGCGGCCCAGCCGCGGGCGTCGTTCGGCGCCGTGCTGCGGGAACAGCGGTCCGTGTTCGCCACCCTCGGCGTCGGCGTCCTGACGGTCAGCGCGATCCGCGCCGTCCGGCAGGTCGCGCTGCCCCTGTGGGGGCAGGAACTCGGGCTGTCGGCGTCCGCGATCTCGCTGATCTTCGGCATCTCCGGCGCCGTCGACATGGTGCTGTTCTACCCGGCCGGCAAGGTGATGGACCGGTTCGGCCGGATGTGGGTGGCGATCCCGTCGATGGCCGTGCTCGGCCTGTCCCTCATCCTGCTGCCGCTGGCCGGCGACGCCGCCTGGCTGATGGTGATCGGCGTGATCATGGGCATCGGCAACGGAATGAGCGCCGGCCTGGTGATGACGCTGGGCGCCGACCTCGCCCCACCCGGCCGGCGACCGGTGTTCCTCGGCATCTGGCGGGTGTTCTCGGACGGCGGCAACGCCGCCGGGCCGTTCGTCATCGCCGGGGTGACCGCGGTCGCCACCCTGGGCCTGGGCATCGCGTCGATGGGCGTCGTCGGAGTCCTCGGCGGCGCCTGGCTCGGCTTCTGGATCCCCCGCCGGGTGCCGCCGCCGACGCAGCAGGAGAAGGTCGTCGCCGACGGGCGGCCGGCCTGACCCGCTGACCCCGGCCCGCCCCCGTCCCCTCGCCCCACCCCGCCCCGCCCCGGCGCGTCGACTCGCCACATATGCAGGTTCTGGATCGATTCCGAATATGCGTATGTGGCGAGTCGGCGAGGGTTGGCCGGGTCGGCACGGCGGTCAGCAGGGGCGGGGCGGGGGTGGGAGCGGGTCGGCGAGTGGGCGCGGGCGGCGTCAGGGGCTGACGGTCGAGCTGGGCTCGCCCGCGGCGAGCACTCGCTCCGCCGGCTGCGCGGCCGACGCCTGCGCCCGCCGCAAGGACGGCAGGAACACCAGGGCCACCAGGACCGCGCCGAGCGCGGCGCCGGAAGTGACCCAGTACGCGGTCCGGGCACCGAACTCGTCGATGATCACCCCGGCCAGCGGCGAGGCCAACGCGATGCCGACGGCCACCCCCGAGGTGACCCACGCCATCGACTCGGTCAGCCGGCCCGTCGGGACGACCCGCTCGATGAACGCCATCCCGGAGATCAACACGGGTGAGCAGGCGATCCCGGCGACGAACAAGCCGATCGCGACCTGCCACACCTGCGGCAGGAAGGGCAGCGGGGCGGTGACCACGGCCAGCACGGCGGTCGCGATCACGAACTGGCGCAGCAGCGATGCCCGCAGGGTCAGTGCGCCGAAGATCAGCCCGGCCAGCAGCGAACCGAACGCGTACAGGGCCAGCACGATCCCGGCCGCCTCCGGCACCCCCGACTCCTTGGTGAAGGCGACGGTGGTGACCTCGAAGGAGCCGAACAACGCACCCATCATGACGAACACCGCGGCCACGGCCGCGACGCCCGGCAGCAGGATCGCCGGCTTCCCCTTGCCCGCGGCATGCCGACCCGTCGGCGTCGGCTCGGTCGACCGCTGCGAGAGCAGCAGGACCGACCCGATGATCAGCAGGACCGTGGCCAGCAGCAGTCCGGCGCTCGGATTGATCTGCAGCGCGACGATGGTGGCCAGCGGCGGTCCGATGATGAAGACGGCCTCGTCGATCAGCGACTCCCACGCGAAGGCGGTGCGCAGCAGCGGGCTGCCGTGCAGTTGCGCCGACCAGCGCGCCCGGACCAGCGGGCCCATGATCGGCTGCGAGGCCCCGGCAAGGAACGCCAGCAGGAAGATCGGCCAGGTCAGGGTGGTCCACAGGGTGATCGCGATCATCGCCACCAGGGCGGGCACGTGCACCAGCAACTGGATCGGCACGATCCTGGACTGACCGAACGAGTCGATGAGCCGGCTCACCTGCGGGCCGATGACCGCGTTCGACAGGGCATAGATCGCGGCCACCGTGCCGGCCACCGCGAAGGAGCCGCGTTCGGCCGACAGCAGCAGCACGGCCCCGAGGCCGATCATGGACATCTGCATCCGCGCCAGGAAGCCCGCCGCAGAGAACCGCAGCGCCCCCGGACGCCGCAGCACCTTCGCATACGAGCCGAACACGAAACCTACCCCACACCTTCACGACGACGATCGGCAACCGTTTTTACTGTACCAACCGGTCGGTACAGCATGCTCGGGCGGACACCGCCTGCTCACTCCAGTCCCTGCGACTTCACTCCACGGCGCCAGGGAGTGGATCGGTGTTGGTGGAGTGCAGTACGACGGGTCGGGACGAGTGGCGCCCCGACCGTGACCGCGCCGTTCCGCTGACCCTTCGGGCGGACCTGCTCGATCAGGGCGACACCCGCGACGACATCAAGCGCAGGCTCGGCCGGCGCGAGCTGATCGCCGTCCGGCCTGGTGTCTACGTGCCGTCGGCGGAGCTGGAGTCCCTCGGCGAGCGCGGGAGTACGTCTCCGCGCCGGTGAGCACCACGCGCTCCGAACGGCCACCGACCCGCGCGGACGGGTCAGTCGAACTCGGTGGGCAGCGAACGGTCGCGGTGGTGCGCGACGATCCGCCCGAGTTCGTAGGTGTTGATCCGGCCCGATGACAGCGGCGGCAGTTCGTCCAGGCCGAACCAGCCGACCTCCAGCGTCTCCAACGCATGGGGCGGACCGACCTCGCCGGTGGCCCGGCAGAGAAAGAACAGCTTGTAGATGGCGAACGGCAGCGTCGGCGTGTGCCCGCGGGCGTCGCGGTCCCAGCAGCCGACGAGCTTGACCGCCCGGGCCCCGTAGCCGGTCTCTTCCAGCACCTCGCGCTCGACCGCGGCCGACGGGGTGTCCAGCGGGTCGGCCCATCCCCCGGGCAGCGACCAGAAGCCGTCGAGTCGCTCGCGCATCAGCAGCACGCGTTCCCGGTCGTCGACCAGCGCACCCCGCACGTCGACCTTCGGGGTGGCGTACCCGCGGTCGTCACCGAGCTGCAGCCGCCAGCGGTCGGGCGAACCGCCCCCGGCCACGGTGAGCAGGTCCAGGGCCAGCGCCGTCAGCTTCTGGTAGCGGTCGACGTCGTATTTGTCGCCGGCGTAGTGCAGCCCGCTCTGGGCGATGGCGCTCAGCGCGATCGCGGCGCGCCGGACCGCCTCGGCCGGTTCCGCCACCTGGGCCATTTCGGCCGGCGCGGTGGGTTCCGCCAGCTCGGCCGGGTCAGGCTGCACGGGCGGGCTCAGTTGGTGCGGAAGAAGGCCGAGGCCTTGGGCGAGTACAGGATCGCCAGCACGATCACCCCGAGCAGGATGCTGCCGATGGTCGACCAGCGCGCACCCCCGGGATGGGTGAACAGCAGCCAGAGGGCGGCGGCGATGTTGATGACCGTCACCGCCATCACCACGAAGCGGGCGAACCCGTTGCCGTTGGCCAGCCCGCGGGCGACCAGCAGGTAGACGACGCCGATCACGATCAGCAGGATGCCGACCCAGAGCGCGATCGACGAGCCGGTGGCACCCGCCGCCTCGAGGTCGCCCGTGACGGTCGCATCGTCCCGCGCGAGCACGAACAGCAGCCCGGCGAAGATCGAGAACAGGCCCTCGACGACGACCAGGATCAGCAGCAGTGTGACCAGACCGGGTCGCCGGGTGGGCAGGGTCATGACATCCCAATCCCGCGCGCCGCGGGCGCGCGTGGTGTGAGCCCGTTCGACCGCCGACCGAGCGGGCCGTTGATCATTTTGGTCGGACTATACCGAGCGGCTCAGGCCACGGCCGTGACCACCATGTCGGCGACGGCCGACATGCCGGCCTCGGTCGGATGGAACGAGCCGGCGGTGCGCCGCGGGTTCGGAATGAAGTCGTTGATCCACGGCTCGGCGGACCCGAGCCCGTGGTCGCGGCTGTGCTCGGATGCCGTCACCAGCTCGGCGCCCGACCGCCCGGCCGCGGATCGGTAGGCCTGATCGAGGGCGTCCTGCAGGGCCCGGAACGCGGTCAGCTCGGCCGGCGCGAAGTCGACGACCGATGGTCGGGAAGCGGCCCCCAGCACCGTCAGGTAGTCGACCAGGACGACGCGTGCCCGCGGCGCCCGGACCCGCACCGCCTCCACGATCCGGACCAGGTCGGCCGCCACCGCATCGATCGACTCGGGCGTGGCCGGCGGGATGCCGGGGTACGGCGGGCCGAGCAGGGCACTCATCCGGGCGCTCGGGTCGTGCCGGCGCCAGGCCGTGGCCAGCATCGAGCCGATGTACCGCAGGTCGTTGCCACCCGCGGTGATGGTGACCAGATCGGCGTCCGCCGGCAGGCCGTCGATCTGCGGCGGGAACTGCACGCCCGGTGCGATCGCCTGCGGCGCATCCAGGATCGTGCCGCAGGTCGCGCCGGACACGGAGAGGTCGACGAGCTCGGCGCCCAGGGCCGCCGCCAGGCGGTGCGGGTAGTTGACGGCCGACCGCATCGCCGCCCGATCGGCGATCGGTTCCAGGGTCGGGCCGGCCGCGAACGAACTACCCAGGGCCGCGATCAGCATCCGTCCATCCTCATCCCTCGGCGTCCGCGTCCGGCAGCCGGCCGAGCGGCAGGAGCGCCCCCGCCGGCAGGCCCAGTTCCTGCTCGGCCAGCGCGACGCCCATCAGGTTGACCTGCTCGGGACGCCGGATGGTGCCGGTATTCACGTGGGCGGACAGGCCGTCGAGGACGACCAGGATCTTCATGACGACGACCTCCGGGTCCGCGGTGCTGAACTCGCCGGCCGCGATGCCGTCGGTCAGGAGTGCACCGAGGCGGTCCCGCCAGGCCGCCTCCTGGATGTGCACCCGCTCGGCGAGCAGCGGCCGGTACCGGGCCAGGTGCCGGACGTTGACCCAGAGCCGGCTCATCTCGTCGTAGGAGTCGGACATGGTTCGCGCGAAGAACCGGCCGAGCCGGACCGTCGGCGGGCAGCCGGCGTCGGACGCGGGCATCAGCAGGTCCAACTCCGCCCCGGCCGCGCTGCCGTACGCCTCCGCCACCAGGTCGTCGGCCGACGGGAAGTAATGACTGATCAGCCCCGGTCGGACGGCCAGGTCGTCGGCCACCCGGCGCAACGTCACACACTCCAATCCCTCCGCCAACGCGATGGCCCCGGCGGCCGCGACGATCTCCGCGCGCCGGGTGGCCGGGTCCTTGCGCACTCGTTTGCGATCGAGGGTTGACGTCATGCCGACCATGTTATTGAATACGTGACCAATAAGCAATTGGTCGCACGACCAATAACTTCCGCAGACCCGCCACCCCGTCCCGATGGAGACCCCATGACACTCGTCGAACCGACCCGCCCCCACCCCCGGCCGGAGGACGCAATCACCGGACCGGAGCGGGCCGGCCGCATCGAGACCCACGGCATCGACCACATTCCTGACTCCGAGCGGCACGGCCGGCCGATCGAGTTGTTCTGGGTGTGGGCCGGCGCCAACGTGAACTACCTGAGTTTGGTCGTCGGCGCCGCGCTGGTGCTGATGGGCCTGACCCTGCCCCAGGCACTCGCGGTGATCGTGGTCGGCAACCTGTGCTGGCTGCTGCCCGGATTCCTTTCCGTATCCGGACCCGCCGCCGGCACGCCGAGCGAGGTGATCACCCGCGCGATGTACGGGGTCCGCGGCAACCGGGTGTACACCGCCATCAGCGGCTGGCTCATCTCGGTCTGCTACTTCGCACTGAACCTGGCCGCCGCCTCGGTCGCCGCCTTCGCCCTGCTGGAGCGGGTCGGCATCGAGCAGAACACCCTGGAGACGGTCGTCGTCGTGGTCGTGATCGCCGCGGTCACGTTGGCCATCAGCGTGTTCGGGCACGCCACCATCGTCCGGCTGTACCTGCCGATCACCATCGCCCTGGTCGCCGTGTTCGCCGTGGTCGGCGCGAGCGTGGCGTCGGTCACCGACTTCTCGGCCGCCCCGGCGAGTGAACTGACCGGGATCGGTCTGTGGGCAACGGTCTTCGCCGGAATCACACTGATCGCCTCCGGGCCGATGTCCTACACCAACAGCCCGGATTTCTCCCGCTACCTGCCACGCACCTCCTCGAAGGTGGCGACGGCCGGCTGGACCGCGCTGGGCGGCTTCCTGCCCAGCGTCCTGGTCTGCTCGATCGGCGCCGTCGCCGCCACCGCGGTCGACATGTCCGACCCGCAGGGCGCGCTGCAGCAGATCCTGCCCGGCTGGTTCGCGCCGGTGTTCCTGCTGGCCCTGGTGTTGGGCACCATCTCGGTCAACGCGCTGACCGCCTACTCCGCCGGCCTGGCCCTGCAGGCGATCGGGGTGCGGATCAGCCGGTCCCGCAGCGTGCTGCTGGACGGCGCCGCGTCGGTCGGGCTGACCCTGTACGGGCTGTTGATCTCCAACTTCCTGGACACCGTGAGCAACGTGCTGCAGCTGACCGTGGTGCTGTTGGGCCCGAGCATGGCCGTGTATGCCACCGACATCGTGCTGCGTCGCAACGCCCGCGCTGTGTGTGGACACGGTCTACACCGGGCCGGTCGCGGCGCTGACCGGCGTGGACCTGGCCCTGCCGGGCGGCATGATCGTGGCGGCGGCGGTGTACGCCACGATGAGCCGTATCGGACGCCGGACCGCCATCGCCGGCTGAGGGCGGTCCCCGGTCGGGCCGGTTTCGCCCGCGACGGGGCGATTCAGCGCCGCAGGATCAGCGCGGCGGCGCCCAGCAGCGGCCCGTCGTCGGCCAGTGACGAGCGGGTCACCCGCACCGCCCGGGCGTACGGGTGCAAGGCGGCCCGCAGCACCGACGCCCGGACCCGATCGATGTAGTCGTCCGCGACGTTGACGAAACCCCCGGCGATGGCCACCGCCTGCAGGTCGTAGAGCGTCGTCGCGGTGGCGATCGCCTCGCCGACGGCCGATGCGGAACGTTCGACCGCACGCCCGGCGATCGGCGAGCCGGCCCGGTAGGCGGTGGCCAGCTCCTCGCCGGTGCTGCCGTCCCAACCCTGGGACCGGGCCCAGGCCACCGTGCCGGGCCCGGCGGCGATGGCTTCCAGGGTGCTGGCCACCGGGTCGTCGGCGTCGCGGGTCCGCACCCGGATCTGCCCGATGTGCCCGGCGTTGCCGGTGGTTCCGGTGACCGGGCGGCCGTTCGCGATGAAGCCGCCGCCCACCCCGGTGGACACCACCATGGCCAGGCCGTTGGCACATCCCGCCAGCTCGCCCAGCCAGTGTTCGGCCAGCGCGATGCAGGTGCCGTCCAGCGCCAGCACGACCGGAGCGTCGGGTGCCAGGCCCGCCAGCACCTCGGTGATCACCAGGCCGGCCGCCGTCGGCAGGTTGAGCGGGGAAATCGAACCGGACGGCAGGTCGACGGGTCCGGCCGAGCCAACTCCGATGCCGACCAGCCGTTGGCCGGGCGTCAGCGTCGCCAGCGCCGCCGCGGCCGCCTCCCGGATCGAACCGGCGATCTGCTCGCGAGTCGAGGCCCGCCCGGTCGGCCGGCGGGCGTTGCTGCCCCGCAGGACGACACCGGCCGGCGTCACCAGTGCAGAATCCACCTTGGTGCCGCCGATGTCGACCGCCAGGGCGACCTCGGCCGTGGATTCAGTCGTCACAGATCCTCCGGACACACGCCACCATCCACCGCCGGTCTGGCAACGGAGGCCCTCGATAGTAGGCCGGGCGCGGACCGCCCGGCGCCCGGCGGTGCCGTCCCGCCCGTCCCGACAGGTGACGGATGGCCCCGCCCTTTCCACCCGGTGACAACGGTTCCATCAGGCGACAACAGCCGGAAGTGCACGCGCCCGACGGGCGAAACCGGATGAGAATGGCAACGTTGTCGGATTTCGGCCTTCCCCGTGGTCACCGAACAGGCCCGGGAAGTCCCCCTGCTTGAGTTGCAACGCAGTGCTTGATAAACTACGCACCAGTAGTTCGATCCGAGTTCGGCCGTCGGGGCCTTGCTCGCCGATGCAGCAAAGGGGTGTCAGGCGATGAACGCACTGCGGCCAGGCCGGCCCGGCTCGGGAACGCCCGTCCACCCGGTCGCGAAATCGCCGGCAACCGAGCAACCGGCCCGGACCGCGGTGGTCGTCGACCGCGACGACGCCGTGCGGGCCGCGGTGGCCTCCGCGCTGACCCGCTTCGGGTTCGAGGTCACCGGTCAGTCGGCGGACCCCGCCGAGGCCGGCGCGCTGACCCGGGGGCTGCGTCCGGACATCGTCGTGCTGGCCATCGCGCCCGGCCGGGACGACGAACCGGCGCTGGCCGAGGTCACCGCCGACCGGATCGCCCCGGTGGTGGTGCTGTCCGACGATGTCGGCCCGGAGCAGCTCGCCGCCGTCCGTGACGCCGGCGCCCATGGATTCCTGCCGGCCTTCCCGAGCCGGGCCACCCTGCTGCCCGCCGTCGAGCTGGCCGTCGCCCGGTTCGCCGAGTCTGCCCGATTGGCCGCCGAGGTCGAGGCGGCCCAGCGCCGGTTGGAGACCCGCAAACTCATCGACCGGGCCAAGGGACTGCTGATGACCCACCGCGGCCTGACCGAGCCCGACGCGTTCCGCTGGATCCAGCGCACCGCGATGGATCGACGCAAGAGCTCGGCCGCGGTCGCCGCCCAGGTCATCGCCGAGTTCGATCCGTCCGAGGTGCGGACCGCCTCCTGACGACCCTGCGCTGCGGGACGGTCGCAGCACCGCCGGCGATCAGCGGCGGTTCCGGCGGCGTAGCAGCCGAAGCCGCCAGGTCCGTCGGATGGCACCGGCGTCCCGCGTGATGGACATGCCGACCAGCACACCGACCGCGACGGCGAAGATCGAGATGCCGGTGATGATCAGGTCTTGGACGCCGCCGGTCTCCCCCATCGCCAGGCTGGACACGCCCCGGAAGCCCAACGCCCCGGGCAACAGGAGCCAGAACGCCGGCAGCAGCAGCACCGCCCCGGGCGGGCTCTGCGGGAACTTCGACAGCAGGTGACTGAGCGGCACGATGACCAGCCCGCCGAGCAGGCCGGACAGGGCCGGCGTGAGCAGGAGTGCGCCGGCCGCCTGCGCCGCGTACGACCCGTACAGGGCGATCAGCAGGAAGACCAGCGCACCCGGTGGAGCGCTGGCATAGAGCATGTAGCCGAGACCGACCAGGGCGACCCCGACCCAGGGCGCCCAGGCCCCCGCCTGCACGGCGCCGGTGTGCTCCGGGTAGCCGATCAGGTTCAGGCCCGCGAACACCCCGAACGCCAGCAGCAGCAGCTGGGACATGCCCCAGACCAGCCGGCTGGCCCCGGAGACGATCTGGGCGCCGGCCAGCTCGATCGTGGCGATGGTCAGCGTCGCCCCGGGCAGGAAGGTGATCAGCCCGGGGACGACCAACCGGACCGGGTCGTCACGGACGAACGGCGCGACGACCGTCACCGCGAGCACCGTGACCAGGAACGCGGCGAGCACCGGCAGGGCGACCGAGAGGGTGCCCCACCGGCCGGCCAGCAGCCGCAGCAGAGCGACGAACAGGCCGAGCCCGGCGTAGAACGGCAGGCCGACCAGGTCGGGGTTGAGCAACAGGCCGAAGCCGACGGCCAGCACCATCTGGCCCACCACCGACACCCAGGCCGGGAACCTCGGCTCGGCGGTCAGGATCCGGTCCAGGCGCTCCAGCCCGGCGGTCGGGCTGATCGTTCCCGTCCTGAGCAGCTCCACCAGGTCGTTGACCTGGCCGATCTGATCGAGCCGCAGGTCCCGGTTCGGCACGGTCACCAGGTCGACCTCGGACCGGCTCGATCGCAGCAGGATGCCGGTCGGCATGACCATCGCCTGCAGATCCACCTGGTAGACGGCGGCCACGTCCTGCAGGGTCTGGGTGGCGGTGGCGGCCGAGTCGGCGCTGTTGAGCAGCGCCACCCCCAGTGCGCGCAGCAGTTCGAGCAGATCGGGCGGGGTGGGCAGTGGTTCGGGGCTGATCCGCTGCATCGGCTGGGTGTCGTCGGGTTCCAGTGCGCGCAGGGTGACCCGCAGCTGGTCCCGCCAGTGGTAGATGCCGCCCGACCCGGTCGAGGTCGCCTCCGACGGGCGGCCCGGGTCGATCGGGTCAGGCATCGACCGAACGGCGGCCGGCGAACGCCCGTCCGAGGGTCACCTCGTCGGCGTACTCCAGGTCACCACCCACCGGCAGCCCGCTGGCCAGCCGAGTCACCGTCAGGCCCGGGAACGGCTGCAACAACCGGGTCAGGTAGGTGGCGGTCGCCTCGCCCTCCAGGTTCGGGTCGGTGGCCAGGATGACCTCGCGCACGCCGGGCGCGGCGATCCGGGTGAGCAACGGGGCGATCCGCAGCTGATCCGGTCCGATGCCGTCGATCGGCGAGATGGCGCCGCCGAGGACGTGGTACTTGCCCCGGAACTCCCGGGTCCGTTCGATCGCGGCGACGTCCTTGGGTTCCTCGACGACGCAGATCACCGCATCCTCGCGCGCCGGGTCGGCACAGATCCGGCAGGTCTCGTCGGCGGCGACGTTGCCGCAGACGGCACAGAACCGCACCTCGTCCTTGACCCGTTGGAGGGCCGCCTGCAGCCGGGTCAGGTCCGCCGGATCGGCGGTCAGCAGATGGAACGCGATGCGTTGCGCCGACTTCGGGCCGATGCCCGGCAGCCGCCCGAGCTCGTCGATCAGGTCCTGGACCGGACCCTCGTACACGGCCACTCAGGCTCCGCCCTGGCCGCCGAGCTGCGGCGGGGTGGCCGGCGGGGTGCGATCGTCGCCCGCCGGACCGTCCATCTCCACGGTGAGCACCTCCAGCTCGGCGATCTCGACCTCGTCCTCGTCGTCCTCGTCGTCCTCGTCGTCGAGGTACTCGTCCTCCTCGTCCGCCGGCCCGAAGGTGGGCAGGGACAGACCCAGCGCGGACAGATCCAGCGACCCGGTCAGGCCGCTCGCCGCGGCCCCCATCGTGTCGTTGGCGATCTCCTGGGCGGCCCGGCGGGCGTCGTGGATCGCGGCGACGATCAGGTCCTCGAGTGTCTCGACGTCGGCCGGGTCCACCACCGACGGGTCGATGGACAGGGAGAGCAGGTCACCACCGCCGTTGAGGACCGCGCTGACCAGACCGCCGCCGGCCGTGCCGGTGACCTCCCGCTCGGTCAACGATTCCTGGGCCCGTTCCATCTCGGCCTGCATCTGCTGGGCCTGCAGCAAGATCTGGGAGAAGTCCGGCATTCCGGGCAGCATGTATCTCTCCGTTCCGGCGGGCCGCGCGCGTCCCGCCCGTCACCGGCCACAGTAGTTGCCCGGATCGGGCTGGCCCGCCGGACCGGGCGAGGGGCATCCGAATCGGGGGACGAGGGGACAGCCGGACGGCGGCTCGCACAGATCGGATCGAGCCCGCTTCCGCGGCAACGCCGCCCGCCTACCGGGGCCTCACGCCCTCCGATGGCACAGTAGGCGGCATGAGTCACCAGGCCCTGCGCCCGCGCCGCGGACGGTTCGGCATGCTCGCCGCGACCGGCCTCGCCGTGCTGCTCGCCGCTTGCGCCGCGCCGGTCCAGCAGGCCGATCCGCCGAGCACCAGCTTCTCGGCGACCGTCAGCGCCACCCCGTCCGGCAACCCGATCACCGTTCCGGGGCTGAGCACCCCGTCGAGCGAGTCGCCGACGCCGAGCCCGTCACCGGAACCGGAGACGCCCGCCGAGGAGCCGACGCCCGAGCCGGCGGGCAGCGCCGTCGACGCCCCGGCCGACGATTACACGGCGCCGGCCGATCAGCCGCAGCCGGAGCCGCAGGAGCCGGCGCAGACGGAGGACCGGGCGATCGCCCCACCGCAGCCGGCGAGCGGCGGGGGGCGCATCGTCGTCATCGACCCCGGCCACAACGGGGCCAACGGCGCCAACCCGGCCATCATCAACGCGTTGGTGGACGCGGGCTTCGGGCAGACCAAGCCGTGCAACACCACCGGCACCTCCACCAACGCCGGGTACACCGAGCACGAGTTCAACTGGGGAGTGGCCACCAAGCTGCAGTCGATCCTGTCGGCGCGCGGGTACGACGTGCGGATGACGCGGAACAGCGACGACGGGATCGGCCCGTGCGTGAACAAGCGGGCGGCATTCGGCAACGACGCGAACGCGGCCGCCGTCATCTCCATCCACGGCGACGGGGACGACGCCGGCGCGCGGGGCTTCTACGTCATGACGGCCGAGCAGGACCCGGCCGGCGCCGCCATGGCCGCCCAATCGGACGCGCTGGCCGGAGACGTGCGGGACGCGTTGGTGAACGGCGGCCTGTCCCCGTCCAACCATCTCGGCTCGGGCGGGCTCTGGAAGCGCAACGACCTGGCCGGCCTGAACCTGTCCCTGCGCCCCACGGTGATGATCGAGATGGGCAACATGCGCAATTCGTCGGACGCCGCCCTGATGAGCTCGTCCGCGGGCCAGCAGCAGATGGCCCAGGGGCTGGCCGACGGCGTGAGCGCCTACCTCGGCTGACACTCCTCACTGCTCCGACCCGCCCGCCCCGCCCTGCCCGGCCCCTCCCCGCCCCGCCCGACCCCGCGCGGATCAACGTCGCCGGCGCGGCTGAACTCACCTCGTTTGTGATCGGTGTGACAGGAGTCGCCTCTTTCATCCGCGCGGTGGCACACCCGGCGGACAGGCGACGGACCGACCGATCGGCAGCAACCGTTGGCCCGACAGACCGTCAGCGGAACGAGAGCACCGTCGGTCCCCACGCCGCGCGGAGCTCGGCGTCGAGGTCGCCGACGACCACGTCCCGCCGGTCGATGACCAGCGTCGACCGGCCGCGGGTGTCGTAGGCCGGCCAGCGTTCCGCGCCGGGTGCGTCCGGGGCGCCACCGGCGACGAATCCGCGCCAGCGCTGCTGCATGCGGGCCGACAGGGCCCGACCGGTCCGCAGCCCGCCGAGTTTGAACATCGGATCGCGCGGGCCGGAGACCAGGTTGCCCCACAGGTAGGGCAATTCCGTGGCGTGGGTGGCGCCGATCCGCAGGACCCGCAGCATAGGCGTCGCCCAGTCGAATCGGTACAGGTAGGTCGGCGCCACCGCCGAGTGCGCCTGCGCCAGCCAGACCGCCGGCATCCGGAACCCGATATCCCGGGCGACGGCCAGTCCGCGGCCCTTGGCCCGCACGTCGCCGTAGGCCGACAGCACGAGGTCCTCGGCGGGCATGGCGATCTCGGGCTGCTCGCGGCCGAGCCGGCCGAACATGCCCCGGATCGCGTCCGGCGCGACCGGCATGATCGGTGCGGACATGCGGGCGAACAGTGACGCCTCGTCCTTGTTGGTGCCGATCAGCAGGGGCACCGGGTGCTGCCGGCCGGCCTGGAACGCGTCCAGCGGATGCTCCGGCACCAGGTCGCCGTCGACGATCGGGAAGAACGCCAGGACGCCCGGCGTCGCGGTCGGGATCTCGTTGTAGGTACCCGACGATGCGCGCTGCACCTGGTCGATCGGCAGCGCCTGGAGCGCGGCCAAGAGACCGCGCGCCGGGGCCGGGCCTGCATTCACACCCAGCCGACGCACAAACACTTCGGTGACGGTCCTTGATCGGTCCCGGTCGAACACGCTCGTTGCCGGGGAACTCTGGGCAATGGCCCGCTGGAACAGGCCCGCGGCGGAGGGCACCGTCAGCAACGTGGTGACCAGGCCACCGCCGGCCGACTCGCCGGCGACCGTGACCCGTCCGGGGTCGCCACCGAAGGCCGCGATGTTGTCCTGCACCCACCGCAGGGCGAGCAACACGTCCCGCACCGCGAGATTCCCGTCGGCTCCGGGGGCGATCGAGGTCAGGTCGAGAAAGCCCAGCGCACCGATCCGGTAGTTGATGGTCACGACGACCAGACCACCGTCGGCGACGAGATCGGTGGCGTCGTACAGCGGTTGACTGCCGGACCCCAGCAGGTACGCACCCCCGTGCACCCACACCATGACCGGGCAGTCATCGCCCGGCCGCACGGCCGACGCCGACCAGACGTTGAGGAACAGGCAGTCCTCGTTCTGCACGGCATCCGGTCCGAGGTCGATGACCGGGTTCGCCGGCTGGGGCGCGACCGGACCGTAGCGCGTGCCGTCGGCCGGCTCGGTCCAGGGTTCGGGCGGAACCGGGGCCTGCCACCGCCGCGAACCGGTCGGCGGCGCCGCGTACCGGATGCCCCTGAACACGCGCACCCGACCGTCGTCGGTGCCGCGCACCGGGCCTCCCGTCGTGCCCACCGCTGCCTGCTCCATGATCCGCTCCCCTCCGTCGTCGATCATGAAGCATCGGCGGGCGGATGAGTCGTTCCCCGGCATCCGGTCACCCATCGGTGGGCCGGCGCCGGACGCGGCCCCAGGCGTCGGGCTGATCAACTCGGCGTCGTGCGCCTACCCTCGTCGTGCACAGGAACCGCCACCCGCCCCGTTCGATGAGCACCGTCGGCCCGCCGATAGGCGTCAGTTCGACCATCGACCCGCCGGCCGCTCAGCTGCTTTGCGTCCAGGGACGGTCCGTGCGGGCGTGCGCCAGCCCCCACTCCAGCGCGTGGTCCGCGACGGCCTCCCAGCCCGGTGCGGCACAGGTCCAGTGGTCCCGACCGGCGAACTCGAAGTACTCGGTCAGCGCCGGCGACTTGTGGTAGTGCTTGGCGTTCGACTTGTTGACCGACGGCGGCATGATGTGGTCCTGCTCGCCGCCGATGAACAGCAAGGGAGCGCGGTCGGCCGAGTAGTCGACCCAGGTGTCCTGGTGGCCCGGTTTGAAGTTCGCGAACAGCCCGTATTCCCACACCCAGAAGCCGGGCGCGGCGATGGCGTACCGGTCCCAGACCTTCTTCGACTCCTCCTCGGTGAGTGTGTTGGTGAACGCGTAGTGGAACTCCTCCGGGGTGAAGCCGACGGCCCGGTGGCGGTTCGCCGGATTTTTCAGCGCCGGGAACAGGGAGCGGGCCTGGGAGATCGGGTTCACCCGGACCCCCTCGGTCGGTGCCGAGTCGATGACGACCCCGGCGGACCCGAGTCCGCGGGCCAGCAGCAGCTGGGTGAGCGTCCCGCCGAACGAGTGACCCATGATCAACGGTGGGGTGTCCACACTCTCGATCACCGCCGTCAGGTGGTCCACAGTGTCCGCAACGGTGAGATCGGCGATGATCTCCGGGTTCTCCCGCAGGCCCTCGACCTCGATCTCGAAGCCGGGATAGCCGGGGGTCAGCACGGACAGTCCCTTGGCCTGATAGTGCGCCACCCATCCTTCCCAGCTGCGTGGTGTCATCCACAGCCCGTGGACGAGGACCACGGTGTCGGGCTTGGCGTCGGTCATGTCGACATCCTTCCGGTGGAGGGGACTATGGAAGTCAGGAATCGATGAAGGCGAGCAGGTCGGCGTGCAGTCGGTCACGGTCGGTGTCGGGCAGGGCGTGCGGGGAGTCGGCGTAGACCTTCAGCTCCGCACCGGCGATCAGCTCGGCCGATCGCTTCCCGCCGACTTCGAAGGGGACGATCTGATCGTCGTCGCCGTGGATGACGAGCGTGGGTACGTCGATCCTGGCCAGATCCGGCCGGAAGTCGGTCGCCGAGAAAGCCGCGATGCACTCGTAGGCACCCCGGTGCCCGCAGGCCATGCTCTGCAGCCAGAACGCATCCCGGAATCCGCGGTCCACGTCGTTGTTTCGGTTGTGCCCGAAGAACGGCCCGTCGGCTAGATCCCGGTACAGCTGGGAGCGATCGGCCAGTTCGGCGGCCCGGATCTGGTCGAAGACCTCGAGCGGCAGTCCCTTCGGGTTGTCGTCGGAGCGCAGCATCAGCGGCGGCACGGCGGCGACGAGGACCAACTTGGCCACCCGGGCGCTGCCGTGCCGGCCCAGGTAGCGGACGATCTCGCCGCCCCCGGTGGAATGCCCGACCAGGGTCAGCTCCCGCAGGTCGAGGGCCTCGATCAGGGTGGCGAGATCGTCTGCGTAGGTGTCCATCTCGTTGCCATGCCAGGTCTGGCTGGACCGCCCGTGTCCCCGTCGGTCGTGGGCGATGACGCGGTGCCCGCGCGCGGCCAGGAACAGCGCGGCGGCCTCCCAGGCGTCCGAGTTCAGCGGCCAGCCATGGCTGAGCAGCACCGGCGATCCCTCGGTTCCCCAATCCTTGTAGAAGATCTCGGCGCCATCGTCGGCGGTCACAGTGGGCATGACGTCCTCCCCGGATTTCGACTGCCCTGATCGTGCACCGGCCGCACCGGCGGCGGACCACGTGAATCACGTAGTCGGCCGGACGTCGGTCCGCGATCGGAACACACCGGCGGGTTCCGGTGGGCGATCGATGCGGACCGCTCAGAGCTTGCCGGCCGGTGCGCCCGGATCCCGGTGGTCGAGCCGGTCCGCCAGTTGCCGCCGGGACGAGATGCCCAGCTTGCCGAAAACCTTCCGCAGGTGGTAGTCGACGGTGTTCGGGCTGATGAACAGGGCTCCGGCGATTTCCGCGTTCGTGTGACCGGCGGCCGCCCGGCGCGCGATGGTCAATTCCTGCGCGGTCAGGGCGAGCGGATCGCGCTCCTGCGCGGCGACATTCCTGGCTCCGGTCGCCTCGATCTCGGCGCGCACCCGGCCGACGAATATCTCGCCGCCGCCTCGTTCGAACAGCTCGAGCGCCGAGGTGAGCTGGTGCCGGGCGTCGCCTCGCCGTCGGGTCCGGCGCAGCCACTCCCCGTAGAGCAGATGGGCGCGGGCGAGATCGATCAGTGCGCCGGTGTCCGTCAGGGCCGTGATCGCCGCCCGGAAGTGAGCCTCCGCCTCGTCATTCGGGGCGACCAGGGCACGACTGCGCAGGGTCACACCGCGGTACCAGGGCGATCCGTTGACGGCCGCCCGCCGGCCCATCTCCGTCACCCAGCGGGCCGCCTCTTCCTCGTGCCCGCCGCGCACAGCGGCCTCCACGAAATCGCTGTACTGCAGCGGGGTCACCTGGAGGAAAGGATCGGCGATCTGCGGCTGCAGCAGCCGGTACGCGTCCCGGTAGTGCCCCTCGGCCAGGTCCCGCACGGCCAGGGCCCAGGTCGCGACGGCGGTCACCCCGCCGAAACCGCCCGCTCCGGCCCCCTCGCCGATCTGCCGAACCACCTCCCGCGGCCCACCGGTCCACGCGATCACGGCCGGGTTGACCACTTGCTCGCTGTCGTAGCCCATCGCCCGGCGCACGCCGCGCACCTCGTCGACGCACTCGACCGCTCGCCGCACGGTGCCGCCGGTCAGCTGGGTCAGCGAGATCAGCCACAGCACCGTGTCGAACGACTGGAGCGCGCCGGCATTCCGCGCGGCGTTCGCGCAGCGGTCGAGAGCGGCATCCCGGCCGGCGATGTCGGCCAGAAACGTGGTCAATGCGGTGATCGCCGTGCCGAGCTGCATCATCTCCCGCTCCGGGAGCCGATCAATCTGGGCCATCGCCGCGCGGGCCAAGGGGACGGCGCGGTCGTAGGGCAGGCGGATCAGTGCACTCAGACCCCGCAGGATGACCGACGTGGGCCCGTCCGTCATCTCGGCTCCGGCGGCCAACCGCTCGCCCAACTCGGCGGTCGTCACCCCGACCATGAGACGGTCGGCCACCACGCAGGACTCGAACGCCATCAACAGGGTCCGCTGCTCGCGCAGCGGGTCGTGGCCGTGGAAACCGTCGGCCGCCTGCATGAGCAGCGCCGTGCCGTTGACGAGCGTCTCCGGGTCTGCGACGAACAGAGCGATCCCGTAGCGGACGACGATGACCCGGGCGCGCTGGACCACGTCGAGGGCGTTGTCGTCGAGCCGGCCGACGAGGCCGGCGGCGACCTGCACGGCGCCGACCATCAGGGCCGCCTCGGCCGCCCCGATGAGTCGTTCGGCGCGCCGGGCTCCGGCCGGCGTCAGGTCGGCGGCCCGGGTGAGCACGCTGGCTCGGGAGGCGAACCCGCCCCGCCGCGCCGCCAGATCCGCGGCGTGCTCCAGCCGGTCGGCGACCTCCGGATCGGTGCCCAGGGTGGCATGCGCCGCGTGCCAGGCCTCGATCTCGGCCAATCCCAATCCGACGGCCGCGGCGGCCAACGCCCGGTGCACCCGGCGCCGGTCCACCCCGGACGCGGCGTTGTACACGGCCGAGCGCACCAACGGGTGACGGAACCGGACGGTCTCGGCCAATTCGACCAAGCCCGCGGATTCGGCCCGGTCACCGGCGTCCGGATCGATCCCCAGGCGATCTGCGGCGGCCCCGATGAGGTCCAGGCCGGCCGCCGCATCGGATGCCGCCAGCAACAGCCACGCCTGCGCAGGCCCGTCCACCTCACCGACCCGGCGCAGGTAATGCTGCTCCAGGCGACGACCGACCGGGACCGGCCGTCCATCGAGACCCCGGCCGGAGAGCTCCCGGGCCGACACCTCGACGGCGAGATCGACCAACGCCAAGGGGTTCCCACTCAGTGCGTCGACGATCGCGGCAGCCGCCACCGGATCGATCGGCCCCGCCGCCGACAGTTGCAGCAATCGCACCGCCGCATCCATCGGTAGTCCCGGCAAGGTCAGTTCCGGGACGCCGACCAGGCGCTGCGCGAGGCCCGTGTCGACACGCCCGGCGAACAGCAGAGCGATGCGCTCGGCCTCGATCCTGCGGGCAACAAGGCCAAGGGCATCGAGGCTTTCGGCGTCCAAGTGTTGGGCTTCATCGATCACGCAGACCACCGGCGCCACCGCGGCGGTCGCCGTCAGCAGCCCGAGCAGGCCCAGACCGACCAGAAATCGATCCGGCGGCGGGCCATCGGCCCGGCCGGTGGCCACGGCGAGGGCAAGCCGCTGCCGGTCCGGCAACGCCGCCAGCCGCTCCTGCAGAGGGATGGTCAAGCGCTGGATGGCCGCGAACGGGATCGTCGACTCCGCCTCGAAGCCAACTACTTTCAACGTGGTCATGCCGGGCGGATCGGCCGCCAGGGTGCTCACCAGGGCCGTCTTGCCGATGCCTGGGTCACCACTGACCAGCAGCGCGGCACCGCGGCCGTTTCGGGCCCGCCCCAGCATCGACACCAACCGGCGGGTCTCCGCATCACGACCCAGCAGGGAGTCGATCGGCATCGGTCGACGGTAGCGGAACCGTCCGGGGAACACCATGCCGGGCTGTGCGTCGCCTGTGCGCCTCCGCGTTGCTCCCGGTCCGGGAGGCTCTCGCGTGCCCGGCCCCGTCAGCGGGCTACTTGACCTCCATCTCCCCCAGCTCCGACCACTCGGTGCCGGGCACCACGAAGTTGACGATCTTCGGGGTCGCCTGTAGATACTGCGGGAGGTCCGCCTGAGCCTGCTTGAAGTGCGGTGCGCTCACGTGCGCCTCGGCCGCATCGTCCAGGAACGCCTCGATGAGCACGAACTCGTTCGGGTCGTCGACGCTGCGCGACCAGTCGAAGAACAGGTTGCCCGGTTCGGCCCGCGTCGCCTCGGTGAAGTCCTTGGTCAGATCCAGCCACTTGTCGGCATTCTCGGGCTTCACTTGCCACTTGGCGCAGATGAAGATCATGCGTGACGCCTTTCGGTCGGTTCCTCGTCGAATCGAGCTCTCCCGGGGTCGCCCCCGCACCCGCGCGCCACTGCGCGGGCGGCGGAAGCCGACCGGCGCCGACCCTACGACAGCTGCGCTACCTGCGCGACCGGTCGTTCTCAGCGTGCGAGAACCGGTCTGGAATTTGCCCGATCCGGGCACCACAGTGGCATTCCTGCCGACCGGCGGCCATCCCGTCGACTCGTCGTCCTCCGATCGCTGCGCGATCGAGTGCCGGCGAGCAGACTGGGCCGCGGCACCGTCACACACCACCGCAGGAACCGGGCGGCAGCTGGGTTCTCGCGGGTACCACGACGAAGTGGAGAGGGCATGACTTCAACCCAGGACACCGACCGCGCCAGGCAGGTCCTGATCCGGACATTGCAGGCGGCCTACCCGCACGCGAACGTTCCGCGGGGGCCGTACGAGCGCACGGCGGACAAGCTGATCGCCGACGCGGCCGGCAACCCCTTCAACCAGACGACCCTGGCCCAGGGACTGGCCGACCTGGACGCGCTGGCCGACGGCGACTTCGTCAGTCTCAGCAACGCCGACGGCTACACGCTGCTCAAGCGGATCGAGAACACCCCGTTCTTCGGGTACGTGCGCCGGTTCGCCACCGTGAACCTGTACGACGACCCGGAGACCTGGGCGGCCCTGGGGTATCAGGGCTCCTCATTCGACCAGGGTGGCTACCTGACCCGCGGGTTCAACGACCTGGACTGGCTCCCCGAGCCGCGGATCACCGAATACGACGGCCCGGTGAAGTTCGTGCCCATCAAGACCAAGACCGGAGCGTGAGCTGACACATGGCGACCACCAAGGGCAGCGGCGGCGAGCACGCCGGCGCGACCTTCTCGCAGGACGACGACTCGGTCGTCGTCGTGATCGGCTCGGGCGCGGGCGGCGGCACGACCGTGCACGACCTCACCAAGGCGGGCGTCAACGTCGTCTGTCTCGAAGCCGGCGCGTACTTCACCATCGACGACTGGGTGAACAACGAGTGGGAGGCGTTCAGCCAGATGGCCTGGCTGGACGTGCGCACCACGTCCGGCAGCTGGCGGATGCCCAAGGACTTCCCGAACCTGCCCGCCTGGGTCGTCAAGGCCGTCGGCGGCACCACCACCCACTGGTCGGGCGCGACCCCGCGGTTCCACGACCATGAGTGGAAGGCCCGCACCCACTACGGGCGGATCGACGGGGCCAACCTGCTGGACTGGCCGGTCGACGGCGCGGAGATGGCCCGCTACTACACGACCGCCGAGGATCGGATCGGGTCCACGCACACCAACGGCCGGGCTCCCCTGCCGGCCAACAACAACTACTTCGTGTTCGCCAACGGCGCCGAAAAGGTGGGCTACCACTTCTACGCCACCGGCCCGTACGGCACCAACGCCGAGCCGTACGACGGCCGGCCCTCATCGATCCAGGACGGCTTCAACTTCCAGGGCGACAAGTCGGGCGCCAAGTGGAGCACCCTGGTCAGCGAGATCCCCAAGGCCCTCAAGACCGGCAAGCTCGACCTGCGGCCGAACTCGCACGTCGTGCAGATCACCCACGACGCGTCCGGCAAGGCCGACTCGGTGCTCTACCTGGACGCCGCCGGCAACCTGCAACGGCAGAAGGCGCGCGTGGTCGTCGTCGCCGGCAACTCGATCGAGACGCCGCGGCTGCTGCTGCAGTCGGCCAGCCCGCAGTTCCCGGACGGCCTGGCCAACTCCTCCGGCCAGGTCGGCAAGAACTACATGCGGCACATGACCGGTTCGGTGTACGCGCAGTTCGACCGGCCGGTACACATGTACCGCGGCGAGACGATGGCCGGGCTGGTCGCCGACGAGTCCCGGCACGATCCGGACCGTGGGTTCGCCGGCGGCTTCTACATGGAGACCCTGTCGCTGGGCGTGCCGTTCCTGGCCAGCTTCGTCGAGCCCGGCCTCTGGGGGCCGGAGTTCACCCACATCATGGACGGCTACGCCAACACCGCCGGGATGTGGATCGTCGGCGAGGACATGCCCCAGGAAACGAACCGGGTCACCCTGAACCACGCGGTCAAGGACCAGCACGGGCTGCCGGTGCCGAACGTGCACTTCGACGACCACCCGAACGACACGGCGATGCGCAACTACGGCTACCAGCAGGGTCAGGCCATCTACGAATCGGTCGGTGCCCTGTCCTCGCACCGCACGCCGCCGTACCCGGCCACCCACAACCTGGGGACCTCGCGGATGTCGGAGCGTCCCGAGGACGGCGTGACCAACACGTTCGGGCGGGCCCACGACGTGCCCAACCTGTTCGTCGCCGACGGCTCGGTGTTCACCACCGGTGCCGCCGCCAACCCGACACTGACCATCGTCGCGCTGGCCATCCGGCAGGCCGAACACATCGTGTCCTCACTCAAGGCCCAACAGCTGTAGCCACCACCCACCCTGACCGCGCGGATCAACTACCGCGGCGCGGCCGAACTGGTCGACTTCCGTCCCATCAGTCACATTCGCCGTCAGTTGATCCGCGCGGCTCTCGTTCAGCGAGCCGCCGTCCGAGACGACGAAAGCCGCACCTCCCGCTGGTCGCGGGCGGTGCGGCTCTTGTCGTCGAAAGCGGCCGGCCCGGGTGGGACCATCCGGCTGTGCAACGCGGCCGAATCCTCCTCGCGGGGGAGACCGCTCAGTACCCGCGGCTGGTGTCGGCCGGGCCGGCGCCTCCGCCGAGCGCGTCGGCGAACGCGCCACCGCTGACCGGGCGGGAGAACATCGGGTAATCCTTGGCGATCGCGTTGTCGTGTTCGTCCTGCGAGGTGGCCGCGAGACAGTCGGTCAGCGTGTACACCTGGTACCCGCGCTCGTAGCCGGAGCGCATCGTCGACTCGACGCAGCAGTTGGTCAGGAAGCCGGCGAGGGCGATGGTGTCGATGCCCTTCGACCGCAGGATGAAGTCCAGGTTCGTCGATGCGAACGCGTCCAGGCCGCGCTTTCCCTCGATGACGATGTCGCCATCGACGGGACTCACCTCGTCGACGAACGCGGCGCCCCAGCTGTCCTTGACGAACGAGTTGGATTCGACGACGCCGGCCAGGATGCCGTACGGGGTGGACGAGATCTCCGCGTACCCGGCGGCGAAGCTGATCGGTGAATGAATCACGGTCGCGCCGGCCGCGCGGGCGGCGTCGACGACGTCGGCGGTGTTCTTCATCATCCCGGTCGATTCCATGACGTCCTTGACGGCGCCGTGCAGCGTGCCTCCCTCGGTGGTGAAGTCGTTCTGGTACTCGATGAGCACCACCGCGGTGCGCTTCGGGTCGATGGCGGGGGTGTCGGACATCGCTGTCTCCGTTTCGTGGCACGGTCGTCCCGGCGCCGGCGGTCCTGGCGCGGCGGTAGGTCCGACCGTAGTCCCCGCCTCGAGATCCCACCAACCGCTCAGTGCGGGTTGACGTTTCGCGAACCTGCGACGACAGCGCGGCCGGCCGAGCCCGCACGTTCGGGCCATGGGCCGTCAGCGGGGCACCCTCGACCGGATGGGGGGACCCCGATGACCGACGGTGGATACCCGCGCGGATGAACTCGTTGACAGCTGTCACACCAGCCACAATCGGGGCCGGTTCATCCGCGCAGGCGTTGTTGATCCGCGCGGAAAGGGGGCGCGGGAAGGGTGGCGCGGGACGACGAGGGGGCGGTGGAGAGGAGCGTGCGCCGGGCGGGACGGGGTCAGATCCGCGGCTGCGAATAGGCGCGCAGGCACCGGCTGACCCGTGCGGCACTTCGCCGAACGGCTTCCTCGCAGGCCGGTGCGCTGCGGCGCATCCGTGCGGCCGACCCGGACAGGGCCACCGACCCGACGATCATGCCATTGCCGCCGCGGACACCCGCGGCCACGCAGATCAGATCGGGCATGAATTCTTCGTACTCCCAGGCCACCCCGGTGCGGTTGACCGTGGCCAGGTCGTTCTCCAGATCGGTCCGCCGGGTCATGGTGGCCGGCGTCAGCGAGCGCATCGGATGGTCGTTGAGGTACTGGTCCCGCTGCTCGGGCAGCATGCCGGCCAGCAGCACCTTGCCGAAGGCGGTGGCGTGGGTGGCCTCGTGCAGGCCGACATCCAGGGGCACCACCCGGGGACACTCCGGCGAGTCCTCGACGTGGGCGACGACCACCTCGCTGCCCCGGTACTGGGCGAAGTAGGCGGCCGCACCCACCTGCCGGTGCAGCATGCCGACCTCGGTCCGGACCTCGGGGCTGAGCCCGAACTGCCGATCGACCGACTGGCTCAGGATCCGCAGTTTGATACCGAGGGCGAACCGGCGCTCCTCCCTGAGGTGCACCAGGTAGTCCGCGCCGACCAGGATGTGCGCCAGCCGGTAGGCGGTGGACAGCGGGATGCCGACGCCGACGGCGATCTCCCGCGCGGAGGCACCTTCCCGTTCGGCGACGAACTCGACGATCGACAGGGCCTTGGTCAAGGTCACCGCACCGTTGCCCAGTTCCGATCCGGACGACCGGCGAGGCGGGGACGATGCGGCGGCATTGACGTCGGCGGCGACCATGCCGCCATGGTGCCCGGGAGCTGATCGAACCGCCAACCGGGCCGCAGCCGACCGCCGGCGGCGCGCCCGAAGGAGTCAGATGACCGTTTCCGACACCCGGTGGGGGGTGATCTGCCCGGCGTCGATCTGCGCCGCGTAGTGGCAGGCCACCCGGTGCCCGGGTGCGAACTCGGTCAGCACCGGCCGATCGGTATCGCACAGCGTCGGCTGCCGCCAGGGGCAGCGGGTGTGGAACCGGCAGCCCGTCGGCGGGTTGGCCGGGGACGGCAGGTCGCCGGTGAGCAGGATGCGTTCGCGGCTGTCTTCCACGACCGGGTCCGGCACCGGCACCGCGGACAGCAGGGCGCGAGTGTAGGGGTGCAGCGGCTGCTCGTACAGCTCCCCGGAGCGGGCCTCCTCGACCAGCGCGCCCAGGTACATGACGCCGACCCGGTCGGAGATGTGCCGGACGACGGCCAGGTCGTGCGCGATCACCAGGTAGGTCAGGCCCAGGTCGGCCTGCAGGTCCTCGAGCACGTTGATCACCTGGGCCTGCACCGAGACGTCCAGCGCGGACACCGGTTCGTCGGCGACGATCAGCTCGGGTTCGACGGCGAGCGCGCGGGCGATGCCGATGCGTTGCCGTTGGCCGCCGGAGAATTCGTGCGGGAACTTGCGCAGCGCGGAGGTCGGCAGGCCGACCGCCGACAAGAGGTCGCGGAGCCGCTGGCCGCCCGTCGTGGCGATGCCGTGCGCGCGCATGCCCTCCTCCAGGATCGACTGCACCGACTGGCGCGGGTCGAGCGAGGACAGCGGGTCCTGAAACACCATCTGCATCCGGTGCCGGATCTGGCGCAGCGGTTCGGGTTTGAGGTCGGCCACATCGACCCCGTCGAACAGCACGGACCCGGCGGTCGGCTCCACCAGGCGCAGGATGGCGCGGCCCAACGTGGTCTTGCCGCACCCCGATTCGCCGACCAGGCCGTAGGTCTCGCCGCGCTTGACGGCCAGTGACACACCGTCGACGGCGTAGACGTGGCCGACCACCTTGTCGATCAGCACTCCCTTGCGGATCGGGAAGTGCACCTTGATGTCGTTGACCTCCAGCAGGATCTCGGCGTCCTTGGTGGCGGCGGACAGCTCGGCAGCGGGCCGGTCGGGCAGTGGTTCGGACTCGTGCGCGCCGCGTTCCATCCGATCGGTGGCGGCCTCGGCGGCCGCCTGCGCCGTCGCCTCGTCCGGGTTGACGACGATCGGGTCCTCCCAGGCCGGTCCGGTCGTCATGACGGCCCCTTGGTCAGGTCGAGCCCGCCGGCAGTCCCACCCGCAGTCCCGCCGGCCGCGGCCGGGACGACCGGGTTGTGGCAGCGCTGCAGATGGTCGGGGGCCGCCTGCGGAGCGGGCTCCAGCAGCGGGGTGACCTGCCGGCACGGTTCGATCTCGCGCGAGCACCGCGGCGCGAACGCGCACCCGCCGACCCACGAGATGTTGTCCGCGACCGAACCCACGATCGGCGTCAGCCGCTCCCCCGGCCCGGCGTCCAGCCGCGGGATCGATTCCAGCAACCCGTGCGTGTAGGGATGTCGAGGCGCGGCGAACAACTCATGCCGGTCGGCCCGTTCGACGACGCGGCCCGCGTAGAGCACGTTGACCTCGTCGCACAGCCCGGCGACCACGCCCAGGTCGTGCGTGATCATGATCAGGGCGGTGCCGTGCTCGACCACCAGCGTCTTGAGCAGGGACAGGATCTGGGCCTGGATGGTCACGTCCAGCGCCGTGGTCGGCTCGTCCGCGATGAGCAGCCGCGGCCGGCAGGCCAGGGCCATCGCGATCAGCGCCCGCTGCCGCATGCCACCCGAGAGTTGGTGCGGATACTCCTTGAGCCGCCGGCCCGGATCGGGGATGCCGACCGAGTCCAGCAGGTCGCGGGCCTCGCCCATGGCCGCCGACCGCTTCATCCCGCGGTGCCGCTCCAGCACCTCGGTCACCTGAATGCCGATGGGCACCACCGGATTCAGCGACGACAGCGGGTCCTGGAAGATCATCGCCAGGTCGCGGCCACGACGGTCCCGCATGTCGTTCAGGGGCAGCGCCAGCAGATCGGTGCCCTCGAACTCGACGGTGCCGGTCACCGTGTTCCCGCGGCGCGGCAGCAGGCGCATGATCGCCAGCGAGGTCACCGACTTGCCGCAGCCGGACTCACCGACCAGGCCGACGGTCTGCCCCGGGGCGACGGAGAAGGTGATCCCGTCGACGGCGGTCATCGGCGCGACGCCGCGCCGGTTGAAGGTGACGGTCAGGTCGGAGACGTTCAGCAATGCGTCCATGGGCACCTACCGCCGGCTCTTCGGGTCGATGGCCTCGCGCAGGGATTCGCCCAGCAGGGTGAAGCCCAGGCAGACCACGATGATGGCGATGGCCGGCCAGAACGCCAGCCCCGGGTGCGAATCAATGACGTTCTGCGCCTCGCCGAGCATTTGCCCCCATTCGGATTCGGACACGTCCTGCGAGCCCAGGCCCAGGAACGACAGCGCGGCCGCGTCGATGATCGAGGTCGCGATGACCAGGGTGGCCTGCACGATCACCGGGGACAGCGAGTTGGGCACCATGTGCCGGAAGACGATGGACCCACGCTTGACCCCGAGCGCTCGGGCCGCCAGCACGTGGTCGGACTCGCGCTGGGCCAGCATCTGCCCGCGCAACAGCCGGGCGAACACCGGGATCTGCACCACCGCCACCGCGATGATCACGCTGGTCAGGCTGGGGTTGGCGAACAGCACGGCGATCGAGATGGCCAGCAGCAGGCTGGGAATCGAGAGCATGACGTCGACGATGCGCATGATCACGGTGTCCACCCAGCCCCCGAAGGCGCCGGCGGTGATGCCCAGGATGAGCCCGCCGATCAGCCCGATCGTGGTGGCCAGCACACCGACCAGCAAGGTCTGCCGGCTGCCGACCAGCATGCGGGAGAACAGGTCCCGACCCAGCGTGTCCCCGCCGAGCGGGAAACCCTCCTGCGGCGGGGCGATCTGGTTGCGGGCCCGCGAGGTCTGCCCGATCAGCACCTGCGCGCCCGGGTCGTGCGGCGCGAACAGCGGGCCGAAGATGGCCAACAGCAGGAACAACCCGACGATCACCGCGCCGACCCAGAACAGCGGCGAGACCCGCAGCCGCTGCCAGGCCGACCCCCACAGGGACAGGCCCTTGTCGTCGCTGGTGACCAGCGAGTCGATCCGCTGCTCCCGCGCCCGGCGGTAGGTGGTGACCATCAGCGCGTCCGGATTCTCGGGTCGACCAGCGCGTAGGCCAGGTCGACGAGGGTGTTGATGATGACGAACACCGCGGCCGCGGCGATGATGACCACCTGCATGACCGGGTAGTCCTTCTTGGTGAAGCCGATGGCCAGCGCCTCGCCCAGACCCGGGTAGGCGAAGACCTTCTCGGTGAGCACGGCGCCGACCAGCAGCGCCCCGGTCTGCAACCCGGTCACGGTGATCACCGGCAGCATCGCGTTGCGCAGCACGTGCCGGCTGCGGATGGTGCTGTTGGTCAGTCCCTTCGCCTCCGCGGTGCGCACGAAGTCCTCACCCTGGACCTCCAGCACCGAGGCCCGGGTGATCCGGAAGATGACCGCGAATGGAATGGTGGCCAGCGCGATCCACGGCAGAATCAGGTGCCTGACCGAGTCCCAGGATGCGTCCCATTCCCGGGTGAGCACCCCGTCCAGGATGAACAGGCCGGTGACCCGGGTGGCGCCGATGCCGGCGGTCTGTCGTCCGGACGGGGGTAGCAGACCCAGCCGGACGGCGAAGACGAACTTGAGCAGGAAGGCCAGGAAGAACACCGGGACGGCGATGCCGATCAGCGAGGTGATGATGAGCCCGGTGTCCAGGAAACCGCCCTTGCGTCGCGCCGCGTAGTAGCCCAACGGGATGCCGAACAGCAGGGCCAGCACGATGGCGCCGACGGCCAGCTCGATGGTGGCGCCGAACCGGGTGAAGAACACGTCCATCACATCGGTGCCGGGCGCGACCCCGGTGGACTGGCCGAAGTCGCCGGTCAGCACCCGGCCCAGATACTTGAAGTACTGCACGATGACCGGCTGGTCCAGGCCCAGCACCTTCTCCAGCTGGGCCCGTGACTCGGCGGTGGCCCGTTCACCGAGCAGGGCGCTGACCGGTCCACCGGGCAGGCTGCGCAGCCAGAAGAACAACAGGATCGACAGCACGAACATCACCAGCACCAGTTGGAGCAGGCGGCGAACCGTGTACCTCAGCATCGACACCTCCCGACCGACGGCCGCATGGCACCGCCCCGTTCAGAGTTGCTGGGCCCCCACTCGGACCCCCATCTGATGTTGATCATGGCGTTCTCTGCGCGCCGGTCGGCGTGTCGCCGGCGTGTCGCGCAGAGATCGCCATGATCAACTCGGGGGCGCGAGGGTTAAGCCGGTCAGCCGGTCTTGTAGACCGTGCTGAACCGCTCGTCGGTCAACGGACTGGCCACCAGCCCCTCCACGTCGGCGGCCACGACGATCGCCGGCGGCGAGTGGGAAATCGGCACCGCAGGCAGGTAGGTGCTCATCAGATCCTGGTTGATCTTCACGTACGCCGCGTCGCGCTGAGTCGGATCCGGGATCGCGTCGGCGTCCCGCAGCGCCTGTGACAGCTCGGCACCCCACGGCTGGGTGGCAATGTTGAACCGGTTGTCGGAATCGGTGAAGAAGGTGCCGATGAAGTTGTCCGGGGTGTTGTAGTCCCCGGTCCAGCCGAGCAGGTACAGATCGGCGTCATGCGCCTCCACACCGTCCAGGTATCCACCGGTCCACGGCTTGGAGGTTTCGTTGACGGTGATGCCGACCGCCTCGAGATCGGCCTTGAACGCGGCGAACACGCTCTTGGGGTCGGGCATGTAGGGGCGCGAGACCTCGGTCGGCCACCAGAAGTTGACGGTCAGGTTGGATTGGCCGGCCTCGGCCAGCAGGTCCTTGGCCTTCTGCGGATCGTACGGGTACTTGGTGACGTCGTCGGTCCAGCCGTCCACCGTGTCCGGGTACAGGATATCGGCGACCTGGGCGCCATCCGGCAGCTGCGATTTCACGAACTGATCCCGGTTGAGCGCGTACGCGATGGCCTGGCGCACCTTCAGATCGGCCAGCGCGGGGTTGGTGCCGAAGGTCATCCCCAGGTACAGGACGTTGAAGGCCGGACGCACCTCGACGTTGAATCCCCCCGAGGTCAGGCCATCCCAGTCCGCCGGGCTCGGGAAGTCGTAGCCGTCAATGGTGCCGGCCTGCAGCTCCTGCTTACGCGCGGTCTCGTCCGGGATGATCTTGAAGATCAGCGTCTTGTTCTTGGCCTTCTCCCCGTAGTAGTCGTCGTTGCGGACGAGGGTCACCGTGTTGTTGGCCTTGTCGTAGGCCTGGAACTTGTACGGGCCGGCTCCGGTCGGGTGGTCGGTGGCGTAGGCCGGGTAGACGAACGAATCACCTTGGGCGACCACGTTGTTCGCGTCGTACTGCTTGAGCGCGGTGGGCGACTGAATGGAATAGGACGGCAGGCCGAGCACGCCCGGGAACTTCGAGGTCGCGGTGGTCAGGGTGATGACGGCCTTGTTGCCGTCGGCCTGACAGCTGGCGTAGACAGAGGGCACCGGCGCGCCCGAAGCATCTACCTCATCCTTGAAGCCACCCATCACCGTCGACCAGTACTGGGCCTGGGTCGCACCGGCGCCGGTCTGTGTGTACATCCGGTCGAGATTGAAACAGACGGCCTCGGCATCGACCGGCGTGCCGTCCTGGAACGTCACGCCGTCGCGGATGGTGAACGTCCAGGTCTTGCCGTCGGTGCTCGACTCCCAGGCCGTGGCCAGCGCCGGCTCCGGGTCGGCGGTGCCCGGCTTGAACCGGATCAGGCCTTCGTTGATCTGCCGGGCGACCCGGAAGGTCTCCCCATCCGTGGCATACAGCGGGTCGAACATGCTGGGGGCACCGGCCGCGCCGAACACGAACTGCCCATCGGGGTTGGCCGGCGTCCCACCACTTCCCTCGCCCGCGGACGCCGATGCCGACCCGCCACCGGTCGCCTCGCCGGTCGTGGTCGTCGAACCCCGGTCGGAACTTGCGCAGGCAGTCAGGCCCAGCACCAGGACACCGGCCAGACCGGCTCCCCACCACAATTGACGTTTCACGCTCGCGTTCCTCCAGTTGCTGCTCGGCGATCGGCGATGGCCATGACGGCCCGCGGGCGGCCTCGAAGGGACCGGATGACCGGCCACCTCAACGAGACGTTGCACACCGCGTGTGGCGAACCGTAAACCCCAGTTCACCTGAGGCACCAGTCCGTCATCGCATCGTTATCCACCGACAGTGGCACTCAAACCGGCAACATTGCTCATATCACCCAGATCGGCCGCAAGAGTTGCGCGGCCCCGACATCGGTTCAGGTCGACTCCCGAGCAGTGGCTGGCGATATGCACCCGGCTCACCCGGCAGCGGGCCAGGCGCACCGGAGTGGGGCCCACTGGCGCCCCACAAGTCGGCAAGGCGGAAAAACGCCGGCTGGAATCGCTACAGCACGTAGTCGAGGACCCACGCCGCCACGCGCCATTCGACACCCAGAACCCCTGATTGTCGATCGCTACTCACCTTCAGTAGCTCATCGCTAGACTGATCGGGTGACGCCTGACGTTGACGACCTCCCGGAGACGGCGCCGCCCGAGTCGCCGACCCGCCCCCGGTACCGCGCGCTTCGCGTCGCCGGCCGGGTGCTGGCGCTCGTGGTGGCGGCCGCCGTGGTGCTCGCGTCCGGGGTCGCCTGGTGGGCGGTCGATCGGGTCGACTCGTCGATCGCGCAACGGTCCGTCGATGCGTTGGCGCCGGACGACCCGAACATCCGCACCGCGCCGGCGGCCGGCGGCGACACGGCGACCGCGGAGAACATCCTGATCCTCGGCCTGGACACCCGACCGGCCGACCAGGTGGCGCCCGGCGAAGGCACGTCGCAGTCCGACGTCATGATGATCGCCCACGTCTCGGCGGACCGACAACGCGTCGACCTGGTTTCGATCCCCCGCGATCTGCTCATCCCGGCCCCGACCTGCAAGGCCTGGGACTACTCGACGAACTCGCTGTCCGACCGCGACTTCGACAACCCCTACTCGCAGTGGAAGATCACCAACGCGTTCGCGGTCGGTGGTCCGGCGTGCACCGTCAAGGCCGTACAGGCCCTGACCGGGCTGCGCATCGACCGGTTGGTCGTCGTGCAGTTCACCGGCTTCGCCTCCGTGGTGGACGCGATGGGCGGCCTGACCATGACGTTCGACGGGCCGGTGGTCGACCACGGCCGGACGATCATCGCGAGCGGCGGCACCCAGCTGATCGACGGTGACCAGGCGCTGGCCCTGGCCCGGGCGCGGCGGGTGGCCGGTGATCCGACCGGGGATCTCGGGCGGATCGGCCGCCAGCAGCAGTTGCTGGCCGCGATGCTGGCGCAGGTCAGCAGCGGCGGGCTGATCACCGATCCGGCGCGGCTCGACCGGGTCCTGCAGACCGTCATCGACAACTCGGCCACCGACAACGTCACCGTCGCCGACCTGATGGACCTGGCCCTGTCGGTGAAGGGCAACGAATCGAGCGCCATCCACGACTACACGCTGCCCACGGTGCCGGACACCGACACCGACGGCCTGCTGGCCGCGGCCACGATGCCGGCCTACCTGGAGGCATTGGTCGCCGATCGGCCGCTGCCCGGAGCTGCCGGATGACGGGCTCGGCCATTACCGATTCTTGAGACTCCCGGTCCAGCCGATACGGTGGTGATCCGGGAAAGGCGGGTCCGCCCGCCCGGACAGGCGCCCGCCCACCGGGCGCGACTGGTAGGGAGAATCAGCATGACGACGACCGACCTGGGATCGACCGCGGCAGCCTCGATCACCCCCGCGGACGCGCCCGCCCACCCGTGGCCGGGGCTGAACGCACCGCTGGAGATCGCCGACCCCGAGGTGGCCGAGTACGTGGCCAAGGAGGTGCGGCGGCAGCAGGAGACGTTGGAGATGATCGCCTCCGAGAACTTCGCCCCGGTGGCCGCCATGCAGGCGCAGGGCAGCGTGCTGACCAACAAGTACGCGGAGGGCTATCCGGGCCGCCGCTATTACGGCGGGTGCGAGAACGTCGACGTGATCGAGAAGCTGGCCATCGAGCGGGTGAAGGCCCTGTTCGGGGCCGGCTACGCGAACGTGCAGCCGCACTCCGGGGCGAGCGCGAACGCCGCCGCCATGCAGGCACTGATCAAGCCGGGCGACACGATCCTGGGCCTGTCCCTGGCGCACGGCGGGCACCTGACCCACGGCATGCGGATCAACTTCTCCGGGTTGCTGTACAACGTGGCCGCCTATGAGGTGTCCAAAGAGGACTACCGCATCGACATGGACGAGGTCGGCAAGCTGGCCCGTCAGCACCGGCCGAAGCTGATCATCGCCGGCTGGTCGGCCTACCCGCGGCAGCTGGACTTCGAGCGGTTCCGCATGATCGCCGACGAGGTCGACGCGCTGCTCATGGTCGACATGGCGCATTTCGCCGGGCTGGTCGCCACCGGGCTGCACCCCAACCCGGTGCCCTACGCCCACGTCACGACCACCACCACGCACAAGACCCTGGGCGGGCCGCGGGGCGGAGTCATCCTGTCCAACGACCCGGCGATCGCCAAGAAGATCAACTCGGCGGTCTTCCCCGGCCAGCAGGGCGGGCCCCTGGAGCACGTCATCGCGGCCAAGGCGGTGGCCTTCAAGATGGCCGCCGACCCCTCCTTCACCGAACGGGCCGAGCGGACCCTGCTGGGCGCGCGGCTGCTGGCCGAGCGGCTGATCGAGTCCGACGTCGCCGACGCCGGCGTGAAGGTGCTGACCGGCGGCACCGACGTGCACCTGGTGCTGGTCGACCTGCGCGACTCCGACCTCGACGGGCAGGCCGCCGAGGATCGGCTGCACTCGATCGGCATCACCGTCAACCGCAACGCGGTGCCGTTCGACCCGCGCCCGCCGATGGTCACCTCGGGATTGCGGATCGGCACCCCGGCCCTGGCCACCCGCGGCTTCGGGGCGAGCGACTTCGTCGAGGTCGCGGACATCATCGCCGCCGCGCTCACCGCGCCGGTCGGCGATCTCGACCCGGCGGTGCAGGCCGCCCTGCACGCCCGGGTGACCGCGCTGGCCAACGCGCACCCGCTGTACCCGGGCCTCGGGGTGGTGGCGTGAGGCGCGTGGCGGGCCGAGCGACCCACCACGACCCGGCATGACGTCCGCCCGAGTCGAACGCATCGTCACCTCGGGCACGTTCAGCCTGGACGGCGGCACCTGGGACGTGGACAACAACGTCTGGCTGGTCGGTGATGACGACGAGCTGATCGTCATCGACCCGGCGCACAGCGCGGACGCGATCCTGAGCCGGCTGAACAGCCGCCGGGTGGTGGCCATCGTGTGCACCCACGGACACAACGACCACATCGGTCAGGCGCCGACGCTGGCCGAGTGGACCGGCGCCCCGGTGCTGATGCACCCGGCGGACGCACCGCTGTGGGGGATGACGCACCAGGGCCGGCAGCCGGACGCGGACCTGTTGGACGGCCAGATGATCGCCGTCGCCGGGATGGACCTGCAGGTCCTGCACACGCCCGGGCATTCGCCGGGGTCGGTCTGTCTGTACCTCCCGGCCCTGGGCTGCGTGTTCACCGGCGACACGCTGTTCCAGGGCGGTCCGGGGGCGACCGGGCGGTCGTTCTCCGACTTCCCGACGATCATCGACTCGATCAAGCACCGGCTGCTCACGCTGCCGCCGGACACGGTCGTACACACCGGGCACGGCGACGACACCACCATCGGCGCCGAGGCGCCCCACCTGGACGACTGGGTGCTGCGGGGAAACTGAACCCGCAGGCCCCACCAGTGCTGTCGTGCTGCAATGGGCCGGCCCTGGCGTACGCGGTGCGCGCCTCGAGCCAGCTGCTGGTGGCCGTGCCGGCCCAGGACCCGGATGTTCTGGGGGTGGGGGCGCCGATCAACGAGGTCCTCACCATCGGTGACGTGCGCTGCCTGTCAACAACGGCGCCGTGCCTGCGGGGAAGGATCCGGATCCTGCGGAGGTCAGGGTCCAGCAGTGCCAACGAACCGGACCCGGGCTGACCGTGGTGATGCTGCCGACCGGGCAACCCGCACCCGCGCAGGTCGCCTCCGCCGTCGACGGCATCTGGCGCAGCATTGCCGGGTAGACCGGTCGACCGGACCGCGGCGGCCGTCGGTTCGTCGGCGACTGGGCCGGGGCCACCGCGGCTTCCGCGGGGACCAGGCACCATGGTCGGCATGCCATCGATGGTCAAGGGCTCGAACCTGCCGGTGTCCGCGTCTGCCGTCCGGTGCGTGGTGCGCTGGTCCGGCGGGCCCGGTGTCCCTGACGTCGACGCCTCGGCGTTGGTGCTGGACGAGCGGGGAAAGGTCCGCAGCGACCAGGACCTCGTCTTCTACAACCAGCCGACGCACCCGTCCGGGAAGGTGCGGCACCTGGGTAAGCAGTCCGGGTCCGGCGGCTTCACCGACACGGTCACGGTGGACCTGGCCGGGCTGGACCCGCGGGTGGACCGGGTCGTGCTCGCGGCGTCCGCCGACGGCGGGCCCTTCGGGCGGGTGCCTGGTCTGGCGCTCACCGTGGCCGCCCCGGACGGGGCCGAGATCGCGCAGTTCGTCATCACCGACGCGGCCACCGAGACCGCGTTCGTCTTCGGCGAGCTCTACCGCCGGGCCGGAGCCTGGAAGTTCCGGGCCGTCGGCCAGGGTTACGCCAACGGATTGGGCGGCCTGGCCACGGATTTCGGCATCAGTGTGGACGAACCCGGCCCGGCCGATCCCGCGGCGCGGACCGGGCCGACGGGGCCGACAGACGGGTTGCCGGCGGCCACCGGGTCGCCGGGTGGGGCGGCACCGCGGCCGGACGTCCCGGCCCGGCCGGTGCCACCGGTCCGCGAGGACCGGGGACCGGTGGCCGCACCGACACCCCCCGCCGCCGCCCGCCCCGACGGGGGGCTGACCCCGACCCGCCTGCCGTCCGGCCCGCCCGCCACGCCCTTCGTCCCGGCCCCGCCGACCAGGTTGCCCAGCGGACCGCCGGCCCCGTTCACGCCACTCGCGCCGACGCGGCTGCCCGGCGGGGCGCCGCCCCGCGGCTGATCCTCGGCTACACCGGTCGGGTGGCCGCAGCGACCCGAGCCTGCTCGGCCCCGACCTGCGACGGCACCGGATCCTCGATCACGGCGAGCATGTCGAGCGCCGGGGGTCGCGGTGCGGGCCGGCGTCGCCGACCGATCCGGCTGTGCACCGCCCCGGCCAGCAGGGCCGGGTGGAGCAGGCCGGCCGGCGACCCGATCAGGTGGGTCAGCCGCTGGACGGCGAGGTGGGCGCGTTCACTGCCGTGCACCGCCTGCCGGTTCAGTTCCCGGACCCACGCGCTGGTCATCCGCTGCGCCGCGTTCTGCCGTCCGGACGAGGTGGGTTGGCGCAGGTCGGCAACCGGGCGACAAGCCGGCGCATCAGTCGCCGGGTTCGACGTCCAGAATACCGTGATGTCTGCTATCGGCGATTCGGAGGTGATCTGGTGGTCCTGCACCGCGAACTGGGCAGCCGGGATCCCGGCACGGCCCGCGGGCGCGGTGGCGTCGACGTGCCGCCGATCACCGCATCCCCGCGACGCAAGCACCATCCAGTGCGGTTTTCGATCGGCAGCGCCAACCCGGACCGGTCTCCGGACGATGAGAATGCCGCCCAGCCCGCAGATCGACCGTCACCGCATAACCGAGGGGTCCATCGGCCGGGCGCGACGACACCGAGGGAGGCCAACCAGGCGGAGAGCAGGCGGCCGGAGGAGCGCCACCTGCTCGGGGTCACGCCGGTCCGGACCACCCGGCCGAGCGGTCGCGGTGGACGCCCGGTAGATCGATCACGCGTTGCCGGACGACACCGAACAGTCGTCCGGGATGTCGTCGCACGCACCGGGAGCCACCCCTGTTCGCTGAGCACAGCGAGCCTGGTGGTCTCGGCGGGCAAATCGTCGAGCAGTGGGAGCAGGTCCTCCGCTGCTCGGAGTCCGCGGAGCAGGTAGCTGCGGCTGCCGACCTTGCGGGACGCCGGGGCGGGCGAGGGTGTCCGCAGGCCAGGCGGCTCCGCACGGCGTATGGACGGCCGTTGCGGCGGTCGCGGCCAGCGACCCGCCGACGATCGCGACCGTCGGCGCCGAACCGTCTTCCATCCATGATCGGCTCTCCGGTCGGCATCACAGCCGGACCCGCGACGTCCGTCCTATCGGCGATTCGGAGGTGATCGTGCTTGAGGGCGGCACCGCAGCTTGAGGGATCGGCGTTGACCGCCGTCACCCGGACGGGTCGCCCAACGCGGCCAGCGCGAGCGCACCTGACGGGATCGCGCGGTGCGGTCGCGGTGGACGCCGTCATCACCGTAGTCGTCCGGGATGTCGTCTTCTCGGCCGGTCGGGCGGGGGCGAGCCGTCCCAGGGATCGCGGGCCGGGGCGGGCGCGGACGGCCGTTGCGCCGTGGTCGCGGCCCGGGCGGCACCGACCGGCTCGGCATCCAGCAGCCAGATCGTGCTTGAGTTGCAGCCGGCGTTCGCCGGTTTCGAGCACGCGCCGGGCCAACGCACCCGACGGCATCGCCAGCCGCAGGACGCCGTTTTCCAGGCCGACGACGGTGGCCGATTCCAGCAGGATCTGCGTGGTCCGGCGTTTGACCTGCACCTTGGCCAACACCTCCGGCCAGAGCCGCCGCACGTCGGCGACGTCGATCCCGGTCGCCGGGGTGGGGCTGGCCGAGCCGCTCCCCGAGGATGCCGGCTCGGGAGCGGATGCGGCCGCCGGACGGCCATCGGATCGGGGCGGCGGGGAGGCACCGGACACCGGCGGACGTTCCGGCGGGCCCTGCGCCGGGCGCCGGTCCTCCGAGGACGGGTTCACGGGCCGCTCGTCGGACGGTCGACGGGCGCCGGATGCGGCCGGGCGTTCGGGTGGCCGGCGCCGTTCCGGCTCGGCCGGGCGGGCCGCCGGTGCCCTGTCCGCCGGTCGATCGCCGTCCGGAGCCTCGCCCGACGCCGCCGGCCGACCGCCCGAACCGGACCGGGTCGAGCGCAGGGTCGGCGGGGCCGGCAGTCCGAGATCCGGACCGGCGGGCGCGGCCCGACGTTCGCGGGCGCGCTGACGCTCGGCCGCCGCGGGAGCGGCCGGCCGTCCCTCTGCGCCCCCGCCGGCGGCCGGACGAGGAACCTCCGTCGACCCCGATCCGGCCGGCTCCGGGGCCGGTGGCGGCGAGGCGGCCGGGCGAAGGGGTGGCGTCGCCGGGATCGGCGTGGCACCCGGTGACACGGCGGGTTGCAGCACGGGCGACGCCGGCGCGGGCAGCGGGGCGGCTGCCGCCGTGTGCTCGGCGGCGATCTCCATCCGCCGCTCCATGCGCTCCAGCCGCTGCAGCAGCGCACCGTCGCCGTCCGCCGCGGCCGGCAGCAGCATCCGCGCGCACAGCAGTTCGAGCACGAGCCGGGGCGAGGTCGTCCCGCGCATGTCCACCAGACCGGAGTGCAGCACCTCCGCCATCCGGGTCGCGGTCGCCGCCCCGAGCCGATCGGCCTGGGCCGTCATCGCCTCCAACTGATCCTCGGGGGCGTCGATCAGACCCTTGGCCGCGGCCCCGGGCACCGCGGACAGGACGACCAGGTCACGCAGCCGCTGCAACAGATCGGTGGCGAACCGGCGCGGGTCGTGACCGGCCTCGATGACCCGATCGACCGCCCCGAACACCGACGCGCCGTCGCCGGCGGCCAGCGCGTCGACCACTTCGTCGAGCAGGGCGGCGTCGGTGACGCCGAGCAGGGCGACGGCGCTGCGATAGGTCACCCCCTCCGGCCCCGCGCCGGCCAGCAGCTGGTCCAGCATCGACAGGGTGTCCCGCGCGGACCCACCGCCCGCTCGAATGACCAGCGGCAGCACGGCCGGCTCGACGGTGGCGCCCTCCTGCACACACAAGCGCTCCAGCATGGTCCGCAGCGTGCTCGGCGCGATCAACCGGAACGGGTAGTGGTGCGTGCGCGACCGGATGGTGGTGAGCACCTTGTCCGGCTCGGTGGTGGCAAAGATGAAGACCAGATGCTCGGGCGGTTCCTCGACGATCTTGAGCAGGGCGTTGAAGCCCTGCGGCGTGACCATGTGGGCCTCGTCGATGATGAACACCCGATAGCGGGACTCGGCAGGCATGTAGAAGGCCCGATCCCGCAGGTCCCGGGTGTCGTCGACGCCACCGTGACTGGCCGCGTCCAACTCGACCACGTCCAGCGAACCGGGCCCCTCCGGCGCCAGCGCGATGCACGACGGGCACTCGCCGCACGGCTCCGGCGTCGGCCCGTGCACGCAGTTCAGCGAGCGGGCCAGGATCCGCGCCGACGAGGTCTTCCCGCATCCGCGGGGGCCGGAGAACAGGTAGGCGTGATTGACCCGGCCGGCGGCCAGCGCGGTGCGCAACGGGTCGGTGACATGCTCCTGCCCGACCACCTCGGCGAAGGTCGCCGGACGGTACTTCCGATACAGAGCCAGGGCCACGCAAGCGAGGCTACGGCAGGTGTCCGACACCGCCGTCCCGGCGCACCCCCGTCACGCCCGGCCCACCGGACCGGGTCGGGGCCCGTCCGGCGCCGGCCGAGGGCGGCGCCCGATCCGGCCGTCACAGCAGGGCCGACAACACCTTCAGTCCGGTCGTCAGGTCGCCAGCGGTCGGCCCGGCGTAGCCGATCACCAGCCCCTGCCGCCCGGCCGGATGCAGGTGGTGACGGGCCAATCCGTCCAGCTCGACGCCCTGCTCCGCAGCGGCCGCGATCAGTGCCCGCTCGTCGTCGACCTCCGCGACCACGTGCGCGCCGGCGGCGTCTCCGAGCGGCGTGCGACCGGCGCCGCGGACCGCCGCCACGACCTCGGCCCGGCGGGCCGACAGCTCGCGCCGCAGCCGGCGAAGATGCCGGCCCAGGTCACCGTTCGCGGCGAGGGCGGTGATCACCCGCTGCCCGGCGGCGGCCGGCCGGGAGCCGGTGGCCCGGCGATGCCGCACCAGGTCGGCCCGCACCGCCGGCGGCGCGACCAGCCAGCCGCACCCCAGGCCCGGCGTCAGCATCTTCGATGCCGTACCCAGATGTGTGACCACATCCGGCGCGAGGGCGGCGAGCAGTGGAAGCGGGGCCACGTCGTAGCGAAGCTCGCCGTCGTAGTCGTCCTCGATGACGAGCATCCCGTCCCGCCGGGCCCGTTCGACCAGCTCGACCCGCCGCGCGGCCGTCAGCCGAGCGCCCATCGGGTACTGGTGAGCGGGGGTGACGACCACGGCCGCCATCCCGGCCGGGATGGCGTCGACCACCAGACCGTCGGCGTCGACCGGCACGCCGACCAGGTGGTGTCCGGCGGAGCGCAGCGCGGCCGCGCCGCCGGCGTAGCCCGGGTCCTCCACGGCGATCGAGGAACCGGCCGGAAGAAGGGCGGCGAGCTCCGCCAGCGCGGCGGTGCTGCCGGCCGTCGCCAGCACCCGGGAAGGATCAACGGGCAGGCCCCGGTGGCGCAACAGGTGCTCAACGACGACGGCCCGGAACGCGGGCAGCCCTTCAAGGTCGGCCGACCGTTCGATCGGCGCGTCGGCCGCGACCCGCCAGGCGCGTCGCCACATGGGCCGGTCGATGGCGTCCAGGCAGGGCAGGCCCGCCCTCAGGGTGATGGCCCGGGTGTCCGCACCACCGGCTCGGCCGTCCACCGCCGGCGCCGTAAGGGTGGCCCGAAACGGCGGCTGCGGGCCGTTCGGCAGCGCCCCCGGCACCCCCACGACGAACGTGCCGCTGCCGGGCCGAGCGGCCAGCCAACCCTCGGCCAGGAGTTGGTCGTAGGCGGTGGCGCACACGGTGCGGCTCACCCCCAACTCGGCGGCGAGCGACCGGGTGGACGGCAGCCGATCTCCGGGCCGGAGCGAGCCCGCCATCGCGGCGCCGCGAATGCCGTCGGCCAGCTGGACCCCCAATGGTCGGCCGGCGGACCGGTCGATCGTCAGCGGCGGCAGATCCACAAGTGGCCCTCGAAAACGGTGGGTAATTGGCCCTCGCATCATGCCACTTCCTCGGCCAGGCTGGCCCCATGAGCCAGCCGCGCCGACCGACTCGACCCACCTCCGTGGACGCCTCCTCCGCGGTCTCGACCCCGCTGTCGCCGACGCCGCTGTCGCCGACGCCGCGCAGCACCATCCGGCGCGGGGCCGCGCGGGCCCGCGCCCAGCGGTCCGAGCTCTACGCGGTACTGGACGAGGCCCGGATCTGCCACCTCGGAGTCGTCCGCGACGGCGCCCCGGTCGTCCTGCCCACCGCGTTCGGTCGCTGCGGCGACACGCTCTATCTCCACGGGTCGACCGGTGCCGCGTCGCTCCGGACGGCGGCCGCGGGTGAGCCGATCAGCGTGGCCGTCACCCTGCTGGACGGGGTGGTGCATGCGCGGTCGGTGTTCCACTTCTCGATGAACTATCGCAGCGCGGTGGTGCACGGGGTGGCCCGGCAGGTCACCGATCCGACCGAGCGGCTGGTCGGCCTACGGTCGATCGTCGAGCAGGTCGCGCCGGGCGGATGGGCGCACGCGCGCGGTCCGAATCGCAAAGAGCTGGCCGCAACGAAGGTGCTGGCCCTTGATCTGGCCGAGGCCAGCCTGAAGGTGCGCTCGGGCCCGCCGATCGACGACGAGCACGACCTTCGTGACGACGAGACCCGTGGCCGGTGGGCCGGGGTCGTCCCCCTGCACACCATGCCGGGGGCGGCCGAGCCATGCCCGCATGTCCCGGCCGGGTCGGCGGTCCCCGTCCACGTTCGACACGTTGCCGCGGCGGCGGCGGCCCATCAGGACAGTTGAGCCACTACGGACGCGGGCGGGGAAAAGAAGGGGACCCCCGCACCCGCCAGAGCTCACGGACCCTTGCTGCCTTCCGGCCCTGGGGGGGTTGATGAGATGGACGCCGCGGGGGTCCGGAGAACAGTCTAATAGCTCGACCCGACTGCTCGCGCCAGCTCCACCGGGGCCGCCCGAGGCAGGCTACGGCGGGGCGATCCGCCGCCCGGCCGGGTTGCGTCGGTCAGGGCGTGGACCGGTGTCTCGAAGACCACATCGACCACGGCTTCCTTTGGTCTGACCAAAGGAATAGAATCGATTCAGATGGAAGGCAACGAAGCGAGGTCCATCACCCACACCCTCTCGCACCGGAGATGACGATGACCATCCACATCCTGCAGACCTGGCACCGGCACCACGTCGAGCGCGTCGCCCACCGCTCGTTAGAGCAGGAAATCGCGAGCTACCGCACCGAGGCCGACCGCCTGGACATGGAAGCCCTGCTCGCTCGCTACAGCGACGCCGAGACCGCCGAGATCCGCGAGATCCTGGCCGCCCACGCCGCCTGACGGCCATTCCGAATCGCGGCTGAGGTTAGCCTGCACTTGGGGAACCCCGTAGCCTGGTCGGGGCACACGGACCGGGCGAACGGGGAGTGGACAGCAGTGGCGATCGACTCACTCCGGTCCCGAACCGGCCGGTGAGCAGATGCCTACCTGGTTCGAGGGAATGCCCTTCGGGATCGCCGTCGCGGCCCTGTTCCTGATCGTCCTGCTCCGGGCGCAAGCCACCTACTGGATCGGCCGCGGCGTGATCGCCGGCGCCCTGCACACCCGGTTCGCCGCCCGCCTCAACGGTCCCCGGACGACCCGCGCGATCGCGCTGTTGAACCGCTACGGCGCCCCGGTCGTCACCGTTTCCTTCCTGACCGTCGGATTCCAGACCGTCGCCAACGCGGCGGCCGGGCTGATCCGCATGCCGTGGGTGCGCTACACGATCGCCATGCTGATCGGCTGCGCGATATGGGCGCTCATCTACGCCACCATCGGCTTCGCCGCGCTGGATGCCGCGATGGCGCTGGCCGCCCACTCCCCCTGGCTGCTGATCGGCGCCATCGTGCTACTTGTCGCGGTCGTCGGTGTGGTGGTCATCACCCACCGGCGCCGCCGGTCGGCGGCCCCACCCGACCGGCCGGAGGACGCCCGGGCGCGATGACAGCCACCGTCGCCTGAATTGTCCGATTCTGTCCCTGGGCGTCGGACCGATACACTCTCCCGGCGACACCAGGAGGATTCGCCTAGTGGCCTATGGCGCACGCTTGGAAAGCGTGTTGGGTTAACGCCCTCGGGGGTTCGAATCCCCCATCCTCCGCCC
>NZ_JBGAKE010000010.1:0-192007 GCF_044224575.1 Nakamurella sp.
CACGTCCTGATCGACGGCCGCCGGTGCGGGTCGCCGGGGAGCGGTGCGGGCGGCCACGGCCATGACCAGCAGCGCGCCGACGGTGAGTGCGGCTCCGGCCCAGATCGGCGAGGTGTAGCCCAGCCCGGCGCTGATGGTGATCCCGCCCAGCCAGGCCCCGAGTGCGTTACCCAGGTTGAAGGCGGCGATGTTGCCCGCCGAGGCGAGCGACGGCGCATGCGCCGCGTAGGTCATCACCCGGGTCTGCAGGCCGGGCACCGTCGCAAAGCCGAAGCCGCCCATCAGGAAGATCAGTACGGCGGTCGCGATCGGGTTCGGCGCGGCCAGCGCGAACGCCGCCAGCACCACCACCAGCGCGCCCAGAATGACCAGCAGGCTCCGGTCCAGGGCGCGGTCGGCGAATCGCCCGCCGACGACGTTGCCGATCAGCAGGCCGGTCCCGAAGAGCACCAGCAGCCACGGCACGGTGCTCGCGGCAAATCCGCTGACCTCGGTCAGCGTGTAGGCGATGTAGGTGAAGGCGCCGAACATGCCGCCGAAGCCCAGGACCGTGACGGCCATGGACAGCCACACCTGGCGGTCCCGGAAGGCGCCCAGCTCGTCACGGAGCCGGGTGCTCTCGCGGTCGCCCCGATCCGCCGGGACCAGCGCCAGCACCCCCAGCAACGCGACGACGCCGATGACGGTGATCACGCTCGGGCGCGACCAGGCCGGCGGCAACGACCGAACCGATGCCGAAGAACGCGCCGTGGCACAGGGCCGCGATGACCCGGCCGGTCATCATCACCTCGTAGCTGGGGGCGGCGGCGCTGATCGCGTTGCCGACGATGAACAGCACGAGCAGTCCCAGCAGCACCCGCTTGCGGGGCAGCCGGGTGGTGGCCGCGGTCAGGCCGAGTGCGCCGACGATGACGGCCAGGGCGTACCCAGTGATGAGAGCGCCGGCCGCGGCCTCGGTGACGCCGAAGTCGGCGGCCACCTCGGGCAGCAGGCCCATGATGTTGAACTCGGTCAGGCCGATCCCGAACCCGCCGAGCGCGAGGGCGATGAGTCCCGCAGGCATTCCGGTCTTCTTTCGCTGGAGGAGTGAGGCGCGTACGCTGATAGTTGCATACGCTTGATATTGACTATTGCATGCGCCGATAGAGCGCGCAAGCAACTATTTGTGTGAGGTGGCTCCCCATGGGCATCGGCGACGACGCCGTTCAGGTTCGCGCCCAGGGCTGGCGCACCCTCGCGTCACTGCACGGGATGATCGAGAACCGGTTGGAACGCGCGCTCACCGGTGCGGCCGGTATCTCGGTGGTCGAGTACACCGTGCTGGACGCGTTGAGCCGGCAGGACGGCTGGCACATGCGGATGCAACAACTGGCCCGGGCCGCCGCCTTGTCCGCCTCGGCCACCACCCGGCTGGTCAACCGGCTGGAGGACCGCGGCCTGCTCACCCGGATCGTCTGCGCCGACGACCGCCGGGGCATCTACACCGAGCTGACCCCGGCGGGCCGGGAGCTACTGGACCAGGTGCGGCCGGTGCACGACGAGGTGCTGCGCGAGGTTCTCGACGAGGCGGCCGCGGTCCCGGAGTTGACGTTCCTGGTCCGGGCGCTGGCCGAGGTCGAGGTCACCGCATCGGGTTGATCATCCTGGATGACTCTGGGTCACGGCCGAGGTTCACCCTCGCGGGAGAGGGTGGGCGGGATAGTTTGCCCGGAAAATACCCTCACGAACGGATCCCCCGTGACCGAAACCTTGCCGTCCGTCCTGCTTGACCTCACCATGACCGATGCCGGTTCGGGCCCGGCGATCCTGCTGCTGCACGGCGGGGCAGGTCCGATGTCGGTCGCCGGATTCGCCGACGTCCTGGCCGCGGGCGGACGACGGGTCATCACGCCGGTGCATCCCGGTTTTGCCGGCACGCCCTTTCGTACCGGGACGACCGACATCCCCGGCCTGGCGGCCCTGTATGCGGGGGTGCTGGACGAACTCGATCTCGCACGGGTGACCGTGGTCGGCAGCTCCCTCGGCGGGTGGGTCGCCGCGGAGCTGGCGCTGCTCGCCCCGAAGCGGATCGCCGCACTGGTGCTGATCGACGCGATCGGTATCGACGTGCCCGGGCATCCGGTGGCCGACGTGTTCGACCTGACCCCGGACCAGATCACCGATCTGGCGTTCCACGACGCGGACCGCTTCCGGGTCGACCCCGCGACGCTCCCGCCGGAGGCGCAGGCCGCGATGGCCGCCAACGGGGCGGCGCTGGCCGCCTACACCGCCGGGTCGCCGGCTGATCCGACCCTGGCCGGGCGACTCGCCGGAATCACCGTCCCGACCTTGGTGCTCTGGGGTGCCAGTGACGGCATCGTCGGGCCCGAGTACGGGCGCGCCTACGCGGCGGCGATCCCCGGCGCCCGGTTCGAGCTGATCCCGGCCGCCGGCCACCAGCCGCAGCTGGAGGCCCCGGAGCCGACGCTGCGGGCGGTCGTTGCTGCGTCGGCCGGCTGACGTCAGCCGAGCCGGACCCGGCCGATCGTCGGCGTGCTCCGGTTGGTGAACCAAAGCGTCCGCCCGGGGCCGGTTTTCAGATCGAACGGCGCGCCGATCGTCGGATCCAGGATGGTCTCGACGTCGCCCGACTCGGGATCGATGCGCAGGAGGGCGTTCCGCTCGCTGTCCACCACCCAGATCCCACCATCGGCGCCGAGCGCATTGCCATCGGGGGCGGCGAAGTCAGGTCCGGTGACGTGCCACCAGCTGCCGAGCGGATCGACCGGATCGAACCGGGCGATTCCACCGGGGTTTCGGGTGGAGATCCAGAGCCGGCCGGCCCGGTCCGGTGCCCAGGCCCGCAACGCCGGTCGGCCCGGCGGGGTGAAGACCGTGATGGTGCCCGCCGGGTCGCCGGCGGTCGGCTCGAGCGAGCCGATGCCGGGATTCCCCGTGTTGGTGAACCACAACCGGCCATCGGCGGCCGGGAAGATCGCCGCGGGCAGGTCGATCGCGGGGTGGGTGATGACGAGCGTCGACGCGCCGGGATCGTCGGCGAGGGGGTCGATCGCGGCCAGCGCGTCCGCCGCGCGCAGGCTGACCCAGATCCGTCCGTCGGCCGCCGATTTGATGGCCACCGGGTTGCGCAGGCCGGGCGCGGTGAACGCGGTCAGCGTGGCCTGCGGGTCGGGTGCGGCCGGGTCGATCCGGCCGACGAGGTCGGTGGTCGGACAGGTGAACCAGAGCCTGCCGTCGACGCCCGGGATGACGTTCGCCGGGCCGCGCAGCTCGCCACTCGGGTCGGTGAACGTTTCGATCGCGCCCGTCGCCGGCTCGATGCGGCCGATCCGGTCGGTGCCCGGGGAGGTGAACCAGACCCACCCGTCCGGCCCTTCGATGATGCCGGTCAGCGCCGCCAGCCGGCCGGCCGGGTCGGCGAACGAATCGATCAGCACGGTCATGGCCCATCCTTCATCTGCCGGGCCACCGATCGTAGTGTTGTTCGTGGTCAGTGCGGCGGGCGCGCGTACAGCGTGGCGACCGCCGCCGGCCGGAAGCCCCTGACGACCAGGTACACGCCCAGCGAGAACTCCCACACCGCGATCGGCAGCGCGCCGAGCAGCACCCATGGCGACGTCCGATCGAGAAGGCCGAAGAAGATGGCGATGTCGGAGAGCAACAGCAACGGGGCGCCGATCAGCCCGATCAGCGGGAGGATCCGCGGGACCAGGCCGGACCGGTACAGGACGGTGCCCAGGCACAGCGCGTTCACCACCGGCAGCAGGCTCTGGGAGAGCAGGAAGGTCCAGTCGTAGGCGGCCGACAGCGCCCGGCCGGTGACCAACAGGGCGGCCGGATCGGCGCCGGCGGCCGACTGTCGCAGCGTCGTCATGGTCAGCACACTGACCACGCCCACGACGATCAGGGTTCCTTCCATGACCCGGCTGGCGACGAAACCCACTGCGGCGGTTTCGCTCTGCCGCTTGGCCACCGGAAACAGCACGACGGCCGTGCCGATGCACGCGAACGCGACGACGACCTCGGACAGCGCGCCCCACAGCACACCCGTGGTGCCGCCCGACCCGAGCACGAAGTCGGGTTGCTGCCGCACATGCTGGTACAACGCGAGGGTCGGCATGGAGACGAAGGTCAGCAGATACAGGATGCCGGCGGCGCGGGCGGTGCGTCGGGTGGGGTCCGGCGCCGGCCGGATCGGTTCGATGGTCTGGGCGGTGGCGGTCATGGGTGGGTCCCCTCGGGTGTGGCGTGTGCCGGATCGGTTGGGTCCGACGGTACGAACCCGATGGTGAGAACGGATCACCATGTGTGGTGATCTGCCTGGTGAATCTGCCGGTGGCCGGCCGTTCGCGGTCAGGCCAGTAACCGCGCGCGCAGCCGGTGCAGCAGCGGCATCAGGCCGTAGATGACGATGGGCACCGCAACGGTGGCGAGCACGAAGGTGCGGAGCAGTGCGGGCAGCGTGCTCAACCAGTCGCCGAAGGCGAGGTTGATGGCGGTCAGCGTGGGGAACACCGCCAACCAGATCATCAGTGCCAGTTGGTGCTTGCCGGGCGGACGAGGCCCGACCGGTGCGGATGCGTTGCCGGACATGCTGTCTCCTCTCAGGATTGGAATGGGCGGTCTCAGACGAGCAGCCCGTGGGCGGCCTCGCGAGTCGCGATGCGCACGTCCTCCTCGACCAGGTCGGCGTTGATGTCGATGGCAGACGCGGACCCGTCGCCGGCGGCCGTGATGACCTGGGCCCGGGGGTTCACCACGTTGCCCGCCGCCCAGAGCCCGGGCACACTCGTGCGTCCGGTGCTATCGACCACCGTCCAGCCGGATTCGTCGACGGCGACCCCCAGCTGGAGGAGCAGGTCGTGGTGCGGCCGGAATCGCGGCGGCACGAAGAGGGCGTCCAGGGTGATCACGGTCCCGTCGGCGAGCCGGATGCCGATGAGCCGGTCCGACCGCACGACCACCCCCACCGGCTCGCCCTCGACCACCTCGATCGAGCGGGCGAGGAGTTGCGCCCGTTCGACCGTGGTCAACGAACCGGCCGGCGCCACCATGACGACGTCCCGACTCCATTGCCGGACGAGCTGGGCGTAACGGGCCGACCCGGGCGCCCAGCCGAGCACGCCCAGCCGCCGGTCCCGCACCTCATAGCCGTGGCAGTAGGGGCAATGCAGCACGTCCCGCCCCCAGCGGTCGGAAAGGCCAGGGACAGTGGGGATCTCGTCGCGCAAGCCAGTGGCCACCAGCACCCGGCGGGCGGCGACGCGTGGTCCGTCCCCGAGCCGGGCCCGGAATCCCGAGGCATCGCAGGCGACCAGTTCGACCACCGAACCAGGCACGATCTCGCCTCCGTAGCCGGCAATCTCGGCCCGGCCGATCGCCGACAGTTCGCTCGGTGGCAGCCCGTCCCGGGACAGGAATCCGTGCATGTGCCGGGCCGGGGCATTGCGTGGAGCGCCGGAATCGACGACCAGTACCCGGCGCCGCGCTCGCGTCAGCACCAGGGCGGCGGACAGGCCGGCGGCGCCGGCTCCGATGACGATGACGTCGTATGTGTCCATGCACCGAGGATCGGCGCCCGCCCTCGCCGGAACAACGATCGTTGCCGTTTCCGGGAAAGCTTGGTGGGATCGGTCGGTGGAGAACATTGCGGCGGTGGTCGCGGCCGCCCTCGACCGGGTCGGTCCGCGCCTGAAGGAACTGCGCGTGACACGCGGCGTCACGTTGACCGCGCTGGCGGCCAGCACCGGGATCTCGAAGAGCACGTTGTCCCGGCTCGAGACAGGTCAGCGGCGGGCCAGCCTGGAGTTGTTGTTGCCGCTGGCGCTGGTCTACCGGGTCCCCCTGGACGACCTGGTCGGGGCGCCGGAGGTGGGCGATCCCCGGGTCCGGCTCAAGCCGCGCCGGGTGAAGGGGCGCACCGTCATCCCGCTGACCGGTCAACCGGGTGGGGTGCAGGCGTGGAAGATCGTCATCCCGACGTCGAAGACCACTCCGGAACCACGGACGCACGATGGTCAGGAATGGTTGTACGTGCTGTCCGGCCGGATGCGGCTCGTGCTCGGTGATCACGACCTGGTTCTGGGCGCCGGTGAGGTGTGCGAGTTCGACACCAGCACCCCGCATTGGTTCGGCAGCACGGGCGAGGGGCCCGCCGAGGTGCTGAGCGTCTTCGGCCGGCCCGGTGAGGAGATGCACGTGCGCACCACGGCCCAGTAAGCGCGGGAGGCGAAATTGTAGTGCTGGGTCTATGGCCGGCCGACTTTGATCATGATGGGCTTCGCTGGACCGGCGTCGTCGCCGGCCATCGACCGGAAGGGGCCGCCCGTGACACACGCCGGATCGATCTCCGCCGCCCGCGACCACCGACCGGCCGGACGCCGGCGGGCGGTGCTCACCCTGATGCTCTGCGGGGTGCTGGCGGCGACGGCCGCCTGTACCGGTGGGAGCACCGAGGCCGCCACCGCTGCGTCGTCTCCGGGCGCCGCCGCGGCGTCGGGTTCGGCGGGCGCCCCGGCGTCGGGTTCGCCCGGGCCGACGGCGGCGACTCCGGTGCCCGGCCTCGACGCGTCGGCGCTGGCGGTGATGAACGCCCCGGCGTACGCGCAGGGTCAGTGGGCCATCGCGGTCAAGGACCTGACGAGCGGCGAATCCCTGATCGCGCTCAACGACGGCACGCTGTTCGAACCCGGCTCGGTGGTCAAGACCTACAGCACCGGCGCCGCCTGGCAGCAGTTCGGACCCGACTCCACGGTCGTCACTCCGGTGCGGCGGACCGGCGAGATCGTCGACGGCACCCTGTCCGGCGACCTGATCCTGGTCGGCATGGGCGACCTGACCATGGGTGGCCGAACCAAACCGGACGGCACGGTCGACTTCACCGACCTGGATCACAACGACGCCAACGCCATTCCCGGGGCGACCCTGACCACCGAGGACCCGCTGACCGGCCTGGACGACCTCGCCGCCCAGGTCAAGGCGTCGGGGGTGAACACGGTATCGGGCGACGTGATCGTCGACGATCGGTTGTGGGAGCCGCACCACCTGGAGAACGGGCCGGTGACCCCGATCATCATCAACCAGAACGTCATCGACTTCACCACCACGCCCGCCCAGGTCGGTCAGACCGCCACCACCGAGTTGCGGCCCAAGGTCGCGCCGTGGACGGTGACCAGCCAGGTGCAGACGGTCGCCGCCGGCGGCAAGACCGAGATCAAAGTGTCCTCACCCGAATTCGGCAGCGTCGTGCTGACCGGCACGATCGCCGCGGACAGCGCGCCGGTGGTGAACACCTACGCGTTCGACGACCCGGCGCGGTTCGCCCGCACCGCGTTCATCGAAGCGCTGGGCCGGGCCGGAGTCACCGTCACCGCCGATCCGGTGGCGGCCAACCCCGACGCGGCGCTGCCGGAGCCGTCCGCGGTGTCCGCGCTGCCGTCCGTTGCGGAGCTGACGTCCCTGCCGCTGCGGGAGGAGGCCACCTACGTGCTGAAGATCAGCTACAACCTCGGCGCGGAGACCTACGTGTGCCGGCTGGCGGTCGCGGCCGGCAGCACCAAGTGCGGCGACGGTCTGGCCAAGGCGGCCCAGATCTGGTCCGCGGCGGGGCTGGACACCAAGGGCGCCAGCCTGATCGACGGGTCCGGCCTGCCCGGCAACCTGATCACCGCGAGCAACGAGGCGGACCTGCAGATCATCATGGCCAAGCGGCCCGACGTCGACCAGTGGCGGGCGGCGCTGCCGATTCTCGGGGTGGACGGGTCGCTGTCGCTGGTGCAACCGAACGGACCGGCCGCCGGCAAGGTCTTCGCCAAGACCGGGACGCTCGGCAGCGGCGACCTGTTCAACGGCCGGTTGCTGCTGGGCGCCAAGGCGCTCGGCGGGTACATCGACGCCGCCTCCGGGCGGAAGCTGGCCTTCGCGGTCATCTCCACCAACAGCGTCTTCGCCGACATCAACGGCGTCTTCGCGGCCAACGACGACGTCGGCAAGGTCGTCACGTCCATCCAGCAGGCCTTCTGACCCCACCTGCGCCGTCCCCTTCACCGCGCTGATCCCCGCCCTTCACCCGGATCGACCTCGCCTGCGCCGACTCCCCTGACCGCGCGGATCATCTATGGCTGCGCGGATCAACTCACCCCGAATGTGACGGGTGGGGCGCCGATCGACGACTTCGCCCGCGCAGCAATCCACACCGCCCGCTGTGGACAACTGCGCGGATCAACTCACCCGGAATGTGGCGGGTGGGACGGAAGTTGGCGATTTCGGCCGCGCCGGCGTAGTTGATCCGCGCGGCCGAGTCGACCCGTCGCGAGTGGCGGTGGGGACGGCGGTGCGGGTCAGCGGTCCTCGAGGTCGCCTTCCACGTCCAGGTAGACCTGCGCCAGCTCGGCCAGCAGGTCGGGGTCCGGCTCGGCCCACAGGCCCCGGTCGGCGGCCTCGGTGAGCTTCTCCACGATGCCGCGCAGGGCCCAGGGGTTGGCGTGCCGCAGGAAGGCCTGGTTCTCCTCGTCGAGGGCGTAGGTGCGGGCCAGCGACTCGTACATCCAGTCGGTGACAACGCCGGCGGTGGCGTCATAGCCGAACAGGTAGTCGACGGTGGCGGCCAGCTCGAAGGCGCCCTTGTAGCCGTGCCGGCGCATCGCGGCGATCCAGCGCGGGTTCACCACCCGGGCCCGGAACACCCGGGCGGTCTCCTCGGTGAGCGAGCGGGTGCGCACCGCGTCCGGGTTGGTGGAGTCGCCGATGTACGCCTTCGGCGCCTGCCCGGTCAGCGCCCGTACGGTGGCGATCATGCCGCCGTGGTACTGGAAGTAGTCGTCGGAGTCGGCGATGTCGTGCTCGCGGGTGTCGGTGTTCTTGGCCGCCACGACGATCCGCCGGTAGTTGGCCTGCATGTCCTGGGCGGCCGGGACCCCGTCCAGCCCCCGGCCGTAGGCGAAGCCGCCCCAGGCCGTGTAGACCTGGGCGAGATCGGCGTCGTCGCGCCAGTTCCCGGACTCCATCAGGGGGAGCAGGCCGGCCCCGTAGGCGCCGGGCGCGGACCCGAAGATCCGGGTGGTGGCCCGGCGCTCGTCACCGTGCTCGGCCAGTTCGGCCTGCGCATGCGCGCGGACATAGTTGACATCGGCCGGCTCGTCCAGCGCCGCGACCAACCGCATCGCATCGTCCAGCATGGTCACCACGTGCGGGAACGCATCCCGGAAGAACCCGGAGATGCGGACGGTGACGTCGATCCGGGGACGGCCGAGCTCGGCGGCCGGGATGACCTGCAGGTCGCTGACGCGACGGGAGGCCGGGTCCCACACCGGGGTGACGCCGACGAGCGCGAGTACCTCGGCGACGTCGTCGCCGGCGGTCCGCATCGCGGACGTCCCCCATACCGACAGTCCCACCGATCGCGGGTACTCCCCGGTGTCGGCCCGGTACCGGGCCACCAGCGATTCGGCCATGGCCGCGCCGGTGTCGTAGGCCAGCCGGGAGGGCACCGCCTTGGGATCGACGGAGTAGAAGTTGCGGCCGGTGGGCAGCACGTTGATCAGGCCGCGCAGCGGCGAGCCGGACGGGCCGGCGGCGACGAATCCGCCGTCCAGGGCGTGCAGCACGGAGCTCAGCTCGTTCGTGGTGGCGGCCAGCCGCGGCACCACCTCGGTGGCGGCGAATCCCAGGATCGCGGCGACGGCCGGATCGGCCTGGCCCAGCTGGGCCTCGACGATTCCGGTGACGGCATCGGCTGCCCAGCTGGCGTTCTCGCAGGCCTGCACCAGCGCCCGGGCCTGCTGTTCGACGGCGTCGACGCCGGCCAGGTCGGCGTCGTCCTTGAGGCCCAGTGCCGACCGCAGCCCGGGCAGCGCGTTCACCCGCCCGCCCCACACCTGGGCGGCGCGCAGCATCGCCAGCACCAGGTCCACCCGCGCCGAGCCGGTCGGGGCCTGGCCGAGGACGTGCAGGCCGTCACGGATCTGGGCGTCCTTGATCTCGCACAGCCACCCGTCGACGTGCAGGATGAAGTCGTCGAAGTCGTCGCCCTCGGGCCGGTCGGCGCCGGCCAGGCCCAGGTCGTGGTCCATCTTGGCGGCCCGGATCAGCGTCCAGATCTGTGCCCGGACGGCCGGTAGTTTGGCCGGATCCATCGCCGCGACCGTCGCGTGCTCGTCGAGAAGCTGTTCCAGCCGGGCGATATCGCCGTAGGATTCGGCCCGGGCCATCGGTGGGATGAGGTGGTCGACGATCACCGCGTGCGCCCGCCGTTTGGCCTGGGTGCCCTCGCCCGGATCGTTGACCAGGAACGGGTAGATCAGCGGCACCGAGCCCAGCGCGGCGTCGGTGCTGCAGGATGCGGACATTCCGACGTTCTTGCCGGGCAACCACTCCAGGTTGCCGTGCTTGCCGATGTGCACGAGCGCGTGGGCGCCGAAGCCCCGTTCCAGCCAGCGGTAGCAGGCCAGGTAGTGGTGCGAGGGCGGTAGGTCCGGGTCGTGGTAGATGGCGATCGGGTTCTCACCGAACCCGCGGGGCGGCTGGACGAGCACGACGATGTTGCCGGATTGCAGCGTGGCCAGCACGATCTCGCCGTCCGGGTCCCGCGACCGGTCCACGAACAGGTCGCCGGGTGCTGGACCCCACTTCTCGGTCACCGCGTCCCGCAGGTCGGTCGGCAGCTCGGCGAACCACCTTCGGTACTGCGCCGCCGGAATGCGGACCGGCTGCCCGGCCACCTGTTCGGCGGTCAACCACTCCTCGTCCTGCCCGCCGGCCGCGATCAGCGCGTGGATCAGCGTGTTGCCGGCGGTGGTGTCCGGCTCCTCGCCCGCGACGGGCTCGACCGGGCCGAGACCCGGGAGGTCGTCACCGATCTCGTACCCGGCGTGCCGCAGCGCCCGGAGCAGCCGGACCGCCGAGACGGGGGTGTCCAGGCCGACCGCGTTGCCGATGCGGGAGTGCTTGGTCGGGTAGGCCGATAGCACCAGGCCCACCCGCCGGTCGGCCGCCGGGGTGTGCCGCAGCCGCGCATGCGCGGCGGCAATGGCCGCGACCCGGGCGCAGCGCTCCGGGTCGGCGACATACCGGGGGAGCCCGGCGGGGTCCGCCGGGTCGGTCTCCTTGAACGAGAACGGCACCGTGATGATCCGGCCGTCGAACTCGGGGACGGCGACCTGGGTGGCCACGTCCAGCGGGGACAGGCCGTCGTCGGAGCCGGCCCAGGCCTCCCGCGACCAGGTCAGGCACAGGCCCTGCAGGATGGGGATGTCCAGCGCGGCCAGTTCGCTGACGTCCCAGCCGTCGTCGTCGCCGCCCGCGGACGCATCGGCCGGTGTGGTGCCGCCGGCCGCGAGCACCGTCACGATCAACGCGTCCAGCTTGCCGAGCGCGGTCAGCAGGTCCGGTGGGGCGGTGCGCAGCGAGGAGCAGAACATCGGCACCGCGACCGCGTCGCCGGTGGCGTCGACGGCGTCGGCCAGGGCATGGACGAATGCGGTGTTGCCGGACGTGTGGTGGGCCCGGTAGATCAGGATCCCGACCCGGGCCCGGTCGGCGGGCAGCGGGTCCCGGTCCAGATAGCCCCAGGACGGGATGACGGTGGGCGGGTCGAAGCCCGCCCCGGTGAGCAGCACGGTGTCGCCGGCGAACGCGTGCAGCTGCCGCAGATTGGCGGCGCCGCCCTCGGCGAGGTACGCGTGCGCCTGCGCCGCGATGCCGATCGGCACGGTGGACAGTCGCATCAGTTCGGCATCCGGGGTCTGCTCGCCGCCCAGCACCACGGTGGGCAGACCCCGTGCGGCCAGCACATCGAGCCCGTCCTGCCAGGTCCGGGCGGTGCCCAGGATCCGGACGATCACCAGGTCGGCGCCGTCCAGCACCGCCGGGAGATCGTCGGTGACATCCAGCCGAGCCGGGTTGGCCAGCGCATAGTCGGCCCCGGACGCACGGGCCGAGAGCAGATCGGTGTCGGACGTGGACAGCAGCGCGATGCGGGGCATGGGTTCCACTGTGGCAGCCCCACCCGCCTGTCGGTCGCTCACCCCGGACCCGCGCTCCCCGTGATCCCGCCGACCGGTCCCGCCCCACCGACCGCCCTGCCCCGCCCGTGATCCCGCCGACTCGCCACACCTGCAGGTTCGGAATCGATTCCGAACCTGCACTTCGGGCGAGTCGGCGAGAAGGGGGGCTGGGCGGGACGCGAGCCGGACGGAGGCGGAGATGCGGAAATTTAAGCGCAGCCTTGCGCTTTCTCAATTAGTCATGCAGACTAGAAACATGACGACGACAGACGGAGCCCGGCACGCGGTGCTCGGAGCGCATCGGCCGGAGGACCTGTTCGGTCCCCGGGCGCAGGGACCGGCGACGGTGCGGGCGGCCAGGCGGACGTACCGGCAGTACGCGTTCCTGCTGCATCCGGACCGGGCGGGCGACCCGGCCGCGTTCCTGCGGCTGGAACAGCTGTACCGGGACTGGGTCGCTGGTCCCGACCGGACCGCGCCGACCGTCATCGGCCGGCTCGACGCCTACCCGGTGGGTGGTCTGCTGGCGCAGGGCAGCGCGGCCACGATCTTCCGCAGCGGCGACGTGGTGCTCAAGATCGCCCGGCGGCCGGCGTCGAACCGGTTCCTGGAGAACGAGCGGGTCGCCTACCGGAGGCTGGCCGACCTGACGTCATCCCACGAATGGCTCCGGCCGTATTACCCGCGGTTGCGGGACATCGGCGCGATCGCCGGCACCGACGGCCAGGTCCGGCAGGTCAACGTGCTCACCGCCATCACCGACGGTTTCGTGACCCTGGCCGACGTGCGGCGGGCCTACCCGGAGGGGTTGGACGGCCGGGACTGGGCATGGATGTACCGGCGGCTGCTGCGCGCCGTCGCCGGTGCCCAGCTGGCCGGACTGGTGCACGGCGCGATCGTCACCGACAACGTGCTGATCCATCCGCAGCGGCACGGTGTGGTGCTGGCCGGCTGGTCGTTCGCGACGCCGAGCGGCGCGCCGCTGCCGGGCCGGATCGGGTCCGCGAACTACCCGCCCGAGGCGACGGCCGGCCGGCCCGTCACCGGGAAGGCCGACGTGTACCAGCTGCACACGCTGATGATCGAGTTGCTGGCGCCCGACGAAAAGGCTCAGATCGCCTACGCCCGAGGTTGTCTGCTCCGGAATCCGCGCATGCGGCCGTCCGCCGACGCGCTGCTGGACGAGTACGACGAGCTGATCGGCCGGCTCTACGGAGCCCGCCGGTTCCGCCCCTTCGCAGTACCCACCACCCCGACCATCGCGGTCTGACACCGCAACTCCGAGAGAGGACACCACCATGGGACACGGAGCCTGGGACGACAACGCCTATCGCGCCGCCGCGACCTTCCGCCGGGCCACCGGCGCCGCCGACTTCGCCTACAGCGCCGGGATGCGGGCGCGGCCGGCGAGCCAGTGGAAGGCCGACCAGGCCCTCGACCCGCGCGGCGTCACCGTCCGCGAATCGAGGGACGGCGCCGATCACCCGCACTCGACCCCGATCGTCGTGCTGTTCGACGTCACCGGGTCGATGGGAGTGGTGCCGCAGGTCATGCAGCGCCGGCTGGCCGAGCTGTTCGGCCTGCTGCAGCGCAAAGGCTACGTGCAGGACCCGCAGATCATGTTCGGCGCGATCGGTGACGCCGACTGCGACCGGGTGCCGCTGCAGGTCGGCCAGTTCGAGTCGGACAACCGGATGGACGAGCAGCTGCGGACCCTGTTCCTGGAGGGCGGCGGCGGCGGTCAGAAGAGCGAATCGTACGAGCTGGCAGCCTATTTCGTCGCCCGTCACACGGCAACCGACGCCTGGGACAAGCGCGGCCGCAAGGGATACCTGTTCATCATCGGCGACGAGATGAACAAGCGCACCCTGCGGGCCGAGTACGTCCGCCGGGTGATCGGCGACCGGGTGGGGGAGGACCTGGACACCGCCGCGATCTACCGGGAGGTGCAGCAGCGGTGGGAGACCTTCTTCATCCTGCCCCGGCAGACCGCCTACTACGACGACCGGCAGGTCAACGAGCACTGGCGGAGCCTGCTGGGCGAGCGGCTGCTCAAGCTGGAGGACCCGGAGGCGGTGTGCGAGCTGATCGCGCTGACCCTGGGCCTGCTGGAGGACTCGATCGACCTGGGTGAGGGCCTGGCCGACCTGGCCGACATCGGTAGCCCGCACGGCGTGGCCGTTGGCAAGGCACTGGCCACCGTCGGAGCCCGGCCGATGGTTGCCCGGGGTGTCCTGCCGGCCGGCCTGGACGTCGCGGACGACCTTCGATGACGGGGCCGATCGGCGGGTCCGACGGTGGCACGATCATCGTCGTCGGCCTGGGCTTCGGCGACGAGGCCAAGGGAGCCACCGTCGACTTCCTCTGCAGCCAGGGTGATGTCGCCGGAGTCGTGCGGTTCAACGGTGGGGCGCAGGCCGCGCACAACGTGATCGCCGACGGCCGGCACCACACGTTCCGGCAGTTCGGCTCGGGGACGCTGTGCGGCGTGCCGACGTTCCTGAGCCGGCACTGCCTGGTCGAGCCGATCGGGCTGGCCGGCGAGGCCGAGGAGCTGGCCGCCCTGGGCGTGCCGGATCCGCTGAGCCTGCTCACCGTCGACCCGGACGCGCTGCTCACCACGCCTGTGCACGTGGCCGCGAACCGCACCCGGGAGGACCGGCGGGGCACCGGACGGCACGGCTCGACCGGGCTGGGCATCGGTGAGACCGTCTGGTACGACCTGGCGGTGCGCCGCGGGGCGCGGGCCGGAGAGCGGGTGGAGAACCTGATGGCGCCCGCGGATACGCGGGGTCGGCCGCTGCGGGTGCGGGACTGCCTCGATCCCCGGTCGCTGCGCCGCCGGCTGGACGAGCTGGTCCGGTTCTACGCCCCGCTGCTCGCCGGCAGCGACCACGGGCACGACGACGTCGAGGCGATGGCCGACCTGCTCGAGGCGTTCGCGGGGGCGGTCCGGATCGCGGCTCCCGGCCATCTGGCCCGGACCGCGCGCCGGGGCCGGCTGGTATTCGAGGGGGCGCAGGGGGTACTGCTGGACGAGTGGCGGGGTTTCCATCCGCACACGACCTGGAGCACGACCACCCCGGCGAACGCGCAGCGGTTGCTCGCCGAGGCGGGCCTGCCCCGCGGGGATGTGCTGGGTCTGACCCGGACCTACACCACCCGGCACGGCGCCGGGCCGCTGCCGACCGAGGACCCGGCGCTGCTCGCCGTCGACGAACCGCACAACGGCCCCGGCAGGTATCAGGGTGGTTGGCGCGCCGGGCATCTCGACCTGGTGGCGCTGAGCTACGCGGTCGAGGCGGTCGGCGGGGTGGATGCCTTGGCGGTCTCGCACCTGGACGTCGTGGACGATTCGGCGCTGCCCGCCATCCACGCCGTCGGCGCGTACCGGACGGCGGCCGGGTTCACCGATCGGCTGCCGGTCGGTCCGCCGCAGGACCTGGCCCACCAGGCGGCATTGACCGGGTTGCTGGGTGGGGCGACCGGCCGGGGGCGGGTCCTGACCGGCAGCCGGGACGCGGTGCTCACCTTGGAACGGGCGCTGAACGCACCGGTCCAGGTGCTGGCGTTCGGCCCGGACCGGGCGGACCGCAAGCTCGCCTGACTGACTGACTGACTGACTGACTGACTGACTGACTTGGCTTGGCTCGGGCCAGCTCGGCCCGGCCCGGCTCGGCTCGGCCCGGTGGTGGGCCGGGCCGCGGGCGCCTGTGGATGAACGCGCGGATGAAGTCGTGTACTCGCGTCCCACGGGTCCCATTCGGCGTGAGTTGATCCGCGCAGGCGTAGTTGATCCGCGCGGGCAAGGGGCGGGGGGGTCAGTTGACAGGGGCCGGGGGTCAGGTCCGGGGGCTCCAGGCCCAGACGGTGCCGGGGCGGCCGCGGCCGGTCGAGGCGAGCCGGTCGGTGCGGGTCAGTCCCGGCAGTCCGGCCAGGGTGCGGTTCAGGTTGCCACGGTCCGGGGCGGTGCCGGCCAGCTCGGCCTGCAAAGCCAGCGCGTCCGTCGCGAGAAACTCATCGCCGGTCAACCGCCGGGTGAAAACGGGATCACGCCAGAGCATCCCGGCCAACCGCGGCCGGCAGTCGGCGACGATCCGGCAGTGGTCGAAGGCGAGGGCGGGCAGCTCGTCGAAAGCCTGCCAGGTCGCCGACCCCGCGTCGGTGGTGACGGCCCAGGTGGCGATGGACAGCGTCGGTCCGCGCGGGTCCCGGTTCGGCTCGTCAAAGGTGACCAGCTGTCCGGCCGCGTCCGAGCGCACGTCGATCTTGGCCAGCGCCCGGGCGGCCGCGTCGCGGATCCGCTCGCCGCGTCGCAGCAGCACGCCGGGCAGGGCGAGCTCACCGGCGAACGGCCCGACGGTGCGCCGGTGCAGCCCGAGCCGCAGGCGCCGGGTCGACCGCTCGTACCGTAGGGCCAGGACGTCCACGGATACCTCGGAGGACACGGCCGGTGCCCGGTCCGGGCTCGGCCCGGGCGCGGGGTCGGCCGCCGGTGGCATCGATTGCACCGGGTCAGGGTAGGACGGCCGTCGGGCATTCCGGCTCCGGCGTCGCCGGCCTGCCTCCGAGTCCCGGCCACGGTGTTCGATCGTGGCCGTGCCGGCTCGACCGGCTCAAGGCGCCGGGCATGACACCATGGGCGCCGTGACCACACGGGCCGACGCCGACCGGTGCCCGGGCGTGCTTCGGCCGCACCAGGCGGAGGACGGCGCCCTGCTCCGCATCCGGATCCCCGGCGGCCGGGTCGATGCGACTGCATTGCTGCAGCTGAGCGAGGGCGCACGGCAGTACGCCGACGGCGACGTGCATCTGACGTCCCGGGCGAACCTGCAGCTGCGCGGGGTCCGGACGAACGATGACGGGACGGTCGTCGACGGCTTGGTGGATGCCCTGGCCGAGGCGGGGTTGTTGCCGCACCCCACCCACGACCGGGTGCGCAACATCATGTGCTCCCCGTTGACCGGCCTGGCCGGCGGCCGGACCGACCTCCGGCCGACGCTGTCCGCCCTGGATGCGGCGATCTGCGCCGCGCCGGACCTGGCGGCGTTGCCCGGACCGTTCCTGTTCGCGCTGGACGACGGCCGCGGGGACATCGGGGTTGTCCGGGCGGACCTGGCCGCGGTCGCTGTCGGCGACGATCGGGTGCGGCTCTGGGCCGGTGGGGTCGAGGGGCCGGAGCTGCCGTTGGCCGCGGCGGTGCCGGCGCTGTTCGGGTTCGCCCGCCGGTTCGTCGACCTCGGCTCACCCGCCTGGCACGTCCGCGAGCTGCCCGGCGGTGGCCGGCAGCTCCTCGCGCGGGCCGACCGGTCCGACCTCCCGGCGCCCGACCTCCCGGCGCCCGACCTCCCGGTGCCCGAGGTGCCGGTGCCCGAGGTGCCGGTCCCGGCCGACCCCACGCTGCTGGGCATGCTGGGCCAGTACGACGGACGGATGGTGGCCTCCGTACTGGTGCCCCTCGGCCGGCTGACCGGCCCGCAGGTGCAGGCCCTGGCGGCCGCCGCGGCGGCCGGCCGGGGGCGTCTGATCGTCACGCCCGGCCGCGGCATGCTGGTGCCGGACCTGCTGTCGTCGTCGGCGATGGCCGGACTGACCGGATCGGGCCTGATCACCGGCGACGATTCGGGGTGGCGGGGCGTGACCGCGTGCCCGGGCCTGCGCTGCGCCCGCGGCGCCGGCGACACCGAGGGCGCGGCCCGGCAGATCGCGGCCCGGCCGGCCGCCGCCGGTCAGTTGCCGGTGCACGTGGTGGCCTGCTCGCGCTGTTGCGGAGCGCCGGCCGGCCCGCATGTGCTGGCCACCGTGAGCCGGTCCTCGGTCGAGATCCGTTGCGGCGGTGCGACGATCGACGTGCCGGTGGGCGCGGTGGCGGGCGCGGTCGCCGGCCTGCGCGGTGGCCCGCGATGACCACTCGCCCGCTGCGCCGCTACACCTACTGCGCGGACGGACCGCAGATCTACCGGGAGTCGTTCGCGATCGTCCGCGCCGAGACCGACCTCTCCGGGATCCCGGCCGACGCCGAACACGTCGCGGTGCGCATGGTGCACACCTGCGGGCAGCCCGACCTGACGGCCGACCTGCGCATCCATCCGGATTTCGTGCGGGCCGGCCGGGCCGCGCTGCTGGCCGGCGCGCCGATCTTCGTCGACTCGACCATGGTGGCCGCCGGTATCACCCGCCGCCGGTTGCCGGCCGCGAACGAGGTGATCTGCCATCTCAACGATCTGCGGGTCCCCGAGCTGGCCGCCGCCTGGGGCACCACCCGGTCGGCCGCCGCGGTGTCGCTGTGGGGCGACCGGCTCGACGGCGCCATGGTGGCCGTCGGCAACGCGCCGACAGCCCTGTTCCACCTGCTCGAACAGATCAGCGAGGGTGGTCCGCGTCCGGCCGGGATCGTCGGCGTGCCGGTCGGTTTCGTCGGGTCGGCGGAGTCCAAGCAGGCCTTGATCGAGCACGACGCCGGCATCCCGTACGTCGCGGTGACCGGCCGCCGGGGCGGCGCCGCGCTGGCCGCCGCGGTGATCAACGCGCTGGCCGGGAGACCGGAATGAGCGGGCGGCTGTACGGTGTCGGGCTGGGGCCGGGCGATCCGGAACTGATCACCCGCAAGGCGGCCCGGCTGATCGGCGAGGCCGACGTCGTCGCCTACCACTCCGGCACCCACGGCCGGTCCATCGCCCGGTCGATCGCGGCGGGCCTGCTGCCCGCCGGTGTCGTCGAGGAATCCCTGGTGTACCCGGTCACCACCGGGTCGACCACCCACCCACGCGGTTATCGCGGCGCCGTCGACGACTTCTACGACGAGTCGGCGGACCGGCTGGCGGTGCACCTGGCCGCCGGTCGCACCGTGGTGGTGCTGTGCGAGGGCGACCCGATGTTCTACGGCTCGTTCATGTACCTGCACGACCGGTTGGCGCTCCGATACCCGACCGAGGTGGTGCCCGGCGTCACCTCGGTGTCGGCGGCCACCGCAGCCGCCGCGATGCCGCTGGTCCGGCAGCAGGACGTGCTCACCGTGCTGCCCGGCACGCTGCCGGTGCCCGAGCTGGCCCGCCGGCTGGCCGACACCCAGGGCGCGGCGATCATGAAGCTGGGCCGCACCTTCCCGGCGGTGCGCGAGGCGCTCCGGCAGGCCGGCCGGCTCGAGGAGGCGCTGTACGTCGAACGGGCCTCCACCATTGGCCAGGCTCTGGTCCCGGTCAAGGACGTCGATCCGGAGACGGTGCCGTACTTCTCGATCATCATCGTGCCCGGCGACGGCGTCGAACGCGCCGCCCGGCCGGCCCCGGTCGCCGAGCCGGCCCCGGAGTCGGGGCCGGCCGAGCTGCTCGTGGTCGGGTTGGGACCCGGCCCGGACGGCTGGGTCTCGCCCGAGGTCACCGCGGCGCTGGCCGAGGTCGACCACATCGTCGGGTACGCGCCTTACGTCAACCGGGTGCCGCAGCGAGAAGGCCTGCAACGGCACGCGTCCGGCAACACCGTCGAGCTCGACCGGGCCGCGGCCGCGCTGCGGCTGGCGGCGGCCGGGCAGCGGGTCGCGGTCGTCTCCGGCGGCGACGCCGGCGTGTTCGGCATGGCCGCCGCCGTGTTCGAGGCGGCCCAGGCGCCGGAGTTCGCCGGCGTGCCGATCCGGGTGCTGCCCGGGATCACCGCCGCGCAGGCCGTCGCCGCCCGGGCGGGTGCTCCGCTGGGCGCCGACTACGCGGTGATCTCGCTGTCCGACCGGCTCAAGCCCTGGGCGGTGATCGAGGACCGGCTGCGGCACATCGCCCGTGCCGACCTGGCCCTGGCCGTCTACAACCCGTCGTCGCGTAGCCGCGGCCACCAGCTCGCCGACGCCCTGGCCGTGCTGCGCAGCGAGCGCGACCCGGACACCGTGGTGGTGGTCGGTCAGGACATTGGCCGGGACGGAGAAGCCCTGCGCTGCACCACGTTGGGCGAGCTGGACCCGGCGACCGTGGATATGCGATGCCTGCTGCTGATCGGCGCCCGGGGCACCCGGGTGACGGCGGACGGCCGGGTCTGGACGCCCCGATCCGTGCCCGCCGGGCCGGGGGAGGCAATGAACCACCATGGCGCGTAGCCGCTTTCCGCGCAGCGTCTACGGCCGCGGGACCGAGCCCGACCCGCGGTTCAGCCTGGCCAACGAGCGCACCTTCCTGGCCTGGATCCGGACGTCGTTGGCCCTGGTCGCGGCCGGCGTCGGCGTGCACGCGCTGCATCTGCAGATCCCGCAGGAACTCGGCGACGTCGCCGCGATCGTGCTGATCGTGCTGGGGATTGCGGCGGCCGGCCAGGCGCTCGTCGGCTGGGCCCGGAACGAGCGGGCGATGCGCGAGGGCCGGCCGCTGCACGGCGCGGTGACCGCCACCGCGCTGACCGTCGTGCTGGTGCTGACCACCGTGCTGCTCGCGCTGGCCATCTTCGTGCTGTGAAGCCGGCCGAACTGTTCGACCAGGGGGCTCAGCCGGAACGGACTCTGCTGGCCTGGGGCCGCACCTGCCTGGCCCTGGCCGTGGTGGTCGCCGTGCTGGTCAAGGTGCTGGCCGTCCAGGTCGATCCGGCAGTGGTCGGGGTGACCGTTGCCGGTCTCACACTCCCGGTCCTGACCTGGCTGCTTGCCGTCGCCCGCTACCGACGGGTCCACCGGGAGCTGACCCGACCGGCCGGGGAATCGACCCTGCCGGCCGGCGGCGGGGCGGTGGTCACCGCCACGCTGACCGCCGTGCTCTGCGGGGTGCTGGCGCTGATCATCGTGGTGGCCTGACCGGGCCGCGGCTCACGGCTCCGCATCCCGCACGCGGTCGGCCGCGTACAGGTGCGACTCGGCCGCGCACCCGGGCGCGCCCAGCGCCGGCCCGACCAGAATGACCGCAGCCTGCCGCAGCCCCGCGCATTCGACCAGATCGCCGATGTCGGCGAGGGTTCCGCGCAACACCTGCTCGTCGGGCTGAGTCACCCGGGCCACCACGACCGCCGGGCAGTCGGGGCCGTAGGACGGGATCAGCCGCTCGGCCAGGTCGCGGGTCCGGGTGATCGCCAGGTGCAGGGCCAGGGTGGCGCCGGTAGCGGCGAGCCGCTCCAGTTCCTCGCCGGGCGGCATCCGGGTGGATCGGGCCTGCGCCCGGGTGAGCACCACCGTCTGGGCCACCTCGGGGACGGTCAGCTCCCGGCCGAGCAGCGCGGCGGCGGCGGCGTACGCCGGCACCCCGGGGGTCACGTCCCACGGCACCCCGGCGGTGTCCAGCCGGACGGTCTGCTCGTGCAGCGCGGAGTACAACGACGGGTCACCGGAGCAGAGCCGGGCCACGTCCCGCCCGGCGGCGTGCGACCGGACCAGGTGTGCGGTGATCTCATCGAGGGTCAACGAGGCCGTGTCGATCAGCTCGGCCCCCGCCGGGCAGTGCGCGAGAACCTCGGCGGTGACGTAGGTCCCGGCGTACAAGCAGACCGGTGACGCGGCCAACAGCCGGGTCGCGCGGACGGTCAGCAGATCGGCCGCGCCCGGCCCGGCACCGATGAAATGGACCGTCACGTCGTCACGCTCCACTGCACGATCGGCCGCGCCGGCACCCAGCCGCGGAAGGCGCCCAACGGTTCGACCCGCTCCACCGACAGCCGGATCAGCTCCCCGCCGTGCCGGCGGTGCCGGTCGGCCAGCAACGCCTCGGTCTCCAACGTGACCCCGTGCACCACCAACCGTCCGCCGGAACCGAGTGCCTGCCAACAGGTGTCGAGCAGTTCGGGCACCGTCGCGCCGCCGCCGACGAACACCGCGTCGGGGGCGGGCAGACCGGCCAGGGCGGCCGGCGCGGCCCCGGTCACCACCCGGACTCCGGTCGCGCCGAGCGTCGCGGCATTGCGGGTGATCCGGGCGGCCCGGGCGGCGTCGCGTTCGATCGCGACCGCGCGACAGCGGGGATCGGTGCGGGACCATTCGATCGCCACCGACCCGGCGCCCGCGCCGACGTCCCACAACAGCTGGCCGGGGCCCGGGGCCAGCCGGGCCAACGCGGACGCCCGGGCGTCCCGTTTGGTGAGTTGCCCGTCGTGCTCGAACGCCTCGTCCGGCAGGCCGCCGACCGTCGGCCAGCCCGCGGACCCGGCGACGGTCAGGGCGACGACGTTCAGCCGGGACACCACGGGCGGTGCCACGGCGAACTGCTCGGCCGTCGCGTCGTGCCGGGACTGCGCCGCCGTGCCGAGGTCGGCCAACACGGTCAGCGCGGACCGCTCGTGACCGGTCTCGACCAGCAGACTCGCCACGGCCACCGGGGTCCGATCGTCCGCCGACAGCACCAGCACCCGGCGCCCGGGCGTGAGCAGCCGGCGCAGCGGGGACAGCGACGTCGCGATCCGGACCACGTCGAACGAGTCCGACGGCCAGCCCAGCTCGGCCGCGGCCAGCGACACCGACGACACGGTCGGATGCACCCGGACCCGATTCGGGCCGACCAGGTCGATCAGCGTGGCCGCGATCCCGTAGACCAGCGGATCCCCGGAGGCGAGCACGACGGTGGGGCGGCCGGCCAACGAATCGAGGAGCCCGGGCAGGCCCGGCCGCAGCGGCGCCGGCAGCGGCAGACGGTCCTGGTGCGGGTGATCGGGCATCAGGTCCAGCTGGCGGGCGCTGCCGACCAGGACGCCGGCGGCGGTGATCAACTCGCGGGCCCGGTCCGGCAGGCCCGCCCAACCGTCGGCGCCGATGCCGACGACGTCCACGGCCGGCCCGGCCGAGCCGATCGGTGCGACCGGTGGGTCCGCGGGGACCGATGCGGCCGGGTCGACTGGCGCGGGATGGTCCGGGACGGGCAGGTGGGCGGGCACGGGTCGATTATTCGCCGTGTCCGTTCGGGCCCCGCTCCGTCCGGTTCACGCGGCCGGCCGGTCCCGGTGTCGCCGCGCTCGCTGGGGGGACCGGACGGGTAACGGAGGCTGCCCGAAAGGGTGCCCGGCGAAACGACGATCGGGGCCGCCGGATGCTCGACACTGGGGTAGGTCGCCGGCCGGCCGGTTGTCGCCCGAGCCGCGCGCGGAGGTGGGCATGAGGATTCGACGTTCCGGCGCCGGCGCCGGCACCCAGCCACTGCCGCGCGAGCGCCCCGGCGGAGGTGCCGTTCCTCGGCCGACCGGGACCACCGGGTCGCCGGCGGCTCTGCCCGCCCTGCAGCGGTCGGCCGGCAACGCCGCCGTCCGCTCCCTGCTCGGTGGGTCGGCCGCGCGCTCGTCGGTCCCGGCGCTGCTGCCGGTGCAGCGCGCTCCGGCGGGCCCGCTGCCACTGCCGGCGAAGCCGACGCTGACCGAGGAGCAGTACGCGACATGGCGCCGCCGGCATCCCAAACACGAGCCCCGGGTGGGCGGGACGTGGGAACCGGACCACCTGTACCGGCGGTACACCGCGGCCTGGTTCACCGCACAGGGGTACACCTTCGGGCTGCGCCTCGGTCCATTCGGGAACGTCGACATCGACGTGTGGATCGACGACCGGGGCGCCGGCCGGGAGTTCCGCGTGATCCGCTGGACGGACGGTCCCGGTGGCGCCGCCGGGACCGGACCGGACGGGGGAGGTCAGGGAACAGCGCCCCCGAAGCTCAGCGAACGGGAGAAGGGCACCGACCTGCCGATCTCGATCGACCCGAACGCCGACTACGACAGGATGTTCGGCCCACCCGTCGGGCGGAAGGAGAACATCGACGCGGCGTTCGGTGAGGGCAACATGGTCCTGCACGAGGACGGTTCCCTCGTGCTGTACCTCAACGACGGGGGCCAATACGTCTTCCGCCCGGTCCCCGGTGGGCGCTACGTCGTCTACGACCCGAAGGGCAAGCGGCTGTCCCAGGTGTACACACTGCCGCCGTCCGACGTCCCCGACGTGGACGATTAGCCTCAAACGACCCTCAGCAATCCGGCTCCTCCGTCGCTGGTCGGTAGCGCGGCGCGCACCGTTTCGTGGGCGCCGGCAAGGTGTCCGAGTCGGGTTGCCCACCGCCGGCCACTATCCGCCCATGGCCGACCGGCAGCCGGGAGACGGCAGCACCTGTGCCATCATCGAGCCGACGGGCGGGTTGGAATCCGGTGCGAATCCGGAGCGGTCCCGCCACTGTGACCTGGACCGACGCGACCGGCAACGATGCGGCGCGGCCGGCCCGGGAAGCCAGGGCATTCCCCCCGTCCCGCGGCCGGCCGGCCGTGGCCGAAGGCAGGCGTGGGCGTGGACACCCGCACGAGTCGAGAGGCGGCCGTCGCCGCGATGCGCAGCTACCCGTTCACCGCCGTCGTCGGGTCCGACGACATGGCGCTCGCCCTGATCCTGACCACCGTCGCCCCCGAGGTCGGCGGCGTGCTGGTGCGGGGCGAGAAGGGCACGGCCAAATCGACGATGGTGCGCGCGCTGGCCGGCCTGCTGCCCGCCGTGTCCGTCGTCGCCGGCTGCCGGTTCTCCTGCGACCCGGCCGCCGCCGACCCGACCTGCCCGGACGGCCCGCACCCGGACGGCGTCACCGGGTCGGCCCGGCCGGCCCGGCTGGTCGAGCTGCCGGTCGGCGCCACCGAGGACCGGGTGATCGGGTCGCTGCACCTGGAGCGGGCGCTCACCGCCGGCGTCACCGAGTACGAGCCCGGCCTGCTCGCGGCGGCCCATCGCGGGCTGCTGTACGTCGACGAGGTCAACCTGCTGCACGACCACCTGGTCGACCTGTTGCTCGACGCCGCCGCGATGGGTCGGTCGACCGTCGAACGCGAGGGTGTCTCGGTGGTGCACGCCGCCCGGTTCGTGCTGGTCGGCACCATGAACCCGGAGGAGGGGGAGCTGCGCCCGCAGCTGCTCGACCGGTTCGGGCTCACCGTGGAGATCGCCGCGCCGCGGGACCCCGGGCTGCGCGCGGAGGTCGTGCGCCGGCGGCTGGCCTACGACGCCGATCCGGACGCGTTCGGCGCCCGCTTCGACATCGCCGAACGTGCGACGGCGCAGCGGATCGCCGCCGCCCGGGCCGCGCTCCCGGCGGTCGTGCTCGGGGACGGGGCGCTGACCAAGATCGCCGAGATCTGCTCGGTGTTCGAGGTCGACGGGATGCGCGCGGACATCGTGACGGCCCGCGCCGCCGTCGCGCACGCCGCCTGGCACGGCCGCCGGTACGTGACCCGGGACGACATCCGGGCCGCCGCGCGGCTGGCCCTGCCGCACCGGCGCCGGCGCAACCCGTTCGACGCGCCCGGCTTGGACGAGGAGCTCCTCGACCGGATCCTCGGCGACGAGGAACCCGACCCACCGCCGCCACCACCGTCACCCGCCGACGAACCGGGACCGGACGACGGGGAGTCGCTGGACGGCGAGGCGGGGTCGACCGACGAGGGGACGAACGAGCAAGCGCCGGCCGAACCCGAGGGGGCGCGCGAGGACCAACCGGTGTCCGCGCCGGCCGGCGAATCTCCGGCCGGTGACCCCCCGTCGCCCGGAGCGGCCCCCGGTTCCGTGGCCGCGACCGGAAAAGCGTTCCGCCCCAAGCTGTTCACCGTGGCCGGGACCGGCGCCGGGGCGCCCGGCCGGCGGTCCCGGGCGATCACCGGCAGCGGCCGCACCGTCGGCGCGACCCCGTTCGCCGGATCGGGGGCGGCGCTGCACCTGACGGCCACGGTTCGCGCCGCGGCACCGCACCAGCGCCGGCGGGGGCGCACCGGTCCGGGCCTGCTGGTCGGCCGCGACGATCTGCGGCTGGCCGTCCGGCAGGGGCGCGAGTCCAATCTCGTGCTGTTCTGCGTGGACGCGTCGGGGTCGATGGCCGCCCGCAAGCGGATGGAGGCCGTGAAGACCGCGATCCTGTCCCTGCTGACCGACGCCTACCAGCGCCGGGACAAGGTCGGCCTGGTCACCTTCCGCGGCGCCGCCGCCGACCTGCTGCTGCCGCCCACCTCGTCGGTCGAGGCGGCCGCCCGCCGGCTGGAATCGCTGCCGGCCGGTGGTCGCACCCCGCTCGCCGAGGGCCTGCGGTGCGCCGCGCACACCCTGCGGGTCGAACGGATCCGCGACCCGCTGCGGCGGCCGCTGCTGGTCGTCGTCACCGACGGGCGGGCCACGGCCGGCCCGGACGCGGTCCGGCGTTCCCAGCTGGCCGCCGCCGAGCTCGCCGCCGACGGTGTCGCCGCGCTGGTGCTGGACTGCGAGACCGGCCGGTTCCGGATGGGGCTCGCCGCGCGGCTGGCCCGGCACCTGCAGGCCGAGCACGTGCCGATCGACGAGGTCGCCGCGGCGGTGCTGACCACCGCGGTCACCCGACGGCCCGGGCGGGTGGCCTGATGCCGCAGGCACAACCGACGTCCGTGCCGGCCGACGGGCTGACCACCCGGCAGCGCCGCAACCGGGCCCTGCTGATGGTGCACACCGGCGACGGCAAGGGGAAGTCGACCGCGGCGTTCGGCATGGCCCTGCGGGCCTGGAACCAGGGTTGGCCGGTCGGCGTGTTCCAGTTCGTCAAGTCCGCCAAGTGGCGGATCGGCGAGCAATCCGCGTTGGAGGCGCTCGACTCCGCGCACGCCGCCGACGGCGTGGGCGGCCCGATCGAATGGCACAAGATGGGCTCGGGCTGGTCCTGGTCGCGCAAGGCCGGCACGGAGACCGACCACGCGGCGGAGGCCGCCGAGGGATGGGCGGAGATCAAGCGGCGGCTGGCCGCGAGCGCCCACCGGCTGTACGTGCTCGACGAATTCACCTACCCGATGACGTGGGGATGGGTGGACACCGAGGACGTCGTCGCCACCCTGCGGGACCGGCCGGCGGGACAGCACGTCGTCATCACCGGCCGGAACGCCGACCCGCGGCTGCTCGACGCCGCCGACCTGGTGACCGAGATGCGGAAGGTCAAGCACCCGATGGACGCCGGGCAGAAGGGCCAGCGGGGTATCGAATGGTAGCGAGCGTGGGGACGATCAGGGTTCCGCCGGTGACCGGGTGAGGCTGCCCCGCATCGTCATTGCCGCGCCGGCGTCGGGCCACGGCAAGACCACCGTCGCCACCGGGCTGATGGCCGCGCTGCGCCGGGCCGGCCACGAGGTGTCCGGGCACAAGATCGGGCCCGACTACATCGACCCGGGCTATCACGCGCTGGCCACCGGCCGGCCCGGCCGCAACCTCGACCCGCACCTGGTCGGCGCGGACCTGCTGGTGCCCCTGCTGCGGCACGGCGCCGCCACCCCCCGACCCGCCGGCGTTGCGATCGTCGAAGGCGTCATGGGGCTGTTCGACGGGGCGATCGGCCGGGCCGGGTTCGCGTCCACCGCGCACGTCGCCGGGGTGATCGAGGCGCCGGTGGTGGTGGTCGTCGACGTCTCGGCGGCCGCGCGGACGGTCGGCGCGGTGGTGCACGGCCTGCGCGGCTTCGACCCGACGGTCCGGGTGGCCGGGGTGATCCTGAACAAGGCCGGCTCGGCCCGGCACGCCCAGGAGGCTCGCGCGGCGGTCGAAGGGATCGGTGTTCCGGTGCTCGGCGTCCTGTTCCGGGACGACGGGATCAGCGCTCCGTCAAGGCATCTGGGCCTGGTGCCGGTCGCCGAGCGGGACGACGCCGGGGCCGCGCTGGACCGGCTGGCCGGCCTGATCGCCCGGCGGGTCGACCTCGCCGCCGTCGTCCGGATCGCCCGGTCCGCCCCGGAGCTGCCCGGGGTCACCTGGGATCCCGCGGCCGTGGTCGACCGGTCCGCGACCACCGGCTCGGGATGCGAGCCCGTCGTGGCGATCGCCGGCGGTCGCGCGTTCACCTTCCGGTACGCCGAGACCGAGGAACTGCTGACCGCGGCCGGCTGCCGGCCGGTCGTGTTCGACCCGCTGGCCGCCGACGCCCTGCCGGCCGGCACCGCGGCGTTGTATCTGGGCGGCGGGTTTCCCGAGGTGCATGCCGCCGATCTGGCCGGCAATGGGGCGCTGCTGACGGACATCGCGGCCCGGATCGGCCGCGGCCTGCCGACCGTCGCGGAGTGCGCGGGGCTGCTCTACCTGTGCCGCGAGCTGGACGGTGTGCCGATGACGGGCGTGATCGACGCCGTCGCTCGCATGACGTCCCGGTTGACCCTCGGCTACCGGGACGCGGTCACGGCCGGGCCCAGCGTGCTGGCCTCGGCCGGGTCCGCGTCGACCGGGCACGAGTTCCACCGCACCACCGTCACTCCGGTCGCTGGCCGACCCGCGGCCTGGCTGGTCGGTGGGGTGGGCCACGGGTTCGCGCTCGATCCGGGCGGGACCGGCGAGGCCACCGTGCACGCCTCCTACCTGCACACCCACTGGGCCGGGCCGCCCGCGCTGGCCGCCCGGTTCGCCGCCTCGGCGCACCGGTACGCCGCGCTCGACCCCGGGCACTCGGTCGGCCGGGGAACGGTCGACCGGAGAATGGTCGACCGGGGAACAGGGGACCTGAGCGTCGCCGGCCGCTCCGGGCGACCGGATGTTCCCGCGGCCGCGCGGGCCCGGGCCGACGGCGGTTCCGGACCCGACCTGCTTCATCACGGCGACGCCGACGCCGCCCCCGGCCTGCTGGACTTCGCAGTGAACGTGCGTGGTCGGCGACCCCCGGACTGGCTGACGCGCCGGATCTCCGGCACGTTCGACACCCTGGGCAGCTACCCGAACGCGGCCGCGGCGACGGCGGCGATCGCCGAGCGGCACGGCCGGCCGATGGACCAGGTGCTGCCCACCGCCGGCGGCGCCGAGGCGTTCACGCTGATCGCCCGCGCCCTGCGACCGGTCCGCCCGGTGGTGGTGCATCCGCAGTTCACCGAGCCCGAGGCCGCGCTGCGGGCGGCCGGGCACGTCGTCGAGCGGGTCGTTCTGTCCGCGACCGACGGGTTCGTGCTGCACCCGCCGGCGGTCCCCGACGACGCCGACCTGGTGATGATCGGCAACCCGACCAACCCCACCGGGGTGCTGCACCCGGCGGCCGCGCTGCGGGCGCTGGGCCGGCCCGGCCGGGTGCTGGTGATCGACGAGGCGTTCCTGGACGCCGTACCCGGCGAGGCGGAATCGTCGGCCGGCGAACAGCTCCCGGGGCTGCTGGTGGTTCGCTCGTTGACCAAGACCTGGGCGTTGGCGGGCCTTCGCGCCGGGTACGTCGTCGGAGACGGCGACGTGATCCGGCGGCTGGCGGCCCAGCAACCACCGTGGGCGGTGTCCGCGCCCGCACTGGCCGCGATCGAGGCCTGCTGCGCGCCGGACGCGGTGGCGCAGGCGGCCGCCGAGCTCCCGACCATCGCGGCCCGGCGGGACCGGCTGGTGGACGGGCTCGGGCGGTTGGGACTGCCGGTGGTGGGGACCCCGGCCACCCCGTTCGTGCTGGTCGACACCTCCCCGGTGATCCCGGCCGGGGCTTCGCCGGATGTGGTGCGGGAGGATCTGCGGCGGCGAGGCATCGCGGTGCGGCGCGGCGACACCTTCCCGGGCCTGGGTCCGGGGTGGATCCGCATCGCCGTCCGCGATCCCGCCGCCACCGACCGCCTGCTCGCCGCCCTCCAGGAGTTGACCATGAACGACACGCCCTCAGATCGCGGCGATGAGGGCGTGTCGTTCATGATCAACAGGGGCGGGGGTGCCGGGTGAGCGGCCGCGGGTTCGTCGCCGAGCTGCCCGTGCGGGGGCGGCGGGTGCTCGTCGTCGGCGGCGGTGACCGGCTGCTCGGCCGGGTCGCCGCGCTCCGCGACGCCGGGGCGGATGTCCTGGTCGTCGCGCCGACCGTGGCCGCGTCGATCGCCGACCTCGCCGACCGGGGTCTGCTGCGGTGGGATCGGCGGGCGGTCACCGCCGGCGACGTCGCCACGGCCACGCTGGTCGTCGTCGACGACGCCGCCGTGGACGCCCAGGTCCGGGGGTGGGCCGACGACCACGGGGTGTTCTGTCTCGGCCCCGCAGCCGCACCGGAACGACCGACGGCCGGCACCGGGAGGGTGATCCTGGTCGGCGGCGGACCCGGCGATCCCGGCCTGATCACCGTCGCCGGGCTGGCCGCGATCCGGCGGGCCGAGGTGATCGTCACGGATCGGTTGGCCCCGTTGGCCGTGCTGGAGGAGGCGCCGCCCGGCGTCGAGATCGTCGACGTCGGCAAGATTCCCCGCGGCCGGTTCACCCCGCAGGAACGGATCAACGAACTGCTGGTCGAGCACGCGCGGGCCGGCCGGACGGTGGTCCGGCTCAAGGGCGGCGACAACTTCGTCTTCGGCCGAGGCGGCGAGGAGTGGCAGGCGTGCGCCGAGGCGGGGATCGAGGTCCAGGTCATCCCCGGCGTCAGCTCGGCGGTGGGCGTGCCCGGCCTGGCCGGGATCCCGCTCACCCACCGCACCGCCAACCAGGGTTTCACCGTCATCACCGCGCACGTGCCGCCGGGCGATCCGCGGTCCACGCTCGACTACGCCGCGCTCGCGCGCAGCGGGACCGCCCTGGTGATCATGATGGGCGTCGCCACCCTGCCGGCCGTCACCGCGGAACTGATCCGGCACGGCCTGGACCCGGCGACGCCGGCCGCGACCGTCGCCGACGGTGGATTGCCGGACCAGCGCACGGTCCGCGGCAGCCTGGCGTCGATCGCCGACGTGACCGCCGCCGCCGGCATCCGGCCGCCGGCGATCACCGTCATCGGGTCGGTCGCGGCGTTCGACCCGACCGGCGGCTGAGCCGACCGGCGGCTGAGCCGACCGGCGACCTGGGGCCGCGTTGACCCCGGGTTCGGGCGGCCGCTACGGTCAGCGGGTTCCAGCGATATCGGGAAGCCGGTGCAACTCCGGCACGGTCGCGCCACTGTGAGGCCCACCCGGGCCGAGTCAGACCCCGATGCCGCGCAGGCTCCACGAGCGGGGGCGCTTCACCCCCGAGGAGGTCACCATGTCCCAGGCTGCCGCTGTTCCCGGATCGATCCCGATTCCCGTTCCCGCGCTGGCGGTTCCCGCCATTCCGGTCCGGCAGATCCTGCCGTGGGCGGTGTTCGTCGCGTTGCTCGGGATGATCGCGATGTACTTCGTGTCCGCCGAACAGGGCGCGTTCGCGCTGTTCTCCGGCACCGGCATCCACGAGTGGGTGCACGACGGCCGGCACCTGCTCGGCTTCCCCTGCCACTGACCGGCGGCCGACAATGCTGACCGCACGGACCTTCCTGGTCCGGGGATTGCTGGCCGGCCTGGTCGCGGGGATCCTCGCGTTCGGGGTCGCCTACCTGGTGGGTGAACCGCCGGTGGCCGCGGCCATCTCGTTCGAGGAGCAGGGCGCGGCCGCCGAGGCCGAGCACCCGGCGGACCACCATATGGACCAACCGGCCGGCGCCGGACACTCGCACGGCGACGGCGAGGAAGCGGTCGTCTCCCGGCAGAACCAGGCGACCTGGGGACTGCTCACCGCAACGCTGCTGTTCGGGACCGCGCTGGGCGGCATCGTCGGGATCGCCGCCGCGTTCGCGGCCGGCCGGCTCGGTCCGATCAGTGCCCGCGCCAGCACCGCGCTCGTCGCCGCGATCGGCTTCCTGACGGTGTATCTCGTGCCCTACCTGAAGTACCCTCCGAACCCGCCGGCCGTCGGCAACCCGGACACCATCGGGCAGCGGACCGCCTGGTACTTCTCCATGCTGGCCATCTCGGTGGTCGCCGCGTTCGGGGCGATCGTCGTGGCCCGCCGGCTGACCCCCCGGGTTGGCGCCTGGAACTCCTGGCTGATCGCCGCGGGCGGTTACCTGGTCGTCGTGCTCATCGCCGGGTGGCTGCTGCCGATCGTCGACGAGGTGCCCGCCGACTTCTCCGCCGATCTGCTCTGGCGGTTCCGGGCGGCCTCGCTGACGGTGCAGGCCACCTTGTGGGCCGCCATCGGTCTGGCGTCGGCCACCATGATCGGCATCGTGGCTCACCGCAACGGCCGGGGCGCCCGCGCGGCCGGGGAGCTGGCCGGCACCGCCGTATGACCCATCTCGTCCGGCCGCCGTCGGCGCCCGCCCGGACCGCCGCGGCCCGCCGGATCGCCGGCCTGGCCAAACCGATCGGTGCACTGGGCCGGCTCGAGGACGTCGGGGTGTGGCTGGCCGGCTGCCAGGATCGCTGCCCGCCGGAGCCGCCGCGGAACGTGCGGGCGGTGGTGTTCGCCGGTGATCACGGCGTCGCCGAGCACGCGGTGTCCGCCTATCCGACTGCGGTGACAGCGGCCATGGTCCGGTTGTTCCACGCCGGCGGTGCGGGGGTGTCGGTGCTCGCCCGGCAGCACGGGGTGCGGCTGCGGGTCCTGGACGTCGGAGTGGACGACGACCTCGCCGATCTGCCTGCGCATCTGCGGGCATTCAAGGTGCGGCGCTCGTCCGGGCCGATCCACCTGACGGACGCGCTGACCGCCGGGGAGGTGACCGCCGCGCTGGCCGCCGGCCGGACCGTGGCGGAGCAGGAGGCCGGGACCGGCGCCGACCTGCTGATCTCCGGCGACATGGGCATCGGCAACACCACCCCGGCGGCGGCGCTGATCGCCGCCGTGCTCGGCCTGCCCGCCGACGAGCTGACCGGCCGCGGCACCGGCATCGACGACGACACCCTCGCGCACAAGACCGACCTGATCGACCGGGCGCTGGCCCGCGCCGCGGGCCGGTTCGACGATCCGGCCGACCTGCTGGCCGCGCTCGGCAGCGCCGACATCGCCGCCTCGGCCGCGTTCATGGCCCGAGCCGCGCAGCTGGGGGTGCCGGTGCTGCTCGACGGCGTGGTGTCGGTGGCCGCCGCCCTGGTCGCGGACCGGCTTGCGCCGGGCGCGGCCCAGTGGTTCGCCGCCGGTCACCGGTCGACCGAGCCGGCGCAGTCGCTGGCGTTGGACAAGCTCGGCCTGGTGCCCCTGCTGGATCTGGGCATGCGGTTGGGCGAGGGCAGCGGGGCGGTGGCCGCGGTCCCGCTGGTCCGGTCGGCGGCGCTGCTGCTGCGGGACATGGCCCTGCTGTCGGACGTGCTGGGGTGAGTTCATTGCCCGACGGCCTGCGGTTGGCCGTCGGCACGCTCACTGCGCTGCGGGTCCCGCCACCGCGCGAGGTGGATCCTTCGGTCGCGCGGGCGGCGATGCTGCTGGCGCCCGTCGCCGTGCTACCCCTGGGGGTGGCGGCCGCGGCGGCCGGCGGCCTGCACCAGTGGCTCGGCCTGTCCCCGCTCGTCGCGGGTGGTCTGTCGATGGCGCTGGTCGCGCTGGGCAGCCGCGGCCTGCATCTGGACGGGCTGGCCGACACCGCCGACGGTTTGGGCTCCGGCTACGACCGGGCGCGCGCGCTGGACATCATGCGGCTCGGCAACACCGGCCCGATGGGCGTGGCCGCGGTGGTGCTGGTGCTGCTGATCCAGGCCGCGGCCGCGGCGGCGGTGCTGGCCCGGCCGTGGGGCTTCGGGTTGCTCGGCGTGCTGGTCTGCCTGTCCCGCACCGCCCTGTACCTGGCCTGCGCCACCGGGGTGCCGTCGGCCCGGCCGGCCGGGCTGGGCGCGACGGTCGCCGGTGTCGTGCCACGATCCGCCGCGACGGTCGGGCTGGTGCTGGCCGCGGTGCTGGCCGCGGCGGCAACGATCCCGACGGGTGCGCCCGGGTGGCTCGGCGTCGTGGCCGTGACGGGAGCAGCGGTGGTGGTGGCCGGGCTGATCGCCCGCTGCGTCCGCCGGTTCGGCGGCATCACCGGCGACGTGCTCGGCGCGGCCATCGAGGTCGAGTTGCTGGTGCTGCTGGTGATCGCCGGTCTGTGACGACCGGTGGCGGAGTTGGCCGTTCAGACCGCTGCCGTGCCGGGTCCGTACGTCAGCATCTTGCGGTCGGCGGTCAGCAACGTCCAACCCTCGGTCCGGGCCTGGGCCAGCAACATCCGATCGAACGGGTCCGCGTGGATCGCGGGGAGAGCGGCGATGCCCAACGCGTGCGAACCACGAACCGGAAGCTCGTGATATCCGGCCCGCAGAGCACGATCGCGAATGGCCGAGGGGTCCACCTGGAAATCGCTGCGGCCCAGGCGCGACTTGATGACGATCTCCCAGACGCTGACGACGCTGAACCAGAGCTCGTTTCCCGGGTCGGCGAGCAGGCGGTGTGACCGATCACCGAGACTCGGGGAACCGGCGGCGGCCCAGAGCAGAACGTGGGTGTCAAGCAGATAGGAACTCATCGACCGTCGAAAGCGGCGGCGATGACGTCGGCGCCCATGTCGTCGAAGTCCTCCGGAACCTCGATATCGGGCATGAAGCCGATCCGCGGGAGCACCTCCGAGTCCCGGATGGGGATGACCCGAGCCACCGGACGACCGTCCCGGGCGATGATGAACTCCTCGTTCACCAAGCGGGAGAGATGGGTCTTCGCCTCGTGCATGTTGACGATCGGCACGGCCATGGATCCTCCGGGGGATCCGGTCGGTCGAGCGTGCGAGGCCGCCGAAGAACGCTTCGGGAACGGACTTAGTCCCCTTAGTCTACCGCTCACGGCGAGGGGTGGTCACTCCTCCGTCACGAGGTTCGGTCGCGGCCGGGTGGACGCCGCGGCCAGGTCGGCCAGCAATTCGGGGATGATCCGTTCCTCCATCACCGCGCGGCCGCGTTCGTGCAGTGCGGCGGCCAGCGCCGGATCCCACGGTGATTCGGCCGGGGCGCCGCGCAGCGCCTCGGTCTCGGCGCCGGGCGCGTCGATCGCGCGCCGGTAGTCGGCGGCGGACATCCGCCACGGCCGGGCGCGGTGCCGGCCGATGGCGTCCGCGGTGGTCCGCAGGCCCGTCCAGTCGAAATCCCCGCGCCAGTGGACGGTTCCGTCGACCCCGGCGAGCAGCCGGTGACCGGCCGCGGACGGTACCCCCTCGGTGCAGACCAGCGGGGGATGGCCGGGGGTCCACTCACCGACGGCGGCGCGCAGCACGGCCGGGTTCTCGCAGACGAAGACGTCCGGGGCGGTCACCGTCAACGGAGCCAGCATCAGCTGGTGCAGGGTGAGCCGGAACGGGATCGCCCGGTCGGCCGCCTCGGTCAACCAGCCGGCCACCGGGTGGTCCCGCGCGGGCCGGACGCCGAGCACCAGCACCTGACTGGCCAGGTCGTCGAGGATGACGCCGGCGGCGTCCCAGCGGGCCCGGCGTTCCGCGGCGGACGCCGGCGGCGGTTCGCCGTCCCGGGCGGCCAGGGCCCGCAACACCAGGGTGGCCGCCGGTGTGCCGGACAGCGCCTTGGTGTCGCCGGTGGCCCGCTCGGCCAGGACCGGGAGCGACATCGGCGCGGCCGGCCGGGCCGGGTCGGTCGCGCCGGCCGCGGCGGCCTCGGCCAGCAGCGTCAGCACGGCGCCGACCTGACGGAGGATGTCGCCGTCGCGCCGCCGGATCAGACGGGTGACGGTGCCGTCGGCCGCCAGCGTGTCGAGCCAGACGGCAAACCATTCCTCGCCCGCCCACGGTCCGCCGTGCACCCGCGCGTCGGTCAGCAGATCCTCCCGGGCCCGGGCCTCCTGGGTGCGCTCGCCGGGCCGGTTCCGCAGCGGTCCACCCAACTCGACCAACAACTCGTGCAGGCTCCGGCCGAATTCGCGCCGCACCGCGGCGTCGAGCGCCGGCAACGGCAGCGTGAGCGACCCGACGCCGGGCGGTCGGTAGGCCCCGGTGAGCCCGATGATCAGCTTGCGTTCGGCCTCGGTCGGGTCCCGGACGGTCAGCGCACCGGTGAGGTCGCCGCCGGTGCTCTCCAGCCGGCGCCGGGCCAGCCGCAGCACTCGCGCCCAGCCGGAGCCGTCGGGCCGCACGGCCGATCCGATGGTCATGCCAATCAGGTCAGGTTGATCAGGCCGCCGGGGTCACCGGGTCGTCGGCGGCTGTTCGGCGACCCCAGGGCGGCGGCGAGATCATCGTCGGCGCCCGTGATCTGGCCGTCGGTGAGGATCTTGGCACCGTCCCAGACCAGCAACAGCGAGCTGACCGTGTGCTCCACCGCCGAGTGCGCCAGGTCGTGGTGCGCGCAGCCGGGCACGGTGGGGTAGGTGGCCCACAGGTCGTAGCCGGTCATGAACAGGTCCAGGTCGAACTGGGCGGTCAGCCCGAGCAGCTCGCTGCGGCCGGCGTCGTCGATGCCGGCGAACGCCTCGTCCAGGGCGAGCAGCCGCGGGCAGTGCGGTGCGGCCGACGACAGCATCACGTGGGCAGCGGCGAACAGGGGCAGGTGCAGGGAGACGGACTGCTCGCCGCCGGACAGCGTGCTGTGCCGGGCCTGGGTCAGCCGGTCCTCCTGCCCGCCCGGTGCGACCAGGGTCAGCACGAAGGATCGCCAACCGCGGTAGTCCAGCGCCTCGGCCAGGATCTCCGGGTACGGCCGGTCCTCCCGCTGCGCGCGCAGGTCCTTGATTCGGCCCGCGAAATGCGCGCGCATGGTCGCCAGGTCGTCGGCCGAAAGCTGGCTGGCGTCCCGGTCGAGCAGCCGGCTGACCGCCCGCTGCTGGGGGTCCAGCCCGTCGGCCTGCTCCCAGGCGATGCCGACGGTCGCCCCGGAGGACATCCGCCGGCCGCGCATCTCGCGGTTCATCCGCGCGATGAGATCCCGGGCGTCGGTGGTGCGCTCGTGGATCTGCTGAGCGAGCCGCCCGAGCAGCGCGTCCTCGAGGATCCGCTGCTCGGACTCGGACAGCAGCGCCTCCTGATCCTGCCGGGCCGCCGCGATGCGCCGGGCGAAGTCGCCGATCGAGGCGAAACCCTGCTCGTCGGACACCTTGACGACGATGACGTCGTCGACGGGCTCCCAATCCGGCCGGTACTCGTGCCCGGCGGCGGCGAGCTGGTCCTGCAGCTGGGTGAGGGACGCCGACACCCGGGTGCGGCTGGACTTGAGCGAGCTCTCGTTCGGCCGCAGCTCGCCGGTCGCGGCCAGGATGCCGTCGTGCAACGTCGTGATGGCGTCCGGCAGCGCGGCGACCTCGTGGTCGGGGTCCTGGGGCAGCGCCGCGACCGCGCCGGCGGTGAGCCGGGCCGGATCCGTCCACTGCTCGCCGGCGGTCGGCCAGGCCGGAAGCCGGGCCGGCAGGCGCAGCACATCGCCGACGTCGGAGCGGGCGTAGGGCCGGAGCCGGCCGCATTCCTGCTGGGCCTCGACGATCGCGGTGGTCAGCGCGGCGGACGCACCCTCCACCGCGATGCGCCGGCCGCCGGCCTCGTCGATGGCCGCCTGCAGTGCGGCTTCGGCGGCTCGTTCGGCGTTCCGAGCGGCCCGCTGGTCGGTGGCCGCGGCCTCGATCCGCCGGTCCAATTCGTCCACCGCGACACCGACGGCCGCGCGCAGCGTGCGCAGCTCTTCGTCGCGGGCCTGGTGCTCGGTGCGGGACAGTTCGGCCTGCTCGGCGGCCTCGGTCAGCCGGTCCCGCGCCCGGAGCTGCTCGTCCTCGGCCGCGGTCAGCGTCTCGGACCGTTCCCGCGCGGTCCGCCGGGCCGCGCCGAGAACGGCCGCAAGCCGACCGAAAACAGCAGTGGCGGCGGCGATCCCGTCGACCAGCGCGGGTTCGGTCGGCATTGACCGGGCCGCCGCCAGGGCCAGCAAGGACTGGTGCCGGTGATGATGGGCGGCGATCGCCTGATCCAGATCGCTGCGCGCGTTGTCCAGTTCGCCGTGCACCGCCTGGACCTTGGCGGATTGCTGCTCGACCGCGCGCACGGCCTGGGCCAACGGTGCGGTCGCGGGCAAAGCGCTGCGGGCCGCGTCAAGCGCGTCGAGCAGCGCCCGGATCGTCCGGGCGGCCTCGTCGGCGCGCGCCGCGTCCCGCTCGGTGGCCTCGATCCGGGTGTCCAGGTCGGCCAGCCGCTGGGCGCGCTGGCGGGCCCGCGCGGTGCTGCCGATGTACTCGGCGTGCGATTTGTGATGGGCGCCGAGCTGGATGCCCTGGCGGAACCCGCCGCCGGTGTCGATGACGGGCGCGGCGCCGGCCGGCGAACCGGCGGCCGCCGCCGGTGACCCGACCGCGATCGACGCGAGGACCGCCTCGATCACCGGAACCGGCAGCGCCGCATCGGGTTCGGCGATCAGCTGGCCGCCCAGCAGGGAGCGTTTCGGGCGCTTGGCCGGCGGTAGGGGCAGCAGCAGGGTGTCCGACGCGCCCGGGTCCGTGCCGGTCGCCGGCCCGATCCAGGCGTCGAGCAGGTTGGCCGCCTCCAGCGCCGCCTCGATGGCCGCGGCAGTGGCGTCGTCGACGCCGGGTGCGAAATCGACCAGCGCCCACAGCGGAGCACCGGGCCGCCCGTCCCGAGACCCGGTGCGGGCGGCGAACGGCGGCGGCGCCTGGTCCTGCTCGTCGGCGATCAACGACCGCTCGGCCCGCAGCCCGGCCAGCTGTTCGGTCAGGGCGTCGAGAACGCCGCCCAGTCGGGCGATCTCGTCCCGGCGGGCCTGCCGGGCGTCCGCCAGCTGGGTGTCCAGAACGGCCGGCAGGGTGGGTGCGTCGATCTCGCCGACCCGGTCGAGGGCGGAGGTCAGGGCGACGCGGGCGGAGCCGGCCAGGTCGAGCGACCCCGCCGCCGGGGGGCGCTCGGCCGGTCCGTCGGTGCCGGCGAGCCGGTCGAGGATCCCGGCGTGCTCGCCGAGCCAGCGGGACAAGGACTGGGCGAGCTGCTCTCGCTGGGTGGTGACCGCGTCCTGGGCGGCGGCCAGTGCCTGCTCGGCGGTATTCAGCCGGTCCTGCGCCCGATCCAGGCGGCGCTGGGCCTGGTCGCGCAGGCGGGCCGCCTCGGCGACGGCGGTGATGGCGGCCCGGATCGCGGCGATGTCGTCCTCGCGGCCGGCGACCCGGGCGGCCACCCGCTCGCCGAGCCGGCCGTCGTCCGCGTTGTCGTCGGTGTCCCAGCCGATACCGGCGTCCCGGGCGGCGCCGGCCAGCTCCGCGGCGTGCCGGGCGACCGCGGCGAGCGCCTCCTGCCGGGCGGCCGCGGCGACGGACCGCGCCTGCTCCCGCCGGGCGGCCTCGGCCTGGGCCCCGTCCCGAACCCGGGCGTCCTGGTCGGCCGCCCGGCCGAGCTGAGCGGTCAGGTCGGCCTGCCGGGCCAGCTGCTCACGGTCCTGATAGGCCGGCGACGCCTTGAGCGAATCGAGGCGGGAGGTGATGTCCCGCAGCTGGTCCCGCTGCTGTTCCAGCCTGCCCCGGGCGGTGTCCCGGTCGGCCGCGGAGCGGGCCCGCGCGGCCAGGGCGCCGGCCAGGTCGACCCGGGCCGTCTCGATGGCGTCGAGCCGGCCGGTCAACCGATCGGCCTCGGCGCGGGCGTGCGTGCGCAGGTACGTGGTGTACCCGGTCAGGAACGCCGAGGCGGCGGCATCCGCCTGGATCAGCCCGGCCAGCGTGCGCTGCACGTTTTCCATGTCGCTGAACGAGTGTGCCGCCTCGTCGATCAACCCCTCGTCCAGCGGTCGCAGCCCGTCGGCCAGGGCCCGGGACAGCCCCTTCGGGTCCAGGTTCTTGGCCAGTTGCGGACGCCGCAGCGTCAGCAGCAGGGTGATCAGTTGCTCGAACCGGCCCAGGCCGAGGCCGAACAGCCGGGCGTCGACCGCGGTGCGATGCTCCACCGGGCGCTCGGTCAGCAGCGTCGGCAGGTGCTCCAACTCGGCCGTCAACTGGCGTTTGGTCAACGGTCGGTCGTCCGGGCCGAGCAGCGAGAAGTCCCGGCCGACCTGCCCGTCGACGACGAAGTACCAGCGGCTCACCCGGTCGTTGTGTCGTTGGGCGCGCAGCCCGGCGCCGATCGTCACCACCTCGCCCGGTTCGGTGCCGTCGTCGGGGGCCGGCGCGGCGTCCCGGCGGAACTCCATCCATACGTACCCGTATGCGCTCTCCTGCCCGCGGTAGAGCAGGTTGGACTTCATCGTCCGCTCGTCACCGGCGAACGGGTTCAACCGGCGCGGCTCGATCCGGGCGTCCAGCACGAACGGGAACAGCACCTCCAGGGCCTTGGTCTTGCCGGACCCGTTGGGCCCGCGGAGCACCAGCCGGCCGTCGGCGAAAACAAACTCCTCGTCCCGGTAGTCCCATAGATTGACCACCCCGCACCGGGTCGGTCGGAACCGGTCACCGCGGGCCGCGGGGTCCCGGTCGGGGCCGGATGTCATGGCCGTCAGCCTCCCATGTCGAACAGGCCGGCCGGCTCCGTGGCGGGACGCACCGACACCACGGCGTTGCGGTAGCGGGCCAGCAGCGGCCGGGCCAACACACCGCCGGGCACCCGGACGATCATGTCGAGCTCGGCCAGCAGCGCCAACGCCGAGTCCAGCAACCGCTCCGGGTCGGCCAACTGCGCCGCGGACAGCGCCGTGGAATAGCTGTCGATCAGCTCGGCCAGGGTGGACCGCAGCCAGCCGTCCTCCAGCAGCGGACACCCGGCGGTCGCGGCGCCGTCCGGGCTGTCGACGGCATCGTCCTCGCTGATCGCGACGACGGCGAGGTCTGCGGGGTCGGTTGGGTCAACGTCGCCGGTGAACTGTGCGATCAGGTCGGCCCGCGGCATCGCGCCGTCCAGGGCACGGACCCACGTCTCGCCGCGGTCCGGATCGGGGGCCAGGACGGTCAACTCCGGGGCGTCCGGATCGAGCACCCGGTCGGCGATCCGGTTCGCCAGCAGCAGCGCCACCTGCGCCCGGGTGCCCGACCCGGGGAACCGGCGGTCCGAGAACATCCCCGAGACATCCAGCAGGGCAACGCCTTCGCTGCGACGCTCCACGACCAGCCCAGTCAGTTCGGCCACTTCGGCGGCCGGACCGGGATTGCGCAGCATGCCGCGGTCCCCGGCGGCGAGGTCGGCGTAGTAGGCGACCGGCCGCTCGACCAGCGTCCGTCGCACCCGTTGCGCCGACTCGCGGCGAAGGGTGTCCCGGCTGACGCCCTGCGGGCGGTGCAGCAGGGCCCGCGCGGTGTCGATGTGCTGCAGCACCGGCGAGGGCCGGTACAGGGCGCGCAGCACGTCGCGGTCGATGTCGTAGAGCGCCTCACCGGCGGACGGGTCGTCGACCCAGCGGCGGGCGCTACCGTCGGCCAGCCGGACCGCCCCGCGGGCCTCCAGCCAGCCGGCGGCGTCGACGAACCCGGCCCGGTCCGGCTGCCGGTCCAGGGACAGCTCCAACCCGTCGATGCGGTCGGCCTCGCCGGCCACTCGTTCGGCCAGCTCGGACAGGGCAATCTGCAGGCCGGCCCGGCCCAGCACGGCGAGTGCCAGGCACAGATAGGCGTACCGGCGCCGGTCGAACGGGCGGTCCAGCTGGGCGCCGGCCATGGCCGGCTGGGACGGGTCGAAGGCGTCCCGCACCCGGGACAGCCGGGCCAGAACGCGCGCGGCACGCTGGTAGGCGGCCCGGTCCAGCGGGGCGACGGCGGGGTTCGACGGGGCGTTCATCCAGCGCCGGCCACCGGCGACACGGTCAGTGCCATCCGGTCCAGATGCAGCACGCCGCGCACCGTCCGAACCGCGGTCGAGGTGTCGTGCGGGATCAGCGTCATCCGGACACCCAGGGAGGAGCCGGTGGCCGGCGCCCGCCCGGATACCGGCACGCGCGCGCCCAGGGCGACATCGAGCAGGGTGAACAGCAGCGCCGTCTCCTCTTCCGAGAGGGTCCGGCCCTCGATCGGTGATCCGGCCAGGGATTTCGCGGCGGCGGCCTGAGCGCGCCGGTCGGCCAGTTGCGCGTCCCGAAGTCGCCGCCGGCCGGCATCGTTGCGGTCCAATCGGCCGGGGCGCCGGGTAGCCGGCTGCTTCCCCGTCTCGATGAGGGTGCGGATGGCTCGACCGGCGGGTGCCTCCACCAGGTTCGCCGGGTGGGGATCAGCTCGGGATCGGGGTGCACGACGCCGACGTGTCGCGGCCGGCTCAGGTCGAAGGCGGCGGCGAACAGGGCGTGCGCCGACGGCACATCAGGGGTGGCGACGAACCAGGCGGCCAGGTGCCGTAGCTGGCTCTCCCGGTTGACGCCACCCAACCGCGCCTCGGTGACCCGCCGCAACAGCGACAGCACCGCGGCGACTGCGCTGATCGTCGCGTCCTGCAGCCGGTCCGCCTCGCACCGGCCGGCCTGGCCGGGCACGGCCAGGAACCAGTGCTCGAGCCCCGCCCAGCGCTGCTGCCAGTCGTGCAGCCGGTCCGCCGGGCTGCGGAAGATCCGCTCGTCGGCCTCCGCAGCCAGCTCGACCAGCCGGTCGACCCCGGTGTCCTGCACCGTACGAACGGCCGCGGCCAGCCGCGGCGCGTACCGGGCGAGCTCGGAGGAGAACTCGCGCAGGTGCGCGATCAGCGCGTCCTTGTGCGTGAGGAACACCTCGGCGCTGGTCTCGGTGCTCTTGGACAGGTCGGAGAGCATCAGGTAGAACCGGGCGGCCCGTTCCGCCATCTCGTTCAGCACCGAATCGAGACGACTCAGCTTGCGGTACACCAGCTCCGAATCCCCATCCCGGTTCGCGGCGGCCAGCTCGCCGAGGTCGGCGAGCAGCTCCGGGAGCACCAGCCGGGATAGCGTGGCGTCGTCCAGCCGGGCGCCGAGCACGTCCTCGACAGCCCGGTACGCCCGATACCCGGCTTGGTTGAACTGGTACACGTAGTGCCGGTTGCGGTACTCGGCCAGCGTCGCCGCACGGGCGCCGTCGTAGCTGCGATCGAGGACCTGCCAGGCGTACAGCTGGTCCAGCAGCGGGGTGACCTCCTCGGCCGACAGCATCGGGACGGCCTCGCGGCTCAGGTCATCCGACTGTTCCTGGCCGAGCGCGGCCAAGGACGCCGCCACCTCGGCGGCGTGCTGCAGCACCACGTAGTTCGCCCGGCTGCGTTCCATGGCCCGCAGCACCCAGAGATAGGTGGTGCCCTTCTCGGCCGCGGTGAAGGCGAACAGGCGCAGCCGGTCGAGGTCGGTGAAACCCGGTTCGAAGCCCGGCACCGAATTGTCGAGGTGCGGCGCGGCCATGCCGAGCACCCTACGGAACGGACCGGCGTGCCCCGGTCCGGGTCGGAACAAGTCGAACGACTGCCCGCGTCCCACCGCGCCGGTGGTGGGGCGCGGGCAGGTGGTCAGACCAGCACCATCGTCATCCTGCCGGTGGTGTCGCCGGTGGGGTCGAGTTTGATGGTCCTGGTCCTGGTCCAGGTGCCGGTGGCGTTGGGGGTGAAGTCGCAGGAGCGGGGGGTTGCGGTGAGTTGGCAGTAGTACTGGCGGCTGCCGGTGGGGTTGTAGAAGTGCAGGTAGGCGGTGCCTGGTTTCCAGCTGGTGGCGGTGATGTTGAACGTCAGGTGGTGGCCTTGAGTCGCGGCGAAGGAGTACTGGATGTCCTGCCCGGCCACCGCCACCTTCCCGGTGACCGGCGTTCCGACCTTGACGGTTCCGCCGTTGACGACGGCCGCGGCCGACGGCTGAGCGAGCACCATGCTGGCCACGATCGACACCAGGAAGGCGATCAGCGTGGTCACCGTCCGGAAAGTTCTGCGGCCGGCCGGACCCGGTCTCGACGGGTGGGGTCGAACGGGGCGCCGACAGCCGGCACGATCTGCTTGTTCGTGAGTGCGCACGACAGTCCTCCTCGGGTCGCGCGGCCGCGTTCGTCCGGGGAGCTTCCCAGGCGGTTCGTCGGCCGTCATCGCCGGACGGTAGGCAGGCGGACTTCGCCGCCACTCAGATCTCGCTCAATGAGCAGTCGGGAAGCCTGGGCGATCCAGAATGAACGATCTCGACCTCCGGCGATCGCCGAACCCGGCCTACAGCCGCAGCACCCGGCCGGCCACCACCAGCAGCACGTCGTCGCTGGCCGCCGCGATCCGCTGGTTCACGCGGCCGAGCAGGTCGCGAAAGGTGCGGCCGGAGCGATGCTCGGGGACGACGGACCAGCCGACCTCGTTGGTCACCGCGATCACCGGGCCGGGGGCGGCCCGCCAGGCCGTCTCGACCGCTGCCAGCGCCGGCTCGAATCGACCTTCCCAGGTTGCTAGCCGCTCGTCCCAGGTGCCCAGCCCGTCCACCACCGCAGTCACCCAGGTGCCCAGGCAGTCGATCAGCACGGCGCCCGGCGCCGCGGCGAGAGCGGCAGCCAGGTCGGCGGTCTCGACGGTGCGCCAGTGTTCCGGGCGGCGCGCCCGGTGGGCGTCGATCCGGTCCGCCCACTCCGGGTCGGTGGCCCGGTCCGGCGCCGGGCCGGGCGCGACGTAGGTGACCACCGGCGCGTCCGCCAGCAGCTGCTCGGCCAGCCGCGACTTGCCCGACCGGACCCCTCCGGTGATCAGCGTGCGGCGGGCGACGGTCACGGATGGACGGTAGCGGCTCCGCGCCCGGCCACCGGCTTCGGCCTGCCCGGGCCCCGCGCCGGCGGGCGGTCCAGCATGATCGGACGGCGAGGCGAATCGGATGGGATCGCGGCGGGCGTGGGGAGGCAACGGGTGCGGGTCGGGCGAGGTGACGGGATGGCGCGGGCGGCCGGGCTCGCGCTGGGGTATCTGGCCGACCAGCTGCTGGGCGACCCGCGACGCGGGCACCCGGTTGCCGGCTTCGGCCGGACCGCCGCCGCGCTCGAACGGCGCACCTACCGCGACGACCGGGTCGCCGGCGCGGTCCACACCGCCGTCCTGGTCGGCGCGGCGGCCGGACTGGGGGTCACCGCCGACCGCACCACCCGGACCCGGCCGGTGGCCCGGACCCTGGTCACCGCGGCGGCGACCTGGGCGGTGCTCGGCGGCCGGTCGCTGGGCCGGGAGGCCGCCGCGGTCGGCGCGCTGCTGGACGCCCACGATCTGCCCGGTGCGCGGCGGCGGATCACGCACCTGGTCGGCCGCGACCCGGACACCCTGGACGGAGCCGGGATCGCCCGCGCCTGCGTCGAATCCGTCGCCGAGAACACCTCCGACGCGGTGGTGGCCCCGCTGGTCTGGGGGGCGGTCGCCGGGGTGCCCGGGCTGCTCGCCTACCGGGCGGTGAACACCCTGGACGCGATGATCGGCCATCGCTCCCCGCGCTACCGACGGTTCGGGTGGGCGGCGGCCCGGCTGGACGATCTGGCCAATCTCGTGCCCGCGCGGCTGGCCGCGGCCTTGGCGGCGGCGGCCGCGCCGCTGGTCGGTGGGACGCCGAGCGATGCCCTGCGGGCGGTCCGGCGCGATGCCGGCTCCCACCCGAGCCCCAACGCCGGGCCGGTCGAGGCGGCCTTCGCCGGAGCCCTGGGCCGCACGCTCGGCGGCGTCAACACCTACGGCGACACGGTCGAGGATCGCGGCACGCTGGGTGACGGGCCGCCCCCGGGCGCGGCCGACATCTCCCGGGCATTGCGGCTGTCCGCGCTGGTCGGGGTGGGTGCGCTGATCGCCGCGGTGGCCGTGGCGGGGGGCCGAGGCGCGGTGTTCAGTCGCCGAGCGTCTGCTGGAGGGCGGTGATCGCCGACGCTGTCGGGGTGACGTCGAAGAAGGTCATCGCCCAGTCCCAGCGGTCGGTCGACCAGCGCACCGGCACCTCCGACCAGCCCAGCTCCCAGGGCGCCACACTGCGCGATCGGCGGGCCAGCGCGCCGAAAGGGCCCAGGCTCGCCTCGAACGCCCCGGTCGCGTCGTCGTGCTCGTGCAGGGTCACCTCGAGGCCGAGCTCGACGGTCAGTGAGCGGTCGGTGACGTGCCGGGCGAACCACTGCCGGTCATCGGCCGCCCGCGCCTGCCGCTCGCGATCCCACTCGGCGGCCTGATCGTCCGGGGAGGTCGTCGGCCCCGTCCAGGTGAACAGCTCCGCATCCAGCGGTTCGCCCGTGACGATCTCGGTCCACTCCTGCACGGTGCCGAAGCCGTCGTTGCGCTGCTGAAGCACCACGCCGGTGGCCGCGTCCACCACCAGCTGGACCGGCCACGGCTTGTGCGGCGGCGGGGCAAGCGCGACCGTCCAGGCCATCCGGCCCAGGAACTGCGTCGTGCCGATCGGCCCGGCCGGGCGCGTGAAGTCCTCACCGAGGAAGGAACCGGGCTCGCGGCGGACCAGCAGCTCGAACGCGCCCTCGACGTCACGATCGGCTCGCCGGGGAGTCTCCACGGGACGGACGGGGTCCGGCGCGAACCGCCAGACGGTGTCGACGCCGGCGATGAGCCGCGGCGCACCGTCCATCGACTCGACCCGCCAGCGGGACCCGTCCCGCCACACCCGGTACCGGTCCGCCGCAGCCGGGCCCAGACTGATCGTTCCGCGCACGGTGGGCTCCGGCTCGGGCCCGTGCACCATCAGCACGAGCAGCTCCATCCACGAGGGGGTCCAGGTCCGGACGGGCTCCATCCGGATCCAGCTGTCACCGGGTTGATCGGCGACCACGGTGACCGTCGTCGCCCCGACGGGCACCGGCTCGTTCATCACGGTGGGCCGCTGCGGCGGCGGGTCCAGCGTGGCCGGGACCGTATGCCAGTACGCGGCGATCCGGCTGGTGACGCGCAGGATTGCGTCCGGCGCGGCCGGGGCCGGCCAGAGCTGCAGCCGATAGCGGTCGGGTGCCGTCTCGTCATCCAGGACCGTGTCCTGCTCCTTGCCGGCCTCCATGCCGATCGCGCAGTAGCGGACCCGGTAGCGCCCGGGCGCCGGCACCGGGATCTCATGAGCGCTCTCGCCGGCCCAGCCGAGGATGACGACGAAGGGCTGGGTGAGCCACAGCGACACCTCGACCGCCTCCTCCCATTCGGCTTCGAGAATCGGCTCGACGTCGAGGAACTCGACCTGCACCGGCACCGTGCCCGTGTGCAGGCCGGTGATCAGCTCGAGACCGAACTCGGTCCCGGCGCCGCACAGCCCGTTGACCTGTCCGGGAAAGGCCGTCTCCTGCAGGGGCTGTTCGTCGTCCCAGCCGTCGGTCAGATAGAACTGCGAGTACGCGACCCGCACCGGCACCGTCGTCCCGCTCACCCTGCACCGACCCCCACGATCGCGGCCCGCGGCCGGTTCCGCGGAGCGCCGATCGTCGCACGCGGGGGCAACGCTCGCCGACCTGCTCGACAAGTGGAGGTGTGGCAATCAACGATCCCGCGGACGGTCCCCGTGACGGGCCGGCGGCATCCGGCCTCGACGTGGGCGGGCTGTTCGACGCGCACGCCCGGGACCTGTTCCGGTACCTGAGCGCGCGGGCCGGGGCCGGCCCCGCCGAGGATCTGGTGGGGGAGAAGTTCCTGGCCGCCCACCGGTCCTGGCGGTCCTACGACTCCGAGCGTGGCTCGCCGCGGGCGTGGCTGTACGGCATCGCCTCGACGCTGCTGCGGCGGCACCATCGCGACCAGGCCCGCCGCTTCGACGCCCTGGAGCGCCTCGCCGCGCTCGCGGCGGACGGCGCCCCGGACGCCTCGCCCGACGCCGACCGGCGCCTGGACTCCGCCACGCATGCCCGCCGCCTGGTCCCGCACCTGCGCCGGCTCGACCCCACCGACCTGGACATCCTTTTGCTGCACGCCTGGGCCGGCCTCGAGCCGACCGAGATCGCGGCCGTCCTGGACCGTCCGGCCGGGACGGTCCGCAGCCGGCTCTCCCGGTTGCGGAAGGCGCTGCGTGCCGTCGACATCCCGGCGGACGTCGACCGCACACCTATTCCGATCACGACCGGGGAGCAATCATGCTGACCGACGACCTCGACGCCGCTCTGCACACCCTGTACCGACCCGCCGAGGCCGACGCCGAGCTGCTAGGGCGCATGCGCTCCCGGCTGGATGCGGCGTCCGGTGCAGCTCCGACGGCAACCGCGGGCATCCCCCGCCCGGACATCTCGCGCCCGGTGGGCGCCCGCGTGGTCGCCGGTCACCGGCCCCGAACCTGGCGCCGGCCGGCGCTGCTGGTCGCCGCCGTCGTGCTCCTGGTCGGCACCGGGCTGCTCATCCCGACCTGGATCGGCCGGCCGGCGCTGTCCGCCGCCGTCGCCGCCGAGTTGAACCGCGCCGCCGACGGGGCCGCCAGCACCCCCGACACCCTGGCCCCGGGGACGTTCCGGTATCTGGACACCCACGCCTGGTACCTCAACACCACCGTGGCCGCGGGCGGGTCGATGTATAGCGTGCTCGCCGAATCGCGCCGGCAGCAGTGGATCCCGGCCCGCTGGAAGGACAACTGGATGGAGCGACGGGGCACGACCGGGGCCGCCGTCTTCGTCGCCGGCGATGAGCGCGCGGCCCGGGCGGCGGGTGCCCTGAGCGAACCGGCCACATCGGAGCCGGATCTCGTCGGGCCGTGCCAGGACTACTTCACCAATCTGTGCACCGGAACGGAGGGGTACTGGGCGGTGCCGACCCGGGAGTGGATCGCGGCCCTGCCGGACGACCCGGCCGGCATGCTCAACCGGCTGGCGTCCGACGCCAGGGGGAGAGGGCGGTCGGACGAGGCCGAGATGCTGGTCCTGGCCACCGACGCCCTGCGCACCGGGCTGCTGCCGGCGTCCACCCGGGCCACCCTGTACCGGGCCATGGCGATGATCCCCGGGGTCGAGATCACCGACGACCGGGCCAATCTCGACGGTGAGACGGGCACGGCGTTCGCGATCCGCGGGGACGACAACCTGGACGAGACGATCATCGACACCACGACGGGCACCTTCATCGGCGAACGGCAGACCGCGCTCGGCGGGGAGGACGACGGCACGGTGACCGGGTACACCGCGATCCGGACCGCTGTGGTGAGTACCCTGGGCGCCAGCTGATCTCACCCGACCCAGCCGACCGTCAGCTGGACCCAGGCGACGGCGGTCGGGACGTCCGGGACGGCCGGCCCCCCGGTCGCGGGGGTCGGCCGGCGCAGGACGATCACCGGAATCCCGACCTCCGCGGCGGCCAGCAGTTTGGGCTCGGTCATCGTCCCGCCCGAGTCCTTGGTGACCAGCACGGTGATGCGGTGCTCGTGCAGCAGCGCCCGCTCGCCGGTCACCGTGTACGGACCCCGGGAGGTGAGCACCCGCCAGTGCGGCGGCAGGGGTTCGGTCACCGGGTCGACCAGCCGGACGAGCACGAAAGGTGCTTCCAGCGCGGTGAACTCGCTCAGCGTTCGACGGCCGGTGGTCAGCAGGACCCGTCGGCCGGACGCGGCCCGGACCGCCTGCGCCGGCCCGTCCACCCACTGCCAGGCTTCGGCCAGCGGGTGGTCGGCCCAGCCGGGCCGGGCCAGCCGAAGCAGTGGCACCCCGGCCGCGGCGCACGCCGTCGCGGCCGACGCCGAGATGCCGGTCGCGAAGGGATGGGTGGCGTCCACGACCGCCCGGATCCGATTGGTCCGCAGGTACTCGGCCAACCCGGCCGGCCCGCCGAAGCCACCGATGCGGACCTCGCCGACCGGCAGCGCCGGGTCCCGCACCCGGCCGGCGAGCGAGGAGACGACGGGCACGCCCACCTCGGTCAGACCCCGGGCCAGCGAACGGGCCTCGCCCGTCCCGCCCAGGATCAGGACGGCAGACCCGGGCATGCCAGCAGGGTAGTGCGTCCACGCGGTCCTAGCTCTCCTGGGGCAGGCAGGCCGGCACCTGGAGGCGCTCCATCAGCGGGTAGAGCTCGGCGTAGGCATCGCCTTGGTCGCCGAAGAACGCATCGGGCCCGGCCGCCTGCACCGACGCCGTGATCCGGTCATTGGCCTGGATCACCGCGGCCAGCGCCGCCTGTCGCTCCGCCGGCGCGCCCAGGGCGGCCAGGTCGTCGGAGATCTTGTACGACTCGGCGACGAGCGTGTCGAAGGCCTGCTGCATCTGCTCGGGTGTCGGCGGCTTGCTCATGGCCATGAACGTGCCCCGGACGGCCTCGGCGTTGGCGGTGCACAGCGCGGTCGCCCGGGTCTGGAACTCGCTCTCGGCGATGATCGGCAGGGCGGCTGAGCCGGCTGAGCCGGTCGCCCCGGCCGAGCCGGCCGCCGCCGAGGTGGAGACGCCGGCCGGCGCGCTCGACGCGGCGGTACCGGGTGTGGTGGAGGCGGACTGTCCGGAGCAGGCGGTCAGCCCGGCGGCCAGGAGGACGGCGGTGGCGACGATGGCGGTCGGGCGATTGAGCGGGCGGCGACGGGGCGGGGTGCCGGGCATGGTGAACTCCTTTGCGCGGGTTGCGGTTTCCACCCTCTCTGTCGTGATCAGGGGCGCCTTCGGATCACCCGCGGGAGGCGATCGGTCAGGGCGATCGCGGCGACGACGGCCGCGGCGGCCGCGGCCGCGCACCACAGCCACCGGCTGGTGTCCCACGACGCGGCCGAATGGGCCGGGAACGGGAAGATCGGCACCCGATCGGCCAGCCGGCCGGTGGCCGGCCAGCACAGCGCGAAGGCGACCGCCACGGGCGCGAACCGGGCACCGGGCTCGGCCGCGCCGGCCGCCCGCCGCGCCACGGTCCACGCCGTCGCGACGAGCACCGCCCCGAACCCCTGGGCCGCGACCTGCGCCGGCCGGTCGAAGAAGCCGTCCCAGCCCCGGGCGACCGACCACGTCCAGGCCGCCAGCAGCGGGACCAGGCCGAGGCAGCGGGCGGCCGTGCGCCAGGCCGGCGTCCGCGGGGCGGGATCGACCACGGCCGCGGCTGGCTCGTCGAAGCACCAGGCGGCGGCCGCGGCGAGCAGCCCGACCGCGGCAACCTCGAGCAGCCAGGTCGCGGCGGGGCGCCGGGCGACGACCTCCATCAGCGTGACGACCAGCGCCGCCACGAGCCCGATCCGGGCCCACGGCACGGCGACGGCCGCGTGCCGCAGCATGCTCAGCCGCCGGCGTCCGGCGACGGGATCGGGTTGGGCAGCGTCGCCGGCTCGCCGCCGCTGATCGCCAGCCCGCTGAGCACCACGGCGAGCACGGCCAGGCCAACGGCCACCCGGGCCGGGCCCGCCCGCTCGCTCTCCCGGTCGTGCAGGACGGCGATCAGGACGCCAAGGGCACACAGCGCGAGCTGGTACCCGACGTACCAGAACACCGAGCCGGGCAGCACCGTCCACCGCATCGGATCGTCCGCCCCGGGCAGCCCGAACGGTCCGTGGAAGTGCGTCCAGATCCACACCTCCCGCCACCCGGCGTTCCAGGCCTGATCGCCGTTGAGGACGACCGTGAGCAGGACCGCCACCACCGCCACGATCGGCGCCGCCCAGCGGCGGCCGAACCACCGGCCCACGACCAGACCGAGCACGGGTCCGCCGACCGCCGCGACGACCCCCTGGGAGAACAGGACGGCGAGCACGAAGGCGTCCGGGGTGGCGTCGAAGGTGGAGTCGGGCGATCGCTCGTAGGCCAGGTAGCCGTAGGCCGCGGCGGCGAACCAGATCAGCGCGACCGCCAGCGGGACGACCACGGCGGCGGCGAGGGCCAGCGTCCGGGTGCGCTCGGGGACGACGACGGTGCCGGCGGCGGCCGCCGCCCGATCGGAATCCCGGACCAGGCTGGCCATGATCACGATGCCCAGGACGCCCAGGGTGAACGCCGGCCCCAGCCCGTCCAGCGCCGTCCGGCCCCGCGCGTCGGACTGCCCGGCGGCGCCGAGCCCGGCGATGACCAGGGTCAGGGCGGATCCGAACCAGAACAGGCGGTGGCCGGCGTAGCGCCGGATCTCCTGGCGGGACAGCTGGCCCAGGGTCGAACCGGCGGCGGTCGGGGTCACGTCGACACCTCGTGACCACCCACGGGAGCGGCCCGCAGCAGCAGGTAGGCGTCCTCGACGGAGGGGTCGACGGTCCGGCTGCCGGGGCCCGGGGCGCCGCCGACGGACCGGATCAGCCCGGTCCCGGTCTTCCAGGTCTGGACCGCCCCGGCGGCGGCCGCCGGCCCCAGGTGGACCCGGCCGTCCGCCGTCGCGAGCAGGCCGGGGACCGACCCGTCGAACCGCACCCGGCCCCCGTCGAGGACCAGGACCCGATCGCACAGGGCCGAGACGTCCTCGGTCTGGTGGGTCGACAGCAGCACGGTGCCGGCGTGCCCGCCGAGCAGCCCCCGCAGCGCGGCCCGCTGTTCGGGGTCCAGGCCGGTGGTCGGTTCGTCGAGGACGAGCAGGTCCGGCGAGCCGATCAGCGCCTGGGCGATCGCCAACCGGCGCCGCTGGCCGCCGGACATCCTGGCCACCTTGCGGGTGCCCAGGTCGCCCAGCCGGACGAGATCGAGCACCCGTCGGATCTCGCGGTGCCGCTCGCCGGTGCGCTTCCATTCCTTGAGCACCGCGATGTAGTCCAGGAACCCCAGGGCGGTCATCCCGCGCGGGAAGACGACCTCCTGGGGCAGGTAGCCGATGTGCCGGCGAGCCTCGACCCGTTCGCCGTGGCCGCCGGTGATCTCGTGCCCGGCGACCACGATCCGGCCGCTCGTGGGTGCCACCGCGCTGGACAGCAGGCGCAGCATGGTGGTCTTGCCGGCGCCGTTGGGACCCAGCAGGCCCACGACGCCCGGTCCGAGCGTCACCGTGGTCGGGTGCAGCGCGATCGTCGTCCCGTATCGCTTCGACACGTCCTGCAGGCGGGTCGGTCCCATCAGCCGGCTCCGCTCGTGCGGGTCGTGACGCGGACGGCGAACACCGCCGCGAGGACCACCGCGACGCCCAGGAAGCCGGCCTGGGCGGCAGGGGAGACCAGCAGGTCCACCCGGTCGACCCGGCCGAGAGCGAGCGCGACGGTGATCCACACCAGGGCAAGCACCCCGCCGACCACCGGCGGCGCCCACCACGTCAGCAGCACCAACCCGGCGAGGGTCAGGCCCAGGGAGGGCAGCAGCCAGGCGACCATCAGTCCGCTGAGCCCGGGGACGAGCAGGCCGATCAGCAAGGTCGCCGGGATGGCGAGCCCGAGCCCGGCGGCCGTCCGCAGCAGGGCCAGCCGGAGCCGGGAGTAGGGGGTCGGCGCGCTCACCTCGCGCAGGCAGTGGGTGGCGTCGAACGCCGCGACCACCGCGAGCGCCGGCACCAGGGGGGCCAGCGCCAGGAAGACCGCGTCCGGTCGCCACGGGGTCAGCCCGGCCGACAGCGCACAGGTCAGCGCGGCCGCCACCACCGTGACCCCCAGTACCAGCACACTCTCACCCGCGCCGAGCAGGACGGCCACGTCGTCGGGCAACCCGAGACGCCGCAGGACGCGCAACGCCCACGGCACCCGGGGACGGGTCACGGTGGCCTGCACCCCCGCCCACACCGACGCGGTGTCGACGGCGGACCGCGCCGCCGCTTGGCAGTGCGGGCAGCCGACGACGTGCGCCTCCACGCTCGTCGCGGCCGCCGGCTCGAGGCGTCCGGCGGCATAGGCCCGCCAGGTCGGGGCCGGGACGTGCCACTGCGTCGACATGGTCACCACCCTTCCAACGGCACCAGGTGCTCCCGCAACCTGGCCTTGGCGATCCGCATCCGGCTCTTCACGGTGCCCTGCGGGATGCCTAGCAAGACGGCCGCCTCGCGGGTGGAGAGCCCGTCCAGCACCGTCGCCTGGAGCACCTGCACCAGCTCCGGCGACAGCGTCCGGAGCGCGTCCCCGACGTGGCCGTGAGCGACCGCCACCAGCAATTCGTCCTCGGCGCTGGCCACCAGGGGGCTGTGTGCGGCGATCACCTCCGCGCCGGCGGGCGACGGCGGAGCCTTCTTCCGGATCCGGCTGATCAGCTGACGGATCGCGATGCCCCACAGCCAGGCGCCGACATCGCCGTCCCCGCGGAACGCGCCGGGCTTACGCCAGACGGCCACGAACGTGTCGTGCAGGGCGTCGTGGGCCAGGTCCTCATCGGGCGTCCGGCGGCGCAGCCGCAGCAGCAGCCAGGCTGAATGACGCTCGACGAGTTCCCGGAGCGCCGTTTCCTCGCCCCGGGCCATCAGGGCCAGCAGCTCGACGTCCGACACCTCAGGCATGCCACCCCTGTCGCGATCCGGACGCCGATCGGATCACCGGTGGCGGTCGGACCACACCTACCGCACCGCCCCGGTCACCAGCCACCGGTCCCCGCGGTACCGCAGGCCCAGGGTCACCGCCCGCGCGCCCATGAACACACCCGAGAAGGCCACCCAGAGCCAGATCAGGCCCGCACTCCCGCCGGGCGCCCAGACGGCCACCGCGGCGGCCGCCGGCAGGTACGCGACGAAGGTCAGCACCCCGGCCCGGGCCAGGTACGCGCCGTCGCCGGCGCCGATCAACACCCCGTCCAGCACGAAGACCCAGCCGCACAGCGGTTGCGAGACGGCCACCACGATCAGGGCGGCCCCGACTGCGTCGCGCACGACCGGATCGGGCGAGAAGGCGGCCCCCGCGAACGCGTGGATCAGCAGGACGACCACGCCGATCCCAACGCCGACCCACACCCCCCACCGCAGCATGATCCCGGTGAAGAGCCGGGCGGCTCGCCCGTCGCCCTCGCCGAGGGCCTTGCCGGTCAGCGCCTGCGCCGCGATGGCCAGCGCGTCCAGCCCGAGGGCCAGGAGGTTCCAGATGGACATGACGACCTGCTGCGCGGCGAGCGCGGCGACGCCCTGCCGGGTGGCCACCACGGTGGTGACGATGATCGCCGCGCGCAGGGTCAGGGTGCGAATGAACAGCGGGATCCCGGCCCGGCCGGCCCCGCGGATGTGCCCGGCGTGCGGGGTGAGCGCGACGCCCAGCCGGCGGGCGCCCCGGGCCACGATGAGGATCAGCACGGCCGCCATGCCGGTCTGGGTGAGCGCGGTGCCGACGGCCGAGCCGGCCACGCCCAGCCCGACCCCGTAGACCAGCAGCAGGTTCAGGCCGACGTTCACCACCGCCCCGGCCACGGCGACGACCAGCGGGGTCCGGGTGTCCTGCAGGCCGCGCAGCACGCCGGTGGTGGCCAGCACGGCCAGCATGGCCGGCAGGCCGAGCAGGGACCAGCGCAGGAAGGTGACGCCGTACTCGGCGACGTCGGGGGTGCCGCCGAACGCGTCGATCAGCGGGGGCGCCAGCGGCCAGCCGACCGCCAGCACCGCGACGCCGATGATCGCCGCCAGGTACAGCCCGGCGATGCCGAAGGTCAGCGCGTCGGCCGGGCGGCCCGCACCCAGCGCGCGGGACACCTGCGCGGTAGTGCCGTAGGCCAGGAACACCGACAGGCCCACCAGGGTGCCGAGAATGACCGAGGCGATGCCGACCCCGGCCAGCTGCGCGACGCCCAGGTGCCCGACGATGGCCGCGTCGACGAGCAGGAAGACCGGCTCGGCCAGCAGCGCGCCCAGGGCCGGGACGGCCAGCCGCAGGATCTGCCGGTTCAGTCCCGGCTCGCCGCTCACGCGCCGGCGGCGACGCGCAGGATCGCAGCCACCGACCGGTCGACGTCGTCCTCGGTCGTGGACCAGTTGGACACCGAGATCCGCATCAGCCGCCGGCCGCGCCAGGTGGTCCCACCCAGCCAGCAGGTGCCGTCGCGCTGCACCCCGGCGACCACAGAATCCGTGCGTTCGTCGGACCCGAAACCGGCCAGGACCTGGTTCAGCACGACGTCGTTGACGATCTCGACCCCACCGGCGGCCAGCCCGTCGGCGAACCGGCGGGCCAGCGCGCAGGTCCGCCGCACCAGCTCGGCGACGCCGGACGCGCCCAGCTCCCGCAGCGCCGCCCACACGGCGAAACCCCGTGCTCGGCGGGAGGACTCCAGCACGAAGTCGGCCGGGGAGCCGGCCGCGCCGGCCCCGGTCAGGTAGGACGCGCTGTACGAGGCCGCGGCGACGTGCGCCGCCGGATCGGCGCAGAACACCAGGCCGCAGTCGTAGGGCACGTTGAGCCACTTGTGCCCGTCGGTGCACCACGAATCGGCCAACTCGATGCCGTCGGTCAGCGAGCGCGTCTCCGGGCAGGCGGCGGCCCACAGCCCGAATGCGCCGTCGACGTGCACCCAGCTGTGCGGCACCGTGCGAGCCAGCCCGATCGCCGCCCGCAGATCGTCGCAGGCGCCGGTGTTCACGTTGCCGGTCTGCAGCACCACGATCGTCGGCGTGTCCGGCTCGTCGGCCAGAACCCTGGCCAGATCGTCGATGTCGATGGCGCCCTGGGCATCCGCGGCGACCGGCCGGACGCCGGCGGTGCCCAGACCGAGCAGCCGCAACGACCGGTCGACGGTGGCGTGCCGCTCCACCGACGCGACCACCCGCACCCGCGGTGAGCCGGCCAGGCCGTCGCGCTCGACGTCCCACCCCGTCGCTTCCAGGACCCGGTGCCGGCCGGTGGCGAGCCCGACCGTGTTCGCCGACTGGGCCCCCGTGCCGAACCCGACCGATGCGGTTGCGGGCAGGCCGAGCAGATCCTTGAGCCACCCGCCGGCCACCTCCTCGACCGCGCCGGCCGCCGGTGAGGTCGTCGCGTTGAACGCCAGCTGGTCCCACCCGACCGCCAGCATGTCCGCCGCGGTCGCCGCCGGCAACGACCCGCCGACCACGAACCCGAAGAACCGCGGCCCGGCGGTGGCGACAAGCCCGGGGTCGGCGGCGATGACCAGGTCGTCGAGCACCCGGTCGGGTGGGGTCGGCTCGGCCGGGAGGGGGCCACCGAGCGCGGCCACCAGCGCGTCCCGATCGATCGGTCGAGCCACGGGTCGCTCGCCCAGGCCCAGCCGGAATTCGATCGCCGCCTCGGCCGCGGTACGGATCAGATCGGCGACGGTGCCCGGTTCGTCAGCCATCCCGCCGCTCCCGGCCGCCGGCCGCCCGGCCCCGGCGGCGGTCGGAGTCGCCACGAACAGGATGGTTCGGCCTGGGCGCGGAGATCATGATTCGGGACGGTACGCCGGGTCGAAGCCGGCCGGCGCGGGCCAGTGCACGCCCGGTGGCCCCGGGGTCGGCCGGCGACCTGCCCCCGGCCCGTCGGGGACGCCTCGACTCGCCTCATCCGCTGGTTCCGTCCCGGTCCGAACCTGCCGATGAGGCGAGTCGGCGCGACCTGGGTGCGGCGCGGGACGGGGTGCGGCGCGGGACGGGGTGCGGCGCGGGACGGGGTGCGGACGGGCGGTGGCCGTCAGTGGCGCATCCACTCGCTGGGGTGGTCGATGACCTGGGCCAGCACGGCCGAGGCGGCCCCGGTCATCGCGGCGGCTTCTCGCACGACCGCCGACCGCACCCGCATCTCCGACCAGGGCGCGGCCAGCACACGTTGATCGAGAACCCGTTCGATCCCGGGCACCAACTCCGGGGCCAGGGTGGCGTAAAGCCCGCCCAGCACCACGGTTTCCACGTCGATGAGGTTGACCGCGTTGGCGATCGCGGTGCCCAACGCGCGGGCGGCCGTGTCGAAGGAGGCGACGGCGGCCGGATCACCGGCGGCGGCCGCGCGCTGCAGGTGATCGATCGGCAGGCTCAGGTCCAGGCCGGCGGCCCGCATCAGCGCGTCCTTGCCCGCGTACTGCTCCAGGCAACCGGTGGACCCGCACCGGCACAGCGGCCCGTCCGGATCGATGACGGTGTGCCCGATCTCGCCGCTCCACCCGTGCCGGCCGCCGAAGATCGAACCGTCGAGCACGAGTGCCCCACCGACCCCGACCTCGCCGGACAGGTACAGGAAGGTGTGCAGCCCGTGCCCGCGGAGCGCATCGCACTCGGCGCGGGCCGCCAGCGTCGCCTCGTTGTCGAGCAGCATCGGCGGGGCGTCGCCCGATCCGGCCAGCTCGGTCCGGAACATGGCCGCGACGTCGACGTCGCGCCAGCCGAGGTTGGGCGCCAGCCGGACCGGTCCGGCGGTGCGGTCGACCAGGCCGGGCAAGGCGAGGCCGGCACCCGCGATCCGTAGCGCCCGATCGGCCGAGCCGGTCACCTTCCGGTACAGGCCGACCAACTCGGGCACGACCCGGGCCGGGTCACTGCCCCGGAAGTCGCCGTCCCGCACCTCCTGGTCGAGGACCGCGCCGGAAATGTCGATCATCCGAACACCCAGGTAGTCCACGTTGACCTCCATGCCCACCGCGGCGATCGTGCCCGCCGCGGGCACGAGTGGAACCGCGGGCCGGCCGGCGCGCTGGGACATCACCGGAGGAAGTTCAGTGACCAGCGCGGCCTCGATCAGCGCGTCGACCAGCGAGCTCACCGTGGCCCGAGTCAGCCCGGTGGTGGCCGCGATGTCCGCTCGCGAATGCGGCGTGGTTGCGTCGACAATGATCCGCAGCACCAGGCCGAGGTTGTGCTCGCGCAGGTTGGCCTGCCGGATCGCGGAAGCGCCGCGCGGGACGGGCGAGCGGGGGGCCATGGGGTTGACCTTAGCGGCCGTGTCCGATAAGTTCACTCACAGAACAAAACGTCGCGACGAAGGAGTCAGCACATGGTGCGCCAGGCAACACCGGAGGACCGGTTCTCGTTCGGCTTGTGGACGGTTTCCTGGCAGGGTCGCGACCCGTTCGGCGATGCCACCCGACCGGCCCTCGATCCGGTGGAGGCGATCGGCAAGCTGGCCGAGGTCGGCGCCTGGGGCGTCACCTTCCACGACGACGACGTGGTGCCGTTCGGCTCCGACGAGCAGGGCCGGACCCACCACTTGTCCCGCTTCCGCGATGCCTGCGTCGAGCACGACATCACTATCGAAATGGTGACCACCAACCTGTTCACCCACCCGGTGTTCAAGGACGGCGGTCTGACCTCCAACGACCGGTCGGTGCGCCGGTTCGCCCTGCGCAAGGTGCTGCGCAACATCGATCTGACCGCGGAACTGGGCGCCAAGACCTTCGTCATGTGGGGCGGCCGGGAGGGCGCCGAGTACGACGGCTCCAAGGACGTCAATGCGGCGCTCGACCGGTACGCCGAGGGCGTCGACACCGTGGCCGGCTACATCAAGAGCAAGGGCTACGACATCAGGATCGCTCTGGAGCCGAAGCCGAACGAACCCCGCGGCGATATCTTCCTGCCGACCATCGGGCACGCGCTCGGTTTCATCGCCAAGCTGGACAACGGCGACATCGTCGGCCTCAACCCGGAGGTCGGGCACGAGCAGATGGCCGGTCTGAACTACACCCATGGCATCGCCCAGGCGTTGTGGAACGGCAAGCTGTTCCACATCGATCTGAACGGGCAGCGCTCGATCAAGTACGACCAGGACCTGGTGTTCGGCCACGGCGATCTGCTGTCGGCATTCTTCACCGTGGATCTGCTGGAGAACGGCTTCCCGAACGGCGGTCCGACGTACGACGGTCCGCGGCACTTCGACTACAAGCCCTCCCGCACCGAGGGTTTCGACGGGGTCTGGGCCTCGGCGCAGGCCAACATCAACACCTACCTGGTCCTGAAGGAGCGGGCGCTGGCGTTCCGGGCGGACCCCGAGGTGCAGGCCGCGATGCAAGCGTCCGGGCTGGCCGAGCTGGCCGTCCCGACGCTGGCCGATGGCGAGACCGTCGAGGACCTGATGGCCGACCGGTCCGCGTTCGAGGACTACGACGCGGACAAGGCCGCCGAGCACTCCTACGCCTTCGTGCATCTGAACCAACTCGCCGTCGAGCACGCGCTGGGCGCCCGCTGACCGCCTGCTGACCCGCGCGGATCAACTGCGTCGGCGCGGGCCCACCGTCCGGCGATGTGACGGACGGGGCTGGAGTCAACCAGTTCATCCGCGCGGGCCGGTGGGCCGTCGCACCGGCCCGAAGGCGCCGTCCGACGTCCGGAGCCCGAGTGGCGTCCGCCGCCCGGGCTGCCGAAATCAACTGAGGACGGACGCGAACCGATTCGGACCTATCCCCGTACTCCTGGACAAGCCGGCTTCCTGACGCCAACGGCGTCACCGGCCCACAGTCCAAAGGGGGACTCGAAAGATGGCTACCGCCAGCAACGTCAGCCTGTCCATCGTCCGGGACGTGGCCAACGCCAACGCCACCGTCACGTACACGGTCAACTGGAGTGCGTTCGATCAGGCATCGAACCTGCAGTACGCCGAGAGCATCCGGTTCATCGGCGACGACACCGGTCAGGACGGCGACACCGGCCCCGCCGGTGACGATCCGATCAATATCGGACTGACCTTCTCGGTGTTGCTCAGCGCGAACGGGCAGGCCTCGACCTCCCGGACGCGTTCGTTCACCTTCCCGTTCACGAACCTCAACGAGGACAACGTCCCGCTGCTCGGCAACACCGATGACGAGATCCGCGCGGTGGTCACCCTGACGCCCCGACTGCCGGTGGCGATCAACGCCGAGAGCAACGTGGTCGTCGTCGCCGCCTGATCCGCGGCCTGAACCGGGGGTTGGGCGTCCGCGTGTGCGCAACCCCCGGTTCGGTCGGGCTCGGTCGTGCCAGTGGGCGTGGTCGTCGCCACGACGGAGGCCGGCCGCGGCGATCCACCCGGGAGTGGCGCGGCCGCGGGGAGCGCTCCGTTCAGGCCAGCCCCAGAACCCGGGCGCTCTCCAACGAGTCCGCGATCACCCGCAGCTCTCGCACTTCATCCCCGCGGTAGCGCAGGACGTGAACGAACATGATCCGTCCCGACCGGTCGGCTTTGGTCACATCGAGGTGCCCCAGGAGGCGACGGTGTCGCCGTCGCCGAGGTATTCGTCCGGGATGAGCGAGAAGGTGTCGAACGCCTGCACCGTCCGGACGAGCACTCCCTTCGCCGCGTCACGGCCTTCGGTCCGACCCGACCAGGGGAGGCCGACCGAGTCTCCGTCCCACACGAAATCCTCGGCCCACATGTCGAGCGCGCCTTCGAGATCGCCCCGGACGAACCTCTCGTAACGTTCCCTGGCCTGATCGGTGTTCGACGTCATCAGTCGATCCTCTCGTAAGGGATGAACCGGGCAAGTTCACCGGCTCGGTCACGGTTCGCCTGTCTAAAGAACCGCTTCGTCCTGCTCGAGCGGACGGCTCGCCGCCCGGCGCGGCGAATCGAATCCGGTCGACCGGGCCCCCCGCCCCTTTGCCCAGCGAGGACCCGGGCTGGCCGCTACCGACGCTTTACCAAGCTGAGACAATTCACCCCTTGACGGCGGTGGTTTGTTCGTCCAATAATCAAACCCATCGAAGCGCTTCGACGATCGGACCCACGCAGGGGCGGCGATCAGCCGAAGCTCCTGACGGGTACGGAGATTCGAGCCGGCGCAGGCATCGTGCCGGCCAGGAGCCGCACGCCGTGGCACCCTGCGCAGTACCGCACCGGATCGCACCGCCAGGTTCGCGGACCCGATGTCGAAGCGCTTCGATAAGCTGTTGACACCGACGAGCAATGAGGCGGGAGAGTCGCATGGCAACAATGCAGGACGTCGCCAAGCTGGCGCAGGTCTCGCTGAGCACGGTGTCCTACGCCATCAACAACACCCGCCCGATCTCCGCCGCCACCCGCGAGCGGATCGAACGGGCGATGCGCGAGTTGGACTTCCGGCCCAACCAGATCGCCCGGAGCCTGGCCAGCCGGCGCAGCAACATCCTCGCGTTGACCTTCCCCGGAACCGAGAACGCGCTCGGCAGCACGATCATGGAATTCGTCACCGGCGCCGCCGAGGTGGCCCGCGAGCGTGGCTTCCATCTGGTCGTCTGGCCCTACGCCGCGACCCAGGCGGACGAGATGCTGCAGATGAGCCGGCAGGGCCTGGCGGATGGGGTCATCGTCATGGAGGTCCGCCGGGACGACCCCAGGGTCCGCCTGCTCGATGCGCACCAGATCCCGTTGACGATGATCGGACGGGCCGACGACAGCGCCGATCCACGGTCCGTCGACATTGATTTCGATATCACCGCGGAGACCGCGGTGAACCACCTGGCGGCCCTCGGGCACACCCGGATTGCCCTGCTCAATCATTCCGCGGCCAGCCGCGATCGACGCTACGGGCCGACCGTGCGCATCGCCGACGGATTTGACCGGGCGATGGCCCGCCGGGGGCTGGTCGGTCACACTCTCTGGTGCGACGAGACCCCACTGGCGGGTCGTCGCGCCGTGAACGAGCTGATGAGCACCCATCCGCAGACCACCGCCCTGGTCGCGATGAACGAGAACGCGGTCATCGGCGCGATGAGCGGGCTGGCCACGCACGACCACGTCGTGCCGCAGACGTTCTCGGTGCTGTCCATCGTGACCAGCCCGCTGATGGCCCAGATGGTCGAGCCGCAGCTGACCACCCTGCACTCGCCCGGGGCCGACCTCGGCCGGTTGGGCGTACGGAATCTGCTCGACCAGCTCGACGGGCGCCGGCCGGCCGACGCGCCGACCTTGTTGCCCTGCCGGTGGGAGGCGGGCCTCAGCACGGGACCCGTCCCGCCGGACCCCCACCGGCTTCGCTGAGCCGGACCCGACACCCATACGACCGACCAGCCGTCCGCCCGGACGGTGGTTCGACCGCACCTCGACGGCGATGGCGCACGCCCCGCCGCACCCGCACCCGACCCCACCGAGGGGGTCGCCAGCCCAGGAGGACAGATGTTTCGTCGCCGGTATCGAGCAGTGAAGGTCGCGGCAGTCGCCGCCGTGGCTGCGGTTTCGCTCACCTTGGCCGCATGTGGCGGATCGAGCGACACCGCGTCCGGCGCCTCCGGTGCCTCCGGATCGGCCGCCACCCAGGAGGGCACTCTCAAGCTGTGGCACTACGAAAGTGCCAATGGAGCGATGGGTATCGCCTGGGACAAGGCGATCGAGACCTTCAAGGCCGAGCATCCCGGCGTCACCGTCGATTTCGAACGCAAGGCGTTCGAACAGATCCAGCAGAACGCCGGCATGATCCTCTCGTCCGACGAGGGGCCGGACATCATGGAGTACAACAAGGGCAACGCCACCGCGGGGCTGCTCGCCTCGCAGGGCCTGCTCACCGACCTGACCGAGCAGGCGCAGAGCCGCGGCTGGGCGGACAAGCTCTCGCCCAGCCTGCAGACCACCGCCCGGTACGACGAGCACGGGGTGATGGGCTCCGGGAACTGGTACGGCGTGCCGAACTACGGCGAGTACGTGATGGTCTACTACAACAAGGACGCGTTCGCCGCCAACAACATCGCCGTGCCGACCACCCTGCCCGAGTTCACGGCCGCCATGGACACTTTCGTCGCCGCCGGGACGACCCCGGTCTGCATGGCCGGTGCCGAGTATCCGGCCGGCCAGCTGTGGTATCAGCTGGCACTGAGCCAGGCCGACCGGTCGTTCGTCGACAACTACCAGCTCTACAAGAATCCCGTCGACTTCCAGAACGGGCCCACCGCCAAGGGTGCCGAGATGTTCAATGAATGGGTCCAGAGAGGTTACATCTCTGGGGATTCCGCCTCGCTCAAGGCCGAGGACATGGGGACCGCGTTCATCGGCGGCAAGTGCCCGGTCATGATCTCCGGCAGCTGGTGGTTCGGCCGGCTCGCCGACGAGATCAAGGCGTTCGACTGGGGCACGTTCCTGTTCCCGGGCAGCAAGCTCAGCCTGGGCTCGTCGGGCAACCTGTGGGTGGTGCCGGAGGCCAGCAAGAACAAGGAGCTGGCGTACGACTTCATCGACATCACCATGCGCCCGGAGATCCAGAACCTGCTCGGCAACTCCGGCGGCATCCCGGTCGCGGCCGACCCATCGGCGATCACCGACCCGAAGACCGCCGAGCTGATCAAGAACTTCAACACGCTGTCGGCGAACGACGGACTGGCCTTCTACCCGGACTGGCCGGTGCCCGGCTTCTACGACGTCCTGGTCTCGGGGTTCCAGTCCCTGATCAACCAGTCCAAGTCCCCGGCCGAGGTGATGGACCAGATCTCCGGCCCGTATACCGAGGGCGTCGCGGCCGTCCAGGCCGGCTGACCGTGACCCGGTCCCGCGCGGATGAACTCGTCAACTCCGGTCCCACCGGTCACATTCCGCGTCAGTTGATCCGCGCCGGCGATGTTGATCCGCGCGGGCGCCGGGCTCCGGTGAAAGGAGATCGACCGTGACCGATCTGGCTCAACCCGTCACCGAAGCACCGGCCAAGCGGTCCGCGCCGAGGACCCGGACGGGCGGCTACTGGTGGTATCTGGTGCCCGGCGCGATCGGATTCGTCGCCGTCATCCTGGGGCCGCTGGTCTACAACGTGTACCTGTCCCTGACCAAGTGGTCCGGGGTCGGCAACCCGCGCTTCATCGGCTTCAACAACTACATCAGGCTGCTCGGTGACAGCGTCTTCTGGACGTCGTTCAAGAACTCCATCGCGATGATCGTCGCGATGGTGGTCATCCCCACCGTGATCGGGCTGCTCCTGGCCTCCGTGCTGTTCGACTACCTCGGCAAGCGGTTCGGTTCGTCCGGCATCAGCGTGCTGCGCGCGGTGTTCTACCTACCGCAGGTGCTGCCGGTGGTCGTCGCCGGCATCGTCTGGGGCTGGATCCTTCGGCCGGACGGCGCGTTCAACGCCTTCCTGGACGCGATCGGCCTGCAGGGCTTCACCAAGGATTGGCTGGGCGACCCGAACACCGCCCTGCCGATGGTCATGCTGGTGATGGTCTGGGTGCAGATCGGTTATCCCGTCGTCATCTTCATGTCGGCGCTGGGCCGGATCGACCCGGAGATCTACGAGGCGGCGGAGATCGACGGGGCCGGCTACTGGGCCCGATTCAAGGCGATCACGCTGCCGCAGATCCGACCGGAGACCTTCGTGGTCGCATTGACCTGCACCATCGCCGCGCTCAAGGTCTTCGGCCCGATCTACGCCCTGACCCGGGGCGGACCGGAGAACGCCACCAACGTGCCCTCGTACTTCGCCTATTACACGTTCTTCAAGAAGCTCGACGTCGGGTACGGGGCGGCCATCGCCACCGTCCTGACGATCATCATCGTGCTCGTCGCCGTCGGCATTATGCGGTGGCAGGCCCACTCCGAGCGCAAGGAGCTGAGCGGATCATGAGCATTCCGGTGCTCACCACCCCCGTCGCTCACCCGGACGGCGGCACCCCGGCCCGGTCGGCCGGTCAGCGCAAGGCCGACGAGCGAGCGATGAAGGCCCGCGACCGATTCCACCGCGGCGCCGGCCGCTGGGTCGTGCTGGCCCTCGTCGCGGCTGCCGCCCTGCTGATGCTCGTGCCGTTCGCACTGATGGTGCTGAACGCGTTCAAGTCGCCGGCCGACTACTCGACCAACGGCCCCCTGTCCTGGCCGACCGAGTTCTACACCAAGGGTCTGACCACCTACTGGACCGAGGTGGACTACCCGCAGAAGTTGTGGAACTCCACCTTGATCGCCGGGGCGGTCGCCGTCGTCGCGGTGCTCGTCTCGCTGCTCAACGCGTACGCGATCGGGGTCGGCCGGGTCAGGGGCCGGCTGTGGATCGTCGCCCTCTTCCTGCTGGGCAACATGATCCCGCAGGAGGCGCTGGTCTACCCGCTGTACTTCTTCGCCAAGCAGGCCGGCCTGTACAACACCAAGCTGGTCGTGATCATCATCTTTGTCGTGATCCAGAGCGCCTTCGGCACCTACCTTCTCGCCTCCGTACTGGGCACCTTCCCGAAGGCGTTGCTGGAGGCGGCCGCGCTGGACGGCGCGAACCGCTGGCAGATCCTGTGGAAGGTCGTCTTCCCGATCGTCCGGCCCACCCTGTCCGTGCTGCTGATCTTCTTCTTCATCTGGACCTGGAACGAGTTCTTCATTCCCCTGGTGATGCTCATCGACAATGACACCCAGACCATTCCGGTGGCCCTGGCCAGCCTGCAGGGCGACCGGCTGATGGATGCTCCGACGACCAACGCCGGCGCGCTGATCAGCCTCATCCCGGCAGTCATCTTCTTCCTGATCTTCCAGCGCACGCTGACCCGTGGGGTCACCGCCGGCGCGATCAAGTAGTCACTCAGACGCTCAAAGGGGACCGATATGCATTTCAGTGACGGCTACTGGATGGTGCGCAAGGGCTTCGAGGTCCGCCACCCCCGGCAGGCCCGTGACGTACAGGTCACCGACCTGCAACTGTCGGTGCTGGCGTCGACGAAGGTCATCGCCACTCGCGGCGACACGCTCAACACTCCGACGGCCACGATCACCCTGTCCAGCCCCGCCGAGGGGATCGTCCGGGTGCGGATCGACCATCACACCGGCGGGCGCAACCCCGGGCCCGACTTCGCCCTGCCGGGCGCGCGCGAAGTCCGACCGGTCATCGAGATCGACGACCAGGATGCAACGCTCCGCACCGGCGAGTTGACGGTGCGGCTGCGCCGCGAAGGGCCGCTTCGCCTTGACTTCAGCGCCGGCGGCCGGTCGTTGACCGGCGGCGGGGCCACGAGTATCGGCCTGGTCACCGATCCGGCCGGCCGGCCCTACGTCTTCCAGCAGCTCGACCTGGACGTCGGCGAGGTCGTCCACGGCCTCGGCGAGCGGTTCGGCCCGCTGGTCAAGAACGGCCAGACCGTCGACATCTGGCACGCCGACGGCGGCACCAGCAGCGAGCAGGCCTACAAGAACGTTCCGTTCTTCTGGACCAACCGGGGCTACGGCATCTTCGTCAACCATCCGGACCGGGTCAGCTTCGAGATCGGGTCCGAGGCGGTGTCCCGCACCCAATTCTCGGTACCAGGCGAGTGCCTCGAGTACTTCGTCATCCTCGGCCCGTCGCCCAAGCAGATCCTGGCGCGATACACCGCACTGGCCGGCCGCCCCCCGCGGGTGCCCGAGTGGTCCTACGGCCTGTGGCTGACCACTTCGTTCACCACCAGCTACGACGAGGCCACCGTCAACCGCTTCGTCGACGGCATGATCGAGCGCGACATACCCCTGAGCGTCTTCCATTTCGACTGCTTCTGGATGCGCGAGTTCCGCTGGTGCGACTTCGAATGGGACCCGGAGACCTTTCCCGAGCCGGAGGCCATGCTCGCCCGGCTCAAGGCCAAGGGCCTGCGCATCTGCGTGTGGATCAATCCGTACATCGCGCAGCGGTCCAGCCTGTTCGAGGAGGGAAAGGCCAAGGGATACCTGGTCACCCGGGCTGACGGCAGTGTCTGGCAGTGGGACCTGTGGCAGGCCGGCATGGCGCTGGTCGACTTCACCAACCCGGCCGCGGCCCAGTGGTTCGCCGGACACTTGGAGCGGTTGCTGGATCAGGGGGTCGATGCGTTCAAGACCGATTTCGGCGAGCGCATCCCGACCGACGTCGTCTGGTTCGACGGGTCGGACCCGCAGCGGATGCACAACTACTACACCCACCTGTACAACCGGACCGTCTTCGAGTTGCTGGAGCGGCGCCGGGGGACCGGCGAGGCGGTGCTGTTCGCGCGGTCGGCGACCGCCGGCGGTCAGCAGTACCCGGTGCACTGGGGCGGCGACAACGACTCGACCTTCGTCTCGATGGCCGAGACATTGCGCGGCGGCCTCTCGCTGGCGTCCACTGGGTTCGGCTACTGGTCGCACGACATCGGCGGTTTCGAGGGCACCCCGGACCCGGCCGTGTTCAAGCGCTGGCTCGCCTTCGGCCTGCTGTCCGGACACAGCCGGCTGCACGGGTCGGACTCCTACCGGGTGCCGTGGGCGTTCGACGACGAGGCGGTCGATGTCGCCCGGAAGTTCACCAAGCTGCGGATGAGGCTGATGCCATACCTGCTCGGCGCGGCCGACCAGGTCGTCGCGCACGGCACCCCGATGATCCGGCCGATGGCCATGGAGTTCCCGGACGATCCGGCCACCGACTACCTGAGCACGCAGTACATGCTCGGCGATTCGCTGCTGGTGGCTCCGGTGTTCCACGCCGACGGGCATGTCCGGTACTACGTCCCGGCCGGACGGTGGACCGGGCTGCTGGACGGTCGGGTCGTCGAGGGACCGCGGTGGGTGGACGAGGTGCACGGGTTCGACAGCCTGCCGGTGCTCGTCCGGCCGGGCACGGTGCTGCCGATCGGCGCTCACGACGCCGGCCCGGAATACGACTACGCGGACGGCGTCGCGCTGCACCTGTACGAGCCGGCGGACCTGACCGAGGCATCCTTGCGCGTCGGTGACGTGGAGTTCACGGTGCGTCGGGACGGTCGGCAGGTCACCGTCCGCGGCCCGGATCCGGCCGGAAAGGCGTGGTCGATCGTCCGGCAAGCGGATGAAAAAAGCGGTGGAAGCGCTTCCACTGAGCCCGGCTTGTCCGCTACCGTCACCCTCACGCTGCCCGACGCCGCTCAGTGACCCACCGGAAGGACCCAGACATGACCAGCTCGCCGCGCATTTTTCCCGAGGGCTTCCTGTGGGGGTCGGCGACCGCGTCGTACCAGATCGAGGGTGCGGTCGCCGAGGACGGCCGGGGCCCGTCGATCTGGGACACCCTGAGCCACACCCCCGGCAAGGTGATGAACGGCGACACCGGTGACGTGGCCGACGATCACTACCACCGGTGGTCCGCCGACCTGGACATCATCAAGGACCTGGGCCTGCAGGCGTACCGGTTCTCGATCGCGTGGCCGCGCATCCAGCCGGACGGTTCCGGCGCCTTCAACGCCAAGGGCGACGAGTTCTACTCCCGGCTGGTCGACGGGCTGCTCGAGCGCGGCGTGCGACCCGTCGTCACCCTCTACCACTGGGACCTGCCGCAGGCCCTCGAGGACCGGGGCGGCTGGACCAACCGGGACACCGCCTTCCGGTTCGCCGACTATGCCACGCACGTTGCCGGCGTCCTGGGTGACCGGGTGGAGACCTGGACGACGCTGAACGAACCCTGGTGCTCGGCATTCCTCGGCTACGCCTCGGGCATCCACGCACCGGGGCGCACCGAACCGGAATCCGCGCTCAAGGCCGCGCACCACCTGAACCTGGCCCACGGACTGGCCGGCCGGGCGGTCCGGGACGCGCTCGGCGCCGACACCCAGCTCTCGGTCACGCTCAACCTGCACGTCACCCGGCCGGACGATCCCGACTCCGCGGCCGACCGGGACGCCATCCGGCAGTTGGACGCGATCGGCAACCGGGTTTTCCTCGGCCCGATGCTCGATGGCGCCTACCCCAAGGACCTGCTGGACGACACCAAGTCGGTCTCCGACTGGTCGTTCGTGCAGGACGGCGACGAGGCGACCTGCGCCGTGCCGCTGGACGTGCTCGGCATCAACTACTACTCGACGTCGCGGGCCCGTCGGCACACCGGCGACGGGCCGATGGAGCACGCCGACGGGCATGGCGACACCGGCCACAGCCCGTGGGTCGGCGCCGACGACATCGAGTTCCGCACACAGCCCGGGCCGTACACCGCGATGGGCTGGAACATCGACCCATCCGGCATGGTCGAGCTGTTGACCGACATGAGCCGGCGCTACCCGGACCTGCCGCTGATGGTCACCGAGAACGGCGCGGCGTTCTACGACACCGTGGCCGAGGACGGCTCGGTGCCCGATGCGGATCGGACGTCGTACCTGCACGACCACATCGACGCAGTCGGGCAGGCCGTCGACGCCGGCGCCGACGTCCGCGGCTACTTCCTGTGGTCCCTGCTGGACAACTTCGAGTGGGCCTGGGGCTACGACCGCCGGTTCGGCATCGTGCGCGTCGACTTCGACAACCTCGAGCGGACGGTCAAGGACTCCGCGAAGTGGTATTCCCGGCTGATCGCGACGAACCAGTTGCCGCCGGTCTGACCCGCCGGCGCGCCGGGGGTCAATTCGTGGCGGCGAACCCCCGCGCCGCCCCGGCCAGGATGTCCGTCCAGGCCCCGAGCACCGCCGAGCTGCCCGCCGCCGGGCGCACCGTCCACCCCGGCAGGCCGCCCGCGAACTCCTCCACGGCGGCCAGCGTGGTGCCGGATTCGTGCTTGCCGTGCCAGACCTCGACCGGAACCCGCACCGCGGCAGGGTCCAGCGCCCACGTCGGGATCTCACCGGCTCGGGCCGGCGCGGTCCAGGCCGGGTTGATCAGCGCCGCATCGGCGGCCACCGCCTCCCGGAAGTCCGACTCCATCCACCGGTCGCCGAGGACCTCGGCCGCCGTCTGGGGCAGCCGGTCGATCATCCGCCGCCAGGTCCACTCCAGGGTCAGATCGGCGTCCCGGCCGGCGGTCTGCACCCAGCACGCCAGCGGGCCGGACCACGAGGCCCGGGGCGCCCGGATCGGGTGCCGGAGCGAGCGTCGACTGCGTTCCGTACCAGGCAACCGGACCGACACCGCGGACACCGATGACACCAGGGTGGGGTAGCGGGCGGCGAAGGCGAAAGCGTCATCGGCTCCGCGACCGATGCCGATCACCGCGACCCGGCCGACGGCGAGCGTCTCCACCAGCCGCCGCAGATCCTCCGCGGGCTGTTCGGTACCACCGAAGCCGATCGGGTCGGACGCGCCGATCCCCGGCCGGTCGATCGCCAGCAACCGGATGGCCGCCGGCAGGGCGGAGTCGTGCAGGAGCCACCCCGGTGCCAGCCGCGACGAGCCGGTGTCGGGGACGAGCACGCAGGGCAGGCCGCGTGAACTCCCGTACTCGGCCCAGGCCATCGCCCGGCCGTCCGGCAGCCGCAGCGCCGCGTGCGGAGCGTGCTCCAGCAACGGAAGCAGAATGTCGTCGTCGTCGTAAACGTCCGGCTGGAGGCGAGCCTCGTGCAGTGCCGTCATCGTGATCTTTCGTCCCCTCGACCCGCCGACCATCCGGCGGGCAGTCGTTCACCCCGCGGAACCGGCGAACCCAGATCGACGACCCCGGACGGGGACGTCGCGTCGTGGGCGCGCACGACTCACTCAGCCTTTATATGCGCACCAGAGGGGGGTACACGGCGTGTCGATACCGATCTGTGACGTGACTTTTTGATGAACCCCGGCGGAACGCGTCACACGCGGTCCGAGTTGCGCCGATCGCGCCAATCGATCCACGCCGGCACGTCCGCCAGGTCGTAGTCCGGTCCGGTCACCCCGATGGTGAACAGCGAGACCCCCAGGTCGATCAATTGGTCGGCGGCCGGCACCCCACCGGACGGAATGGCGGTGGACCGTTCGATCTGCGCCGGGTCCCGGCCGATCGCGGCGCAATGCTCGGCGAGCACGGCGGCCTTGCGGGCCTGGGTGTCCGGGCCGCCGAACGCGTGCCAGATGGTGGCGTACCGGGCGACATGACGCAGGGTCTTGCGCTCGCCGCCGCCACCGATCAGCACCGGGATCGGCCGGGTCGGCGGCGGGTTGAGGCGGGCCCAGCGATCGGTGATCCGCTGCAGGTTCTCGCCCAGCAGGTTCAGCCGGCTGCCCGGGGTGCCAAAGGGGTACCCGTACTCGTCGTAGTCCTTGGCGAACCAGCCGCCACCGATACCGAAGATCAGCCGCCCGCCGGAGATGTGGTCGATCGTGCGAGCCATGTCGGCGAGCAGGTCGGGATTGCGGTAGCCGCCGCCGGACACCAGGGCACCGAACTCGACCCGTTCGGTCTGCTCGGCCCAGGCCCCCAGCATGGTCCAGCACTCGAAGTGCTTTCCCTCGGGGTCGCCGTTGAGCGGGAAGAAGTGGTCCCAGTTGAAGATGACGTCGACGCCCAGGTCCTCGGCGCGCCGCACCGCGTCGCGGATCCGGGCGTAGTCGGCGTGTTGCGGTTGGAGCTGGATGCCGAGGCGGATCGGCCGGGTCGACGGCGTCATGCCATTGTTCCCATCCCGCCGGTGGCCCATCAGACCGCTCCGGCGGCGGCCCGACCGGCGGTCCGGCCGGAGAACAGGCAGCCACCGAGGAAGCTGCCCTCCAGGGCCCGGTACCCGTGCATGCCGCCGCCGCCGAATCCGGCCGCCTCACCGACCGCGTACAGGCCGGGAACCACCTCGCCGTTCGCGCCCAGCACGCGCGCCGACAGATCGGTCTCCAGCCCACCGAGAGTCTTGCGGGTGATCACGGACAGCCGAACCGCGATGAGCGGGCCGTTCTTGGCCCCGGACTCGTCGGGGAGCCACTCGTGCGCCGGGGAGACCCGCATCCGCCGGTCACCGAAGTACCGGCGGGCGCCGGCCGTGGCTACCAGTTGCGGATCCTTGCCCAGGCCGGTCCGCACCTGGTGGTCGCGCAACCGGATCAGGTCGGCGACGGCGTCGGCGTCGACCAGGTCCTCGCCGACCAGCGCGTTCATCTTTCCGACGAGTTCGGCGACGGTCGGCGCGGTGAGGAAATCGACGCCCTTGTCCAGGAACGCCTGCACCGGCGGCGTGATCTTCCCGCCGGCCCGCGTCGTCAGCACCAACTTGACCGACTTGGCGGCGAAGTCGGGGTTCTGCTCCGAGCCGGACAGACCGAACTCCGGGCCGACGGTCTGCCGATCGAGCAGGAACCAGGAGTGCGACCGGCCGGTGGTCAGGATGTGCCGCAGCGCGCCGAGCGAGTCGAAGCCGGGGAACAGCGGTGCCGGCAGTCGCCGGCCGAAGGCGTCCAGCCACAGGGGGCTCGGCCCGGACAGGATCCGGATGCCGTGCCCGGTCCACACCGGCGAGTGATTGCGCACGCCCTCCGGGTAGTGCCACATCCGGTCCAGGTTGATGGTCCGGCCGCCGGCGCGCTCGGCCACCCCGAGCATCAGGCCGTCGGTGCCGTCGGGCACACCGGAGAGCAGCTCGGCGGGTGCCGCCCCGGGCCCGCCGGGCCAGTACCGGCGCACCAGTTCGTGGTTGGCACCCATCCCGCCGGACGCCACGATCACCGCCGAGCCGGTGAGCGAGAAGTCGCCGACCACCGACCGGGACGACGGTTCGCCCCGCTCGCCCGTCGTGGGCTCCAGCACCTCGCCCGCTGCGCCGGTCACCCGGCCGCCGTCGACGGTCAGGGCCGTCACCCGGTGCCGGAACCGCACCGTGACCCGGCCCGCCCGCTCCAGTTCGGAGATCCGGCGGATGAACGGATCCACCACCCCGGGTCCCGACCCCCAGGTCACGTGGAATCGCGGCACCGAATTGCCGTGCGCGCCGACCTCGTATCCGCCGCGCTCGGCCCATTGCACCACCGGGAACAACCCGATGCCCATGTCCTTGAGCCACGCCCGCTTCTCGCCCGCCGCGAAATCGAGATAGGCCTTGGCCCACTCCCGCGGCCAGTGGTCCTCGGGCCGATCGAAGCCGGCGGAACCCATCCAGTCCTCGTAGGCCAGGTCCACCGAGTCCCTGATCCGCAGGCGCCGTTGCTCGGGCGAATTCACCAGGAACAGCCCGCCCAACGACCACCACGCCTGCCCGCCCAGGCTCTCCGGACCCTCCTGATCGAGCACCAGCACCGAACGTCCGGCGTCGGCGGCCCCGATCGCCGCGACCAGACCGGCCAGCCCCGCACCGACCACGATGATGTCCGCGTCCGCCATGGATCGACCCTGCCACACGCCGGCCGGCGACGCGCCGGGCAGCCCCGGAGCGGATGCGGTTGGTGGCGACGGCCGACCGGTATCGCCCTCGACCGCCGATCCGCTCAGGCGGGTATCACCGACGAGTCGATGCCACTCCCACGGGTGTGATGTGGGTCGAGCCACGCCGATGAGGGCTAGCGAGGTCGTCGACCCGAACCCTCAGGGGGTCGACGTGGTCGATCAATGCGATCTCGACCGGGGTCGGGTCCTGACCGGCTACCGCGCCGGGGCCCGCTGCCGGGTGATCGTGACGGTGGTCGGCCGTTGTCGTTCGACAGTTCAGGTTGCGACCAGACGAGTACGATCTGTGGTCAGGCCCGGGGAGGGGCAGGGGACGTGAGTCGATCGACGCCGGATATCGCCTGGGCACCATTGCGGGCCACCCCGAGACGGTTTCGCCTGCTGCTGGCTGCCGGCGGGATCGTCGTGCTGGTGGGGTACGCGGTGCTGTTCCGGCGTTCGGTCGAGCCCGGTCCGGCGCGGGTCCTGGCCGCACCAGGATTCCTGTTGCTGACGGCGCTGGTGTTGCTCGCCGATCTGTATCCGCTCGTCCCGTCGATGCGCGACGTCCGGAGCCGTGTCACCTTCTCCTGGTCGGCGGCTCTGTCGCTGGCCGCCGTCCTCGCGTTCGGGCCGGCCGCCTCGGTCCTCTTCCTGGTCTCCGGGTTCACGGCGGCCTATTCCCGGCGGGCCGGCCGATGGTGGCTGATCGCGCTGAACATGGTGGCGATGGGGCTGATCGGGCTGACCATGGCCGCCCTGGCCCGGTACGCGGACACCTTCGACCCGCTCATGCCCGCGGGCGGATGGCGGTTGGCCAGTTGGGGCCTGTTGATGGGTGCCCTGGTCGTGGCCCTGGCGGCCGGCCTCACCGGATGGGCGCAGATCGAGCTGGGCGTGAACACCTGGCGCGCGCAACGCGCCTGGTTCAACCGGAGCGTGCGGATCTGGGGGGTCAGCCTGATCGCGGCGCCGCTGCTGGCCGCGCTGGCCCTGGACGGCTGGTGGGCCCTGCCGTCCATGGCGATCGTGATCATCTCCCTGAACCAGCTGTCCAGCACGATGTACCGCAGCACGACCGCGGCCCGGACGGACCCGCTCACCGGGCTGGCGAACCGGCTGCGGCTGATCCGGGTGTTGTCCGGCCGGATCGCGGACGTCGGTGCCGACGACGCGGTCACCCTGCTGCTGATCGACTTGGACCGGTTCAAGCAGGTGAATGACACCCACGGCCATCTGGTGGGGGATCAGGTTCTGTGCCAGGTCGCGGCCCGGCTGCAGGCGACCGCCGGTCGCAACGACGTGGTTGCCCGATACGGCGGTGACGAGTTCGCGGTCGTGCTGGCTCCCGGGATGGCGGCCGAGCAGGTGCGCGCGGGCGTCCAGGCCTTCCGGTCGGCGTTGGTCGAGCCGATCACGGTCGATGGCCTGCCCATCGTGGTGGGCGGCTCGGTCGGCGTGGCAACGACCGACGATCCGGCCATGGACGTGCTGGGCCTGCTGGCCCAGGCCGACCTCGACATGTACCGCAACAAGCGACGCAGCGACGGCCAACGGTCCCGACTGACCCGAGCAACGGATCCGGCGCCCCCGCGCCCGGCGTTCGAGCCGCTGTGTTCGTTGAGCCTGCAGGGCGCCGCCACGACCCCGACGGGCGGCTGGCCGGGGGTCTACTGGTCGTCGACGCCCGTCGACGGCGCCCCGTCGGTGCTCCGGGAATCGCCGCTCCGATGAGGCGAGGGAAGCCGGACCCGCCGAATCCGGTCGCCGGGCCGATGACCGTCCCACTGCGCCGGACACCCGTCCGGTTCCGCTGCTGGCTGGCCGGCTGCGTGCTCGCGCTCGGCGCCGGGTTCGGCGCCCTGCACGCCTTCGCGCCGGGTCCCGATCTCGCGGCGATCATCCGCGAGCCCGGCGCACTCCTGCTGCTGGCGCTGATCCTGCTGGCCGACTTCTACCCGACCCTGCCGTGGATGCGGGACACGAACCCGTTCGGGGAGTTCATCTTCTCCACCCCCCTGGCGATCGCGGCACTGATGGTGTATGGCCCACACTCGGCCATTGTCTTCGTGATCGCCGGGCTGGCGATGACGCTGGCGTTGCGGATGCGCTGGTGGCGGGTGGTCCTCAACACCGCTCTGTGGGGGATTCAGGGGCTGGCCGCGGCCGGGGTGCTGGCGGTGATCTGGCACTGGTTCTCCTGGACGGACCAGGTTCCGGGCTGGGCGATCCTGCCGATCACCGTCGTACTGACCGTCGTTATCGAGGGACTGAACGTCCTCCTGGTGCTGACGTCCCAGGTGCTGGCCCGGGCCACCACGCCGAGGGCCTACCTGACCGATTGGCGCCGGCAGGTGACGATCGGCACCCTCGACCTGACCGCGCCGATCCCGGCGGTGCTGGCGGCGACCCAGCCCGTGCTGCTCCCGCTTCTGGCCATTGCCATGATCGCGGCGTTGGCCGGGTTGCGGGCCGTCACCTCGCGCACCACGCAGGCCGGCACGGATCCGCTGACGGGGGTGCCCAACCGGGCCTACCTGCTGGGTCAGCTCACCGCCAGGTTGTCGGCCCACGACATCGAGCGGCACCCGGTGATGGTGCTGCTGGTCGACCTGGACCGGTTCAAGCAGGTCAACGACGAGCTCGGCCACCTCGTCGGGGATCGCGTCCTGGTGGAGGTGGCCCGCCGGTTGGCGGACGCCATCCGATCCACCGACGTGATCGCCCGGTTCGGCGGTGACGAGTTCGCGGTGCTGCTGGCCGGCGGTTCGGGACAGCCGCAGCCGGAGGAGGTCGCCGCGCGGATCCGGGCTGCGGTCGCGCGCCCGGTCGAGATTCCCGGTCGCTCGGTGCGGGTGGGGATCACTGTGGGCTGGTCGCAGGCCGACCGGCGCGACACCGACCCGATGGCGCTGTTGCAGCGGGCCGACGCCCGCCTGTATGCGGCGAAGGCGGCCCGGCCGGCCCGGACCGGGGCGCCGGAGCCGGCCGCCGCGACCGGCTGCCCGGACGGGTTCGACGGGACTGAATCGGACACCTGCCCCGGCGGGCCGGCCGCCGGGACCGGCGCTGACGCCCCTGAGGAGCGGATGGCCCGGTCGGCTGCCACCGGGACCGGCTGGGATCCGGTGTGGACCGGCGCGCAGGCGGGCATACTCCCGGCGCATGATGGGGGTGCGCAGGCCGCGCCCGCCCGGTGACCCTCGGCGAGCGGCGTGGCGCGGATGTGCCACGATGCCAGCGGCTGCGACTCACGCCGTCAGACCATTGCAGAAGGGGTCGGGATGTCCGATCAGAGCACCCAGGACCTGACCAACCTCGAACCTCTCGGGGCCGGACCGACCCGGACCCGGGCGATCGAGCACCAGAAGTCCCACGGCCGGTTCGTGCTGGAGATCGACGGGCGGGAGGTCGCCGTGGCCGACTACCGGCGGTTGCCCGGCAAGTGGAACATCGTGCACACCTACACCGAGCCGGCCTCGCGGGGCTACGGGGTCGCCTCCGACCTGGTCCGTGAGGTGCTGAACGCGGCTCGGGAGGAGGGCGTCAAGATCGTGCCCACCTGCCCGTACGTGTCCTGGTGGATCGGCGACCATCCCGACTACGAAGATCTCGTCACGACCTGATGGCGGCAGCCCGCCCGGGTGGTTCGGGAGCCTCGGAGCCGTCACCCGATCCCGGCGTGGGGGGCGACGATCGGCACGCGACGGATGAAGCCCTGGACGCCGCGATCGACGACGCCCTGGCCGAATTGGCCCGTGACCAGCTGACGGCGGGCGAAGCCGACGAACGGGTCGACGGATCGACGGACGCCTCGGCGGCCCGTTCCGAGCGATGGCGGCGCAGCCGCGCCGGTCTCCGCACCGCGATCCACACGCTGTCCGCCCGGGTGGTGGCCGACCGTGCCGCGACGGCCGCGGCCACCCCCGACGCGGTATCGCCGGTTGCCGCGGAGGCTGGCGATCGGGTCGCCCGTAGCCGGGCGTCCCCCTTCCAGTGGGGATTCTTCGGTGGCCTGGGCGTGCTGATCGCCTACATCACGTTCCTGGTGCTCGACAGCATCCGGGACACCCTGGTGATGATCGCGATCGCCACGCTGCTGGCCATCGGCCTCGACCCGCTGGTCTCGATGATGACCCGGCGCGGACTGCGGCGGGGCGCCGGGGTGGCCGTCGTCTTCCTCGGACTGCTGCTGGTCATCGCCGCCGCGGTGTACGCGATCATCCCGCCGATCGTCAACGAGGTCGGATCGTTCGTCGAGTCGGTGCCGACCCTGATCACGAACCTGCAGACCAACGAGACGGTGCACGATCTCGATCAGCGGTTCGGTCTGTTGGAGGCGCTGCGGAATTCCAACATCGTGCAGAGCGTCGGCAGCGGCGCGGCCGGCGGCATCCTGTCGGCGGGGTTCACGGTGGCGGCGGTGTTCGCCGAGCTGTTCATCGTGCTGGTGCTGACCCTGTACTTCCTGGCCGGCTTCGCCCGGATCAAGGCCGCGGCCTACCGGTTGGTGCCCGCTTCCCGACGGGCGCGGGTGATGGACCTGAGCGACCGCATCCTCAAGCAGATGGGCGGCTATCTGTCCGGCGCGACGATCATCGCCGTCCAGGCCGGACTCGTCGCGGGCACCTTCTCGGCGATCATCGGCCTGCCCTACCCCTGGGCGATCGGTCTCGGTGCCGCCGTGCTCGACTTCATCCCGGTCGTCGGCCCGATCATCGTCGGCATCTCGATCACCCTCATCGGCTTCACCCAGGGCGTGGCCATCGGCATCGTGTCGGGCGGGTTCTACCTGTGCCAGCATCTGTTCGAGGCCTACTGGCTGTACCCGCGGGTGATGCGCCGAACCGTGAACATCTCCACCGGCGGGGTGGTGGTCGCGATCCTGATCGGTGGGGCGCTGCTGGGCGTCACCGGGGCCATCCTGGCCGTGCCGGTGGCGGCGGCGATCATGCTGATCGTCCGCGAAGTGATCATGCCGATACAGGAGCGTTCGTGACGGATGGCCGGGGGGTCGAATGGCTCCGGTGAAGGGGCGATGGCACAGCATCGGACTGCCCGACCAGGTGGGCCGCCGGGCGATCGTGACCGGTGCGAACACCGGACTGGGGTTCGCCGCGGCCCGGCTGCTGGCCGGCGCCGGCGCCGAGGTCGTCCTGGCCGTGCGCGACCTGGACAAGGGTGTCGCAGCGTCCCTGCGGATCCGGCAGGAGTTCGACGACGCCTCGGTGCGGGTCGTCCACCTGGACCTGGCCAGCCTGGACTCGATCGCCGATTTCGCCGCGGCGCAGGTCGCCGCCGGGCCGCTCGACCTGCTGGTCAACAACGCCGGGGTGATGCTGGTGCCGCGCCGTGAGTTCACCGCGGACGGCTTCGAGTTGCACATGGGGGTCAACCACCTCGGACACTTCGCGCTGACCGCGCGCCTGCTGCCGGCGCTCGAGCGATCGCCGGCGGCGCGCATCGTCAGCGTCACCTCGCTCGCCGCGCGTCGTGCCCGCCGGCTGGACCACGGCCTCGGCCTGACCGGCGAGTACACCCCGATGGGCGCCTACAGCCAGTCCAAGCTCGCGGTGGGGCTGTTCGCGGTCGAACTGGACCGCCGGTTACAGGCGGCGGGTGCGCGGGTCGTGAGCGTGCTGGCCCACCCGGGCTGGTCGGCCACCGCGGTCGCGCAACCCGACGACGGCGCCGGTCGGTTCGTCGTCCTGTCGCGGCGGGCCACCGCGCTGTTGGGCAGCTCACCGGCCGCCGGCGCCCGGTCCGAAGTCGCGGCGGCGACCGCGCCCGGGGTCAGCGGGGGCGCCGTGGTCGGCCCGCGATTCCTGGTCCGTGGCGCGCCGACCTCCCGGTCCGCTCCGCGTCCGATGGCCGACTCGACCGAGGCGGGCTGGTTGTGGGGCCGCTCCGCCGAGCTGACCGGCGTGGAGCCGTTGCCCGGCGCCGAATCAGCCGTCCGCGCCGGTTGAGTCGTCGGAACGCGCCCCCGCCCGGGCGGCCAGCCGCCGCCGGACGATCATCGACACGCCGAACGCCAACAACAGCAGCACCGCGACGCCGAGCCACAGCCAGGTCGACCATCCGCTCGACGAGGCCGCCGCAGCGGTGTCCGCACCTGACGTGACCGTGGCTGCGGCCGGCGAGGACGCCGACGCGGACGACGCCGGGGCCGGCGACGTGCCGGAGCTCGAGGTCACGGGGGCCGAGGTGACGGGGGCCGAGGTGACGGGGGCCGAGGTGACGGGGGCCGAGGTGACGGGGGCCGAGGTCGACGCCGGGTCGACTGGCGGTGGGACCGCGAGGTCGAAGCGGACCTGACCCTCCACGGGGTGACCGTCGTCCGAGACCACCCGGTAGGCAATCGTGTAGGTGCCTGGCGCGGTCAACGGAAGCACTCGGCTGCTCAGGGTGGCCCCATCGATGGTGGCTTCACCCGCCTGGAACTGACTGCCGTCCGGTCCGGTCACCGAGACGACCGGCTCGAAGTTCTCGAGCGAGTCGTCGAAGGTCAGGGTCACCGTGGTCGGGGCGGTCGACAGCGTGGCTCCGTCGGCGGGGTCGCTGCCGATCAACGTGGCGTGCGCGGAGGCGGTGCCGGCAAAGCTGACGGTCACGAGCAGTGCGAGGGCAAGGACGAGCACCACCCGCGCCGGCCGGCCGGCCCCGCGCCGCGTCATGAACGTCCTCGGGTCGGGCCAATCACGCGGCGCGCGGCCCGACCAGGTACGACATCAGCTGGGAGTCGACGTCGTCCAGATCGGCCGAGACGGCGCGCAGGGCCGACCGCCGGGTCGGTGTCGGCATCGAGGCGGTGGCCGCCGCTGCGGCCGACAGTTCACCGAGCCGGGCCGTCGTGCTCTCCACGAAGCGGGCGACCTTCGGGTCGGTGCCCCGCCGCGCACGCAGGTCGCCCAGCGCGTTGCGCAGTCCGGCGATCCGGGCCTGTGCTGCTCCGGCCGCCCCGCGGTACTCGGCGACGTCGTCGATCGGCACCCCGAGCTGCTTGGCCCGCCGCTCGTCGAGCACACCGCGGACGCCGGTCGAGGCGCGCAGCGCGCCGGCGGCCACCGCCGGTCCGACGATCTTGGCGGCCAGCAGCATGCGGCGCATCGCCCGCGGGTCGCTCAGCAGGGCCACCATGCCGCCGGTGCCCGCCTTGCCCCGGCCGCTCTTGGTCGGACTTCCTTTGGCCGGTGGGGTGGAACTACCGGTGGCCGAACCCGACGATCTCGCCGCCTTCGTGCGGGACTTGCGACGCAGCGCCACGCCTGCTCCCTCCTCGCCCCGGTCGCATCTGGTGCGGCGCCCGGGTGGTCCCGGCCAGCCTCGCCATCCGGCACGGTGGCCGGGCGTGCTGGGCCGGTCAGGCCCGGTGCGGACAGTCAGCGCGGCGGCATCCGCAGCGCGCCGTCGAGCCGGATCACTTCACCGTTGAGGTAGTCGAGATCGGCGATCGCCAGCACCAGCCGGGCGTACTCGTCGGGACGGCCGAGCCGCGACGGATGGGGCACCCCGGCGGCCAGCGCGACGCGGAACTCCTCGGTGATGCCGGCGAGCATGGGGGTATCGATGATGCCCGGCGCGATCGCGACGACCCGGATGCCGAATTGGGCGAGGTCCCGGGCCGCCGGCAGGGTCAACCCGACGACGCCGCCCTTGGAGGCCGCATAGGCGGCCTGCCCGATCTGCCCGTCGAAGGCGGCGACCGAGGCGGTGTTCACGATCAGCCCGCGCTGACCGGCGTCATCCACGGGCTCGGTGGCGGCGATCGCCGCGGCGGCCAGCCGGAGCACGTTGAACGTGCCGACCAGGTTGACCCGGATCACCCGGTCGAACAGCGCGAGGTCGTGCACACCGGAACGGGACAGGATCCGTCCGGCCGTCCCCAGCCCCGCGCAATTCACCGCGATCCGCAACGGTGCCGCACCGACCGCCGCGTCGACCGCCGCCTGCACGGCGTCCGGGTCGGTGACGTCACCGGAGGCCGCCGTCATGCCGGCCGGCGGGGCCGCCGCCCGGTCCCAGGCGGTCGCCAGGTCCAGGCCCACCACCGCCACCCCGGCTCCGGCCAGCGCCGTTGCGGTCGCCGCGCCGAGCCCGGAGGCGGCCCCGGTGACCAGAGCGGACGATCCTGCGAGTTCCATGTCGCCTCCAGCGGCGGATGATCTTGAGCGGACCTTCAGCGGCCGTTCAGGGCCGCCGTCCAATCTCGACGGTATGCCGAACCAATTCAATTCCGCCCCGGCCGAGGCGGCCACCGCGCGGCGGCTGACCGCCATCGCGGTTCAGGTCGAGGAGCTGGCGCGGGCCCGGCGACGATCGCTGCCGCTCGCCCCGGTCACGCTGCTCGTGCTGGCCACTGTGACCCCGCTGGTCATCGTGCATCACCGCAAGGATCCCGACGAGCAGTACACCCTGCTCCAGTTGGTGCGCGGCGCGGTGCCGGCGCTGCCCAGCGGGCTGTTCCTGCTGCTCGCGGTCGTCGGGCTGGGCTGCCTCGGCGCCGCCGTCGCCGCCGGCCGGTCGCCGGGGCGAGCCGGCATCCGGTGGATCGTCGCGCTCGGAGCAGCCCTGCTGGTGGTGCTGGTCGTCGCCGTGCTCGCCGGGGCGGCGGCCGGCACCCGGAACACCACCTACCTGGTGCTGACCCCGGCCGCCGTGCTCGGCGCGGCCGGCGCGATCTGGCTGATCGTCGGATCCGTCGGCCTTCGCCGATGACCGGACTGACGGAGCTCGCCGGCACGTGCTGAGATGGTGAACGACGACCGGGGTATCCGCCCGCCGGCCCGATCCGGCGTCGGCGGACAGGTCCGGAGGAGGCGACGATGTTCCTGTTGCGCAAGCCGATCCTGGCTCTGTCCGGCAACCGCGCGGTTCGGGACGCCCTGGTGTCCACACCCATCACCAAGTCGGTGGTCGACCGGTTCATCCCGGGTGAGACCAGTGCCGACGCCGTTGCCGCGGTGGTCGAACTGCGCGCCGCCGGGTTGCAGGTCACCCTCGACCACCTCGGCGAGGACACCACCGACCGCGCCACCGCCGATGCGACGGTGGCGGCGTATCTGGACGTGCTCGAGGCCTTGACCGCCGCGGGGCAGGTGGCCGGGACGGAGCTGTCGGTCAAGCTCTCCGCGGTTGGCCAGGCCTTGCTTGCTTCGCCGGAGCTGCCCGCCGGCGGCAACGCGTACGCACTGGACGGCGTCCGGCGAATCACCGACGCCGCGTACGCCGCGGGGGCCCGGGTCAATCTGGACATCGAGGACCATACGACGATCGACCAGACTTTGGAGGTGCTGTTCGAGCTGCGGCGCAGCCATCCCGACGTCGGCGTCGCGATCCAGGCGATGCTGCTGCGCACTCCCGCGGACCTGGCCGAGCTCACCGGCCCGGGGTCCCGGGTGCGGCTGGTCAAGGGCGCCTATCACGAACCCGCCGACGTCGCCTACACCGATCCGGAGCAGATCGATCTGGCCTATGTGCGGGCGATGAAGGTGCTGATGCACGGCAAGGGCTACCCGATGATCGCCTCGCACGACCCGCGGATCGTGGCCATCGCGGACAGATTGGCCGCCGATGCCGGCCGCACCGCCGACCGCTGGGAGCACCAGATGCTGTACGGGATCCGGCCGGACGAGCAGCGCCGGCTGGTCGCCGCGGGCAGAACGGTTCGGGTCTACGTTCCCTACGGCTCCGATTGGTACGGCTACTTCACTCGCCGGCTGGCCGAGCGACCCGCCAACATGCTGTTCTTCCTGCGTTCCCTGACCAGCAAGTCCTGACCCGCTCGACCGCAGTCCGGAACAGTTGTCGAAAGGACACCCATGGACGCCGTCACCCATCCCCCCCAGCCGGTCAACGAGACCGTCCTGAACTACGCCCCCGGCTCGGCCGAGCGCGCCGCGCTGATCGACGCCCTGGCCGGCTTCACGGCCCCGCTCGATCTCCCGGCGGTGATCGGCGGGGAGCGCCACGAGCCCGCCGGCGAGCCGTTCCAGGTGGTCGCGCCGTTCGACCACCACCGCGTGCTGGGCAGAAGCGCACATGCGCTGCAGGTCGATGCGCGCCTGGCGATCGAGGCCGCGCTCGCCGCCGCCGCGGCCTGGCGCTCGATGGATTTCGACTCGCGCGCGGCCATCCTGCTGCGGGCGGCCGACCTGCTGGCCGGGCCGTGGCGGGCTCGGATCAACGCGGCGACCATGCTCGGCCAGGCCAAGACGGCCTACCAGGCGGAGATCGACTCCGCGTGCGAGATGGCCGACTTCTGGCGGTTCAACGTGCATTTCGCCCGGCAGATCCTGGCCGACCAGCCGATCGCCAACGCGCCGGGGATCTGGAACCGGACCGATCACCGGCCGCTGGAGGGCTTCGTCTACGCCGTCACCCCGTTCAACTTCACCGCGATCGCCGGCAATCTGCCGACGGCCCCGGCGCTGATGGGCAATGTGGTGGTGTGGAAGCCGTCCACCACGCAACAGCTGGCCGCGTCGCTGACGATGGACCTGCTGATCGAGGCCGGCCTGCCGCCCGGAGTGATCAACATGCTGCCGGGGACAGGTCCGGAGATCTCCGAGGTGGTGCTCGCCCATCCGGATCTGGCCGGCATCCACTTCACCGGCTCCACCCGGGTCTTCCAGCAGCTCTGGTCGGCCGTCGGCGCGAACATCGCCGGCTACCGCAGCTACCCGCGGCTGGTGGGGGAGACCGGGGGTAAGGACTTCGTGGTCGCGCACCCCTCGGCCGACGTTGACGTGCTACGCACCGCACTGGTCCGCGGCGCCTTCGAGTACTCCGGGCAGAAGTGCTCGGCGGCCTCCCGCGCGTACGTTCCCGAGTCGATCTGGCGCACGATGAGGGACGGCCTGATCGGGGAGACGGACGCGCTCACCACGGGGTCGGTGGAGGACCTGAGCAACTTCACCAGCGCGGTCATCGACGACCGGTCGTTCGGCCGGCTGACGGCGGCCATCGACCGTGCGCACGCCACCGACTCGGTGACCGTGCTCGCCGGCGGCCGCTATGACGGCGAACAGGGTTACTTCGTTCGGCCCACCCTGTTGCAGGGCACCGACCCGCGGGACGAGATCTTCTGCCAGGAGTACTTCGGACCGATCCTGTCGGTGCACGTCTACCCGGACTCGGAGTTCGCCGCGGTGCTGCGTGAGGTCGATCAGGCGTCCCCGTACGCGCTGACCGGGTCGGTGATCGCGCGGGATCGGGCTGCCGTCGCCACGGCCGCGGCCGCGCTGCGGTACACCGCCGGGAACTTCTACATCAATGACAAGCCCACCGGCGCGGTGGTCGGCCAGCAGCCGTTCGGCGGGGCCCGGGCCTCCGGGACCAACGACAAGGCGGGTTCGGCGGCGAATCTGATGCGCTGGACCTCGCCGCGGTCGATCAAGGAGACGTTCGTCGCGGCGACCTCGGTGGCTTACCCGCATCAGCACCTGCGCTGAGCGGCGGTCCCGGCCGTCCGGCGCGCGCGGGTCGCGGAGTGGCTCAGGGTTCGGCGGGCCGGAACCGCCGCCCGTTGCGGGTCGGCGGTGCCGTCAGGTCGCCGTACCCGGACGTGGTGCGCGGTCCTGCGGCCGGGCCGTCGACCCCGGGGGGGCAGCCCGGACCGGCCTTCGGTGGGCACCCTCCGGCGGCCAGGATCAGTTCGATGTCGGCCGGGGGTCGGGGCCCGGCGAACAGGAATCCCTGTGCGTGGGTGCAGCCCAGATCGACCAGCATCGAGGCGGCGATCTCGGTTTCCACGCCTTCGGCGACGAGCTCCATGCCGAGGGATCCGGCGAGACCGATGATCGAGCGGACGATGGCCAGATCGTCCGGGTTGGCGCCCAGCTGGAGGATGAACCCCTTATCGATCTTCAAGGTGTCCACCGGCAGCGTTTTGAGCTGCGCGAAAGAGCTGTAGCCGGTGCCGAAGTCGTCGATGGCCACCCGGACCCCGATCTGTTGGAGCCCGCGCAAGGTGGCCAGGGCCTGGTCGGTGTCCCGGACCAGGGCCTGTTCGGTGATCTCCAGGGTCAGCCGGTGACCATCCACCTGATGCTCGTCCAGCACCCGGGCCACGGTGGCCACGAAGTCGAGGGTGATCAGCTGGGCCGGTGAGATGTTCACCGCCATGTTCAGCGGGTGGTCCGGAAAACGCTGCTGCCACAGATGCTGTTGGCGGCACGCCTGGCCCAGGACCCAGCGCCCCAGCTCGCCGGCGAGGTTCGTGGCCTCGACGACGTCGATGAACGCGGAGGGCTGCAACAGGCCAAGGGTCGGATGCGGCCAGCGAACCAGGGCCTCGACGCCCAGGATCCGTCCGTTGCGCAGGTCGACCTCAGGCTGGTAGTTCAACACGAGCGAGCCGTCCCGGATGGCGGATCCGATGTGGAGCTCGATGTCCGTCCGGATCTCGTTGGCCTGGCGCATCTGCGCGGAGAACAGGCTGATCTCGTTGCCGCCGCGGCTCTTGGCCTCCAACATCGCCTGATCGGCCTGGTCCATCACCTCGGAGGCGGTCGACAGACCCGGATAGCCGAGGGCGACGCCGATGCTGACCGCCCGGCTGACCTCCTCGCCGCCGACCAGGATCGACTCGTTGGCGATCGCGCGCAGTTCCTCGGCCTTGGCGCGGGCCGTCGCCTCGTCGGTCGACCCGGCCATCACGAGGACGAACTCGTCGCCACCCAGGCGGGCGAGCAGATGGATGGGATCGGTGCGGTCGTGCAGCCGGTTCGCCAGGGTCTGCAGGTACTGGTCGCCGGCGGCGTGCCCGAAGAAGCTGTTGAGGGCCTTGAGCCGATCGACGTCCATGAAGATCAGGCCGACCGGACCGGGCTGTTCCGGCTGCAACCGCTCGGTCAGGTGGTCGATCAGCGATCGGCGGTTGGCGACGTCGGTCAGTTCGTCGTGATAGGCGAGATAGCGCAGGCGCTCCTCGGCCGCGATGCGCGCCTGGAGCTGCGCGAGCAGGCCGGCCACCGCGCGCAGCGCGTTGATCTCCGCGACATCCCATTCGCGGTCGCCGTGCTTGACGAACCCCAGAATTCCCATCGTCTGCTCGACACCCAGCAGCGGAACGACCGCGAGCGAGACCCCGCCCTCCACGCCGGACGCCCGCCGGATCCGGTCCTGATACTCGGTATCGTCGATCGGCGCGGCGTCGAACGTGCCCGGCCGGATGATCACCACGGACGTCAGGTGCTCGGAAGCGGCGAACGTCGGTTCGGCGCCTTTGAACTCGACGACACCGAGCGGGTCGGGGTCGGGCACGTTATCTCGCGGCGGCCATTCCGCGACCAGGATGGTCGCGTGTTTCACATGATCGTTGCGTCGCAGGAAACTGTTGTCGACGCCGAAATACTCCACGAGTAACCGGAGCAGTTGTTGGACGTCGGCGTGCATCGTCGGGGCGGTCACACCCATCAGATCCGTGGCGGCCTGGGTGACCAATTCCTCGAGCGTCAACTTCACCTGCACCAACCCACCTCCTCCCGTTCGTCCACGTGGCCCGGCCGGTCAGGGCCGGGCCATCACCACTGACCGTGCCAACCGGCGGCTGCGTTCGGCCTCCGCCGGTTCATGGGTCAAACGCAGTACCAATGCGGGCGCGGCCGACCCGAGCTCGACGATTTCGGCGAATTCGGCCTGCAGCCGGCCCAAGTATTCCGCATGGTCCGGGGACAAGGACATCAACTCAGCCTCGCTCCTGGCGAAAATGAAGGTGGGCGACACCGGGTACGCCCCCAATCCATCGTGCTGCGCGGTGACCCATACCCGCTCCACCGCCGCGCCGCCCCGAATGTAGTCGTCGGTGGATTGGCCGTCGACCGATATGATCGCGATTCCGGATGCGGACCGGATCCGGTCGGCCGTCGGTTTTCCCAGTGCCGAACCGAGATCGGCCTCCGGAGTGAGCCTGGTCATCACCTCCGGGCGAGACAGCATAGGCAGCAGCAGGCGCTGGCTCGCGGTCAGGCCCAGGGTTCGGACATCGAGCCCTCGATCAAGTTCACCGGACCCGGGCCAGCGCAGTTCGGAAATCATCTCACGGTGCAAGCGCGGCGTGAGGTAACGAATTCGGTCCGATTCGGCCAGGATGGCGGCCAGCCGGTCCCGGCGCGCGTCCTCGGTGATCAGGTGGAGTCGCGCGCCCTCGGCCCGGGCCGCCGCGGTGAGATGGCCGACCACCTCATCGGAGATCGGCAGCCCCTTGCCGTCGGTCCGATTCGACATCCGCAGGATCATCGCCGGGTACAACGACGCGAGAGCGCTGTCTTCCCCGGGACTCAGTGCGATCTCGACGGCCGGTGCGGCCGGCCCGGTGTGCACCGTGACCGGGCCGAGCACCCGATGTCGGGCGGCGGCCACTCGGCCGTTGAAGGCCGCCGCGCCGAGCGCGACCAGGCTGCCCCGCCCGGCCACGTCCATGGTCGTCGTCGACTCGGTGGAGACGCTGATTCGCACCCGATCGGCAGAGGCCTCGATGCGCCATGGCTGACTGTTGCCGCCGGAGGGCGCCATTCGGGCGGCATGGATGACTGCCTCCATGGGTGAGTCCGGAATGGCAGCCGCGAGGTTCTCGCCGGATCGGTCGTCGACGTCCGCCGTGTCGTTCCCGGAAACGACCGTCGCGTTCAACCCGTCGGCCAGGTGGTCCAGGCTCTCCTCGAGATCGACGCGAATCCGGCCCGAAGGCAACGGTAACGACAATCCGAAACGGCGCACGGCGGCCGCCACCGTCGCCGCACCGATCTGGGTCTCGCTACCTAATTGCGGCCAATTGGCGATCGTTCGATCGAGTTCGACCATCGACGCGGCGGCGCCCACCGACAGCTGATCGGGGGTGAGGATCTGCAGCAGGTAACGAGTCTTCTGTTCCATAGTCAGCTCGTGCAGGTCCGCCGGTTCGACCGGGCCCAGCAGGCCGTGAAAGATTGGTCGGTTCGGCTCCAGGTCGAATCGCTCCACGTCGAAAAGTCCGCGGTCGTTCGTCTCCATGACTACCGGAATCCGGTACCGCCGGGCGGCCAGTCGCACCGACAGCTTCATGTCGAAGGAGTCGCATTGCTCGACCACCAAATCGAGCCCGCGAACGAAGTCGTCGACGTTGCTGTGGTCGACGCCCCTGGTTTCGATGTCGACAGCGAGGTACGGATCGATCTCTTTGATCCGCCGCGCCAGCACGACCGCCTTGTTCAGCCCGATATCAAAGATGGTGCCAGGGATGCGATTGAGATTCGAAAGGCTGACGCTGTCGAAATCCGCGATCCGCAAATAACCACAAAGGCCCTCGACGGCCAGCCCGTGGGCGATGACGTGGCCGGTGCTCAGGCCGACGACGCCCACCCGGAGGCGGCGCAACCGGGCCTGTTCGGATGCCTTGATCTTGAGCCGGTTTCGATCCAGTCGCAGCCGCGCGAAGGCGTCGGGTCCGAGGATCCGAAGCACCGTCCGGTGCCAGGGGTAATAGGCCCAGCGGGCGGGCTCGGTCAGGATCCCGGCCGCCGGCTCGGGGAGCAGGGCGGCCAGTTCCCGGCGCATCTCGGGGAGGTGATCGACGACCGCCACCGAGGAATCGGACATCAGGTCGGAGAGCTGGCGAGCCTGTTCCGGATCTCGGTCGTCCAGGAGGATGGGGATATACGCGGGGTGATCAACCGGCTGCACGCCGCAATGATCTCACGCGGCGGCAGGACGGGATCCGGCCAGCCCGTATGGCAGGCCGAGCTGAACCTGCTCGTCGAGCAGCGACACCAGATGGTCTTTCTCGATCCGGGCGGGCACGGTGGCCCGGTCCCACCAGATCGGCGCGGTCTGGTACCGGTCGTCGGGATAGGCGACGGGGCGGACGTCTTCGCTGCACTGCGCGCCGCTCGCGCACCAGCGGCGCACGGCATGATCGGCGACGGTGCACAGGGCGAAGCGGATGTCGAGCAGATGCATGGCGTGCATCGGCGTTCGCGCGATGGCGTCGGCGAGGATGTGCTTGGCGCGGATGTCGTCACTGACCCACCCCGTCTTCATCTCGACGACCCCGGCGGGGACCCTTGACGCGAGGTGCCGGCGCAGGGCCCTGGCTCCCGCCCGCCCGTCCCACTCGACCAGGGCATGGGCCTCGTCCGGGTCCTGGTACGGACCCTGGACTCGCACGCCACCGACCACTGCACCATTCGGGTCGACGATGGGCATGAACAGCGTGGTCGTTTCTCCGGGTGCCACCTTCTCGTATTCGAGCACCCGCTCGACGCCGTACTTGCGATAACTGCTGAGCGCGCCGGAAAGGTAGTCCTCCCATAACTGGGGCTCGGCGTCGGGGCGGGCGACCACGATCGAGTAGGGAGTTCCGGTGATCGTATAACTACGCAGCGTAATGAGCTCACGGTCAAACGGCAACTTTAGGTCCGGCCGGCCCATGCTTAGCGTGGCAACGTTCACCAGCTGATGATAGTTGGCCATGCGTATTAGTCCACTGGAGCCATTAGAATGCACTCTGGAGTGGTGATCACAATCACACAGTAGTGTCCGATTAATCCGAACCGGCTGATATGTCCGGTCAGCGCACTCTTTTGGGCTCCATTCGGCTGATGCACGGTCACGTTGCGTGAGACGGTGCGGCATTTTTGCCGTCCGGGGGAAACGGCGCCGGGTCCGCGGACTCGATGTGCCCAGTCCCGAACCGGCCTCCGGGCACGTAGTGCGGGGGCCGGGCCGGGCCGCGGTCTCGTGACCTTTGGCCCTGCCGCCGGGCCGGCCGATCGTTACGGTTTGGCCATGACTGATATTTCTCTGAGACGGAACAAGGTTGCGATTGTGGGGGCCGGTTCGGTCGGCGCCACCCTCGCCTATGCATGTCTGATTCGTGGCATCGCCCACGACGTCGTGCTGTACGACATGGCCACCGCCAAGGTGGAGGCCGAGGTGCTCGATCTGCGGCACGGTCTGCAGTTCTGTCCGCCCGCTGATGTGGACGGTTCGGACGACGTGGCCGTCTGCGCCAACGCCGACGTCATCGCGATCACCGCGGGCGCCAAGCAACGGCCCGGGCAGACCCGGCTCGAGCTCGCCGGAATCAACGTGGACATCTGCCGGGCGCTGATTCCGAAGCTGCTGGCGGTCGCCCCGGACGCGGTCATCGTGATGGTGACCAACCCGGTCGACGTGCTGACCTATGCCGCCCTCAAGTTCTCCGGCCTGCCGAAGGGCCGCGTGCTGGGCAGCGGCACGGTGCTGGATTCGGCGCGGCTGCGCCAGGTGATCGCCCGCAAGCTCGGTGTGGCTTCGCAAAGCGTGCACGCCTTTATCGCCGGCGAGCACGGCGATTCGGAGTTTCCGTTGTGGAGCACCGCCAGCATCGGCACGGTCCCGGTGCTGGAGTTCGTCTCGCCCGGCGGGGCGCGGTTGGACGAGGATCAGGAGGCGCAGATCGCGCACGACGTCGTCAACGCCGCGTACGCGATCATCCAGGGCAAGGGGGCCACGAACTACGCCGTCGGGTTGGCCGGGGCCCGGGTGATCGAGGCGATCCTGCGCGACGAGAACGGCGTCCTGCCGGTGTCGTCGCTGCTCGACGGCTTCCACGGGATCTCCGATGTGTGCCTGTCGCTGCCCTCGCTGGTCAACAAGGACGGCATCGGCGGCATGCTCGACGTGCCCCTGTCCGGCCGCGAGGTGGAGTTGCTGAAGGCGTCGGCCGCCGAGGTCAAGTCGGTCGCCTCGTCGCTGGGCCTGTAGGGGTGCCCTGAACAAGCCGGCTCCTTCGTCGCCGCATCGCCCCAGGGCACCCCTCGGGTGCTGGCCGCCATATGGCAGTAGGACCGGGCGCAGGCAATCGGGCGACGCAGGAGCCTGGTTTGTTCAGCGCGGCGCCCGGACCGGAGCCGGCCGTCCGGCCGGCTCCGGTCCGGGCCGTCGACACCAGGATCCCGATCTGGCCGGAGGCGAATCCGCCCGGGCGTCACGAGCGGTAGTCGATCAGAATGGGTCGGCATTCCCCGGGGAACCATCCGCGGGCCTGCCGGCCCCGAATGATGGGCAACCGGATCCGTGCTTCGGCCGGACGCTCCGACGTGAAAGGACCTGCGCTCGATGGCTCTGCTCACCCCGACTCGGCGTCATCTGACCCCATGGCCCGCGGCGGGCGTGTGGCCAGGATTGTTCGACGTGCCCCGCGTTCCGGTGCACGCGGCGATCGCCCGCCGGCTGGCCGCGGCGGCGGTCCGCACTCTCCCGATGACCCTGCTGTTCCCGGACGGCACCCGATGGGGGGCCGGCGGGCCCACCCTGGAGGTGGTCCGGCCGGACCGCTTCTTCGCCCGTCTCGGCGCCGACGGCCTGATCGGCTTCGGCGAGGCCTGGATGACCGGCGAGCTGACGACCGGCGGCTGGCAGTTGCCGGTCGGTCAGGCGCGAACCGACCCCCGCGCGCTCGACCCCGACCTGGTCAATGCGGCCACCGATGAGCTGGCCGACGTGCTGGAGGTGCTGGCGCACCGAATGTCGGTGTTGGTGCCGCGTCCCTTGCAGGTCCTGCGGCGGATGTGGCAGCACCGGCTGCCGGCGGTCGAGGAGAACACTCCGACCGGGGCACGCGAGAACATCCATCGGCACTACGACCTGTCGAACGAGCTGTTCGCGCTGTTCCTGGACCCGAGTCTGACCTACTCGGCGGCCTGGTTCGAGCCGGGTGACGACCTGCCGGCCGCGCAGGTGCGCAAGATCGATGCAGTCCTGGACCTGGCCCGGGTCCGGCCGGGCATGCGCGTCCTGGAGATCGGTTCCGGGTGGGGCGCCCTGGCCATGCGGGCCGCCCAGGACCGGGACGTGCACGTCACCACGCTGACCCTGTCCGAGGCGCAGCGTGACCTGGCTCTGCGCCGGATCGCGGATGCGGGTCTGTCCCACCGGGTCGACGTGCTGCTCGAGGACTACCGGCAGCACGCCGTTCGGGAGGCAGGCAGCTACGACGCAGTGGTCAGCGTCGAGATGATCGAGGCGGTCGGCGAACGCTACTGGCCCGACTACTTCGGGGCGATCGACCGGATGCTCGCGGACGGTGGTCGGCTCGGCCTGCAGGCGATCACCATGGCCCACGAACGGCTGCTGGCCACCCGCAACGGCTATACCTGGGTGCACAAGTACGTCTTCCCCGGCGGCGCGCTGCCCTCGCTGACGGCGATCGACCAGGTCGTCACCGGGCAGACCCGGCTGCGGATCCAGGAGACCCGCCGCCTCGGCCATTCCTACGTGCCCACGCTGGAGCAGTGGCGGCACTCGTTCAACGACCGGCTGCCCGAGGTGCTCGAGCTGGGCTTCGACGAGACGTTCGTCCGCATGTGGAACTTCTATCTGGCGTACTCCCAGGCCGGATTCGCCGCGGACTACCTGGACGACCTGCAGATCGGCTTCGCCCGCGAGTGAGCCGTCACCAACTGTCGCCGTGCACCTCGTGCCCGGGGGCCTCGTTCAGCAGCCCCCGGTAGGCCCGTTCGGGGGTGGATCCGTGGTTGACCACCGCGTCGACCTCGCGGGCGATCGGGACGTCGACGCCGACGTCGGCGGCCACCTTCAGCACCACCGATGCGGTCTTGACGCCCTCGGCCACCTGCTTCATCCCGGCCAGGATCTCGGCCAGCGGAACGCCCCGGCCGATCAGCTCGCCGACGTGCCGGTTGCGGCTGTGCTTGCTGGTGCAGGTGACCACCAGGTCGCCCATGCCGGCGAGCCCGGCGAACGTCTCGGCCTGCCCGCCGACCGCCGTGCCGAGTCGGGTCATCTCCCGCAGCGATCGGGTGATCACCATGGCCCGGGTGTTGTCCCCACTGCCGACCCCGTCGCCCATCCCCACCGCGATGGCGAAGACGTTCTTCAGCGCGCCGGCGATCTCCACACCCACGACGTCGGAGGACGAGTAGATCCGGAAATAGGTGGTGCGGAACAACTCGCCCAACTGGGCGGCCAGATGCGGGTCGGGCATCGCGATGACGGCCGCGGCGGCGTAGCCGGCCACCACCTCGCGGGCGATGTTCGGGCCGGCCAGCACCCCGGCCGGGTGCCCCGGGAGGACCTCGTCGACGATCTCGGTCATCCGCTTGCGGCTGCCCTGCTCGAGCCCCTTGACCAGGCTGACCACCGGCGCCCACGGGCGCAGGAACGGGGCGAGGTCGTCCAGGGCGCCACGGAACCCGTGCGACGGCACCGCCATGATCAAGATGTCGGCGGGTTCGACGGCCTGCTGCAGATCGGTGGTCGCGATCAGCCCCGGGGCGAGCTCGAAGCCGGGCAGGTACCGCTCGTTGGTATGACCGGTGTTGATCTGCTCGACCACCTCGGCGGACCGGCCCCAGATCGTGGTCGGGGAATGCCGGGCCACGATCGACGCCACGCTGGTGCCCCAGGATCCGGAACCGATCACCGCCACCTTCGGCTGTCGACGGAGCACCGTGCGGGCCATCAGCTGGTCGCGCTCAGCGCGGCGAAATCGGTCATGTCAGCAGTGTGCTGCAGTCGCCGTGACCGTGCATCTCTCACGGCCTCCGGACGCGTCACCGGCCACCGGCGCCGGGCCGTGCGAGGGTGAACCGGTTGGGCATCCGGCGAACGGGTACCTGATCGTGGCCGACAAGCCGATGGAGAGGTTCAGGCGACTCATGACGATCGGTCGATCGCGGACCCGGCGGCCGGGTTGCCGCATCCGGACATGACCGCGCCGGCGAGTCCGGCCGAGCCCGGGGTGCCGGTCGCTCCGTTCCGGGGCGCGGCCCTGGGTGAGCCGGAGCGGCGCACCTTCCAGGGCCTCGACGGGACCCGCGACTACCTGGTGTACGTCCCGCCGGCTCTCGACGGCGGGCCGGTGCCGTTGGTCGTCATGCTGCACGGCGGCACGCAGGACGCGGCCGACTTCGCCGCCGGCACCGGCATGAACGCCCTCGCCGACCACCATTCGTTCGTCGTGGTCTACCCCGAGCAATCCCGCCGGGCCAATCCGGGTGGCTACTGGAACTGGTTCCGGCCCGAGGACCAATCGGCCGGTGCCGGCGAACCGGCGATCATCGCCGGCATCGTCACGGAAGTCTGCCGTGAGCTGCCGATCGACTCCGGCGCCGTGTTCGTGGCCGGCCTGTCCGCCGGCGGGGCGATGGCGGCGGTGATGGCTGCCGCCTATCCGGAGATGTTCGCGGGCGCCGGGGTGCATTCCGGGGTCGGCTATCGCGCCGCCACGGATATCGGATCGGCCCTGGGTGCGATGGGCGGCGGCGGTGCCCCGGCGCCGCACGGCGCGGTCCCGCTGATCGTCTTCCACGGGACCGCGGATGGCACCGTCGCGGCGGTGAACGCCGAGCAACTGGTGCGGGCGGCCCTCGCCGGCGCCGCCTCGGCGCCGCCGGGCACGACAACGGTGGTGCCGGCCTCCGACGCCGCGAAGGGGTACACCCGGACGACGCACGAGGATCCGGACGGGCGGCCGCTCGTCGAATCATGGGTGGTGCAGGGCGGTGGTCATGCCTGGTTCGGCGGGCAACCGGCGGGCAGCTACACCGACCCGGCCGGTCCGGACGCCTCGGTGGAGATCGTCCGGTTCTTCCTGGCCCATCGCGATCGGGGGCGCGTCCCGCCGCGCTGATCGGCGGACGGCCGCCGCCGGCCACACCGGCGGCCCGCGACCGGTTCGAGCCGGCCCGGCCGGCCGCCCGGCGAGGCCGACCCACACCTGCGCCGATGGTTGTCCGGGGCGGGGTCCGGCAGACTGGGCCCCATGCCCGAGCTGCCCGAGGTCACCGCGCTGGCCGCGTTCCTGACCGAGCACGCCGGCGGGCAGACGATCGCCGCGCTGACCGTGGCCTCGCTCAACGTGCTGACCACCTTCGACCCGCCGGCGTCGGCGATGGTCGGTCGCACCGTGTCCGGTGTGGGCCGGCACGGCAAGTTCCTCGACCTGACCACCGCGCCCGGCCCGACGTCGCCCGACGACGCGCCGCCGGAGCTGCACCTGCTGCTCCACCTCGCCCGGGCCGGTTGGCTGCGCTGGTCGGACGCGATCTCGCCGCGGCCGCCGAAGATGGGCGGGCCGATCTCGCTCCGGGTGGTGCTCAGCGGTGGCGGCGGGTTCGACGTCACCGAGGCGGGCACGCGCAAGTCGGTGACCGCGGCCGTGGTCACCGACCCGCAGGCCGTCCCCGGTGTCGCCCGGCTCGGCCCGGATGCCCTCGACCTGGACCGGGCCGCGCTGGCCGCGGTGCTGGGTGGCCAGACCGGGCGGATCAAGAACGTCATCACCGACCAGCGGATCATCGCCGGCATCGGCAACGCCTATTCGGACGAGATCCTGCACACCGCAAAGCTTTCGCCCTACGCCACCGCCGGCCGGTTGGGTCCGGACGAGCTGGACCGGCTGCACGAGGCCATGGCCACGGTGCTCACCGACGCCGTGCTGCGGTCGGTCGGCGGTGAGGCGGCGCGGCTGAAGGGCGAGAAGCGGACCGGGCTCCGGGTGCACGCCCGCGCCGGGCTGCCCTGCCCGGTCTGCGGTGACGTGATCGCCGAGGTGTCCTTCGCGGACCGGTCCTTCCAGTACTGCCCGACCTGCCAGACCGGCGGCCGGAAGCTGGCCGATCGGCGCCTGTCCCGCCTGGTGAAGTAGGCCCCGCCTCAGGCGGTGCGGTGGCCGGTCGGCAGCGGTCGCAGGATCCGGTCGATCGCGTCCTGCAGGCGGTCGGCGCACACCTCGAAGTCGGCCAGCGAACCGCCCATCGGGTCGGGCAGGTCCTCATCGGCACCCGGCACCGGCTGCAGCGACGAACGGGCGAGCTTCGCCTCGGTGACGAGCCGGCGGCCCTGTCCCGTCGGATCGTCCGGCTCGCTCAGGGGCGCCGGCACGGCGTCGCTGAGTCGCGCGAACTGCCGGATGGTGAACGTGCGGCCGATGGCCGCGGGGACCGCCTTGACCACGATGCCGCGCTGCCGGCGGGATGCGGTCAGGATGAGGTCGGATTCGCCGATCACGGCGCTGGACAGCGGCTGCGACGTGTGCGGGGCGACCCCGCCGAGGCGCCGCGCGAGCACCGTGGCCGCGTGCTCGTGCAGGGGCCACGGCCCGGGAATGTTCGTTCCGGCCGAATCGACCGCCCAGTGCCCCTCGCCGAATCGACCCGTCGCCGCGTGGTCCAGCATCTGCTGCGCCATCGGTGATCGGCAGTGATTGGCGGTACACACCATCAACACCCGGAACGTCAACCGGCACCCCCATGACCGCGACGGCCAGCACCGTCGACCCGAATGGCGCCGACCCTACCGTTGGTAGTCGAGAGATGTCCGATTCGGGCGAATTATTTACTCCGGAAGGGGTCGGTACAGACCGGTTTGGGTGACCTTCGCGATGGCTCGCATCTTGTTCACCGCGTCGAGCGCGGCGACTTTGTAGGACTCGGCCAGCGTCGGGTAGTTGAAGACGGTGTCGACGAGGTAGTCGACGGTGCCGCCGCAGCCCATCACGGTCTGCCCGATGTGCACGAGCTCGGTGGCGTTGGTGCCGAACACGTGCACGCCGAGCAGTTCCCGGGATTCGGCGTGCACCAGGATCTTCAGCATCCCGTACGAGTCGCCCAGGATGGCGCCGCGGGCCAGCTCCCGGTAGCGGGCGACACCCACCTCGAACGGCACCCGGGCCGCGGTGAGCTGGGTCTCGGTACGCCCGACGAAGCTGATCTCCGGAATCGAGTAGATGCCGATCGGCTGCAGGTCGCCGAGCTTGCCGACCGGTTCGTCGAAGGCGTGGTAGGCCGCCCGGCGACCCTGTTCCATCGCCGTCGCGGCCAGGGCCGGGAAGCCGATGACGTCGCCGACCGCATAGATGTGGGCGACCTCGGTCTGGAAGTTCTCGTTGACCTCGACCTTGCCCCGGTTGGACGCAGGCACACCGGCCGCCTGCACGTGCAGCTCGTCGGTGACGCCCTGCCGTCCCGCCGAGTAGAGGACGGTATCGGCGGGGATCTTCTTGCCGGATTCGAGGATGGTGAGCGTGCCGGCCGGGTGCTTCTGCACCTCCGCCACCGTCTCGGAGAACCGGAAGGTCACGGCCAGGCTGCGCAGCTGGTACTTCAGGGCCTCGATGACCTCGTCGTCGCAGAACGGCAGCATCGTCGACCGGGACTCGACGACGGTGACCTTGGTGCCGAGCGCGGCGAACATGGACGCGTACTCGATGCCGATGACGCCCGCACCGACCACGACCATCGAGGCCGGCACCCGCTGGATGTTCAGGATCTGGTCGGAGTCGACGATCGTCTCGCCGTCGAAGTCCACCGAACCGGGGCGGGCCGGCTTGGTGCCCACCGCAATGACGATCTTCTCTCCGCGGATCAACCGGCTGGTGCCGTCGCCGGCCTGGACCCGGATCGTGTGCGGGTCGGTGAACCGGGCCGTGCCCGGCAGCACGCTGACATGGTTGCGGGTGAGCTGGTTGCGGACGACGTCGACCTCGCGGTTCACCACGTGGGCGATCCGGGCGGCGACGTCACCGATGGTGATCTCGTCCTTGACCCGGTAGGCCTCGCCGTACAGCTCGCGCTGGCTCAGGCCGGTCAGGTACAGCACCGCCTCGCGCAATGTCTTGGACGGGATCGTGCCGGTATTGATGCAGACGCCGCCCATCATGTGCCCGCGGTCCACCACTGCGGCCCGGTGCCCGAGTTTGGCGGCGGCGATCGCGGCCTTCTGCCCGGCCGGTCCCGATCCGATGACGACCAGGTCGAAGGTGTCCATGGCAGTGCCCTTCGTCGGCGGCGGCCCGGCCCGACCGCCGAGGCCGTTGCCATGCTGCGCGCAGGATGTTGATGAGGTGCGTCGACCGTGTGAACAGTCGTTGACGCCGGCCGCTCGGTCCAACCGGTTCCGGTGGAATCATGGGCCGGTGAGCGCTTCGATTCCAGAGGTCAGTATCGATCAGGTCCCGGCGGACGCCGTGTTGCTCGACGTGCGGGAGGACGACGAGTGGGCCGCCGGGCGAGCCCCCGGCGCGGTCCACGTGCCGATGACCCAGCTCGCCGAGCGACTCGACGACATCCCCGACGGCAACCCGGTGTACGTGATCTGCCGCTCCGGCGGCCGATCCGCGCGGGCGACGGCGTACCTGAACCAGCAGGGATGGGACGTCGTGAACGTCGCCGGCGGGATGGGTGGCTGGGCCCGGTCGGGCCGGCCGATGGAGGCCGACGGTGACGCCGTCCCCGAGGTCATCTGAGCCGCGGGCCCCGGGCGGTCGCGGGCCCCGGGCATGAGTGGGCCGAACGCGTTCGCGCCGCCGTCGGGTGCGTCCCGCACCTGGGTGTGCCCGCGTTGCCGGGTCCGGCAGATCGACGCCGGCTGGCCGCGCTGCGCCAATTGTGAGCTGCCCCGGCATCGCTGGGTCGCGCACCCGCCACCCGGCGGACCGCCGCGGACGGTCGCGCCGCCGGCCGAGCCGCCGTACACCGGTCCGCCGTCCTACGGCAGCCGTCCGCCGCGGTGGTCCTTCCCGCCGGTCGTGTGGCAGGCGGACACGGCGGGCGCCGGCGACGAGCGGCCGCCGGCCGACCCATCCGGAGTGCTCCGGACCGCGGCCGTCATCGCCGCGGTGACGGCCGTCCTCGCCCTGGTCGCGGCGGCGGCCGAGACCTGGCGCTTCGTGTTGCTGCTCGACGGCCGGACGAAGGTGCTGCCCGCCGCGACCGTGTGGGGCAGCGACGTCTTCGTGGCCGCGGCCGGCGCCGGCGTGGTCGCGTCCGCCGTCGCGGCGTTGCTCGTGTCGGCGGTCGCCCTGGTCCGGACCCATCCGGTGGCGGCGCTGCGCCTCGGTCGGGTCCCGGCCCGGTCCCGGGTCGCGGTGCTGGCCCGCCTGCTGGTGCCTGGATGGAACCTGTACGGCGCCGGGCAGATCGTCACCGAGATCGATCGGATGCTCGGCGCCGAGCGGGCCGCGGAGAGCCGAGGACGAGCGTCCCGGCTGACCGTGTGCTGGTGGCTCAGCTGGATCGTCTCGGCCGCACTGGTCGCGGCGGCGCTGGCCCGCGGGTTCGGTGGCAGCCTGCAGGCGATCGCCGACACCGTCGAACTGCACATCGCCGTCGATCTCGCCGCGGCGGTCTGCGCCGGACTGGGCGCGGCCATGCTCTGGCGGTTCGCTCGGCTGTTGCGCCGGCGGGCGGCGATCCCGGCCGGTTGGGTGGTCCGTGAGCCGGCGCCGACCCGCGGGGCCGAGCCGGCCCCCCGGGCCGGCACACCGGGCTGATCGTTGTCCCGCCGGCTCCGACCCTTCGGGCGGCGTCGAGCGGCCGTCCCCGGACGGCGGTCGGCTACCGTGGCCGGGTGTCGAAGAAGAGCCGCCGTACCGGGGGATCCACCGCCGTCCTCGAATCCGGATCTGCCGCCGGGCCCGCGGAGTCCGTGAATCCCCGCCGCCCGTGCCCGTGCGGCTCCGGCCGCCGCTACAAGGCCTGTCACGGGTCGGCGGACGCGGCCGACCTGATCGTCACCCGGCCGTTCGCCGGGCTCGCCGCGGAGACCGAGCTCATCGCCCTGCGCGAATTCCTGCCGTCGGCGAGCGCCCCGCTGACGTTGATCGAACCGCGGGACGACGTGCCGTCGGTCGTGCTCGCCAGCGTGCTGCCCGGTGCCGCCGCTGCGCTCACCCGGTCGGACGGCTCGATCATGCTGGGCATGCAGGTGCAGACGCACACCGGTGACCTGTCCCGGGACCTGGCGGCCGCGTTGGAGTGGGCGCTCGCGGCGCAGCCGTCGTCGGTGCTGTCCGTGGTCGGCCGGGCGAGCATCGGCAACCGGTACGGCGACCTGATCGTGGACGAACCGCTGCACGTCACGGTGCACGAGGACTTCTCGTGGTGGCTGGAGGAGCAGGTCGAACCCGGCAGCGAGGTCGCGCTGTCGCTGGAGCGGGCGAACGCCGCGATCATGCCGACCGCGCGGGTCGCCGACCTGCCCGGCGCCTACTGGGTGGACGCCGGCGAGCGGGCGCACTTGCGCTGGGTCCGCCCCGAGGACGAACCGCCGCTGATGGCCGCGCTCGCCCGGCTCGCCGTGGCCGACCGGCTCGACCTGGGCGATGGCACCCGGTACGTCGGGTCGTTCCGGGCGCACGGCCGGCTGGTCCCGGTCTGGGACCTGGACCGGGACGCCCACGCCAGTGAGTGGGACGCACCCGCGTTGGCGTTCGCCGAGCGGCTGGCGCTGGCGCTGGCCGTCGACGAGCCGCTGACCGACGCCGAGCGCCGCGCCCGCGACGGCATCCTGGGCCGCCAGTTCACCCTGCGCTGACTCGGGGCCCGGCACTACCCGGCCCCGTCGGGCCCCCTCCGGCCCGGTCCGGCCCCGGTCCGGCACTACCCGGCCCCGTCGGGCCCCCTCCGGCCCGGTCCGGGGCCCGGCACTACCCGGCCCGGCCGGGCTTGTCAGGGCAGCCAACTCACGGTGCCCTTGAGCAGGGCATATCCGGCGAACGCGAAGATGTCGAGCAGCGAGTGCGCGATGACCAGTGGCCAGAGCCGGCGGGTCCGGCGGAACCACCAGGCGAACACGACGCCCATCGCCGCGTTCCCGAGGAAGCCGCCGAAGCCCTGGTACAGGTGGTAGGACCCGCGCAGCACGGCGGAGACGGTGATGACCGCCCAGCCGGGCAGCCGAAGCTGCTCCAGCCGGGTGACCAGGTACCCGACGACCAGCACCTCCTCCAGGAAGCCGTTCTCGATCGCGGCCAGGACCAGCACCGGCAGCCGCCACCAGACGTCGTTCAGGGTGGACGGGGCGACGGTCAGGTTGATGCCGGCGGCGACCGCGCCGAGATACAGCGCGATGCCGGGGATGCCGATGATCGCGGTCAGCACGACACCGATGCCCAGGTCCGCCCAGGGTCGCCGGGCGTCCAGGCCGAGCCGGCGGCGCAGGTTGACCCCGCTGCGCCACAGCAGGTACAGGCCCAACGCCCCCCAGGCCACCCCCCGCAGGATCGCCAGCAGCTGCTTGATCAGATCCAGGTACGACGCCTGGGCCTGCGGGACCACGATCGCGACGGTCTGGGACGCCAGCGGCACCGGCGCCAGCAGCGCGTCGGCCAGGCTGACCAGCGACGTCAGCCCGCTACTGCCGAGGGTGACCAGGAACACCACGACCAGTTCGACCCACATCGAGCGCGGGGTGTAGGCCCGGGGGGTCAGAAAACCATCGGGATCCGGGGGCGGCGGCGTTTGCGCAGGTGGGCCGCTTGGCGGTGGAGGGGCACCGGTGGTCATGACCGCGCAGCTTAGAGCCGGTGCGGTCGGGTGCGTGTCATCCGGCCGGACGCGAATCCGGCGGCGCCACAACCCTTCACCTCGACCGCACGTCAGTTGTCGGACAGTACTGTCAGAAGCCGCGTGTGCCCTGGGCGCGCGCTGTGGGCTGGCCGTGGGTGGCGAAATGCGGAGGATTCAATGCGGGTGGGACGTCGGCGCAAGGCTCTGATCGCCGTGACAGGGGTGCTGGCCCTGTTGCTGGCCGCCTGCGGCAATTCCGGCGCGGCCGGCGACGTCACGGTGACCAGCTTCGTGACCGCCGGCCCGGAATCGAGCCCGGCAACCTCCGTGCCGGCGGCCTCCAGCCCCGCGGCGTCGTCGTCGGCGGCCCCGTCGTCCTCCGCGGCCTCGACCCAGTCCGGTGACGGCACGGTCCAGGAGGGCGTCGCGATGCCGTCCGGGTTCGTGCCCAAGAAGCTCCAGCCGGGGGAAAAGCCTCCGCAGTTCATCGTCGTCAGCTTCGACGGGGTCGGCTGGCACGAGAAGTGGCAGCACTGGTTCGACGTCGGTACCAAGGTGCCGTTCCACTTCACCGGTTTCCTGTCGGGCACCTACATGCTCTCCGACGAGACCAAGATGGCCTACCAGGGGCCGGGGCACAGCCCGGGCAACTCGTCGATCAACTGGAACAGCGCCACCGACCTGCCCATCGAGATCAAGGACCTGAATCAGGCCTACGCCGAGGGCAACGAGATCGGCACCCATTTCAACGGACACTTCTGTGCGGGCGCCGAGCCGAGCGGCAATCAGTGGTCGACCGCCGACTGGAACAACGAGCTCGACCAGTTCTACTCGATGATCGCGAACGTCAAGGCGAACAACCCCGGCGTGCAGATGGACACCCTGGCCTTCGACCCGAAGCAGGAGGTGCGCGGCGAGCGCACCCCGTGTCTGGAGGGCAAGGCCGAGGAGCTGTTCCCGGCCCTGGTCGATCACGGCATCACCTACGACTCGTCGTTCACCAAGACCGGCATCTCCTGGCCGAAGCAGTCGCAGCAGTACAAGATCTGGCAGTTCGGCATGGCGACCTTCCCGATCAACGGCACCGGGAAGCAGCAGATCACCATGGATTACAACTTCTATTACACGCAGCGCGGTGCCGACAGCAAGGGTGTGACGCCCGAGCAGTCGGCGGCCGATTCCGAACAGGTGTACCAGACCTACAACGACATGTTCAACGCGACCTGGAACGGCAACCGGGCGCCGCTCGTGCTGGGGAACCACTTCAATGCGTGGAACAACAATGCCTACGAAGACGCCCTGACCAAGTTCGTCCTGGAGAAGTGCGGTCAGCCCGACGTGCAGTGCGTGCCGTTCCGGGACGTGCTGGCCTGGATGAGCGTGCAGGATCCGGATCGGCTGGCCCAGCTGCAGGCCCAGGCGCCGGAGACCGGCTCCGGCGGCTGATTCCCGCGGCCCGATTGGGGCGTCGAGTCGGGCCGGGCTCGCAAGGGAGATCGAGCACGGTGAACGGGCCTGCGCAGATTCCGGTGACAAGGACAACCGGGTTGGCCGGAGCGGTCTGGATAGGGTGAACGGCGTGGGTCGGGCAACGGAGCGATGGGCGTACCTGGGACCCGAGGGCACCTTCACCGAGCAGGCCGCGCGGGCCCTGGCCGCGGCGGCAGCGGTCGACCTGGACCCGGTCGGCACCGTATCGGTCGCCCTTGACGACGTGCGGTCGGGCCGGGCGGACGCCGCCTGTGCGGCCATGGAGAGTTCCGTCGAGGGCGCCGTGCCGGTCACCCAGGACGAGCTCACCCACGGCGCTCCGCTGCGGATCACCGCCGAGACCTACGTGCCGATCACCTTCGATCTGCTTGCGCGGCCCGGCACCTCGCTCGCCTCCATTCGATCCGTCGGGGCCCACCCGCACGGGCACGCCCAGATCCGGCCCTGGCTCGCCCGGTCGTTGCCGGCCGCCGCGGCGGTCATGACCGCATCGAATGCCGCCGCCGCCGCCGCGGTCGCCGCGGGCGATCTCGATGCGGCCGCCGCCGCTCCCGTGGCCGGCGCCCGCTACGGGCTCGACACCCTGGTCGCCGACATCGGCGACGTGCGGGACGCCGTCACCCGGTTCGTGTTGCTCCGCCGGCCCGGTCGGCCGCCGGCCCCGACCGGCAACGACCGCACCTCGCTGGTGTTGTCGGTCGGTAACCACCCCGGCTCGCTGCTGGCCGTGCTGGCCGAGTTCGCCTCCCGGGGGATCAACCTGACCCGGTTGGAGTCCCGGCCCACCCGTTCCAAGCTCGGCATCTACTACTTCCTTGTCGACGCCGACGGGCACCTCGCGGACCCGGCGATGGCCGACGTCGTCGCCGCGTTGATCCGCCGGCAGGCGCTGCTGCGCTGGCTCGGGTCCTACCCGCGGGCGGCCGGGCTCAACGACCCGACGGCCGAGTTCGCCACCCCGACCGCCTACGCGGACGCCGCGGCGCAGGTCGGCCGCTGGCAGCGGGGGGACTGACCGTGCGACTGCTGCTGATCCGGCACGGCCAGACGCCGTCGAACGTGCTCGGGCTGCTGGACACCGCGCCGCCCGGGCCGGGGCTGACCGACCTGGGTGTGGAGCAGGCCGCCGCGCTGCCGGACAGTCTGGCCGACCAACGGATCGACCTGATCGCCGCCTCCACCCAGCCCCGCACCCAGCTCACGGCCGCGCCGCTGGCCGCGGCCCGCGGACTGGACGTGCTCATCCGGGACGGCCTGTGCGAGGTGCCGGCCGGTGATCTGGAGATGCGCGGTGACGAGCACGCGGTGCGCACCTACCTGAGCACCGTGCGGCGGTGGATGGACGGCGAGCTCGAGGTGGCCGTACCGGGAGGTGAAACAGGGGAGCAGGTGGTGGCCCGTTTCGATGCCGTCGTCTCGGAACTGACCGAGATGGTCGTCGATCGCGCCGGTGACGACGCCGTGGTGGCCCTGTTCGCGCACGGCGCGGTCCTGCGCACCTGGTCGACCGTGCGCGGCGCGGACGAAGCGGTGCGCCGCGACCTGTTCGCACGGTTCAATCCGCTGCACAACACCGGCATGATCGTCATGAGCAGCCGGCCGGCCGGCGGCTGGCTGATGGAGTCGTGGGCCGGCCGGGCGCTCGGTGGCGCCCGCCTGGACGTCGGTGCCGCCGACGGCCCGGCGGGTGAGGATCCGGCCGGCGCGGTGCCGACCGGCCCGGATCCGACGGGTGGGGATCCCACCAGCGACGACCCGACTCCCGATGGGCCGCGCGGCCCGTTGACCACGCGGGTCTGACTATCCTGGGCCGCATGTCCGGCTCGCCGATCGACCCCCGCGACCTGCGGGTCTCCGACGACGAGCGGGCCCACGTCCTGACGTTGCTGGAAAAGGCCACCGGGCGCGGGCTGATCGACATCGAGGAGTACGCCGAGCGCAGCGGCAAGGTGATCGCGGCCCGGACCCGGCGCGACCTCAACGCGGTGCTGATCGATCTGCCGGGCCTGCAGATCGCCGGCCGGTCGGTCGACGACGCCACCGCCGCGACCCGGCCGGTGCCGACCGCCGGGCCGGGGTACTCCGGCGCCGTGTCGCCGGCCGGCGGTGTGCTGGAGTTGCTCGGCTGGGGTGCGCGAACCTTCAAGGGCTACTGGAACGCCCCGCCGTTGATCGTGGTGGGCGGCACCGGGGCCAGCACCAAGCTCGACTTCACCCAGGCCCAGCTGGTATCGAACACGGTGACCGTCGAGTTCCGGTCGAATTACGGCGGGGCGGCCGAGCTGATCGTGCCGGTCGGCACCACCGTCCGGGTGGACGGTCTGCAGATGCGCGGCGGGCACGTGCACAACAAGGTCGATCCGCGGTCCGCCGGCCGGGGCATGACGCTGGTGCTGACCGGCGTCAAGAAGTCCGGGTCGATCATCATCAAGCACCCCAAGCAGGGTGTGCTGCGCAACCTGTTGGGCTGACTCGCCCCCCGCCTTTCGAAGTTGATCATGGCGATCCCTGTCGCCGCGCCGGCGTGTCGTCGGCGTGTCGCGCAGAGATCGCCATGATCAACTCGGGCGGGCTAGCCCAGCGGTTCGCGCAGTGCGGCGGGGGCGACGAGCCGGGCCAGATGGTAGGCGACGATGGCGACGATGGATCCCAGGGCGATCCCGGAGAGCTGGAAGTCGTCGCCGAACGTCATGGTCACGTTGCCGATGCCGATGATGATCGCGGCGGCCATCGGCACCAGGTTGACCGGGTTGCCGAAGTCGACCTTGTTCTCGATCCAGATCTTGGCGCCGAGCAGGCCGATCATGCCGTAGAGCACCACGGTGATGCCGCCGAGCACGCCGCCCGGGGTGGCGCTCACCAGCGCACCGAACTTAGGGATCAGGCCGAGCAGGATCGCTACCGCCGCGGCGACGTAGTAGGCGGCGGTCGAGTACACCCGGGTGGCGGCCATGACGCCGATGTTCTCCGCGTAGGTGGTGGTGGGGGAGCCGCCGACCGCGCTGGACAGGGCGGTGCCGAACCCGTCGGCGAACAGCGCCCGGCCCAGGTACGGGTCCAGGTTCTCGCCGGTCATCTCCGAGACCGCCCGCACGTGCCCGGTGTTCTCGGCGATCAGCGCGATGACGCCGGGCAGCGCGAGCAGAATGAACTGCAGCTGGAACTGCGGCGCGTGCAGCGTGGGCAGACCGAACCAGGCGGCGTCCTGCACCCCGGACAGGTCCACCCGCAGGTGCGTGGTCACCTCGCCGGTCCCGGTGGCCGACGTGATCGGGCCGAGGGCCGCGTCCAGCACCCAGGACAGCACGAAGCCGAAGATCAATGCGAGGAACACCGCGATCCGGGCGAAGAACCCGCGGAACGCGACCGCGGCCAGGATGGTGAAGGCCATGACGGTGAACGCCACGCCCGGGTCCTGCGGCCAGTAGACCCCGGCGACCACCGGCGCCAGGTTGAAGCCGATCAGCATGACGACGGCGCCGCTGACCACGGGAGGCAGCACCCGGCGAACCGCCGCCCCACCCACGATGTGCACGACGATCCCGACGATCGCCAGGGTCAGGCCGGCGACCAGGATCGCGCCGGTGACGTTCGCGGTGGTGCCACCGGCCGCCCTGATCGCCACCACCGCCCCCACGAAGCTGGCCGAGGTGCCCAGGTACGAGGGCACCTTGCCCGAGACGATCAGCAGGAACAGGATCGTGCAGACCCCGGACATCAGGATTGCCAGGTTCGGGTCCAGGCCCATGATGATCGGGAAGACGAAGGTGGCCCCGAACATCGCCACGACGTGCTGGGCGCCGACGCCGATGGTCTTGGGCCAGGACAGCCGCTCGTCCGGCTTGACCGGCGTACCGACCGGCAGCGGCGTGTCGATCCCGACGGGCTTCCAACCGATGGCCATCTGCGCCTCCCGACCTGTGCGTTGGGTCGGACGCTAGTTGGCCGAGCCGGCGAGGCCACCATCCGACACGGGAGGAGGGCACCGGAAGCGATGCGGCGACGCAGGGGCGGGATCGCGCCGTGCCGTCCCGGCGCTGGGCGGGCGCGAAAGAGGTCAGGCCGATTCGCGGCGCCTGGCCCGACCGGGGCGGCCGGCGGTCAGAACGGGACCTCGGAGCCGCCCAGGACCGCCGCGTCGGCGTCGCGGGTGGATGGCCGGCCGGACAGGATCCGGCAGAACTCGACCGCATCGAGCGTGATCGTGTCGCCGGGGTCGGGGAACGTCCAGGTGCCGCCGGCCGGCCCGGTCAGCACCAGTGTTCCGGCCGGCCGGTACCTGCTCGACCATTCGGCCACCACGTCCGCCACGATGACTCCGTCGTGGTCGGCGGTCAGGACCGGGTCGCGGCCGGTCGCCCGGCTGGTGTCGACGCGGTGCATCCAGCAGTCGCGGGTCAGGATGGTGTCGATGACGAAGCCGAAGGTCCATGGCTCGTCCGTTCCGTTCACCCGTTGGGCGGCGGGTAACCGTGCGTGCCGGAACCAGCCGGGGCGCCGGCGGCGTCCGCGGGCGGCGCGCGGCCCGGTCCGCCGGTAGTCGGCGACGATCTCGGCCGGGGTGAGCGCGGTCCGTTCGGCGATCTGAATCGCGGTGAGCGCGTCGACCATCTGCTCGCCGGTCTTCCGGGCCCGGCGATCGGCTTTGACCTGCTGCCGGATCGTCTCGATGAGCGAGGCGGCCATCCGGGCCATGCCCAGGTTATGGGCGGCCATCGTCCGGACGTCCCAGCCCGGGCAGTCGGTCGGTGCCGACCAGTCGGGTGGCGTCAGGTCGGCGAGAAGGTCGCTGTAGCGCTGGTACTCGGTAGCCGCCAGCCGCATCGCGGTCGCCCGGTCCAGGGCGGAACCTCGCGGCCGCACGGCATTGGTCGGCTGGGTCGTCGCGATGGCGGGTCGGGTGCCCTTGGGCGATGTCATCGATGTTCCCTCATTCCTGATCGGATCCGGGGGTCGGTTCGTCCGGTTGCGGCGCAGGACCGGACGCCGGTGCTGGCGGCAAACCCATGTCGTCGGCGAACATGTCGATGGCCCGGTCGAGCAACCGCCCGTATCGCTGCCCGCCGGGGTCGTTGGCCCACTGGGCATCGATGAGGCCGCCGACCAGCGCCGAGAACAGGTCGACGTCCTCGTTCCGGGCGGTGCCGAAGATCGTGGCGAACAGCTTGTGCAGGTTCGTCATGACGCGGACCGCGGGCGCGTAGGCCTCGGGGGTCGGGGTGAAGTCCGGGATGATCCGGGAGTCCATCAGCTGGTGCCGGGGCAGGTCGGCGGTCGAGAAGTCGAAGAACGTGCGGGCGACGGTGCGCAGCGCGGCCCGTGGCTCCGCGGGTAGCACCATGGCCACCTGCAGCCGCTCGACCTCTCGCCAGGCGTCGGCGAACATCGCGTCGTAGATCGCGTGTTTGGCGGCGAAGTGCGTGTACAGCGACGGCGCCGACATGCCGATCCGGGCGGCCAGCTGCCGCAGCGTCAGTGTCGCCAGGCCGTGCTCACGCGCCTCTTCCCACGCTGCCGCCACGATGGCCGACCGGGTCGCTTCCTTGCGACGGTCCTGCCAAACGCTCGTAGTCTTTCCTAACACTGTTCAAGTGTGACCGCAGGCGACGGCAGCGTCAAGGGTGTTCTTCCGCCCCGAATGTGCAGCAACCCGTTCTTGTCTCTGCCGATGATGACGGTTGCTGCACACTCGGCGGCGCGGACCGGCGCGAGAGCGGTGCGGACCGGCGCGTGAGACGCGGACCGGCGCGAGAGGCGCGGACCGGCGCGGACAGGGCAGGGGCGGGTCGGTGACCGGTCCGCTCAGGCGAGTTCGGCGGCCCAGGGCGGGTTGGCGCCGGCCCGGGAGCAGTTGATCGCCGACACCCGGGAGGCGTAGGCCAGGGCCTGGGCGAGCGCGGCCGTCGTCAGGGTCTCCAGCCGACCGCCGAGATAACCGCCCTCGGCCAGGAAATGCAGCAGCCCGCCGTGGAACGAGTCGCCGGCGCCGACCGTATCGACCAGGGTGGTCGGGGCAATCGGCACCCGGACCTGCTCACCGCGCAGGGAGGCGAACGCACCCTCACCGCCCAGGCTGACCACGGCCAGCGGGACCCCGCAAGCATGCAGATGCAGCGCGGCCTGCTCCGGGGTCCAACCGGGCCACAGCAGATCGAGGTCGTCCTCGGACAGCCGCAGGATGTCGGCCAGCGATGCCCACCGGTCGATCCAGAGCCGGTAGGAGGCGACCGGCACCAGCAGCGGCCGAAGGTTCGGGTCGACCGAGACGGTCATCGTCGGCCGGGCCCGGGCCAGCAGGTTCTCGATCACCTCACCGGACGGCTGTAGGGCCAGGGCGAGCGAACCGGTGTGCAGGGCGACGGGCGGGGAGTGGCTGCCGAACGGGCCGTCGATCAACTTGGCCAGTGACGCGTCGGTCCAGGCCCAGTCGGCGGTGCCGTCCGTGTAGAACTCGTACGACGCCGCCCCCGACGCGTCCAGCCGGGCGATGGCCAGGGTGGCCGGCTCCGCCGCGCTTTCCGACGCGCTCAGATCGACCAGGGATTCCTCGAGCTTGGCCCGGCACAGCGCACCGAGGGCGCCGCCGCTGATCCGGGCGGCGAACCGCGCCGTCGAACCCAGCCGGGACAGGGCGACCGCGGTATTGGCGGGCCCGCCGCCCGGGTGCACGGTCAGGTGGGCCACGCCCGCGGAAATGCCGTCCGGGGGCAGGACGGCGTCGGCGACGACTTCACCGACGACGGCAATGGTGGGCATCTCGCACTCCTCGGGCATGGGTCATCCGGCCGGGGTGAGCGTAGGCCAGGTCCACCGTTCCGGTCGTGTCGACCGGTGCCGGACGCGGGTCCGGTCGGCTCCACGGATCAGTCCGGGGCGTAGGCCCGCTCCAGGATGTCCGCGGTTCGCCGGTAATGGTCCGTGAGGGCGAGCACGGCCTCGTCGGCGTCCCGATCGAAGCACCGCCTGCAGACTGGCAGGCCGGCAGCCCGCAGTGGGGCGCCGGCCGGTTCTGCAATATCTTCGAGATCTGGGACTTCAAGATCCAGCGGCTGCACATCTACCTGGACCCCGACTACGCCGGTCGGGACACCGACCGCTATCCCTGGCTGGCCCGCGAGGTTGCCGGCGTCGGCTGACCGCCGTCAGGCCCAGCCGAGTTCGTCCAGCCGGTCGTCGTCGATGCCGAAGTGGTGGGCGATCTCGTGGATCACGGTGGTGGCCACCTGTTCGCGGGCCCCTTCCACGTCCCGGGCGTGCGCCAGGATCGGCAGCCGGTAGATGGTGATGGTGTCCGGCAGGTGCCCGGAGTAGCTGGACGTCCGGGAGGTCAGCGCGACCCCGTGGTACAGCCCGTACAGGTTCTGGGTCGGGTGCCGGTCCTCGACCAGGATGACGACGTTGTCCATCGCCCGGGTGAATTGTTCCGGGACGAGATCGAGGGCCTCGGCGACGAGGTCCTCGAACTCACCTTTCGACATCTGCACGGCCACCCGCCCATTGTCCAGGCCCGGTCGGTGGCGCCGGCCGACCGGACCACCCGGGATACCCTCACCGGGTGATCGACCTGCGCATCGTCCGTGACGACCCCGACCGTGTCCGCGCCTCGCAGCACGCCCGCGGCGAGGACTCCGGAGCGGTCGACCGGTTGCTGGCGGCGGACGCGGCGAGGCGCGCGGCGGTCGCCACCGCCGACTCGCTGCGGGCCGAGCAGAAGGCCTTCGGCCGGACGGTCGGCAAGGCCGCCAAGGACGAGCGGCCGGCGCTGCTGGAGCGCGGCAAGGAGCTGGCCGCGCAGGTCAAGGTGGCCGAGGCGGCCGAGAACGAAGCGAACGGGGTGCTCGCCGCGGCGCACCTGGCCGTGCCGAACGTCATCGAGGGCGCACCGCCCGGGGGCGAGCAGGACTACCTGGTCGTCAAGGAGGTCGGCGCGCCGACGGAGTTCGACTTCGAGCCCCGCGATCACGTGGAGCTGGGCGAGCGGTTGGGCGCGATCGACATCGAGCGGGGTACCAAGGTGTCCGGGGCCCGCTTCTACTTCCTGCGCGGCGTCGGCGCCCAGCTGCAGTGGGCCCTGCTGAACCTGGCGGTCAGCACCGCGATCGACAACGGGTTCGTCCCGATGATCCCGCCGGTGCTGGTCAAGCCGGAAGCCATGGAGGGCACCGGTTTCCTCGGGGCGCACGCCGACGAGATCTACCGGCTCGAGGCCGACGACATGTACCTGGTCGGCACCGCCGAGGTGCCGCTGGCCGGCTACCACGCCGGCGAGATCCTCGACCTGTCCGGCGGGCCGCTGCGGTACGCGGGCTGGTCGTCGTGCTTCCGCCGGGAGGCCGGCTCCTACGGCAAGGACACTCGCGGCATCCTGCGCGTGCACCAGTTCGACAAGGTCGAGATGTTCGTCTTCTGCCGCCCGGAGGAGGCCGCCGCCCAGCACGAGCAGCTGCTCGGCTTCGAGGAGCAGATGCTGGCGAACGTGGAACTGCCGTACCGGGTGATCGACACCGCGGCCGGCGATCTGGGCTCGTCGGCGGCGCGCAAATTCGACTGCGAGGCGTGGGTGCCCACCCAGTCGACCTACCGCGAGCTGACGTCGACCTCGAACTGCACCACGTTCCAGGCCCGCCGGCTCGGCGTCCGGTACCGCGACGACGACGGGAAGCCGCAGGTCTGCGCCACCCTCAACGGAACCCTGGCGACCACCCGCTGGCTCGTCGCGATCCTGGAGAACCACCAGCAGGCGGACGGATCGGTGCGCGTGCCGAAGGCGCTGCAGGCCGGCCTGGGCGGCCGCGAGGTGCTCGAACCGATCCGCTGAACGCGCGGACGGCTCATCCGGTTCGGGTGACGCAGGCGATCGGGTGATCGACCACTCTCGAGGGTCAACCGAGAGTGATTCTCTCGGGTTCCCCGACCCTGGAGGATGAATGAGCACGCTGGCAAGCGACCTGCGGACCCTGAGCCGGGAGGCGTACGTCTACCTGTACCCGCTGGTCACCATGGAGGTGACGCGGCGCCAGATGGTGAACACCCCGGCGGGCACCAAGCCGGCGTTCGGACCGGCCAACGGGTTCAACCACATCCGGCAGTTCCCGCCGGCCGACTTCCGGGCAGTGGTCCGGCCGAACTTCGACACCCTGTACTCGTCGGCCTGGTTGGACCTGACCGGCGGTCCGGTGGTGATGGACCTGCCGGACAGCGCTGATCGCTACTACATGGCGCCGATGCTGGACATGTGGACCGACGTGTTCGCCACCCTGGGCAAGCGGACCACCGGCACCGGTCCGCAGACCGTCGCGGTGGTCGGCCCGGGTCACCGGGGCGAGGTCCCGTCGGCGACCTACGTCGTGCACGCCCCCACCCCGCACGTCTGGGTGATCGGCCGGTCCCAGACCAACGGCCCGGCCGACTACCCGGCGGTGCAGGCGTTCCAGGACGGGTGGCGGGTCACTCCACCGGCCGGCTGGGCCGCCCCCGCGATCGATCCGGCGGTCGACACCACCACGGAGCCGTTGCGGCTGGTCGACGGTCTGTCCGCGATCGACTTCTTCACCCTGGCGAGCCAGGTGCTGGCCACCAATCCGCCGCACCCGACGGACAATTCCCAGCTGATGCGGATGGCGCCGCTCGGCATCGTGCCCGGCCGGCCGTTCGACGCGAGCGGCCTGACCGACGCCGAGCTGGCCGAGGTCCAGGCCGGGGCGAGTGCCGCGCTCGAGGAAATCCGGGCGACCGCTGCGCACGCCGGGGTGCCGGTGGACGGCTGGGTCGTGCTGACCACCGCGGTGGGCGTCTACGGCAACGAGTACCTGCGCCGGGCCGCCGTCACCATGGCCGGGCTGGGGGCCAACCCGGCCCAGGACGCCATCTACCCGCTGCTGCTCACCGATTCCGACGGGCAGCCGATCCATGGTGACCACAGCTACGTGCTGCACTTCGAGAAGGACCAGCTGCCACCCGTGCACGCCTTCTGGTCGGTCACCATGTACGACGCCGAGGGTTTCCAGATCCCCAACGAGCTGAACCGGTTCGCCCTCGGCGATCGGGACCCGTTGACGTACGGGGCCGACGGATCGCTGGACATCTACGTCCAGCGCGCCAACCCGGGCCCGGAACGCGAGCCCAACTGGCTACCCGCCCCGGCCGGCCCGATCGGCATCACCATGCGCCTGTACGCCCCGGCCGAGGAGGCCCTCGACGGACGATGGACCCCGCCGGCGGTCCGCCGGACGGACTGAGCGGGCGGTCGTCAGCTGACAGCGGCCGGGTCCGGCCGGCGGTGTGCGCCGGCCGGGCCGTTGAGCACCGGGTTCGACGGGACCGGGACCGGGCCGGCCTCGGCCACCGGCGCGTGACCGGCTTACTTGCGGCGGTGGTGCGCCGGTCGCGCCGACCGGGGGCCGCCGGAACGGACCCGTCCTGGGTTCAGGCCGGACCGAGCTCCGGGTCCGGGGCGGTCAATCGCGCCACCGTGACCAGACCGACCCGCCACCCATCGACCGAGTCGACCGTCAACCGGTACCCGCCGACCTCGACCGCGTCGCCGACCCGCGGGGTGCGGTCCAACGCGGCCTGCAGGTAGCCGCCGACCGTGTCGTACCGGCCCGCCGGCAGCTCGACGCCGATCCGGCGGGCGAAGTCGGACAGGCTGGTCAGGCCATCGACGACCGTGGCGCCCCCGGCCACCGCGGTCGGAATCCGGTCGTACTCGTCGTACATCTCGCCCACGAGTTCCTCGACGACGTCCTCCAGGGTGACCATTCCCTTGAGCTCGCCGTACTCGTCGACCACGGCGGCGATGTTCTCCGCGCCCGTCTGCATCTCGCTCAGCACCGTGAGCAGCTTCTTGTTCGGCGGGTAGGCGCTGATCGGCCGGATCAGCTCCCTGATCGGCGCGCTCGGATCCAGCTCGGGCGCGAACAGGTCCCGAACGTGCAGGAATCCCGCCACCCGATCGTCGTCCCCGTCCAGCACCGGGTACCGGGTGTGGGTGTGCTCCCACGCGGCCCGGCGAGCCTGGGCGCCGGTGGTGGTCGCGGACAGGAAGTCGATCGACGCCCGCGGGATCATGGCCTGCCGGACGGTGCGGTCGCCGGCCGCGAACACCTGCCGGATGATCGCCCGCTCCTGCTCGGGCACCTCCTCGTGGGTCAGCACCAGCTCCCGCACCTCCTCGATGCTCATCTCGGCCCGCGAGTCGTTCGGGTTGACGCCGAGCACCCGCAGCAGCCCGTTGGTGCACTTCTCCAGCAGCCAGATCACCGGCCGGAAGACCGACGCGAGCACGTCCAACGGTGGCCCGAGGAACGCCGCCACCGGCATCGGCCGCTGCATTGCGTACCGGCGCGGGGTCAGCTCGGCGATGATCAGCGCGAGGAAGGTGGTGGCCAGCGTGACGATCAGCACCGCCAGGGTCTCGCCACCGCCGTCACCCAGATCCCCGGACATCAGCGTGCCGAGCGGTTCGGCGAGCGTCGCGGTCGCGTAGGCCGCGGCGAAGAAGCCGGCCACGATCGACCCGATCTGCACGGCGCCCAGGAACCGGGTGGGCTGACCGGCCAGTCGGGCCACCCGGGCCCCGCGCTTGCCCCGCGATCGCAACTCGTCCAATTCGCCCCGCCGCAAGGACACCAGCGCGAGCTCGGTCGCGGTGAACAGCCCGCCGATGACGAGCAGGGCCAGCACGACGAGCAGGTTCAACCAGACGCCCATGCCATTGGTGTAACACCGGGTCAGCCGGGTCGCTGGCCGACGGCGCAGGTCAGCGGATCCGCGGGCCCGCGTCGGGCGGGTCGACGGCCGGTGGCCGGTGGCCTCCCGGCCGCCCGTATCGACCGCCCGACGGTTCGTCCGCCTCGGTCAGCCGACCGCGCTGACCCGGCCGCCTGGAACGGGCTTACCCTGCTGCGATGCGGTCAACTGCGCGCGACGATCAGGACTCCGGCCGGCCCGTCGATCTGGTGGTGCACGCCCCCCGGGCGCTCATCGACGGCACCGAGCAGGCGGTGAGCGTCGCCGTGCGGATGGGGCGAATCGTCGGCATCGAACCGCTGGGCAGCGCCCCGCCGCACCGGTTGGCCGCCACCCTGGAGTCCGACGAGATCCTGATCCCCGGCCTGGTCGACACGCACGTGCACGTCAACGAACCCGGCCGCACCGAATGGGAGGGCTTCGACACCGCGACCGCCGCGGCCGTGGCGGCCGGCGTCACGACGCTGATCGACATGCCGCTGAACTCGTTGCCGCCCACGCTGACGGCGGCCGCCCTGGCGACCAAGCGGGCCGCCGCGCGGGGGCGCTGCCGGGTCGACGTCGGCTTCTGGGGCGGCTGCGTGCCGACCAACCTGGCCGACCTGCCGGACCTGTTCGCGGCCGGCGTGTTCGGCGTCAAGTGCTTCCTGCAGGACTCCGGAGTGCCCGAATTCCCGCCGGTGACCAACGGTGAGATGAGAGCTGCGATGCGGTCCATTTCCGAGGTCGGCGGCATGTTGCTGGTGCACGCCGAGGATCCCGGTGTCCTGCACACCTCGCCGACGCCGCAGGGCCGGGACTACCGGGCGTTCGTCGCGTCCCGACCCGAATCGGCCGAGACCGCGGCCATCGCCGCCTGTATCGAAGGGGCCGCCCAGACCCGCTGCCGCACCCACATCGTGCACGTGTCCAGCGCCGGCGGGGTCGCCATGATCCGCCGGGCCAAGGCCGACGGCGTGCCCATCACTGCCGAGACCTGCCCCCATTACCTCGTTTTCGACGCCGAGGACATCCCGGACGGGGCGCCGCAATACAAGTGCTGCCCGCCGATCCGGGGACGCGCGGACCAGAACGCGCTGTGGGCCGGGCTGGCCGACGGGACGATCGACATCGTCGTCAGCGACCACTCGCCCAGCACCGCCGAGCTCAAGCTGCTCGACGTCGGCGACCTGGGTCTGGCCTGGGGCGGAATCGGCGGCCTGCAGTTCGGTTTCGCCGCGGTCTGGGCGGCGGCCGCCCGCCGTGGCGTGCCGCTGGCCGATGTCGTGCGATGGATGTCGGCCGGTCCGGCGTCGCTGGCCGGTCTCGATCACAAGGGCCGGCTGGAGGTGGGCGCCGACGCCGATCTCGTCGTCCTGGCCGACGCCGAGACGTTCACCGTCGAGCTGGACGACATCAGGCACAAGAACAAGGTCACCCCGTACCTGGGGCGGGACCTTCGTGGCGTGGTGCGGGCCTGCTGGCTCCGCGGCACCGAACTCTCCGACGACCTCGTCGCCGGCCGGCTGATCAGCCACGACCCCCGCTGACCGGCCTGCGCGTGCGGGACCGCCCATCGTCGACTTGAGCCAACCGCATGCTCGCGACGGGGTGAATCCAACGGCCCGGAACCTGCGGATGGCTCACGTCGGCGGAGGTGGCGGGTTGACCGCGACACCCGCCGCATAGTCTCCGGGGGACGACGGATCGACGAGCGGGGAGCACGCATGAAACGGACCGATCTCAACCTGGCCAGCCGGGCGCTGGGTGGGTCGGTGCGGTATGTCAGCGACGAGTTCTTCGCTCCCTGCGAGGCCCTGTTGTTCCCCGAGAACCCGGTACACGACACGACCACCTTCGGGCCGCACGGCAAGATCTATGACGGCTGGGAGACCCGCCGCCGGCGCTCCCCCGGTCACGACTGGGCCGTCGTCGCCCTCGGGGTGCCCGGCGTGCTGCAGGAGATCGTGGTCGACACCGCTTTCTTCCGCGGCAACTTCCCGCCCGAGGTGTCGGTCGAAGCGACCTGGGTGGACGGCGCCCCGGACCGGGCCGCGCTGGACGCCGCCGAGTGGATCACCGTCGTGCCCAACTCGGCGGCTCGCGGCGACACCGCGAACACCTACCGCGTCTACAACAGCCAGGTGTTCAGCCACGTCCGGCTCAACATCTATCCGGACGGCGGGGTGGCCCGGCTGCGGGTGCTGGGCACGGCGGTGCCCGACCCGCGGGTTCTCGGCGACCGGATCGACCTGGCCGCGATCCACCACGGCGGCGACATCGCCGAGTGCTCGGACATGTTCTACTCCGACGCGCGCCACCTGCTCTACCCGGGCGTGGCGGCATCGATGGCCGACGGCTGGGAAACCGCCCGCCGGCGGACGGCCGGCAACGACTACATCGTCGTCACTCTCGCCGGGCCGGCCGAACTGGAGTACGTCACCATCGACACCGGCTACTTCCTGGGCAACGCGCCCGGCCGGGTGCGGCTGTCCGCCCAGCGCACGGCGACCTCGCCATGGCGGGAAATCGTTCCGGAGAGCCCGATCTCGCCCGATGCCCGGAACCGGTTCCGGATGACCGCCGACCCCGAGGTGACCGCCGTCCGGGTCGACGTGTATCCCGACGGTGGCTTCTCCCGGCTCCGGTTGATGGGCAAGCTGCTACCCGAGGCGTTGTCGCAGGCCATCGCGCACTGGCTGGAACGGCTGCCGAAGGGCGCGTCGAGCAAGGTACTCAGCGACGCCGGCCTCGGTGGGATCGCGGTCAAGGAACTGCGGCAGGACCAGCTGCTGTCCCTGGCGTGGTGAGCGGGGATACTCGCGCCATGACGATCGTCCGGCTGAGCACCCACGTCCTGGACACCACCATCGGCCGGCCCGCCGCCGGCATCCCCGCCCTGCTCGAGAGCCTCGGTCCGGGCACCGCCACCGAGGCCGGGCGGGGGGAGACCGACGACGACGGGCGGGTGTTCCAGCTCAACCGGGCCGACCTGGCCCCCGGCCGGTTCCGGCTGACCCTGGACACCGCGGCCTACTTCGAGCGGCGTCACGGCGCGATGTTCTACCCGCAGATCAGCGTCTCGTTCGCGTTGTCGGGCGACCGCGAGCACTACCACATCGCGGTGCTGACCAGCACGTACTCCTACTCGACGTATCTGGGCTCCTGATCGACGGGGCAAGGCCCCGGACATCACCGCGTCATATTGGTTTGCCAGCATGGGCTGGCTCGTGGCGGTTCGATGTGGGGAGCTGACGGATGGCGATCGTGCTCGGGAAGAACCAGTACGGCAAGGCCGAGGTGCGGATGGTCTATGTCGACCGCAGCACGCCGGTGCACACGATCACCGATGTCAACGTCACGAGCCAGCTCATCGGCGACTTCACCGACACCCATCTGACCGGCGCGAACGACGCGGTCATCGCCACCGACACGCAGAAGAACACCGTCTACGCGATGGCCCGCACCGGCGGGGTCGGCGCGCCGGAGGAGTTCGCGCTGCGCCTGGCCCGCAACTACGTCGACAAGTACGAGCAGGTCACCGGCGCCCGGATGGCCGTCGAGCAGTATTCCTGGGACCGCATCGTCACCTCCGCCGGCCCGCACGATCACGCGTTCAGCAAGGGCACCGCGGAAAGCCGGACAGCGGTGATCCGCAAGGACGGCGCCGCGGAGACGGTCATCTCCGGGCTGACCGGCCTGGTCGTGTTGAAGTCGACCGGCAGCGAGTTCTGGGGGTTTCCCGAGGTCGAATACACCTCGCTGGTCGAGACCGACGACCGGATCCTGGCCACCGCGGTGTCCGCCCGCTGGCTCCACACGAGCACCGATCTGGACTGGGATGCGGCGTTCACCGCGGTGCGAGACGCCCTGCTGGAGAACTTCGCGACCACGCACAGCCTGTCGCTGCAGCAGACCCTGTACGCGATGGGCAAGGGCGCGCTGGAGGCGGTGCCGGAGGTCGCGGAGATCCGGCTGTCCCTGCCCAACAAGCACCACTTCCTGGTCGACCTGGACAAGTGGGACCTGGACAACCCGAATCAGGTGTTCTACGCGGCCGACCGGCCCTATGGGCTGATCGAGGCGTCGATCATCCGGGACGACGTCGCCGTCCCCGACGGTGCCTGGGAGGGCATCGCCGCGTTCGTCTGAGCTGCGGTGGGACCGTCAGACGTGCGACGCGGCGTCCTGGACCAGCAACTCGAGGTGGCCGCGGGTGATGGTGTGCGGGTCGAAGGTCATGACGACCCGGGCGTCGCCGGCGGCGTCGACGACGTCGACGCCCTCGACGCCGGGCATCCGGTGGCCGGTCAGGTGCTGGGCGAGCCGGGCGGCGTCCCGGGTGGAATGCTCGTCGGCAAAACGGACGACCAGCACGGTGGCGCGGACGCCGGTCTCGATGATGAGGTCGGTCGGGGCGATCAGGGTGTTCGTGGCCATGGTCGGGTGGACGCGCGGGCCGGCGAAAGGTTGTCCTCGCAGCGAAGCGCGGTTCACTGTCCGGCGGTGGCCGCGGCCTGGCTCCGGTAGGCCCGCCATCCGTCCTGATCGGAGATGTCGACCAGCTCGGCCGAATTCAGGTAGTTCGGCCGGAGCACGACGGCGACGGCGGAGGACCCGTCGATCAACTGGATGACGGACAGCTCCAGTTCCTCGGGCTCCGCGGGGATGAATCGCTCGCGCAAGGTGGTGAGCGGCACGTCGTAGAGCTCACCGACGACGGACACCCCACCCTCCGCGACCGGCCACAAGGCCGGGAAGCGATCACCGACCGAGTAGAAGCGGTAGATCGGGGCGGTGTGCGCGACGCCCAGGAATGGGTGCTCGGCGATGCTGTGGTGCACCGAGCCGCCACGCATGCCCTCGCCGTTGACGAACAGGGGAACGCTGGTCATGAGATGTCCTTCGGTGAGGTCAGGCGAGCTTCAGGGAGACATCGACGTTTCCCCGGATCGCCTTCGAATACGGGCAGCGCTGATGCGCCGACTCGAGCAGTTCAGTGGCGACGTCCCGGTCGATGCCGGGCAGATCGCCGGTGATCGCCGCCTGCAGGTTGAAGCCGGAATCGTTTTTGAGGAGACCGATCTCGACGCTGACCGAGGAGTCGGCGACGTCCAGTCCGGCGGCCTTGGCCAGGTTCTTGACCGCCGAGTGAAAGCAGGCGCTGTAGCCGGCGGCGAACAGCTGCTCCGGATTGGTCGGATCACCCGGGCCGGCGCCCGGGCGGGGTGAGGTCAGGTCGAGGTCGAGCACGCCGTCGGTGGTCCGGGCGTGGCCGTTTCGGCCGTTGCCGGTCGATACTGCGGTGGTGGTGTACACGACGGTCATCGATTGGTCCCGCTTCACGCGAACTGCCGGCTGAGGGTGGCGTGCCGGTTGACGTCCTTGTACAGCAGGTAGCGGAACCGCCCCGGGCCGCCGGCGTAGCAGGCCTGCGGGCAGAACGCCCGGAGCCACATGAAGTCACCCTCCTGCACCTCCACCCAGTCCTGGTTGAGCAGGTACACGGCCTTGCCCTCCAGCACGTAGAGCCCGTGTTCCATGACGTGCGTCTCGGGGAAGGTGATCGCGCCGCCCGGCTGGAACGTCACGATGTTCACGTGCATGTCGTGCCGCACGTCGGTCGGGTCGGCGAAGCGCTGGGTGACCCAGGCCCCGTTCGTCCCGGGCATCTCGACGCCCACCACCTCGTCGTCGGAGGTGAAGAACGTGGTCGGCGCATCGAGCCCGTCAACGCGTTGGTAGGCCTTGCGGATCCAGTGGAACCGGGCGGGCGCGTCACCGCGCTGGTGGATCGTCCACTCCGCCCCCGGCGCGATGAAACCGTACCCACCCGAGGTCATCTCATGCTTGTCGCCGTCGACGGTGACGACCAGCTCACCCTCCATCAGGAACAGCACGCTCTCGGCGTTCGGGTCCGTCTCCGGCCGGTCGCTCCCACCCTCGGGCGATACCTCGACGATGTACTGGGAGAACGTCTCGGCAAAGCCGGACAGCGGCCGGGCGATCACCCAGAGCCGGGTGTTCGTCCAGAACGGCAACAGGCTGGTCACGATGTCCCGCATCGTGCCGCGGGGCAGCACCGCGTAGGCCTCGGTGAAGACCGCTCGGTTGGTGGTCAGCTCGGTCTGCGCCGGCAGTCCGCCGGTGGGTGCGTAGTACGTGTTGAAGTTCATGCTGAGTCCTTTCGGGGGCGGCAGGTCAGGTGACGGCGGGCTGGAGTGCGTCGGATCGGGAGAGCAGCCGTCCCCTTGTCTCGTCGCCGACGAGTTCCTCGCCCCGCAACCAGGTTTGCCGGACCACCCCGGCCAACGTGCGTCCCGCGTATGGGGTGATCGGGTTGCGATGTCGCAGCTGCGCGGCGTCCACGGTGAACGTCTCGTCCGGGGCGATGACCGCCAGATCGGCGTCCCGGCCGACGACCAGACCGCCCTTGTGGTCCAGGCCGGCCAGTGCCGCCGGGGTGGCGGACATCCAGCGGGCGACGTCGGTCAGCGCGAAGCCGCGTTGCTTCGCCTCGGTCCACACGGCGGGCAGCGCGACCTGCAGGCCGGCGATACCACCCCAGGCCACCCCGAAGTCACCGGTATCCAACTGCTTGAGCTCCGGCGTGCACGGGGAGTGGTCGGAGACGATGCAGTCGATCACCCCGTCGGCCAGGCCCTGCCAGAGCAGGTCCCGGTTCTCCGGCTCCCGGATCGGCGGGCAACACTTGAACTGAGTTGCCCCTGCGGCGATTTCCTCGGCGTCGAAAACCAGGTAGTGCGGGCAGGTCTCGACGGTCAGCCGGACGCCGTCCCGCTTGGCCGAGGCGATCATGGGCAGGGCATCGCTGCTGGACAGGTGCAGGATGTGCACCCGGGCGCCGGTCCACCGGGCGGCCTCGATGACGTGCGCGATGGCGGTGTTTTCCGCGCCGCGTGGCCGCGACCGCAGAAAGCCCTCGTAACCCGACCCGTGTGCGGCGGGGGAGTGCTCGATCGCGCCGGCGTCTTCGGCGTGCACGATCATCAAACCGTCGAACTCGTGGATCGCGGTCAGGTACTCCACGAGGTCGGCCGGGGACAGCGGCGGGAACTCGGGCACGCCGGAGTCGAGCAGGAAGCACTTGAAGCCGAACACGCCTTCCTCGTGCAGTCCCTTGAGCTCGTTGATGTTGCCGGGAATCGCCCCACCCCAGAAGCCGACGTCGACGTAGGCCTTCGCGGCCGCGACGGCGCGTTTGGTGTGCAGGGCGGGGACGTCGACGGTCGGCGGCAGGCTGTTGAGCGGCATGTCGACGATCGTGGTGACCCCGCCGGCCGCGGCCGCCCGGGTCGCGGACGCGAAGCCCTCCCACTCGGTGCGGCCCGGCTCGTTGACGTGCACGTGCGTGTCGACCATGCCGGGGAGCAGTACCTCATCGGCCCGCAGTTCGACAGTGCGGGCGGCGGACACGGGCGCGTCGAACGCCCCGATCGCGGCGATGCGGCCGCCGGTCACCGCGACGCTGGCCGGCTGCTCGCCGGTGGGCAGGACCGCGCGGCGCGCGCGGAGCACAAGATCGAATTCGGTCACGGACGTTTCACCTCCTTGTGAAACTCGCTGTGGTTCAGTTGAAATCGGATGCGATGGCGCGGCCGAGGGATTCCAGGAGGGGCCCCGGATCGGTCATGCACCGCTGTACGTCGGACTCGATATCGGTCAATGCGTAGGCCTTCCGAATCCCGGCCGCCGCCAACTGCCGGTCGGACAGCAGGTTCCGGCCCGAGACGGTCACCACCGGAACGCCGGCCGTGCGCGCGGCGGCGGCCACGCCCGCCGGTGCTTTGCCGTGCAGCGTCTGCTCGTCCAGCGAACCCTCCCCGGTGACCACCAGATCGGCGCCGGCCAGGTCGTCGCGCAGTCCGGTCAGCTCGAGCATCAGGTCGATGCCGGGTCGGGCCGTCGCGCGCAACACCGCGATGGCAGCGAACCCGACCCCGCCGGCGGCTCCGGCGCCCGGCGTGCTCGCGGCCGGATGGCCCGAGTCCTGCTCGGATACGTTCAGCGCCCGGGCGACGGCGCTCGACCAGGCCCGCAACGCGCCGTCCAGGCGGGCCACATCGTCCGGGGTCGCACCCTTCTGCGGCCCGTAGACCGCGGCGGCCCCGTGATCGCCGAGCAGCGGGTTGTCCACGTCGCTGGCCAGGACCACCTCCGCGCCGGCCAGCGCCGGGTGGAGCTGGGTCAGGTCCACGGACGCGACCTGTTCCAGGCCACCGCCGCCGGGCGCCAGATCAGCACCGTCGGCGTCCCGAACCCGGACGCCCAACGCGGTCAGCATGCCGGCGCCGCCGTCGGTGCTGGCACTGCCACCGATGGCCAGGATGAGCCGGCGGCATCCCGCGTCGAGCGCGGCCGCGATGACCTGGCCGAAACCGGCGCTGGACGCGGTGAGCGGGGCGAGCACCCCGCCCGGCAGCCGGACCAGCCCGCAGGCATCGGCCAGCTCGATCACCGCCGACTCGGCCCGGCGGGCGTAGCCGCTGTCGACCGGTTCGCCAGTCGGGCCGCCGACCGTCACCGGCACCAGGTCGAAGCCGGCGGCGACGGCGGCGTCCAGGGTGCCGTCCCCGCCGTCGGCGACGGGGACGGCAATCACCTCGGCGTCCGGGGACACCGACGAGATCCCGGCCGCGACCCGAGCTGCGACGTCGCTCGCGCGCATCGAGCCCTTGAACTTGTCGGGCGCGATCAGGATCTTCATCGGGTCGGTGCCTTTCGAAACGGTCGGTCGAGCTCGGTCGAGCTCAGTCGAGCATGGAGATGACGGCGGTCGGCGCGTCGGCGGAGGTGCGGGCCAGATCCTCGAATTCGACCACGTTGTCGATCTCGACACCCATCGAGATATTGGTGACCCGTTCCAGCACGACCTCGACGACGACCGGCACCCGGAACTCGACCAGCATCTTCTTCGCGGTTTCCAGCGCGGGCAGCAGCTCCTCGGGGTCTTTCACCCGGATCGCCTTGGCGCCCATGGCTTCGGCCAGCTTGACGTGGTCGACGCCGTAGCCCTTGAGCGGGTTGTCGGTGCCGTCATCGGTGGTGCTCTCGGTGTTGATGTTGTCGAACGAGAGCTGCACGTGATAGTCCATGTCGAAGCCGCGCTGCGACTGCCGGATCAGGCCCAGGTAGGCGTTGTTCACCAGCACGTGGATGTACGGCAGGTTGAACTGCGCGCCGACGGCCAGTTCCTCCATCATGAACTGGAAGTCGTAGTCACCGGACAACGCGACCACGGTCGCGTCCGGATCGGCCACGCAGACGCCCAGGGTGGCCGGCAGCGTCCAGCCCAGCGGGCCGGCCTGGCCGGCGTTGATCCAGTGCCGTGGCTTGTACACGTGCAGGAACTGGGCGGCGGCGATCTGCGACAGGCCGATGGTGGAGACGTACCGGGTGTCCGGGCCGAACGCCTTGTTCATCTCCTCATAGACCCGCTGCGGCTTGATCGGCACGTTCTCGAAGTGGGTGCGCCGGTGCATGGTGCGCTTGCGCTCCTGGCAGGACGCGACCCATTCCGCTCGGTCGGCCGGCGCGCCGGCCGCCTGGCGCTCCTTGGCCACCGCGATGAGCTGCTCCAGGGCGGCACCGGCGTCGGAGACGATGCCGTAGTCGGGCGCGAACACCCGGCCGATCTGGGTGGGCTCGATGTCGACGTGCACGAACGTGCGGCCGGCCCGGTAGGTGTCCAGGCCGCCGGTGTGCCGGTTGGCCCACCGGTTGCCGATGCCGAGCACGAAGTCGGACGCCAGCATGGTGGCGTTGCCGTACTGGTGGCTGGTCTGCAGGCCGGCCATGCCCGCCATCAGCGGATGGTCGTCCGGAATGGTGCCCCAGCCCATCAAGGTGGGGATGACCGGCACGTTCAGCAGCTCGGCCAGCTCGACCAGCTTCGCGGACGCGTCGGCGTTGATGATCCCGCCGCCGGCGACGATCACCGGACGCTCGCTCGCGGCCAGCATGTCCAGCGCCTTCGCGGCCTGGGCCTTCGTGGCCCGCGGCTGGTACACCGGCAGCGGCTCGTAGGTGTCCGGGTCGAACTCGATCTGCGCCATCTGCACGTCGAACGGCAGGTCGATCAGCACCGGGCCGGGCCGGCCCGAGCGCATCAGGTGGAACGCCTGCTGGAAGGCGCCGGGCACCTGGGCCGGCTCCAGCACGGTCATCGCCATCTTGGTCAGCGGCGCTGCGATGTCGGAGATGTTGATGGCTTGGAAGTCCTCCTTGTGCAGCCGCGCGACGGGCGCCTGGCCGGTGATGCACAGGATCGGGATGGAGTCCGCGGAGGCCGAGTACAGGCCGGTGATCATGTCGGTGCCGGCCGGGCCGGAGGTGCCGACGCACACGCCGATGTTGCCGGCCTTGGCCCGGGTGTAACCCTCGGCCATGTGCGAGGCGCCCTCGACGTGCCGGGCCAGGATGTGCTTCATCCCGCCGTGCTTGCGCAGGGCCGAGTAGAACGGGTTGATGGCTGCACCGGGCAGCCCGAACAGGGTGTCGACGCCTTCCTTCTCCAGGATGGCGACGGCGGCATCGACGGCACGCATGGTGGGCATGATGGGGAGTCCTTAGCTGGCTGAGTCTGAGGGGGAATCGGGGTTCTGGCCGGAGAGCCGGAGGACGCCGCGCAGCAGCGCCGAGTGGTCGAGTCCACCGTCCCCGTTGGCCACGGCGGAGGCCATCAGCTGGGCGACCACGGCGCCGAGCGGGATGACCACTCCGGCCTCCCGGGCGGCGGCGGTGACGATGCCGAGATCCTTGTGGTGCAGCTCGATCCGGAAGCCGGGCGGGAAGCTGCGGCCGAGCATGTTGGCGCCCTTCTGGTCCAGCACCTTGCTACCGGCGAGGCCGCCGCCGAGGACCTTCAGGGCGGCCTCGGTGTCGACCCCGTAGGCCTCGACGAAGGCGACCGCCTCGGCCAGCAGCTGGATGTTGCCGGCGACGATCAGCTGGTTGGCCGCCTTGACGGTCTGGCCGGCGCCGTTCGGTCCGACGAGCACGACGGTCTTTCCGACCGCATTGAAAACATCTGCGGCGGCGTCGAAGTCGGATTTGTCACCGCCGACCATGATGGACAGCGCGGCGTTCTTGGCGCCGGCCTCGCCGCCCGATACCGGGGCGTCCAGCAGCCGGAAGCCGCGCTGGATGGCCTGGGCGGCCAGCTCGGTGGTGACATCCGGTCGGATCGAGGAGAAGTCGATGATCAGAGTGCCCGGCTTGGCGTTGTCGAACACGCCGCCCTCGCCGGCCAGCACCTCCCGCACATCCGGGGAGTCGGGCACCATGACGGCCACGACATCGGCCTCGCGGACCGCATCGGCGATGCTGCTCGCGCCCTTCCCGCCGGCGGCGACGAGCTCGTCGATCTTGGGCTGGGACCGGTTGTACCCGACGACGTCGAACCCGGCGTTCACCAGGTGGCCGGCCATCGGGCCGCCCATGATGCCCAGGCCGATGAAAGCGACGGTGGTCATTGAGATCTCCTTCAGAAGCATTCGTTGGTGGTCAGACGCGGGCGGCCGACGACCGGTCGGCCGGCGGGAGCCAGGCGAGGCTCTCCACGGTGCCGACGGTCGGCTTGTACTCCAGGGCTACGTACCCGTCGTAGCCCTTGCCGGCCAGCGCGGCGAGATGTCCGGCGATGTCGAGCGTGCCGGTGCCCGGCTCGCCGCGGCCCGGGCTGTCGGCGATCTGCACGTGGCCGATCCGATCGAAGTGGTCCTCGATGGCCGCCGTGACGTTGTCGCCGTTGACGTCAAGGTGGTAGAGGTCGCAGAGGAACTTCACGTTCGACACTCCGGCTGCGGCTTCCACCCGGTCGATCACCCGGATCACGTCGGCCGCGGTGAGGAGCGGGTAGCGGGGGGCGCCGCTGACCGGCTCGACCAGCACGACCCCGCCGATCCGGGCGACCGCCCGCGCGGCCAGGGCCAGGTTCTCGGTGGCGATCTCGTCCTGCGCGACCGGGGTCGACTCGTCGGTCCGGTTGCCGTACAGAGCGTTGAACGCCTTGCAGCCCAGCCGGTCCCCGATGCCGACGACGACATCGACGTTGTCGGCGAACTCCGCCGACCGGGCCGGCCAGGACACCAGGCCCCGGTCACCCCCGGGCATGTCGCCGGCGAAGAAGTTCAGTCCGATCAGCTGCACCCCGGCTCCCTGGACCGCATCGACGAACCCGTCCACCTCGGCATCGGCGGGCACGGCCGATGCGAACGGCCACCAGAATTCGACCGCGTCGAACCCGGCGGCCTTGGCCGCGGCCGGCCGCTCCAGCAGCGGAAGTTCGGTGAACAGCATGGACAGGTTGACTGCATAGCGCGCAGACCCGGTGGAGGACTGGGTGGACACGGAGAAACCCTTCTTCAGGTGGTGGCCGGGGGGCTGGATCAGGTCGGAAGCGGCTTGCGGCGGGCCAGCGCGTCGAGGGTGGCCCTGGACACCCCGGCCCGGTCGAGCACTTCGGCGTCGTCGATCGCGCCGCAGTGCACGCCGCGCATCAGGAACGCGGCCAGCGCCTGCGCCGTCGCCGGTTCGTCGACGACCCCACCGGATTGCTTGCTGCGGTAGGCCCGCAGCCGGGCGGCGGACGCCGGCAGGCCCTCCCGGTAGAAGGCGTAGGTGGCCAGGTACCGGCTGACCAGATGGCCGGGATGCATGTCCCAACCCTGGTAGTACGCCGCCCGCAGGGACCGGGTGACCAGTCCCGCGTGCAGCGCGACGGCGGCCCGGATCTCGTCGGGTGCGCCGATCGGCATGACGTTGGTGGAACCGTCCGAGAGCCGCACGCCGGTGCCGGCCGCGGCGACCTGCATGACCGCCTTGGCATGGTCGGCGACCGGGTGGGCCAGGCTCTGCTGCGACGCGGCGACTCCGCAGGCGGCGCTGTAGTCGAACGTGCCGTAGTGCAGGGCCACACATCTCGGACCGGCGGCGCCGATCATCCCGGCCACCGTGGCCGTCCCGTCGGCGCCCAGAATCGCCTGCGTCGTCTCGATCTGGATCTCGAACCGCAGGGCGCCGGCGGGCAGGCCGTGCGCCCGTTCCAGCGCCTCGCACACCTTGACCATCGCCGCCACCTGGTCGACCGAGGTGACCTTGGGCAGCGTGACCAGGAACCCCGGTGGGATCGGGCCGGCGGCCAGCAGCCCGGAGACGACCAGATCCAGCGTGCGCAGGCCACGGCGGCGGGTGGGCCGCTCCAGCGACTTGAACCGGATCCCGGCCAGAAACGGCCCGTGCCGGTCGGCCAGCAGGATGGGTAGCAGCGCGGCCACGTGGGCCGCGTCGCGGTCCTCCTCCTCGTCCGGCCGGTTCCCGTAACCGTCCTCGAAGTCCAGGCGAAGGTCCTCGATCGGCTCCGCGTCCAGCTTGGCCCGCACCTGATCCAGCACCGTCGCGTCGACCGCCGGAAGTCCCAGTGCCGCAGCGGCCGCTGGGTCGGGGGCGGCGACGGCCAGCACCTCGCGGGCACCGGTCGCCCATCGCTCGATCAGCGCGGCGCCCACGTCGCCGCGGACCAGGTCGGCGTTGACGTAAACGGTGTGCACCGGCTGGCGGGTCCCGGGATCACCGGGGTAGCGGTCCGCCAGCAGCGCGTCGGCCGCGGCCAGATCGTGATCCAGTTCGTCCAGGAAGGAGGCGCTCAGGCTTGGGCGGGCCGGGTTCGGGGTCTCGCCGCCGTTCATCGCGCTCCTCTCTGAGTTCCGTAATGTGGAAGGACTAGTTCACGATGTAGAAAACCTATCTCATCAACTCTCATGCCGTCAAGCGTTCCCGCTGCCGGCCGGGTCTGCCCGGTGACTCGGCCGGCCAGTGGTCCGGCCGACCGGATCAACCCGTCCCGACCGGACGCAACGCGGTCGAAAGCCCTGCGATTGCGCCGGTTCCGCCCGCGCCGTGGGTCACTCGGCGGCGCGGCGGTGGGGCGCCGCCGGGTCATGCGGAACGTGCCCGCCGGGGTGTTCTTCCGGCGTCACCCCGATCGCCGGCGACTCGGCGAAGATCGGTGCGGCTTCATCCTTGCGTCCCAGCACATTGAAGAAGATGTTCAACGTCACCGCCGTCACCGCCGAGGCGCTGATGCCGGAGTCGAAGATCGTCTGGAACCAATCCGGGAATGCGTGGTAGAAGTCGGGCACGGCGATCGGCACCAGGCCGGCGGCGATGGCCAGCGCGACGATCACCAGGTTCGAGTTCCCGTCGTACTTCACCGCCGCCAGGCTGCGGATGCCGCTGGCGGCCACCGTGCCGAACAGCGCCAGGCCGGCGCCGCCGAGGACGGGCAGCGGCAGCGCGGCGACCACCGCGCCGACCTGTGGGAACAGGCCGAGCACCAGCAGGATGCCACCGCTGACGGCCACCACGAACCGGCTCCGGATTCCGGTCAACGCGACCAGCCCGACGTTCTGGGCGAACGCGCTGACCGGGAACCCGTTCAGCAGCCCGCCGGACACCGCGGTGGAGATGGTGTCCGCCCGCAGGCCGTTGGCGACGGTCTTGCGGTCGGCGGGGCGCCCGACCACCACACCGATGGCCAGCAGGTCGGCGGTGGTCTCCGTCATGATCACCAGCATGACGATGATCATCGAGATGATCGCTGCGACCTGGAAGGTCGGCGCACCGAAATGGAACGGGGTCGAGATCGCGAACGTTTCGGCCTGCCCGACCTTCGAGAAGTCCAACTTGCCCATCAATCCGGCGACCACGCCGCCGGCGACAAGGCCGACGATGATGGCGATCCGGGAGAAGAAGCCGGGCAGGAACCGGTAGATCACCAGGATGATGCCCAGCGTGATCGCGGCCAGCGCGACATTGGAGATCGACCCGAAGTCCGCGGCGCCGGCGCCGCCGCCGGCCCAGCGCATCGCGACGGGGAGCAGCGAGATGCCGATGACGGTGATGACCGACCCGGTGACCACCGGCGGGAAGAAGTGCAGCAACCGGGCGAAGACGCCGGAGAGCAGGAACCCGGCCAGGCCGGCGATCAGCACCGACCCGAAGATCGCCCGAAGCCCGTCGACGCCGCCGCCGGCGGAGATCCCGACGGTAATCATCGAGGCCACCGCGGCGAACGAGGTGCCCTGGACGATCGGTAGTTTCGCGCCAATCCACTTGACGCCGATGGTCTGCAGCAGCGTGGCCAGGCCGGATACCAGCAGGGTCGCGGCGAGCAGGTAGGACAGGTCGGCGAACGGCAGCTTGAGCGCGGACCCGACGATGAACGGCACGGCCACCACGCCGGCGTACATGCTCATGACGTGCTGGAGGCCGTACAGCAGCATCGGCCCCGGCTTGAGCACCTCGTCGACGGGGTGTTTTCCGTCGGGCAGCAGTTCGATGCCCTGCTGCCCCTCGAACTCGCTTCCCTGATGTTCGCTGTGGGCCATGGTGTCGCTTACCAGCCCTGACCGGGATCGAACGCCTGATTGCCGGGAGCGGTGTCCTTGTGCAGGTCGTTGTGAATCGTGCCCTCGATAAAGCCGTAGGGCCGGTCGTCGGCGTGGAACACCTCGTTCGGGTTCTCCAGGCCGTACGGGCTCAGGTCGATGACGAAGTGGTGCTTGTTGGGCAGGGAGAACCGGACCTCGCCGATCTCCGGCTGCTCGGCGATCATCGCCTCGCCCATGGCGAACATGGTCTGCTGCAGGGCCAGGCTGTGATGGCCGGCGAACACGCTGCTCATGGTGGCGACGGCGGAGTCGTAGGACTTGTTCCAGTCGGCCTCGGTGTCGGTGTGCCACCACTGGCCGGTGACCGAGGTGGCCATCACCCGGTCATGGGTCGGTTTGAGGGTCGTGTACTTGTCCTGCAGGTAACCCCAGAACTCCGAATCGGTGGTCTTGAGCACCACGTAGTCCTGCACGCCGGACACCACCCAGAGGTTGGTGCCGTCGTAGGTGACGGTGGCGGTACGGACGTAGCCGCCGTCCCGGGCGAACGCGTGCGGGTGCGGGGTGCCGTCGTGGGACAGCCGCTTCCACGGGTACATCTCGAGCTTGATGCGAGCGCGAGTGACCGGGGCGGTGTCGTCCACGAAATGCTTGGCCAGCGCAATGCCGAACGATTCCGGCTGGCGGGCGGCCTCGCTGTATTCCTTCGCGAAGGCGTTCACCGTGTTCTTGGTGGCGTCGGTGGTCAGGCAGTTGCTGTTGTCACCGGTGCGGTGGATCTCCTCGAAATCCCCGGACAGTGCGACGCTGACGTTGTAGTCGACGATCTCGTGCGGATCGGAATCGCGGTAGACACGGACGACGCGGGTCTCCGCCTTGCCGTACTGGTTGTGGCCCAGCGTGACGGTCATGGCACCTAGCTCCCTCGGTAGGTCGAAAATGCGAACGGGGACAACAAGAGTGGGACGTGGTGATGTGCGGTGACGTCGGTGATCTCGAACGTCACGGTGACCTTCGGATAGAATCCGGTCTGACCGGAGGCAGTGAAGTAGGCCCCGGTGTCGAAGGTCAATTCGTAGATTCCGGCCGCGAGCGGAACGTCCTTTCCGGCGCTCTGATGGCGGTGGCGGCCGTCGGAATCGGTGACGGCAGTGAAGAGGGGAATGGCCGCAGCCGCCTGATCGTCGCTGCGGGTGAGCTGAATCGGCACCCCCTCGGCGGGGCGACCCAGGCCGGCGTCCAGCACGTGGGTGGAAAGGCTCATCGTCGAGACACTCCCGGTGTTGATTGGCTGAGTCCGGTCTTCCACTAAGTGGAAGGCGAATCTCTTGCAGTGAAAGTTACCCTCGCCTCGCCAAGGGTGTCAACAGTTTGTTGAAGTAGGGCGGGGGATATATCCACGCGGTTCGGCTAGGGTCGCGATCGATGGAGAGCGCCCGGGTCGTCGCGTGGAGCACGGAGCTGCGCCGGGTGCACCAACGGCTGGCCGATGCGCTGGTGATCGCCCGGGAATCCGTCGAGGCCGGCGGGCCGGTCGCCCTCGCGCTCGAGCCGCTCACCTACTGCTGGGCGTTCTGTGCCGCGCTGGACGGCCATCATGGCGGTGAGGACCACTGGCTGTTCCCGGCGGTCCGGGCGGCCCGCCCCGACTTGGCCGTCGTCCTGGACGATCTCGCCCGGGACCACCGGATGATCGGCCACCTGCTCGGCGAGCTGCGCCGAGCGATGACCGCCGGCGCCGGGGTCGACGAGCTGCGGCGACACCTCGACGGCATCGAGGCGGTGATGACCACGCACTTCCGGTACGAGGAGAAGCGTTTGCTCGCCGTGGTCGATCAAGTCGGCCTAAGTGATGTCGATACGACAGTCGTCTTTGGGCCACTAGGTTGATGAGGACTCGAACGGCCCTGAAGTGTGTGCGATCCTGCGTCGATGGGAGTCGCTGATCGGCCTGCCGAGTCCGCCGCCTACCGGGGCTGGAACAAGGCCATGGAGTGGCCGCTGATCGTGGTGGCCCTGATATTCGGCGTCGGCTACGCCTATCAGGTGCTGGCGGAGCCGGTCGGCTGGCCCGGGCTCGCGTGCGAGATGCTGGCGGTCCTGTGCTGGCTGGTCTTCGTCGTCGACTACGCTGCCCGCCTGTACCTGGCGACCGACCGTGGCCGATGGTTCCTCCGTCACCTGCTCTCGTTGCTGGTGGTCGCCCTGCCCGTGCTCAGGCCGCTGCGGTTGGTCCGCCTGCTCACCCTGCTCACCGTCTTCCAACGGGCCGCCGGCAGCGCGCTGCGGGGACGGGTGGTGATGTACGCCGCAGCGACCACCGGCCTGCTCGTCCTCGTCTCGTCCCTCGCGGTGTTCGACGCGGAGCGATACGCGCCCGGGTCGCTGATCACCTCGTACGGCGAGGCGGTGTGGTGGGCGTGCGTGACGGTCACGACGGTCGGCTACGGCGATACGTACCCGGTGACCTTCGGCGGCCGGTGCATCGCGGTGGCCATGATGGTGTGCGGCATCGCCCTGCTCGGCACCATCACGGCCATCATCGCGTCCTGGCTGGTGGAGCAGGTGCGTGCGGAGGAGGAGGCGCACGAGGGGGCCACCCGCGACCAGGTCGAGCTGCTGGCGGCCCAGATCGAGCGGCTGGAGCGCGGGTTGCTCGCCGGGACCCGGGAGCCGGTTCACAGGTCGATGATCAACGGCCGGTGGTCCGAGACCTCCGGACCCGACGAGATGCGGAACGATCGGACGGCCGCCGGATCCGAGACCAGCAGGTAGCTCGCGTGGCGGACCGGCTTGGTATAGCGGGACGTCCGGGTGTCGGCGTCGCCGACCAGATCGGTCAGGCCGACGGCGGACAGCACCGCGAACGTCCGGCTGTCCGGAAGCAGGTTGAGATCGCCACACAGGACCACGACGCCGCCCTCGGCGCGGGCCTGTTCGACCAGCCCGGCGAGCCGGCGGGCCTGCTCGTCCCGCGCCGGCGTGTCGTGCTTGCCGGCCCGGTCCCGAAGGCCGTGCACCTGCACCACGGTGACGGGGCGGCCGGACCGGGGATCGACGACCCGGACCGCGAGCGCCGCCCGCGGCCGATTCGAGGTGGGCCATACGTCGTGCAGCCGGTAGCGGCCGTGCACGAAGGCGGACTGCAAGCCGATCACCGGCAGCGCCGGACCGACATACGTGCCGATCCCGAAATCCTGCCGCCGGACGATCCCGTCCCGATCTTGCACCGGCCCGGAATCGCAGGCGAGAAAGAATGCCTGATGGTCGGGCATCACCCGGATGAGGTCGCCGTGCAGGTCGGCTCGCTGCGGAAGCGATCGTTCGCCGTCGTCGAACCCGATCCATCCGGTGGCGCCCGGCGTCCGGCACACCTCCTGCAGGCAGATCACGTCGGCGCCGCAGCCGGTGAGCCATCCGGTGAGCTCGTCCAGCATCGTTCCGCCCCAGGCGTTGACGGAGACGATGCGCACGGCCGGACCCTATCGTCCGGCGTCGCGAACCCGTCGCCGGTCGGACCGGCCGGTCACCGGTCGAGACGGCCCGGATCGGGCGAAATGCTGACGTAACCGGGGTATTTCGCCGTCCGGTGGTCCCCCGAGGACCGGCCCTGGACCCGCCGGCGCACCCAGGGGCCCACGTGCTGGCGGTAGAACACGAGATTGTCCGTCAGGCTGCGCCGCGGTTCCCGGAGCGGCCCGGGTTCATCGGGCCGGGGTCGTCCGAGTGCGGTGAGCACCTGCCACGCCACCCGGCGGTGCCCGACCGGGTTGAGGTGGATCCGGTCGGCGGCCCAGTAGCCGGGACGCCGGATCTCCCGGTCGTGCCACATGTCGACGAAGGTCAAGCCGGCCTCGTCGGTGAGGCGCACGATGTCGGCGGTCAGCGCCTCGCCGCGGTGGTGGACGACGCCGCCGAACGGGATCCGGGAGGTCGGGTCGGGGCCGGCGAGCACGATCAGCGTCACGCCCGCTTGCTGGCACCGCCGGACCACCCGCCGCGTCAGGGCCTTCAGGGCGGCCATGTCGACATGACGCCGCATGATGTCGTTTCCCCCGCCGTTGTAGGTGATCAGGGTCGGTTCGAGGGCCAGGGCCGGCTCGAGTTGCTGGTCGACGATCGGCCCGAGTTTGCGGCCGCGGATGGCCAGGTTCGCGTACTCGACGGGCTCGCCCGATGCGTCGGCCAGGCCCTCGGCGACCCGGTCCGCCCAACCGCGCAGGCGGCCGTCCGCCCGCTCGTCACCGACGCCCTCGGTGAAGCTGTCCCCGATCGCCACGTACCGCACCGCCCGACTGTAAGGGCCGAGTGTCGGGACCGTGGCCGGGACCCGCCGCCGGACGGGCCGGGCGCCACCCGGGGCCGAGGTGTGGGATTCTCGTACCTGTACGAAACGATTGGGCACGGCAGGGAGGGGTCGACGGTGCCGAAGGCGACGCTGCGCGACGTCGCCGAGCGCTCCGGTTTTTCCATCACCACGGTCTCGCACGTGCTGAACGACGTTCCGGGCAAACGGATCCCGGAGGCGACGCGGGAGCGGGTGCGGGCCGCGGCGGCCGAACTGGCCTACACCCCCAATCGGTTGGCGCAGGGTTTGCGCCTGCGACGGACCAACACCCTGGGCTTCATCAGCGACCACATCGCGACTTCGCCGCATGCCGGTCAGACGATCCTGGGTGCCCAGGACGCGGCGGCGGACTACGACTGCCTGTTGCTGTTGATGAACAGCGGCAGCGACGCGGAGCTGGAGAACCGGGAGATCCAGGCCCTGCGGGACCGGCAGGTCGACGGGATCATCTATGCCGCCGAGTACCACCGGGTCCTGACCCCGCCGGCGGCCCTGGCCGGCGTTCCCGCGGTACTGCTGGACGCCCGGCCCGCCGACGCCGGGTTCTCCTCGATCGTGCCGGACGAGGTGGGCGGAGCGGCGACCGCGGTGAAGGAGCTGATCGATCACGGGCACCGGCGGATCGGATTCGTCACCAACATCACCGATATTCCCGCGACCGCCCTGCGTCTGGCGGGCTTCAAGAAGGCGCTGAAGACGGCGCACCGTCACTTCTCTCGCGCCTTGGTGGTCGAGGACATCTCCGAGGCGCACGGCGGGTTCCGGGCGGCGCGGGTGCTGCTGGACCGTCAACCGGCGGACCGACCGACCGCACTGTTCTGCTTCAACGACCGGATGGCGATGGGCGCCTACCAGGCCGCGGCCGAATGTGGCCTGCGCATCCCGGAGGACGTGTCCATCGTCGGCTTCGACAACCAGGAGCTCATCGCCGCGAGCCTGCGACCGGGGCTGACCACGGTCGCGCTGCCGCACTACCAGATGGGTCAATGGGCCGTGCATGCCCTGATGCGAACCGTCGAGGGGAGTGCGAACGGTTCCTTGCGGTCGGAGGTCATGCCGTGCCCGATCGTGCGCCGAGGGTCGGTCGGTCCGCCGCCGCGCAGCTGATCGCCCGGCTCGGCCCGCTCGAAGGTCGACCGTCGAGTGTTCATCCAAACGATTCGCCAGTCTGACACCACGTTTGTCCGCCGCCGGCCCGGTGGCCGCCCGGCGCTTGCGGGGCCCGTGGCCGGCCGATTCGCCCGAACTGGGGCCGCGCGTGCGGCCGGCCTGGCGAGGTGAACTCGGCGGTTCAAAACCGATGTTGTCCAGAACGTTTCGGTCTCGTCGTCGCTATTCCGGGCACGATATCCGGATCGCCGTGACCGAATCTTCGGGTCGGGCCGCAGATCACACTTGACTTCGATCCATCGGTCACGCATGCTTCTCACGCATGCACAAACGTTTGGGCACTCAGCGAGGAGGGTCGGATGAGGAGATCGCCGGTGCGGCACACCGTCGGGCGTTCCGAGCTGTCCATACGGCCGTCCCGCACCGGCCGGGCGCTCAACCTCGCGGCCCGACCGGCGCCGAGATGGATCGCTCGGCAGTGCACACCGTGCGCCGCGGGATCGACGGGTGGGGGACGCCCCGAACCGAGGTCCCGCCCATGCCCCCTGGTGCGCTCGCATCGATGGGCCCGCTGCCCCCGGTCGTGACCGAGGCGACGAACAACTACCCATCCGACATTCGTCCGCGCCGCGGACGAAGCCAACCGTCCGGCCCGACCGGACGCCAATGAGTTGGAGAAGCTCCGTGGTATCCACACCCCTCAAGCGCCTCGCCACCATCGGTCTAGCGGCGGCGCTGGCGCTGTCGCTCGCCGCCTGCGGCAAGGGCAGCAGCTCGGGCAACAGTGCCGAGACCGATGCGAACGGCACCGCCACGCTCAAGCTGTGGACGCACAATGCCGGAAACGACAAGGAGCTGGCGGCGATCAACCAGGTCGTCAGCGACTACAACGGCAGCCAGGCCAAGTACAAGGTCGAGGTCCAAGCGTTCCCCCAGGATTCCTACAACACCTCGGTGACGGCGGCCGCGGCCTCCAAGAGCCTGCCCTGCATCCTGGACGTGGACGGGCCGAACGTGCCCAACTGGGCCTGGGCCGGATATCTGGCCCCGCTGGACGGGATGGACGACCAGATCTCGAAGTTCCTGCCCAGTACCGTCGGCGCATACAACGGCAAGAACTACTCGGTCGGTTACTACGACGTGGCGCTGATCATGGAGGCCCGCAAGTCCGCCTTGGCGGAGAACGGGATCCGCATCCCGACGAGCGACCAGCCCTGGACGAAGGATGAGTTCGCCGCCGCTCTGGCCGCGATCAAGGCCAGTGGCAAGTGGGCGAACGCGCTGGACATGCAGACCGGCAACACCGGCGAGTGGTGGCCCTACGCCTACTCACCGTTCCTGCAGAGCTTCGGCGGCGACCTGATCAACCGGGCGGACTACAAGAGCGCCGACGGTGAACTCAACGGGCCCGCGGCCGTGGAATGGGCCAACTGGTTCCGCTCGCTGACCACCGATGGGTACATGCCCTTGAAGTCCGGCGCCGACCCCGCACAGGACTTCCTCAACGGCAAGACCGCCATCCTGTACAACGGGTCGTGGGGGGCCGAGCCGGCCCGCGCGTCCGCCATCGCCGACGACATCGTCTTCCTGCCCTCGGTCGACCTGGGCCAGGGACCGAAGATCGGCGGCGGCTCGTGGCAGTGGGCGGTCAGCCAGGGCTGCTCTTCCCCTGAAGGAGCGCTGGACTACATGAAGTTCGCGCTGCAGGACAAGTATGTCGCGTCGGTGTCCGAGGCGACCGGCACCATCCCGGCCACCGACGCGGCCGCCGCGATGGTTCCCGGCTACGAGCCGGGCGGGGTCAACGACCTCTTCCGGCAGTTCTCCAAGGAGTTCGCGCTGGTGCGGCCGGTGACCCCGGGGTACCCGTTCATCGCGACGACCTTCACCAAGACCGCCCAGGACATCCTCAACGGGGCCGACCCGCAACAAGCGCTCGACCAGGCGGTCAAGGACATCGACGCGAATCAGCAGTCCAACAACAACTTCCAGTAGCCCGGCCCGTCCACTCCACTGATCCGGGCGGGCGCCCACCTTCCTCGGCGCCCGCCCGATCCCGAAGGCTCTTTGGGGAACGCAATGACGCAGACAATCGGGGCCGCCCACCCCGAACCGCCCTCCGTGCAACAGATCGAAAAGCTGTCGTACCGCCAGCGACGATTCACCAGGACCAGGCAGTCCCAGCGCATCGCCGCAGCCTGGATGGTGACGCCGGCGGTGGCTCTGCTGCTGGTCTTCATCATCATTCCGATCGTGCTGACCTTCGCGCTGGCCTTCACCAACGCCAAGCTCATCTCGCCGACCGGACCGCAGTTCGTCGGGATCGACAACTTCACCCGATTGTTCGGGGACGCGCTGTTCTGGAAGTCACTGCGGAACACCCTGTTGTTCACGGTGTTCGTGGTGCCGTTTCAGGCCGGGCTCGCCCTGGTGCTGGCACTGCTGATCAACGTCCGGATCCGCGGGGTCAACTTCTTCCGCACGGTGTACTTCCTGCCGGTCGTCACCTCGATGGTGGTCGTCTCGCTGCTCTGGAAGTTCATGTACCAGCCGGACGGCCTGATCAACGGGTTCCTCGCCGTCTTCGGCATCGACGGGCCGGACTGGCTGGGCAACCCGAACACCGCGCTCATCGCGGTGCTGGTGATGTCGATCTGGCAGGCCGTCGGCTTCCACATGGTGATCTGGCTGTCCGGCCTGCAGACCATCCCGCAGGACATGTACGAGGCCGGCGCGATCGACGGCGCCGGCAACTGGCAGCGGTTCCGCTACATCACCTGGCCGGCGCTGCGGCAGACGCGCACCTTCATCCTGATCACCATCACCATCCAGGCGTTCGCGCTGTTCACCCAGATTCAGGTGATGACCCAGGGCGGCCCGCTCGACTCCACCTCGACCATCGTCTACCAGTCCGTGCGGATCGGATTCTCGTTGCAGCAGACGGGATATGCGTCGGCACTGTCCCTGGTCTTCTTCGTGCTCGTGCTGGCGGTTTCGCTGGTGCAGCGCTACCTCACCCGCGACAAGGACGTGAAGAAATGAGCGAGACGTTGCCCCGCGCGGCCTTGGGTACGCCGACACCGGACTCGGCCAAGGCGGGACCCGCCGTCGGCCTGACGGTCTGGCGCTACGTGATCCGGTTCTTCCTGGTGTTGGTCTTCGCATTGCCACTGCTGTTCATGCTTGTCTCGTCCCTCAAGCCGGACACCCAGATCTTCGGTGATCTCGACTCGATCAACGCATTCCTACCGGTCGGCGACGTGTCCCTGAACAACTACACGGCGGTCTTCGATCGGGTGCCGTTCTGGCGCTTCATGATGAACTCGATCCTGATCACGGTGCTCACCGTCACCCTGGGCCTGATCGTGAACAGCATGTGCGCCTTCGCGTTGGCCCGTTTGCGATTCCGCGGCCAGGGCATCCTGCTCGGAGTCATCCTCGCCACTCTGATCGTGCCGTTCGAGACGCTGGCGCTGCCCCTGCTGTGGTGGGTGAATCTCCTGCCGTACTTCGACGGGTCCATCGGTTGGCTGGACACCTACGAGGTGCAGTTCGTGCCGTTCATCGCCAACGCCTTCTCGATCTACCTGTTCTACTCCTACTTCGACTCCATTCCGAAGGAGTTGGACGAGGCGGCCAAGGTGGACGGCGCCGGGTGGTTCACCATCTACCGCAAGATCATCATGCCGCTGTCGGGGCCCGCGATCGCGACCGTCGCGATCCTGACGTTCCTGCCGGCGTGGAACCAGTACCTCTGGCCGTTGATGGCGGTTCAGACCGAGGAGTTGCGGCCGGTCCTCGTCGGCATCGACTACTTCTCGCAGCTCACCACGAACTGGGGGCAGATCATGGCCTACGCCTCGATGATCACCGTCCCGGTTCTGGTGATGTTCATCGCCTTCCAACGCGCCTTCATCAACTCCATCGCCTCATCCGGCGTGAAGGGATAGACAATGCTGCGACTACCCGATTCCTGGGTCTGGGATTTCTGGCTCGTCCGGGATCACGACACTTACCACGCCTTCTTCCTGTACGCCTCCCGCGCCCTGCATCATCCCGACCTGCGGCACCGGCGGGCCAGTGTGGGTCATGCGGTCTCGACCGATCTGGTCACCTGGGAGCGGGTGCCGGACGCCCTGGTGCGCGGTGGCCCGCCGAGCTTCGACCAGATGGCGACCTGGACCGGTTCGACCGTCCGGGGTGACGATGGCCGGTGGCACATGTTCTACACCGGCACCTCGATGAACGACGAGGGGCAGCTGATCCAGCAGATCGGTCTGGCCACCTCCGACGATCTCTACACCTGGACGAAGGACGATCGGAACCCGTTGGTTCGCGCCGATGGTCGGTGGTACGAGAAGCTGGGCGGTCCGCGGGAATGGCAGGACGAGCATTGGCGCGATCCCTGGGTTTTCAGGGACCCCGGCGGCGACGGTTGGCACATGCTGATCACCGCCCGAGCGAGCGGCGGTGCCCTCGACGACCGCGGGGTGATCGGCCACGCCCGGTCGGCCGACCTGCTCAATTGGACGACCCAGCCGCCGCTCTCCGCGCCGGGGGTCGGCTTCGGTCAGCTCGAGGTGCCACAGGTGGAAAACGTCGACGGACGGTGGGTCCTCGTCGTCAACTGCCTCGACGGTGAGCTGTCCACCGGCCGGTCCGCGCGTGGCGAACGCGGCGGGGTGTGGGTGGCCAACGCCGAGACCGCGCTCGGTCCCTACGATCTGGACAATGCCACCCTGCTCGCTGACGACCGTTGGTACGTCGGCAAACTCGTCCGGGACCCGGCCGATCGCTGGGTGTTCCTGGCCTTCGCCAACAAGGACGCGAACGGGGACTTCGTCGGTGAGCTGACCGATCCGGCTCCCGTCCGATGGTGTGACGACCGGCTCGTCGTCGAGGGTGTCACCGACTGGTGACGACGGCGAGGAACGGGTCGACGACGGCGTGATAGGCGTCCGGGTCGTCACGGCGCACGCAGTGACCGACACCGTCGACCCGGTGGAAGCGGACCAACGGGTTGGCGATCCGCGCCTCGTCGGGGGCCATGATGCTATTGACCGGCAGCATCAGCAGGGTCGGGACGGTCAGCCGGTCGAACAGCGGTTCCCACACCGGCTCGCCGAGCGTCAGGCCGTCCCGGATCATCCGGCGATCGACCAGCGGCTTACAGGCGGCCCACGCGTCGATCTCGTCCTCCGGCCAGCGTGACTCGACCCGCATCCGGGCGCATTCACTCTCGCCGCCGTCGGCGAAGGAGTCCAGGAATCTCTCCTGGTGGGCCACGTAGGCAGGGTCGGGGACGGTGTGGCCGGTCGGCTCGGCCGGGTCTTCCAGGACGAGGCCCCGGACGAGGCGTGGTTCGGCGACGGCCGCCCGCAACGCGAACAGTCCGCCGAGTGAATGGGCGACCAGAACCGGCGGCCGGTCGAGGGTCGGGAGCAACTGCAGCACGTCGCTGAGCCACAGCTCGTGGCACCTCTGCAGGTCCGCTTCGTCGAATCGAGGTGAGCGCCCGTGCCCGCGCAGGTCGACGGCGATCACCCGATACGCGTGCTGCCACCGCCGCACCGCATCCGGCCACGCGGTGCCCGCCTCGCTCAGCCCGTGCAGGAGCAGCAGCGGCGGTGCCTTGGGCGGGCCCCAGTGGTGGACGGTGAGCGGTGGCACCCGGTGAGTGTGCCGCACTTGGCGTGAAGAAGTGCGGCTGAAGCACCGTTTGACCCTGTGCGACGGGCCTGCCGCGGTACCCGGTGCACGATGGCACGGTTGGAGTGCGATGATCCCGTCATTGCCGCAGCCGGATCCCGTCATTGCGTCGGGGTCGACGTTCGGGATCGATCCAGGTGGGTGGGATGACTTCGGGGCGGCCGTCTTTCGCCATCCGGACCTGCCAATCGCCGCCATGGATGAGGATGTGATGCGCTTGGCAGAGACAGGCGGCGTTGTTTCAGGCTGGTGGGGCCACCGTTCGCCCAGAAGGCGATGTGGTGGATCTCGGACCAGCGGGCGGGCCGGTCGCAGCCCGGGAACAGGCATCCGCCGTCGCGGAGGATCGCGGCGCGGCGGATCGCGGTCGGCCAGATCCGGGTGGTCCGGCCGATGTCCAGTGGTTCACCGGGGGCGTCGAGGACGGCGGGGATGACGGTGCAGTCGCACAGGATTTGCCGGGCCAGCGCCGGGCCGATCGGGGTGCCGGCGGCGGTCAGGGTGGCGTCGCCGAGCCGGTTCGTGAGGGCGTCGTACTGCACGGTCATGGTGACGTGGGGCCGTTCCCCGCCCTGTACCGGTCCGTCGCCGCTGGTCAGGTAGCCGTCGAGGACGGTGGACAGTGCGTGCGCCAGCCGGGTGGCGGCGGAGCGGTGGTCCTTGATCCCGTCGATTTCGGGGCGGGGCGGGGTGTGGCGTGCGGGTCGGTCGCGGCGATGAACGCGGCCACGGTGCTGTCGTCCAGTTTCCCTCTGATCGGGGTGAGGCCGGTGCGGACGTCGCGGCTGCCGAGTGCGAGTTCGGTGCGGTCGGTCGGGTCGGTGGGTTCGAAGTCGCCGTCCGGGTCGAGGGTGACCAGGAGTCGGGCGGCGACCTTGGTCAGGTCGACGGGGTCCATGGTGCGGGCGTGCCCGATGAGGGTGTGTTCGGCGTCTTCGCGGACGTCGGCGGGAACGTCGGTGGGGATCTTGCTCATGGTGGTGACGATGATGGCGGTTTGTTCGGCGCCCAGGTTCCCGGTGTGCAGGTGGTGGCCGAGTTCGGGGAGTGGGGGTGGGATTTCCCCGCCGCTGATGGCGTCCTGGGGCAGGATCTGCCGGGCGGTGCGGACCCGGGTGGCGGCGTCGCCGGGTCCGATGGTCAGGGCGTTGCGGAGCAGGACCGCGGTCGAGGTCTGCCCGTGTGTCTGGGCGAGGCGGGCGAGGTTGATCTCGCCGGCGACGGTGACCTGGGCGGCGTAGATGCGGCGGGCGAGGCGTTCGATGGTGTGGGCGGTGGCGAGCAGGTCGTCGCCGGGGAACTTCCAGAATTCGGCGTCGATGAGTTGGTCCAGGCCAGCGGTGATCGTCTCGGCGACGCGTTCCGCGTCGTCCCGGGTGATCACCGTGCTGGTCCTGACCGAGTATCGCATAAATGTACGAAATATGCTATCTGAACTGGTCAACGATGCAACGCGAGCCGGTCGGCGAATGGTGGTGCAGCACTGCGGACGTCCGTCGTCGCGTTCGCGGATCGACCGAGTTCGCCGGCGCCGTGACGACGACTGTCCCACCCGCCCACGACAGTGTTCCCCGAACGGGCACCTCTCAGGATCGGCCCAGCGGCAGTGGTGCAGGCCGACCGGTCACTTTGCAGGTTCGGCAACGACGGTGGCGGCGCCGTCGCGGCGCGAGTCGAACAAGATCCGTCGGGCTGAAAATCGATCACGGGTCAGGAAACCTTGGCCAAGCGAATCCGGCCGCGCGGATGAAGTGATCGACTCCCGTCACACGGTTCACATGTGGCGTCAGTTGATCCGCGCCGGCGTAGTTGATCCGCGCGGGTCAGCGGCCGGGTTCAGGGGTGGGGTCAGCGGTGGGGTCAGCGGCGGGGGGTTAGGGGCGGGCGAAGGCGGGTTCGCCGCGCAGCCAGACACCGGCGACGTCGGCGGCGGTGGACAGCGCGAACACCCGGGCGAGGGCGTCGGTCGGGTCGGCGGCGTGCCGCAGGTTGACGGCCAGCGACGACGACGGCGCCGGGCGCAGCCAGACCGCGTCGAAATCCTTGCCGACCGACAGATCTCCGACCCGCGAGGACAGGCCGAGCGCCCGGGCACCGGCGTGCGTCGCCAGGTACAGCAGGTGCACCGGGGTGAGCGGAAGTCCTTCGGCGCCGAGCAATTGCTGCATGAAGTACGCCTGCAGGCCCTCCTTCAGCAGGAACAGGCCGGTGCCCGCGCCCACGTCGCAACCCAGCGCTACGCCCACCCCGTGCCGGACGTGCCGGGCCAGTGGAAACAGGCCACTGCCCAGCGCCGAGTTGCTCGTCGGGCAGTGTGCGGTCCAGGCCCCGGCCTCGCCCATCAGATCCAGTTCGTGGTCGGTGGGGTGCACGTTGTGCGCGAACACGCTCCGGTCGGTGACCAGGCCGTGCCGGTGGTAGGTGTCGATATAGTGCGCGCTCCCGGGGAACAGGTCGGCGACGGTCTGCACCTCGGCCAGGTTCTCGTTGACGTGCGAGGTGAACCAGATGTCGCCGTCCGCCGGACCCAATAATTGCCCGCACACGTCGAGCATCTCGTCCGAGGTCGACAGCGAGAATCGTGGCGTCACCGCATATCTCAGTCTGCCCTTGCCGTGCCAGCGGTCGATCAGCCGGCGCGAGGCGGCGAGCCCCTCGGCGGGGGTGCAGAGCAGATCGTCCCGCAGGATCCGGTCCGAGAGCACCAGCCCGGTGGTCAGGTTCAGCCCCACATCGGACCCGGCGGCGAACAGGATGTCCATCGCCGACTCGAAGTGCGAGCCGAACACCAGCGCGGTGGTGGTCCCGCCCCGCACCAGCTCGCCGAGGAACTCGCCGGCCACCTCGGTGGCGTACCCGGGGTCGGCGAGGTTGGCCTCCTCGGGCAGGGCGCACTTCTCGAGCCAATCGAGCAGCGGCATGCCGAGGCCGCCCATCGCCCGCATCTGCGGGTAGTGCACGTGGGTGTCGACGAACCCGGGCAGCAGCAGCCCGCCGGTCAGCTCGACGACGGGCTCGTCCGGGTGGGCGGCCTTGAGGTCGGCGAAGGCCCCCCGGGCGGCGATGACGCCGTCGCGGACCAGCAGGCCGCCGTCCGCGTCGACCCGAAGGGCATCGGCGGGATCGCCGGCGAACGGGTCGCCGGGGGTGTCGACGACGGTGGCGTGGTACAGGGTCACGTTCTCACTCCACTCGGGGTCGGGGCCGACCGGCTCGGCTCATGGGCCGACTCGGCGGTCGGCCCGGACTCCGACGATTGTTGGAAGGATTGCAGCAGGGCGGCCGCGACGGACACCGCGATGACCGCCGGCTGCTTGCCGGTGATGTCGGGAAGCCCGATGGGGCAACGGATCCGGTCGATCTCCACGGCGGAGTGCCCGGCCTGGGCCAGCCGGCGCCGGAAGCCCGACCATTTCGCCGACGACCCGATCAGCCCGATCGAGCCCAGGGCGGGAAGCCGGAGCGCCGCGTCGCACAGGGCGAAATCCTCGGCGTGATCGTGGCTCATGATCAGCACGTGCGCGCCGCGGGGCAGCCGCTCCAGCAGTTGCTCGCCGAGCAGCAGGTGGTGCACGCCGACGTCCGCGGCCCCGTCGGTGATCGAGGCCAACCGGAACGGATCCAGCTGGTCCTCCCGGGAGTCGGCCAGTTCCAGTCGGACCTCCAGCCGGGACAGGATCCTGGCCAGCTCGTAGCCGACGTGGCCCATCCCGAAGATCGCGACGGTCGGCCGGGCCGGCATCGGTTCGAGCAACAGGGTCACCTCCCCGCCGCAGCACTGGCGGCCGTGTTCGTTGCGGGCGTGCTCGTTGAGCCGGGCCACTTGGGTTTCCGGCTCGGCCACGCCGGTCGAGATCATCCGCCGGGCGCGGCGGATGGCGGCCTCCTCCAGGTTGCCGCCGCCCACGCTGCCCCAGCTGTGCTCGGAGCCGACCACCATTTTCGCGCCGGCGTCCCGCGGGGCGTGACCGCGGACGGAGACGACCGTGATCAGCACCCCCGGCGAGCCCTCCCGGCGCAGGTGGCTCAGCGCGTCCAGCCACTCCATCAGACGCCCGCCAGCTCCGCGGCCGTCAGATCGGAGTTGGCGCTGTCGCGGCCTCCGTCGCCGCCCGCGGACCGGGCGGCATCGACCGCCCAGTACACGGCTTCGGGGGTGGCCGGGCTACCCAGATCGACCGAGTAGCCGGCCGGCCCGAACGCGCCGACCGCCGCCCGCAGCGCCTCACGCACCGCGAACGCCTCCATCAGCGGGGGCTCGCCGACCGCCTTGCTCCCGTACACCACACCGGATTCGGTGGCCCGCTCGAACAGGTGCACGTGGAACTCCTCGGGCATCTCCGAGAAGCTGGGGATCTTGTACGTGCTGGCCGCCTGGGTGTTCAGCCGGCCCCGGTTCGGTCCGTCGCTGGTGTCCCAACGCAGCTCCTCCAGGGTCAGCCACCCGGTGCCCTGCACGAAACCGCCCTCGATCTGCCCCACATCGATCAGTGGCGAGAGGCTGTCGCCGACGTCGTGCACGATGTCCGCCCGGCGCAACCGGTAGATCCCGGTGAAGGCGTCGATCTCGACCTCCGCGCAGGCGGCGCCGTAGGCGAAGTACTTGAACGGCTCACCCTGCATCCGGTTGGCGTCCCAGTGCAGCCCCGCGGTGCGATAGAACCCGGCCGCCCACAACTGGACCCGCTGGAAGTACGCGTCGTGGCACAGCTGCGCCCACTCCAGTTGGCGATCGTGAAATCCGATTCCGGTGACGGTGCCGTCGACGAACCGGACGTCGTCCGGGTGGATGCCGAGCTTGCCCGCGGCCACGCCCGCGAGGCGTTCCCGGATCTGGTCGCAGGCGTTCTTCACCGCACCGCCGTTGATGTCGGCCCCCGAGCTCGCCGCGGTCGCCGACGTGTTCGGCACCTTGTCGGTGCGCGTCGGGGCGAGCCGCACGTAGCTCAGCGGCACCCCCAGCGCGGTCGCCGCGACCTGGATCATCTTGGTGTGCAGGCCCTGCCCCATCTCCACGCCGCCGTGGTTGATGAGCACCGACCCGTCCTTGTAGACGTGCACCAGCGCACCGGCCTGGTTGAACGCCGTCAGGTTGAACGAGATGCCGAACTTGACCGGCGTCATCGCCAGCGCTCGCTTCACGTCGTCATGGCCGGCGTTGAACTCGGCGATGGCCGCCTGCCGCTCCGACACGGACGCCTTGTCCGCCAGGGTGGACCAGATCGCCTCCAGCCGCTCGGCGTGCCGCACCGGCTGCCCGTACGGCGTGGGCTGGCCGGGCGAATAGAAGTTCTTGCGCCGCAACTCCTCCGGGGTCACGCCGAGCATCGGTGCGCAGCGCCCCAGGATGTCCTCGATGACGATCATGCCCTGCGGGCCACCGAACCCGCGGAACGCGGTCTGGGACGTCTTGTTGGTCTTGCCGATGCGCCCGTGCACCTCGATATCGGGGATCCAGTAGGCGTTGTCGATGTGGCACAGGGCCCGGGCCAGCACCGGCTCGGACAGGTCCAGGCTCCACCCGCCGTCACTGACCAGGGTGGCCGTGAGCGCCCGGATGCGATGGTCGGCGTCGAACCCGATCTCCCACGTGGCGTGGAACGGGTGCCGCTTGCCGGTCATGGTGATGTCCTGGGTGCGGTTGAGCCGCAGCAGCACCGGTCGTCCGGTGATGGTTGCGCCGAGCGCGGCGACCGCGGCGAAGCCGTGCGGCTGCATCTCCTTGCCGCCGAACCCGCCGCCCAGGCGCAGGCACTGCACCGTGATCTCGTGGCTGTGCCGGCCGAGCACGTGCGCGACGATCTCCTGGGTCTCCGACGGATGCTGCGTGCTGGACTGCACGAACACCTGCCCGGCCTCGTCGACCAGGGCCAGCGCGGCGTTGGTCTCCAGGTAGAAGTGCTCCTGCCCGCCGAACTCGAACTCGCCGGTGAACCGGTGGGTCGAGTCGGCCAGGCCGGCGGCGGCGTCGCCGCGACTGACCGTGCGGGCGGCGCCCTGGTAGCTCTCGGCGGCGATCGCCTCGGCGATCGTCATCAGCGACGGCAGCGGCTCGTACTCGACGAGAATCGCCTCCGCACCGAGCCGGGCGGCATCCTCGGTCTCACCGAGCACGTAGCAGACGGCATGCCCGTAGAACATCACCTCGGTGGGGAACAGCGGCTCGTCGTGCTTGATGCCGGCGTCGTTGACGCCAGGCACGTCCTGCGCCGTCAGCACCCGGACCACCCCGGGCACGTCGTAGGCCGGGGTCACGTCGAACGTGGTCACCATGGCGTGCGCGTGCGGCGCCTGCAACGGCCACGCGTACAGCAGATTCGGTGTCCGATGGATCAGGTCGTCGGTGTACAACGCCTGCCCGGTGACGTGCAGCGAGGCCGCCTCGTGCGATAGCGGCAACCCGACCTTGGGGTTGTTGGGCCGGTCGGCCAGGGGACCATGCGCGTAGCTCATGCCGAGGCTCCTGCCTTCGCGTTCTGGGCGTGGAATTTGCGCAGTGACGTGCCGAGCATCGCCGTCCGGTAGGCGGCGCTGGCCCGGTGGTCGCTGATCGGGGTGCCCTCGCCGGCCAGCACCCGGGAGGCCTCGGCGATCACCTTGGGCGTCCACGACCGGCCGATCAGCGCGGCCTCGGTCGCGGTCGCCCGGATCGGCATGGCGGCCACCCCGCCGAGCCCGATCTTGATGTCGGCGATCATGCCGCCCTCCACCGTGAGGGCGAAAGCGATTGCCACGCTGGAGATGTCGTCGAACCGGCGCTTGGCGATCTTATGGAACGCGGCCACCGGAGCGACCGGTGTCGGCACCACGATCGTCTTGATCAGCTCGTCCGGGCGTTTCACCGTCTTGCGGTAGCCGGTGAAGTACTCGCGCAGCGGCACCGTCCGCTCGCCGGATGCCGAGGCCAGCACCAGCGAGGTGTCCAGCGCCAGCAGGGCGGGCGGGCTGTCGCCGATCGGCGAGCCGGTGCCCAGGTTGCCGCCGAGCGTCGCGCCGTTGCGGATCAGCCGGGAGGCGAACTGCGGGAACATCTCGGCCAGCAGCGGCACCCGGCCGTCCAGCAGCCGCTCCACCTCGGACAGCGTCAGGGCCGCGCCGATCTCGATCCGGTCGGGCTCGACGGAGAACGTGCGCAACTCGGCGACCCGATCCAGCGCGACGGTCAGGTCGGCCCGGGCGTGCCGGATGTTCAATTCGACGCCCCAGTCGGTCGATCCGGCGACGAGCCGGGCATCCGGATGCCGGGCCAGCAGGTCCACCGCCTGGGCCAGGTCGGCCGGACGGCGGTAGGCGGTGCCACCGGTGGTGATGACGGTCGGGGCCGGCGCGGGGGCCGGCTCCGACCGTCGGGCCGCCAGCGCATCCGACCCGTCGGGCGACCCCAGCGCGTAGGCAGCGTCCCGGATCGGGCGGTACCCGGTGCAGCGACACAGGTTTCCGCTCAGCGCGTGCAGGTCGAAGCCGTTCGGGCCGTGCTCGTGGTCGGCGGCGTGCCCGGGTGCATCGGGATCCGCCGGGCGGGCGTGTCCGTTTCCGGCGCCCGGCTCGCCCTCGGCCGCCACCGAGGTTGCATCGGCCGGCGAACGGTCCGGGCGGTAGTACTCCGCGGCCATCGAGCAGATGAAACCCGGTGTGCAGTAACCGCACTGCGAGCCACCGCGGACGGCCATCTGCTCCTGCACCGGGTGCATCCCCTGCGGGTCACCCAGTCCCTCGGAGGTGACGACCTCCTGGGCGTCGAACCCGGCGGCCGGCACCAGGCAGGCATTGATCGCGGTCCAGCGCGTGGTACCGGCGCCGCCGTTGGTGTCGGGCCGGGCGACGAGCACCGCGCACGCCCCGCACTCGCCTTCCGCGCACCCTTCCTTGCAGCCGGTGTAACCCGTGCCGCGCAACCATTCCAGCAGCGTGGTGTGCCCACCCACCTCGCCCAGCGGGCGGGTGCGGCCGTTGACGACGATATGAGGTTCCATCTTGTTGACTCCCTCGTCTCCCCGCGACGATATCCCCGTCGCGAGGGTGAGTACGGAATTGTTCTAGAGGCCGGCCCGACGCAGCAGTTCCCTGCTGGCGTCGCGGACCTCGGTGGCGTAGCTGTCCGTGTCGACCGTGACCGGCCGGCCCTGCTCGACGATCGGCCGGCCACCGACCAGCAGCAGCTCCAGCGGTGGCGGCGCGCCGAGCACCAATGCGGCGATCGGGTCGACGATGTCGATGTGCGCCAGCGTGTCCAACCGCCAGACCGCGACGTCGGCCAGCTTGCCGACCTCCAGTGAGCCGATCTCGTCGGCCCGGCCGAGCACCCGCGCGCCGCCCATGGTCGCCATGTCCAACGCGTCCCGCACGGTCAGCGCCTGCGGGCCGCCCTTGGCCCGGGCGAACAGCAGGGCGTGCCGGGCCTCCTCCAGCAGGGCGCACGCCTCGTTGGACGCGGCCCCGTCGACGCCCAGGCCCACCGCCACCCCGGCGTCCCGCAGGTCCCGGGCCCGGGCGATGCCCGACCCGAGCCGGGCGTTGGAGGTGGGGCAGTGCGCCACCGAGGTCCCGGTGCGGGCCAGCGACGCGATCGACTCGTCGGTCAGCCACACCGAGTGGGCCAGCCAGACCTCCGGGCCGAGCCAGCCGACGGATTCCATGTACTCGACCGGGCTACAGCCGAAATGCTCGCGGCAGTAGTCCTCCTCGTCGAGCGTCTCGCACAGGTGGGTGTGCATGCGCACGCCCTTGCGGCGGGACAGCTCCGCGGTCTGCCGGAGCAGCTCTCCGGTCACCGAGAACGGGGAGCAGGGCGCCACCCCGATCTGCAACATGGAGCCGAACGACGGGTCGTGGTACGTGTCGATCGCCTCCTCGGTGGCCGCCAGGATCGCGTCGATGTCCTCGACCACGCTGTCCGGCGGCAGCCCGCCCTTGCTGCGACCCAGGTCCATCGAGCCGCGGGTCGGGTGGAACCGCAGTCCCACCCGCGCCGCCGCATCGATCTCGGCCTTGAGCAGGTCGCCACCATCCCGCGGGAACACGTAGTGGTGATCCGTGGTGGTGGTGCAGCCGGTGCCGGCCAGCCAGGACAGCCCACCGGTGGCGGCGACGTTGACCAGCTCGGCGTCGAGCTGCTCCCACACCGGGTACAGCGTGGTGAGCCAGCCGAACAGGGTGTCGTCGACCGCCAGACCCCGGGTGATCCACTGGTACAGGTGGTGGTGCGTGTTGACGAACCCCGGAGTGATCAGGCAGCCGCTCGCGTCCACCACGCGGGCGCCGGCCACCTCAGGGGCCGGGCCGTCGCCGACCGCGGTGATCAGGCCGTCGGTGACGACGACGTGACCGCTGCGGTACTCGTTGGCCGATCCGTCGACCGTGGCGACGTGCGCGCCCTGCAGGACAAGGGTTGTCATCTCACTCCGCTGTTCGTCGTTACTGTCCGATGGTGCTGTTCGTCGATCCCGCCGGTCGGTGCCGCGGTCCGGTCAGGCCAGGATGGACTCCAGACGGGTCAACGCGATCTCCCGCAGCTGGGTGACCACCTCGGCCTGTTCTCGTACTCGACGTTCCCGTCCAGGATGGCCTGCTGCACCGCCGCATCGGCGCCGCCGAACGAGGCCTGCTCCTGCTGGGAGAACTCGACATCATGTCCGGCGCCGGCCTTCTCACCGATTCGCGGATGCTTGCCGAGCGCGGCCCGCAACTCGTCGTCGGAGAAGTCGGCGGCCGCGGCCCGGGCCTCGTGCAGCACGTGTTGGGCCGAGGGGTAGGGCCGGCCGGCCATCACCGCGTCCACCCACCGGGGCACGTCCAGGCAACTGCGCAGCTCGGCGCGGGCCACGTCGTCGGGCTGGGCGTTGAACCGCCTGGTGCCGGCGGCGAACTCGTCGTCGGTCGAGGCCTGTCGGGTGGCCGCCGGTGTGGTCAGCTGGTCGACCTCCTCCAGGAAGGTGGCCCGGGGCAGCAGCAGCGGGCTGGCGTCGGCGACCAGGTCGTCGAACCGGTGGTTGGCGATCTTGGCCACCTCGATGACGGCAGTTGCCTGTTCCTGCGCCGGTGAATTCTGCAGCCGTCCCCAGCCGGACTTGAGGATCTGGTCACGCTTCTCGACATCCCGCACCGACATGATCAGGGGGATGCCGAACCGCTCCCGGTAGGCCGACGTCAGGTGCGAGAACTGCTCGTGGTCCTCGTCGTTGAGCAGCAGCAGGCCGGAGGCGGCCCGGTCCTTTTTCGTCTCCTCGGACGTCTCGGGGCTCGAGTCACTGCCCAGATCCGGGTAGAAGGCCAGCAGGTCACGCTGCTCGCCGCCGTCGGCGGTGAACAGGGCGTCCTGGAACGCGGCCCGCAGTGCGGGGGTGTCGGCGAACGGGCGCCGGTCGTAGGCGCGCTCGACGACCCAGCTCGGGCCCTGGAACAGGGAGCCGAAGGTGGCGACGAACTCGTCGCGAGACATCTTGTTCACCTGGTCCAGCCGGATCACGCCGCCCCGGGGGGAGCCGGCCACCGCGGGCCCGTAGCCCTTGTCCAGGTGGTGGAAGACCAGGTTCAGCACGATGGCGGTCAGGCTGCCCAGGGTGATGCCGGAACCGAAGATGATCTGTGCCCACTCCGGAACCGCCTTGGCCACATCGGGCTGCACGGTGACGAACATGGCCAGGCCGATGCTGGTGCCCACGATGACCACGTTGCGGTGGTCGTGGAAGTCGACCCGACCCAGGGTCTGGATGCCGACGACGGCGACGGTGGCGAACATCGCGATCGCGGCACCGCCCAACACCGGCGGCGGGATGCTGGCGACCAGGGCGCCGGCCTTGGGAATCATGCCGATCAGGATCATGAACACGCCCGCCGCGGCGACCACGTAGCGGCTCTTCACCCGGGTCAACCGGACCAGGCCGACGTTCTCGGCGAAACAGGTGTACGGGAACGAGTTCAGCACACCGCCCAGGAAGGTGGCCAGACCGTCGGCCCGCAGCGCGCGGGCGACGTCATCGCCGCCGACCCGCTTCTCCACGATCTCGCCGGTGGCGAACACGTCACCGGTCGTCTCGACCGCGGTGATCAGCATGACCACGATCATCGAGATGATGGCGGCCGCCGAGAACTTGGGGATGCCGAAGTAGAACGGGGTGGTGACACCGAACCAGGCGGAGTCGCCGACGCTGCCGAAGCTGGCGTCGCCGAGGAAGAAGGCGACGGCGGTGCCGATGACCAGGCCGGCCAGCACGGCGACGGTGGCCAGGAAGCCCTTGAAGATCCGCTGGATCAGCACGATGACCAGCAGGGTGCCCATGGCGTAGGCCAGGTTCTTGGAGCTGGTCGGGTCGGGGTTGGCCCCGCCGCCGACCGCGTCGAGCGCGGCCACCGGCAGGAGCGCGATGCCGATGATGGTGATCACCGTGCCGGTGACCACCGGTGGGAAGAACCGGATCAGCTTGGCGAAGTACGGCGCCATGAAGAAGGTGAACAGGCCGGCGATGATCACGGCGCCGTAGATGTAGAGCAGGCCCTCGGTGCCGCCTCCGACCGCCATCGCGATGGCGATCATCGGGGACACGGCGGTGAAGGTCACGCCCTGCAGCAACGGCAGCCGGACGCCGATCTTCCAGAACCCGACCGACTGGATGATCGAGGCGATGCCGCAGGTGAACAGGTCGGCATTGATCAGGTGGATGAGCTCTTCGGTGGTCAGGCCGATGGCACTGGCCAGCAGGATCGGCACCACCACGGCGCCGGCGTAGAACGCCAACACGTGCTGGATGCCGTAGACGGCCAGCTTCGGGATCGGCAGGACTTGGTCGACCGGGTGTTTGACGGATTTGGTGCGGGCGGGACTCGCCGTCGGTGCAGATGCCATTTTCAGGCCTCTCTGGTCCGGGAGAGGAGCATGCATCGTCATGCTCCGGAGACGGATTGTGATTGTGTGGCCGACAGCGGTCGGCCCGGTAACGATCGAGTGGGGCGCGGGTGGGGCGTCGGGGATCAGCCGTCGGGATGGGGGCCGATCGGACGGCAGGCACGGCTGGACGGCATCGACATGGCAGTACCTGCTCTCCGTTGAGCTGTGGTGCGGCGGATGGGCCTTCGCGCATTTCGGAAGCGTTCTTCCGCAGATCGAAATATACTTCGTGACTCAGGCCACGTCAACATTTTGTTGAGGCTGTCTTCGGTGCGACGTCCGCGCTGGTCAGGGCCGGTCTCGGTTGAGGTAGTTGTAGACGGTGAACCGGCTGACGCCCAGCGCGGTGGCGACCGTCTCGACCGACTTGCGGTAGGAGAACGCCCCCGCCTCCTCCAACAGCCGGACCGCGCGTTGCTTCTCCGGGCGGGGCAGCTCGTCCAGCGGCTGGGCGAACTCACGCTGCACATCGGCGAGGATCCCGGTCAGCCCGCCCTCGTCCGCGCGGGGCTCGGCGTCGGCATCGGCGCCGCCGTTCCCGGCCGGGGTGAGCCGGACCGCCGCGACCACGGCCCCGCGCCAGGCCAGTGCGACGTCGCCCGCGGTGACGTCGGCGGGCTCGATCAGCCGCCCCCCGATCCGGTCGACCAGCGGCCGCACCGCCTCGATGAGCTCACGGCCGTCGTCACCGGGCGGGGTGGGAACGCCGGCCATCAGAGTTCCGTGTGCAACTGCAACGTGATCCGGGTGGCCCCGGCGTTCAGGGCCACCGCCATCACCGTGCGCAGGACGTCGAGCACCGCGTCCCGGTCGCCCTCGATCTCGGTGCCGAGCGGCCCGAAATCACCCTTGAGTCCGGCCTCCTGCACCACCTGCCAGGCCAGCCGGGCATGGTCCGGCGGCTCGCCTTCCCCGTAGAAGGGTTCGGTGGTGAACTCGGCGACGACCCGCACGTCGTCGAGGGTACGACCGGTGCGACCAAGCAGAGTTGATCATGGCGATCTCTGTCAGTACACCGGCGTGTCGTCGGTGTGTCGGGCAGAGATCGCCATGATCAACTTCGATTCCCGTCAGCCGCCTAGGGCCGCCTTACGCACCGCGTCGGCGACGGCCGGTGCGACGTCCGGGTCGAAGACCGAGGGCACGATGTAGCTGGGGTTGAGCTCGTCGGCAGAGACGCAGTTGGCGATCGCGGTGGCCGCGGCGAGCATGGTCGCCTCGGTGATCTCATGGGTGCCGGCGTCGAGCATGCCGCGGAAGAAGCCGGGGAAGGCGAGCACGTTGTTGATCTGATTCGGGTAGTCCGACCGTCCGGTGGCGACGATGGCCGCGTGCTGCGCGGCGGCGAACGGGTCGACCTCGGGATCGGGGTTGGCCAGCGCGAACACGATGGCGCCGTCGTTCATCCGGGCGATGTCGTCGCCGGTCAGCAGGTTCGGCGCGGACACCCCGATGAACACGTCGGCACCGGCGATCATCTCGGCCAGCGGGCCGCGCAGGCCGCGCGGGTTGGTGTTGTCGGCGATCCACCGGCGGAACTCGTCCATGCCCTGTTTGCCCGGGTCGACCGCGCCGTGCCGGTCGCAGCCGATGATGTCGGTGAAGCCCTGGGCGGCGAGCAGCCGGATGATCGCGTGCCCGGCCGCGCCCACACCGCTGACCACCACCCGCAGGTCCTCGGGCTTGCGCCCGACCACCCGCAACGCGTTGGTCAGGGCGGCGAGCACCACGATGGCGGTGCCGTGCTGGTCGTCGTGGAACACCGGGATGTCGAGCAACTCCTTGAGGCGCCGCTCGATCTCGAAGCAGCGCGGCGCCGAGATGTCCTCCAGGTTGATGCCGCCGTACCCGGGCGCGATGCACCGGACGATCTCCACGATCTGGTCGACGTCCTTGGTGTCCAGCACCACGGGCCACGCGTCCACGCCGCCGAAGTGCTTGAACAGCGCTGCCTTTCCCTCCATCACCGGCATCGCGGCGGCCGGACCGATGTCGCCGAGGCCGAGCACCGCGGTCCCGTCCGTCACGACGGCGACGGTGTTCCGCTTGATCGTCAGCCGGCGGGCGTCGGCCGGGTTCTTCGCGATGGCCAGGCAGACCCGGGCGACACCCGGGGTGTAGGCCCGCGAGAGGTCGTCGCGGTGCTTGAGCGGCACCTTGGGCTGGATCTCGATCTTGCCGCCCAGGTGCAGCAGGAAGGTCCGGTCGCTGACCTTGCGCACCGTCACGCCGGCCAGCTGGGCGATCGCATCGCTGATCTGGTCGGCGTGGTCGGCATCGGAGGCGTTGCAGGTGACGTCGACGACGATGCCGTCCGGCTTGGACTCCACCACATCCAGCGCGGTAAGGGCGCCACCGGCGGACAGCACCGCGGCCGCGAGGTCGGCGGTCGCGCCGACCGTCGGCGGCGCCTGCACACGAACGGTGATCGAGTAGCCCGGACTCACGCTGGCCATCGTTGGCCTCCATCTTCTGTCTTACGGAACTGACTTTCTGTATGGTGGATATTAGTAGGTGATCCGCCCAAGTCAACGTAGGCCGGGTCACGATTGCCCGCATAGTGACCTTAGAATTCCGTATATCGGAAGTGTCCCGGTGGTGGAGGAGCAGCGATGACAGCCCTGGCCGACGACGCTCGACCGGACAACGAGGCCGCCCCGGCCAAGGGCAAGCAGCGGAGCTCCGGTGGCGTGCAGTCGATCGAGCGCGCGTTCACCATCCTGGAGACGCTGGCCACCGGCGGCGGGGTGATGGGCCTGTCGGCGCTCGCGGCCGAGTCCGGCCTGCCGCTGCCGACGATCCACCGGCTCGTGCGCACCCTGGTCGACCTGGGGTACATGCGGCAGGAGCCCTCGCGCCAGTACGCCCTGGGTCCACGGATCCTGCTGCTGGCCGAGAGCGCGTCCAGCATGCTCTCCAGCGTGGCCCGGCCGCACCTGGCCCAGCTCGTCGACGACCTGGGCGAGACCGCCAATCTGGCCTCCCTCGACGGGGACGAGATCGTCTACATCGCCCAGGTGCCCAGCCGGCACAGCATGCGGATGTTCACCGAGGTCGGCCGGCACGTGCTGCCGCACTGCACCGCCGTCGGCAAGGCGATCATGGCCCACATGCCGCCGGGCCAGGTGCGGGATCTGTTGCACCGCACGGGGATGCCGCGACATACCGAACACACCATCACCGATCCCGACGTGTTCGCCCAGCAGCTGCGGGAGGCGGCCGCTCAGGGCTACGCCATGGACGACGGGGAGCAGGAACTGGGCGTGCGGTGTGTGGCCGTCGCGGTGCCGGGTACCCGCTCGCACCTCGCCGTCTCGGTGTCCGGTCCGGCCGGCCGGATGACGCCGGAGACCGTGCAGCGGGCGGTGCCGCTACTGACCGCCGCCGGGCAGGCGCTGGCCGCCGAGCTCGGCTAACGGCCACCCGCCGGCGGCCGTTCGGTCGCACCTGCGCGCCGGCCCATCTCGACGGGTACCCCATCACCCGGCAGGACCGCGCGTGACCCCGGCCCGGCCGCGCGGCCGGGCACCTGATGAAGTGGCACGTGTGATCGCCGAATCGGACCGCTCGGGTCTGGTCCGGCTGTCCGCGCTGGCCGCCATCGCCGGTGTTGCGATCGGGTTCGTCGGCGGTGCGTTCCGGTGGGTGCTGGAGCGGGCCGAACGGGTGCGCATCGGCGTCGTCGACTGGGCCAACGCGGCCGGTGGCCCCAGTTGGCTGGTGCCGATCCTGATCGTGGCGGCCGGGGCCGGCATCGCCCGGGCCCTGGTCACGCTCGTCCCGCTGGCCGGCGGCAGCGGCATCCAGCACGTCGAAGCGGTCTGGCGCAAGGAAGCTGACCCGCCGCCGCTGCGGGTGCTGCCGGCCCGGTTCTTCGGCGGGCTGATCGCCATCGGATCGGGGTTGGTGCTCGGCCGGGAGGGTCCGACGGTGCACATGGGCGCGGCGCTCGGCGCGGCGGCCGGGGTCCGGGCACGGGTGCCCGATGACGACGTGCGGGTCCTGCAGGCCGCGCTGGCCGGCGCCGGGCTGGCGGTGGCGTTCAACGCGCCGGTCGGTGGTGCGCTGTTCGTCCTGGAAGAGGTCGCGCGGACCGCTCGCCTGCGGCTGGTGCTGACCACCGCGATCGCCTGCGCGGTGGCGGTCAGCTGCTCGCGGTTGCTCGTCGGCGATCATCCCGACTTCCTGGTGGCCCCTCAAGAGCCCGCCGGGCTGCCGATGATCGTGCTGTTCGCGGTCTTCGGACTGCTCACCGGAGCCGTCGGGGTCGTCTACAACAAGCTGGTCACCGGGGCACTGGCGGCGGCGGACCGGCTGCACCGGGTGCCACCGACCGCCCGCGCCGCGGTCCTCGGCGCGCTCGTCGGCCTCGCGCTGTACGTCAGCCCCTTCGCCGTCGGTGGTGGCGACGTGCTGACCCAGCAATTGCTGACCGACGGCTCGGTGGTGCTCCTGCCGGCCGTCCTCGGGTACTTCCTCGTCCGCTTCGTGACCGGCCCGCTGTCCTATGCCGCCGGCACCCCGGGCGGCCTGTTCGCACCCCTGCTGGCCCTCGGCGCGCTGTGGGGGGTGCTGTTCCACGCCGGCGCGGCGCTGCTGCCGGGGGTCGGCCCCTCACCGATCCCCTTCGCGCTCGTCGGCATGGCCGCGTTCTTCGCCGCGACGGTGCGGGCCCCCTTCACCGGCATCGTGCTGATCGTCGAGATGACCACGATCGCCACCGTGACGGTGCCGATGCTCGCCGCCTGCTTCGCCGCCACGCTGACCGCCACCCTGCTGCGCAACCCGCCCGTCTACGACTCCTTGCGCCGGCGCATGCTCGGCCACCGGGATTAACCGCGCGTTTACCGCCCTCGTTCGCGCCGGAAACGTCGCCGCAGGATCGTCCCCCACGATCGCGTTCGCTCGACCAGTGCCGGTCGCCACCAAGGGGAGGACTCAGATGGGCATTCGTCCGAGAGTGGGTGCCGACGGGAAGCTGCTGGAATCGGTCGACGAACTGCCGCCGTGGAAGCATTTGATCCCGCTCGGCCTGCAGCACGTGCTGGCGATGTACGCGGGTGCGGTCGCGGTCCCGCTGGTCGTCGGTGGAGCGCTGATCGCGGCCGGCACGCTGAACCCGGACGATCTCGGATACCTCGTCACGGCTGACCTTTTCGTCGCCGGCATCGCCACGTTGATCCAGTCGATCGGCTTCAAGTGGTTCGGCGTGCGATTGCCCCTCATGCAGGGCTGCACGTTTGCGGCCGTCTCGCCGATGATCGTCATCGGTTCGCAGTACGGGGTGACGGCCATCTACGGCTCGGTCATTGCCTCGGGCATTTTCATGATGCTGCTCGCGCCCGTCTTCGCCAAACTCGTCCGGTTCTTTCCACCGCTGGTCACCGGCACCGTCATTCTGATCATCGGCCTGTCGCTGATGGGCGTCGCCGCGAACTGGGTCGGCAGCGGCACGATCACCAACGACGGGGCGCCGATGCAGAACGTCGCCCTCGCCGCCGGCACGCTCGGGCTGATCGTGCTGATCGAGCGGTTCGCCCCGCCGGTGCTCGCCCGTATCTCGATCCTGCTCGGCATCGTCATCGGCACGCTCGTCGCGCTCCCGATGGGCCTGGTGCACTGGGACAAGGTCGGGTCCGCGCCCTGGGCGGGGGTGACCACGCCGTTCCACTTCGGCTTCCCGACCTTCGAGGTCGCCGCCGTCGTCTCGATGTGCATCGTGGCCCTGGTGATCATGACCGAGACCACCGGCGACATCCTGGCCATCGGTGAGATCGTCGACGTCAAGATCGACAGCCGCCGGCTGGCCGACGGGCTGCGCGCGGACGGCTTCTCCACCGTGCTCGGCGGCGTGTTCAACACCTTCCCGTACACCGCGTTCGCGCAGAACGTCGGCCTGGTGTCGATCACCGGCGTGCGCAGCCGGTACGTGGCGACCTTCGCCGGTGGGGTGCTGATCCTGCTCGGACTGACCCCGAAGATGGGCGCGATCGTCGAGGGCATCCCGCTGCCGGTGCTCGGCGGCGCCGGCATCGCCCTGTTCGGCATGGTCGCGGCCAGCGGTGTGCGGACCCTGTCGACCGTCAGGTTCAACAACAAGAACATCCTGGTCGTCGCCATCTCGATCGGCGTGGCCATGATCCCGATCGTGCGGGACTCCTTCTACAACGACTTCCCGAACTGGTTCAAGACGATCTTCCACTCGGGCATCTCGGCCGGGGCGATCGTGGCGATCCTGCTGAACCTGCTGCTCAACTCCGACTCGGTGCGGGCCAAGGCGGAGGCGCAGGCCGTGGCCGACCCGCACGGCGGCGCCGGCTACGACGCGAACCGGGAGGTGACCGCCGTCGACCCGGCCGAGGTGACCGCCGAACTCGCCGAGGCCGACGCGGAGGCACAGAAGTGGAAGGCGAAACAATAGCGGTCACCGGACGGTCGGTCGAGGAGGGGAGTTCGGGCGTGGGCAGGAGGGCGAAGGTGCTCGCGGCGCCGGTCGACGGCGCCGCCGAGATCCTGACCCCGGCCGCGCTCGCCCTGGTCGTCGACCTGCACGACCGCTTCGCCATCCGTCGCGAGCATCTGCTGGCCGAGCGGCAGCGGCGGCAGGACATGGTGGCGGTGGGCGAGCCGCTGGACTTCCTGCCGGAGACCGCGGCGATCCGGGCCGGCGGCTGGCGGGTCACCGCCCCTGCCCCGGACCCGCCCGACCGCCCCGTGCTCGACCTGGCCGACGGCACGTCACCGACCTGGCCCAACCTGCTGGCCGCGCAACGGTCGGCCGTTGACCAGCCTGTCCTGCTGCGACCGCGCGGCCTGCACCTGTCCGAGAAGCACCTGACGATCGACGGCGTCCCGGCGGTGGCCACCTTCGTGGATGTCGGTCTGCTCCTGGCCCGGCTCGGCCCGGACGCGCCGCACCCCCGGCTGTCGCTGCCGATGCTCGAATCGCACCTGGAGGCCCGGCTCTGGGCCGACCTGCTCACCTGGGTCGAGGGTGCCCTGGGCCGGCCCGCCGGCTGGGTGACGGTGACGGTGCCGGTCGAGACGATCTGGGTCGCCTTCGAGATGGACGAGGTGCTCTACGAGCTCAGGGACCGGGCGGTCGGCCTGCCGATCGCTCGGTGTGCCTATCTCTTCTCGCTGGTCAAGACGTTCCGCGGGGCCGGCACCGACTACGTCCTGCCGCAGTGGGATGCGCTGGACGACAGCGCCCCGTTCCTGCATGCCTACGCGGCGCTGGTGGCGGCGACCGCGGAACGGCGCGGGCTCGGCGGGCCGGGCAGCGGCGTGCCGGTCACCGGCAAGGACCTGCTCGACATCCGCTCGGTCCCGCTGACCGTGACTCTCGACGGGTTGCGCTCGACCGTCGAGGTCGCCCTCGAATTTCTGGTCAACTGGCTGGCCGGGAGCGCCGCCGTGACGATCGACGGCCGGCCGGTGGACCTGGCCACCGCGGAACTGTGCCGCAGCCAGCTCTGGCAGTGGCGGCGCAACCGGGCGTCGTTGGAGGGCGGCCGGCGGATCACCGGGTACCTGGTGGTCGCCGAACTCGACGAGGCGACCGAGCGGCTGGCGGATCGGTGGGCCGAGCGACCCGGCGGCCGGGAGCTGCTGGCCGGCGCGCGGAACCTGCTCTACGACGCCTCCACCGCGCTGCGGTTCACCGACTTCATCGCCGTGCCCGCGTACGAATTGATGCCGTGACATGATGCGGCTCGCCGGCCCGACCCACCCTTCCAGGAGGCAGTGGTGCACCTGACCCCGTCCGACACCGAGAAGCTGCTGCTGGCCGTCGCCGGCATGGTCGCTCGGGACCGGCTGGCGCGCGGCGTCAAGCTCAACTACCCGGAAACCGTTGCCCTGCTGACCACCTGGGTGATCGAGCGGGCCCGCGACGGCAAGCCGGTCGAGGAGCTGATGGTCACCGGACGCGAGGTGCTGACCCGCGAGCAGGTGATGGACGGCGTCGCCGAGATGCTGCCCGACGTGCAGGTCGAGGCCACCTTCCCGGACGGCCGCAAGCTGGTCACCATCCACCATCCGATCGCCTGACCGGTCCGATCCCGGCAGTGTCCGTCTGAGTCCGACTGACGAAGGAGCACATCATGGCCGGAGGGCCGTCGAGCGGTCCCGGTGCGATCCGGACCGCGGAGGGCGTCATCGAGCTCAACGCCGACCGCACCGACGCCGAACGCATCGAGCTGGTGATCCTGAACACCGGCGACCGCCCGGTGCAGATCGGCTCGCACATCCACCTGGCGGACGTGAACACGGCGCTGGAATTCGACCGCGCCGCGGCGCATGGATTCCGGCTGGACATCCCGTCGGGTACCTCGCGCCGGTTCGAACCCGGTGCGTCCCGGTCGGTCTCGGCGGTGGCGTTCCGGGGTGCCCGCCGGGTGCCGGGGATCCAGATCAAGCCCGCCGCGCAAGAGGACTGACAGGAGCCCCTCAATGGTGCAGATTTCCCGCGCGGACTACGCCGCCCTCTACGGTCCGACGGTCGGCGATCAGGTGCGGTTGGGCGACACCGACCTGTGGATCGAGATCGAGCAGGACTACACCGCCGGCGGTGAGGAGGCGGTGTTCGGCGGCGGCAAGTCGATTCGCGAGTCGATGGCCCAGGGCTCGACCACCCGGGCGCAGGGCGCTCCGGACACCGTCATCACCAACGCGATCGTGCTCGACCACTGGGGCATCGTCCGGGCCGACGTCGGCATCCGGAACGGCCGGATCGTCGCGCTCGGTCGGGCCGGCAACCCCGACATCGCCGACGGCGTGCACCCCGGCCTGCAGATCGGGCCATCGACCGACGTCATCTCCGGCGAGGGCAAGATTCTCACCGCGGGCGGCATCGACACCCACGTGCACCTGATCTCGCCGTCGCAGATCGTCGAGGCTTTGGCGACCGGGCTGACCACCCTCGGCGCGATCGACCCGTACCCGATCAACCTGCTGCTGCTCGGCAAGGGCAACACGGTGTCCATGGAAGGCCTGCGGGAGCAGGCCCTGGCCGGGGCCGGTGGGTTCAAGGTGCACGAGGACTGGGGCTCAACCCCGGCCGCGGTCGATGCAGCGCTGCGCGGCGCCGACGAGTGGGGGCTGCAGGTCGCGTTGCACTCGGACTCGCTGAACGAGGCCGGTTATGTCGCCTCCACGATCGCGGCGATCGGCGGCCGGTCGATCAGCGCGTTCCACGTGGAGGGCGCCGGCGGCGGGCACGCGCCGGACATCCTGACGTTGGCCGGCCTGCCGAACGTCATCCCCGGGTCGACCAACCCGACGCTGCCGCACACGGTCAACACCGTCGCCGAGCACCTGGACATGTTGATGGTGTGCCATCACCTCAACCCGGCAGTGCCGGAGGACCTGGCCTTCGCCGAGTCCCGGATCCGGGCGACCACCATCGCGGCCGAGGACATCCTGCACGACATGGGCGCGGTGTCCCTGACCTCGTCCGACGCCCAGGCGATGGGCCGGATCGGCGAGGTGATCTGCCGGACCTGGCAGGTCGCCCACGTGATGAAGGCCCGCCGGGGCGATATCGGGGGCGGGCTGCCCGCAGACAACTTCCGGGCCCGCCGGTACATCGCGAAGTACACGATCAACCCGGCCATCACCCACGGCATCGACCACGAGGTGGGGTCGGTGGAGCCGGGCAAGCTGGCCGACCTGGTGCTGTGGGAGCCGAAGTTCTTCGGCATCCGGCCGAGCGTGGTGCTGAAGGGCGGCGGCCTGGTGTGGGGGGCGCTGGGCGACCCGAACGCCTCGATCCCGACGCCGCAGCCGGTGCTGATGCGGCCCGCGCTGACCGACGCGATCGGCGCGCAGCTGTCGCTGTCGTTCGTCTCGCCCCTCGCGATCGAGGACGGATTGGCCGGCCGGCTGGGTCTGAAGCGGTCGCTGTCGGCGGTCAAGCCGACCCGGGACGTCGGCAAGGCGCAGATGATCAACAACGACACCCTGCCGGACATCGTCATCAAGCCGGACACGTTCGAGATCTCCATCGACGGCGAGGTCGTCGTGCCGGCCCCGGCGCAGACCCTGCCGCTGGCCCAGCTGTATTCGCTGTTCTGACCGGGCCGGCGGACCCCCCGGCCTGCTATTGATCATGAAGAACGCGCCCTCACCGTCCCGCCGAATTGAGGGCGTGTTTCTCATGATCAATTCAGGGGAGGCGGGCGCGTGAGAGGATGCCCGGCCATGAGCACGGCTGATCTGTATGACGAGTACGGCGACCGGTTGCAGTCCTGCGACACCCAGTTCCGGCAGTTCGGCGGCCGGTCCGAGTTCGACGGGATCGCCGTCACGGTGCGCTGTTTCCAGGACAACGCGCTCGTCAAGGCCATTCTCGGCACCCCCGGCGAGGGTCGGGTGCTGGTCGTCGACGGCGAGGGTTCGCTGCACACCGCGCTGACCGGTGACCTGATCGCGCAACTGGCGCTCGACCACGGTTGGGCCGGGCTCATCCTGCACGGTGCGGTGCGGGACAGCGCCGCCCTGCGGACCCTGCCGATCGGCATCAAGGCGCTCGGCACCAACCCGCGCAAGAGCGGCAAGACCGGCGCCGGCGAGCGCGACGTGGTGCTCGAGTTCGGCGGCGCGGTGTTCACCCCGGGCGACCACGTCTGGTCGGACGACGACGGGGTGGTCGTCCTGCCGGCGGGCCCGGAGTGAGCTGGGGCCGCGGCACCCTGGTCCTGGACCCGCGGGAGAACGGGCCCCGCGGCTACGCCAACGGCGGTTTCGCCTGCGGCGCGCTGGCCGGGTTCGTTCCCCACGGCCCGGCCGAGGTCACGTTGCGCTCGCCGGTGCCGGTCGGGGTGCCGCTGGGGGTGAAGTCCCGCCTCGGCGGCGGCGCCGAGCTCCTGCTGCGGCAGGTGCGGGGAAACGAGGTGGTGGCCGAGGCGGCTCCCGCCGAGCCGTTCGTCGCCGAACCGCCCTACCGGCCCACGCCCGGCGAGGCGCAGGCCGCCTGGGACGCGCACCCGTTCCGCGGGCTGGACCTGCCGCTGTCCGACTGCGTCGTGTGCGGCGCGGAGCGGCTGGACGGGTTGCGGATCTGCTTCGGTCCGATCCCCGACCATCCCGAGATGATGGCCAGCCCTTTCGTCGTGCCCGAGGCATTCTGCGACGACCGCGGGGAACTGCGGACCCCCGCGGTGTGGGGCGCCCTGGACTGCCCGAGCTACCCGGCCGAGGCCGTGCGGCGGGGACGGTTCGCGCTGCTCGGCCGGCTCGCCGTGCACCGGCGGCGGCCGGTCGTCGCGGGGGAGCGGCTCATCGCCGTCGGCTGGACGGAGTCGATCGGCAACCGGTCCATGCGCACCGCGAGCGCCCTGCTGGCCGGCGACGAGATCGTCGCATCGGGCCGGGCCGTCTGGGTGGAGGCCAAGCCCGATGCCGTCTGATCCCGAGCCGAGTGTGCAGAAGGTGCCCTCAAACGGGGCGGGAAGGGGCACCTTCCGCACACTCGGCGGGGGTGGCGGGGGCGGCGGCACCGGGGGGTCCGAGGTGCTGCTCATGCTGCTGGCCGACGCGCGGCTGCCGACCGGTGCGCACACCCAGTCGGCCGGGCTGGAACCGGCGATGCGCAACGGTGTCTCGCTCGCCGACGTGCCGGCCTACATCCGGACCCGGCTGCGCACGGTGGTGGCCGTCGAGGCCGGCGCGGCGGCGGTGGCCCGGCACCTGGCGGCCGGGTTGGTCGGCGGTGCCGAGGCCGGGCCGGCGGGGGATGAGGCAGCCGGGGATGAGTCGGGGGAGGACGAAGCGGGGGAGGACGAAGCGGGGGAGGACGAGGCGGCGGAGGCCGGTTCAGCGGGGGACGAGGCGGCGGGGGACGTGTCAGCCGATCCGGTCGGAGCCCTCGCGTCTGGGCTGCGCGCCGTCGACGACGCCTGGCGGGCCCGCACCGTCAGCCCGGCGCTGCGGGAGAACGCCGAGGTGCTCGGCCGCGGATACGCCCGGCTGGTCACCGGCCTGTGGCCCGACGCCCTCGCGAGCGAGGCGCTGCGGGCCGTCCGCCGGCCCACCCGCGCCGTCGCGATCGGGGTGGCCGGGGCGCTGGCCGGTCTGGACGGCGGGCAGGTCGCCCGGCTGATCGGCTACGACGACGCGCAGACCGTCGCCGCGGCCGCCCTCAAGCTGGACCCGCTCGACCCGGTCGTCGCCACGGGCTGGGTGGCCGGCGTCGCCGGCGACATCGACCGGATGGCTGCGGCGGTCGGCGCGCTGACCGTCGCCGCCGACATCCCGGCCGCCGCCGCGCCGCTGATCGAGCAGTGGGCGCAGGTGCACGCGATCACCACCCAACGGCTGTTCCGGGCCTGACGACCCCGTCCGGCAGCCCCCGGTGCAGCCGAAACCTGCCGTACACAAAGGGGGTCCGGCGGATGAGCCGGTCCGGGTTAGGCTGACCCGTGCCCCACGCCACCACCTCGCGCAGCACCCTCCGGCTCGGCGTTGCCGGCCCGGTCGGCACCGGCAAGTCGTCGATCATCGCGCTGATCTGCCGGGAGATGGCCGCCGAGCTGCAGCTCGGCGTCATCACCAATGACATCTACACCGACGAGGACGCCCGCTTCCTGCGATCGGCCGGCGTGCTCGATCCCGAACGCATCCGGGCGGTCGAGACCGGGGCGTGCCCGCACACCGCGATCCGCGACGACGTCACCGCCAACCTGCTGGCCGTCGAGGACCTCGAAGCCGACTTCGCGCCGCTGGACGTCGTCCTCGTCGAATCCGGCGGCGACAACCTGACCGCCACGTTCTCCCCGGCGCTGGTCGATGCGCAGCTGTTCGTGCTGGACGTGGCCGGCGGCGGCGACGTCGCCCGCAAGGGCGGCCCGGGCATCGGCCGGGCCGATCTGCTGGTGGTCAACAAGACCGACCTAGGCCCCTACGTCGGCGTCGACGTGCCGCAGATGGTGGCCGACGGGCAGGCTGCCCGGGAGGGACGGCCGGTGATCGGTTTGTCCCGAGCCGACCGGACGTCGATCGACGCGCTGACCGCCTGGGTCCGCTTCACCCTGGACTCGTTCCGCTCCGGGAACCACGTCCCGGTCGACCCCGGCCCGATGGCCCCGCACTTCCACGCCGACGAGAACCGCTGGCACGCCCACGACGAGGCCCAGCCGCGCTCGTGACGCTGATCGCCGTCGACCCGGCCCCCGGCCGGGCCCGGGTCACGCATACCCCGGGGCCGGTGGCCGCGCGGGTGCAGCGGGTCGCCGCCGACGGGGCCCGGGTGGCGCTGGTCGCCACCACCGCGCTGCTGCTGGGCGGCGACCACGTCGAGTTCGACGTGCGGGTCGGCCCCGGCGGCTGGCTCGACGTCGTGGAGACCGCGGGCACCGTCGCCTACGACGCGCAGGGTGTCCGATCCGGCTGGACGGTGCGGGCCCGGCTCGGCCCGGGCGCCCGGCTCACCTGGAACGGGGAGCCATTCGTCATCGCCGATGGGGCCGACGTGCACCGGGTCACCGAGCTGGACCTGGCGCCCGGCGCCACCGCGTGCCTGCGCGAAACCCTGGTGTTCGGCCGGGCCGGCGAATCCGGCGGCGCCCTGCGCTCGAGCACCCGAGTCCGCCTGGGCGAGACCGACCTGCTCGTCGAGGAACTCGATCTGCCCGATCCGGGCGTCCGGTCCGGGCCCGGGATGCTCGGACCCGGCCGGATCATCGACTCGGTGCTGCTGCTCGGCGCTGCCGCCCCGCCCGAGCCGGCCCTGCCGGCCGGCGTCCGCTACGACCTGGCCGGGCCGGGGACGATCGCCCGGGTGCTCGCCGGCGACACCGGCCGGTCCGGGCTGGACGCGGTATGGCAGGCCTGGCGCCGGTCGCCCTTCGGACAATGACGACGGCCGGGTTGGCCCTGCTTCCGGCGAGACCACACGCGCTCACGACCAGCGGCGCAACTGACCGTCCAGGTACCGCGCCGCGCGGCGGGCCCCGCCCCGCTCGGCGATCGCGTCCTGCAGGCGGGTCAGCGCGGCGCCGACGGCGGTCCGGTCGGGCTGCCAGCCCCGCCGTTCACATTCGGCGAGCCAATCCACCGGGGTCAGGTGGCCCCGCTCGTTGTTGCAGCGGGCGCAGGCGGCGATCTCGTTCTCCAGCCAGGACGGGCCGCCCTTGACCCGCGGCACCAGGTGATCCGTGGTCGGCCTAACGAGCGCGGCGAACGACCGACCGCACCAGACGCACCGTGGGCCGTCCCGGTCCAGGATCAGGTCCAGCCGGTCGGCCCGCCGCAGTTGGGGTCGGCGGGGCGGATCGTCCACGCCCACCATGGTGCCGGGTGCCGGGTGCCGGGTGCCGGGTGCCGGGTGCCGGGTGCCGGGTGCCGGGTGCGGGGTGCCGGTCCCGGCGCCGGGCAGCGGTCGGCCGCGGCCGCAACGCGGGGGAGAATGGCCGGGTGACCACTTCCACCGATCCGACCAGGCCGGCCCCGAAGCGCCCGGACGCGCCCGCGATGGTGGTCACCGACCTGGACGGCACGCTGCTGGACGAGTCCGGGATGAAGATCAGCGAACGCAACATGGACGCGCTCAACCGGGCCGCCGCGGCCGGTGCGCACGTCGTCATCGCCACCGGGCGGCCGATCTGGTGGTTGGGGCCGGTGATCGAGGCCGGCTTCACCGGGATCGCCGTCTGCATGAACGGCGCGGTGGTCTACGACGTCGCCGCTGACGAAATCATCGCCGCCTCGCCGTTGACCCCGGACACCATGCAGACCTTCGTGACCGGCCTCGAGAGGGAGACCGACACGTTCTCCCTGGCCGTGGAACGCCTGGGCATCACCCTGCAGGCGTGCATCGCCGAGCACGACTACGACCACCCGTGGGCCTTCGGCTACTTCCAGCGGGCCGACCGGGCCGAGCTGCTGGCCCAGCCGGCGGCCAAGCTGCTGGTCCGTGGACGCGAGGACTCCCGGTCGCTGGCGCTGGCCGCCCGCGCCGTCGGCGCCGAGGAGGTGTCGATCACCTACTCCACGGACGACGGCCTCATCGAGGTCGCCGCCGCCGGCGTCAACAAGGGCACCGCGCTGGCCGAGCTCGCCGCCCGCTGGGACATCAACCGTCAGGACGTCATCGCGTTCGGTGATATGCCCAACGACCTGGAGATGCTGCACTGGGCCGGGTTCAGCGTCGGCATGGGCAACGGGCACCCGGACGTGCACGCCATCGTCAGCGAGGTCGGCGCCCAGCACCACGAGGACGCCGTCGCGCAGATCCTCGAGCGCTGGTTCTGACCCGTCGACGGGTCGACACCGCCCGGCGCGACCGGCGCACGACCGGCGTCAGTGAGCCGGCCGCGCGCCACTGATTCGGTGCGGGCTCAGGGCACGCCCGGCACTGTCAAAGCAGGGAACTCAGGTCCGGCGGGACATCGACCGCGTGCCGCCGCAGGTCCGCCAGGGCCACGATGTCCAGCGCCCGCTCATGGGTCGCGGCCAGGACGACGGGCGCGGCGACGCCGTCCTCGAGGGCTTGATGCCAGCGGACGGCGACCACGCACCACCGGTCACCCGGATGAAGTCCGGGGAACCGGTACTCCGGCCGGGGGGTGCGTAGGTCGTTGCCCACCGCCTGCTGATGGTCCAGGAACTCCGCCGTCACCACCGCGCAGACGACATGTCGCCCGATGTCCTCCGGACCGGTGGCGCACCGGCCGTCCCGGTAGAACCCGGTGACGGGGTCGATCCCGCACGGCTCCAGGTCGCCGCCCAGCACATTCCGTTCGGTCATCGCGCTTCTCCCTGGTGACGATCGCGCCGGCTCGGTCGCCGGGAATCGGTCGCCGATGAGTGCACATGACGACGTGCTGGGCAGTCTCGTGCCCTGCTGCCGACCATGCTCACTGACCGGCCTTGACGGTGGCGCCGGAGGTGTCGACGACGCGGTCGCCGGGGTGCAGCAGCGCGATGACGAACGAGATGGCCAGGGCGACGGCCATGCCGTAGAGCACGGCCTGGACGGCGAGGGCGAAGTCATGCTGCACCGACTCGGTGATCTGGGCGACCATCGACGGTGGTGCGCCGGCGGCCGCGTCGGACCCCCCGCCGCTGCCGCCGGTGCTGTTCGCCGCGTTCGCCGCGATGGCGGCCGCCTGGTCGGACGGCACCCCGGCGGCGATCAGGGAATCGGTGAACCGGTTGGTGAAGACGTTGCCGAGCAGCGTGCCGAGAACGGCCAGGCCCAATGCCGAGCCGTAGTTCCGCACGGTCTGGGTAATGCCGGTCACCTCGCCGTACGAGGCGTCGATGGCGCGGTTGGTCGCGTCGGTGCTGGCCGGTCCGACGAGCAGGCCCAGGCCCGCGCCGGCCAGCACGATGCACCACCACTGGTCACCGAGGCTCAGCTCGGTGGCCCGCATGCCCCAGAGGACGAAGCCAACCGCGGACATCGCGCTGCCGAGGATCAGCGCGGGCCGGGCACCGCGGGTGTCCAGGATCCGCCCGCCGAACTGGGCAGCGGGCGCGAACCCGGCGAAGATCATCAGTAGGTACAGACCAGCGGTGTTCGCGTCGTAGCCGAGCGCGACCTGGGCGTAGACGGAGGCGAAGAAGAAGATCGGGATGAACGCGACCATGGAAAAGAACAGCACCCCGTTGTCGACGGCGAAGGCCCGGCCCCGGAAGATCCGCACCTTGATCAACGGGTGCTCCATCTTCCGTTCCACCAGCACGAAGACCACCAGCACCAGCAGGCCGCCGACGATGCAGGCCCAGGTCCAGGGGCTGCCCCAGCCCCAGCTTCGCGCCTGCTCGAAACCCAGCACCGACAACGCCATGCCGGCCGCCACCAGGGCGGCGCCGCGCCAGTCGATGGGTTCGCGCCGGGCCGTCGAATGAATGCCGGCGGCAACGGTGAGCACCAACGCGATCACTGCGATCGGCAGGTTGATCCAGAAGATCGACCGCCAGGTCCACAGGGTCAGATACCCGCCGGCGATCGGTCCGACCGCGGTCAGTCCGCCGCTGACCCCGAAGAAGATGGCCAGCGCCTTGCCCCGTTCGCCGACCGGAAAGGCCGCCACCACCACGGCCAGCGCGGCGGGAATCATCAGGGCTGCCGACAGACCCTGGGTGACCCGGAAGACGATCATCCATGTCTCGGCGAACGAGTTTGCCGGGGTCGCGCCGCACAGGCCCGACGAGACGGCGAATCCGACGATCCCGACCAGCACCACCAGGCGGGATCCGAACACGTCGGCGATCCGGCCGCCGAGCGCGAAACCGGCGGCCAGCGCGAGGATATAGGCGTTGATCATCCAGGTGACGCCGCCGGCCGTCAGCGACAGTTCGCTCTGCACCTCGGGCGCGGCGATCGCGACGATCGTCTGATCGATGAACGTCATGGCGACCGCGAACATCATCGCGGTCAGGGCGAGCCACTTGGACTTGGCGATGGTCCCCGGGGTGCCGGATGCGGAGGTCGTCAACGGTGCTCCTGCCTGTATGTCCCGCCGGCCCGGGCGCACCGCCGCCGGCGGTCCTTCTCGACGATCACGATCATGATCATGACAGTCGAACGCGGATGCTGGGGGTACCTTCCACCCGGACGTCACCAACCCCACCCAGATCATGACGGCGGGCACCGTCAGCACCAAGTTCTATGCGCCGTGGGGACGGAGCCACCTGGCCGCCGAGCCCATGCCGCCGGTATGCCGTTCGGTGACGCACCTGCCCAGGACGGCCCTCGTTCGGGGCCGGGTCGGTGCGCGGGCATCGCTGCCGACCAGGGGGAGAATCGAGGTCATGGCCAGGTACGGCTCGATGTACGGACCCGATGTCACCTTCACCGGGGTGCCGCGATGTGACCTGTCGGACCCGGAGAGCTACGCCGACGCTGTTGCCGTCATCGTGGGAGCCCCCTACGACGCGGGCACCTCCTACCGGGCCGGCGCCCGGATGGGCCCGATGGCCCTGCGCAGTTGCGACTACTCCGAGCACACCGGCTCCCGTCCGCACCTATCGCTTCGCGTCGATCCGCTGGCCGGCGTCGTGGACGCCGGCGACGTCGAGATGGCCCCGACCGAGACCGAGCGATCGTTGGCGAACCTGCAGGACGCGGTTCTGGCCGTCGTCCGGGCGGGGAAGGTCCCGGTCGTGCTGGGTGGCGATCACACCATCGCGCAGCCCGACATCACAGCGATGGCCGAACATTTCGGCTACGGACGAATCTCGGTGATCCACTTCGACGCGCACGCCGACACCGGCAACATCCAGTTCGGCTCGCTGTACGGGCACGGGCTGCCGATGCGCCGGGTGATCGAATCGGGGGCGGTGCGGGGCGATCGGTTCCTACAGATCGGGCTGCGTGGCTACTGGCCCGAGCCCCCCGAGCTGCAGTGGATGGCCGAACAGGGGATGCACTGCTACGAGATGGCCGAGATCGGCCGGCGAGGGCTGCCCGATGTGCTGACCGAGGCGATGGCGATCGCGGTCGACGACACCGACGGGGTGTACCTGTCGGTGGACATCGACGTGTGCGACCCGGCCGCGGCGCCGGGCACCGGAACCCCCGAGCCGGGCGGGCTGACCGCGCGGGAGCTGCTGGACACGGTGCGGCGGATCGGTCGCGAGATGCCGCTCGTCGGCCTGGAGATCGTCGAGGTCGCCCCGCCGTACGACCACGCCGACATCACCGCGATGCTCGGCAACCGGGTGGTGCTGGAGACCCTGTCGGGGATGGCCCGGCGCCGGCTCGACGCGGAGTCCGGCACGCTCTGGGACGACAGCACGCCGATGCTGGCCGGCCGGATGTCCGACGGTGGGCCCGATCGCGATGCCGGCGGCGAGACCGCCGACGAACCGGCGGATCTCGAACGGTCGCTGTGAGACGATGCCGCGCCGGCGGGGTCAGCGGCGGCTGATCCGGGCCCGCACCGGGCCACCGGCGGTCAACGTGAACGGCAGGGCGATCGGGAACTCGTCGTCGAGCGCATCGATCCGGGCGGTGCCGATGATGGTGGCGAGCCCGAGGGCGGCCTCCAGCATGGCGAAGTGGTCGCCGATGCAGGATCGCGGGCCGCCGCCGAATGGCAGGTACCGCCAGCGGTCGTCGCCGGCCAACCGAAGGGTGGCGAACCGATCCGGGTCGAACCGATCCGGATCGGCCCACAGCGCGGGATCATGGTGCATCGCGTACACCCCGACCATCACCTGGGTGCCGGCCGGAATCAGGTAACCGCCCACCACTGCGTCCTGCACGGCCGAACGCACGATCACCGGTGCCGGTGGGCAGATGCGCAGGGACTCGTGGATGACCCGGGTGGTGAGCGCGAGGGCGGGCAGGTCGTCGACGGACGGTCGCCGGCCCCCCAGTGCGGCCACTTCACCGGCCAGTCGATCCTGCAGGCCCGGGTCGCGGCCGAGCGCCCACAGGCTGTAGGCCAGGGTGGTGGACGTCGTGTCGTGACCGGCGATGAGGAAGACCAGCAGCTCGTCCCGGATCTGCTCATCGGTCAGCGGCCGACCGGTGTCCGGGTCGGCCGACTGCAGCAGCAGCTGGATCAGCTCCGCGTCACCGTCCGGGTCGGCCCGCGCCGCGGTGATCGCCTCGTCGATGACGGACCGGACGGCGGCCAGCGCCCGGCGCATCCGATGCCGGGCGGGCGTCGGCAACCGGCCCGGCGCCCGCACCGGGCGCTGCGCCCGGGCGGTGAGCCAGCCCAGCAGGACGTGAACGTGCGGGCCCAGCTGCTCGGCCCGCTCGCCGAGATCCAGGCCGAACACCGAGCGACCGATCACGCGCAGTGTCAGCCGCCGGGTCTGCTCATCCAGGTCCACGACGCCGCGGTCGATCCACTCCGCGGTGAGGGTGTCGGCCGACTCCGCCATGTGGCCGGCGAAGGTCGCCACGTGCCGGCGGGTGAAGAGCGGTTGCAGCAGGCGACGCCGCCCCACCCACGGATCGTGCGGCAGGTTGAAGACGTTTCGCCCGAACGCCTGACTCTGCCGGTGCATGATGTGCTGCTTGTCGAATGCGCCGTCGGCGCGGCCGAGCACGTCGCGGGCACCCTGCGGCGATGTCACCATGGCGTACGGCGGGATCAGCCAGCGGGGCCGGAAGGTCAGGAGCGCCACCGGCCCGGCTGCCCTCGCGACGTCACCGGGACCGGTGTGGAACACGGTCAGGGCGGCGAGCTTGCGCCGCACACCGAGCGGGGCCTCGGGAGCCGGCGGGGCGGTGATCGGTCGCTCGGCGGTGCTCATCCGATTGATCGTGGCACCGGCCGGGCAACCGGACAAAGCGAATTTCCGGCCCGACCAGGTTCGGCCCGGTGGGTCAACGGCCGGCGAACATACTCAGTGCGAAGGCGACGACGGCCGCGTTGTAGAAGAAGCTGATCGTCGAGTGGACCAGCACGTGCCAGCGCATCCGGGCGGTGGTGACCAGCACGTCCGACACCGAGAACGCGGTGCCGATGGTGACGGCGAAATAGACGAAGTCCACCGCCGACGGCTCCGGTGTCTCGGGGAAGACCAGCCCGCCCCCGCGCCGGAACATCCCGACGTACCGGCGGGCGTAGCCGGCCTGTAGCAGCATCCAGGACATGATCATCGCGACGACGCCGAGGATGTTCAGCAGCACTGCGTAGTCGTCCGGGTTGTCCGAGACCGCGATGTCCACCGCCACGGTCAATCCGATCAGACTGGCCACGATCGCGAACAGGAAGTTGAAACGGAGCCGGTCCGTCGTGGCGCCGGCGGCAACGATCGGAATCGGGTTCCGCCGGGATCGGCGCAGCACCACTGCGCCGATCCCGACATACAGAACGGCGAGCAGATCCCAGACCGCCAGGTACGCCAGCTCATCGTCGTCCGCGACGAAGACGAAGCCCAGACCGACGAGAATCAGCGCCAATTCATGCAGCCGGATCAGGCCGGAACTCACGATGCGGGACAGCCGCCGGGGCCGGCCGTCCCGGCTCGGTGTCGACACCCGATCACGGTGCCGCACACTTGCCGACGGAGCCCGGCGGCACGCCGATCGCGCGCCGGCCGGCACCGCCGATCGCGGCCCCGGCCGGATCGCCCGCGCCGTTCCTACAGGTACTGGCCGGACCCCGGGCCCGCGCCGCCGGGCACCTCGGCGCCGGAATGCCCCGGCGGCAGGCCGCGCCGCATCTGCTCCAGCTGGGAGCGGGCGGCCATCTGCTGGGCGACGAGGGCCGCCTGCAGACCGTGGAAGACGCCCTCCAACCAGCCGACCAGCTGGGCCTGCGCGATCCGCAGCTCACCCTCGGACGGCACGGTGTCCTCGGTGAACGGCAGCGACAGCCGCTCCAGCTCGTCCCGCAGATCCGGGGTGAGGCCGGTCTCCAGCTCCTTGATCGACCGCTGGTGCACCTGCATCAGCCGGGCCCGGCTCGCCTCGTCCAGCGGCGCGGCCCGCACCTCCTCCAGCAGCTGCTTGATCATGGTGCCGATCCGCATCACCTTCGCCGGCTCGCCGATCGCGTCGGCCGGGTCCACGGGACCGTCGCCGTCCGCCCGGCCGTCGTCGCCGCCCGGCTGGCCACCGGCGCCCGGCACGTCGGCATAGCCGACCGGCTGACCGTCGGGCCCGATCACCACGACCCGCTGACCCTGCGCTTCGCTCATCGTCATTCCCCTCAATTGCTGTTCCGTCAGTCAGTTGCCCGCCGCGGGCGCACCCGCGTCAGGGACCCGCAGCACGACCTTGCCGAAGTGGCCGCCGTCGGCGACCCGCCGGTGCGCCCGCGCCGCGTCCGGCAGGTCGACCACCGAGTCGATCACCGGGCGGACCGCACCGGCGCTCACCAGCGGCCACAACTCGGCCCGGACGTGCGCCACGATCTCCGCCTTGGACCCGGGGCCGGTACCTGGCCGGGAGCGCAGGGTGGTGCCGATGACGCCGGCCCGGCGCCGCATCAACGCGTTGATGTCCAGCTCGGCCGTGGTGCCCCCCTGCATGCCGATGATCACCAGCCGGCCACCGTCGGCCAGGGTGGCGATGTTGCGGGTCAGGTACTTCGCGCCGATGACGTCGAGGATGACGTCGGCGCCCCGGCCGCCGTTGGCCGCCGGCAATGCCGTCACGAAGTCATCGGCCCGGTAGTCGATGACGATGTCGGCGCCGAGTTCCCGGCACCGGTCCAGCGTCTCCGCTCGGGACGCGGTGACCGCCACGGTGGCCCCGCGCGCCTTGGCCACCTGGATGGCCATGGTCCCGATGCCGGATCCACCCCCGTGGATCAGCACCGTTTGGCCGGCCCGCAGGCCGGCCGTCAGCACCAGGTTCGACCACACGGTGCAGGCGACCTCGGGCAATCCGCCGGCATGGACGAGATCGACGCCGGCGGGCACCGGCAAGACCTGCCCCGCAGGCACCGCGACCCGCTCGGCGTAGCCGCCGCCGGCCAGCAGGGCACACACCTGATCGCCCACCGCCCAGCCGGTGACATCGGCACCGACCTGGGCGATGGTGCCGGCGCACTCCAGGCCCAGGATCGGTGACGCACCGGGCGGCGGCGGGTAGTGGCCGGCGGCCTGCAGCAGATCGGCCCGGTTGACCGCGGTGGCCGCGACATCGATCAGTACTTCGTCGGCCGCCGGCTCCGGATCGGGCACCTCGGTCCAGGTGAACTCGGCCGGGGAGCCCGGTCGCTCGACGACGATCGCCTTCATGGGCCCGAGGGTAGCGACCCGGTGCGACGGCCCCCCGGTGGCCCGGCCCCGGTCGGTCCCGGCGGGGGCGACGGCACCCGCGGATCTCCGTTGACGCGCACCCTCGAGTTGTGGCCGGAGCGGCAACCCGGCACGCTGCGTGACGTGAGTCCCGCGCCGCGCCCGTTGGCCGCCTCCTGGCCGATCTTCGGGCTGCGACTGGCCACGCCTCGCCTGGTGCTGACGCCACTGCAGGACGTCGACCTGCCGGAGACGTGCGAGCTGATCCTGGCCGGAATTCATGACCCGGCCGTGATGCCGTTCGCCCGGCCGTGGACCGACGGGGCGCCGGCGGACGTCGTCGCCAACGCGCTGACGTTCTACTGGACCTCGCGGGCGTCGAGCACCCCGGACAACTGGTCGGTGCAGTTCACGGTTCGCCGCCAGGGCGTGCTGGTCGGCCTGCAGGACCTGCGCGGCACGGACTTCGCGCTCACCCGCACGGTCGGCACCGGGTCCTGGCTCGGCCGGTCGCACCAGGGCCAGGGCATCGGCACGGAGATGCGCTCCGCGGTCCTGCAGTTTGCCTTCGATCACCTCAGAGCCGAGCGGGCGGACAGTGCGGCGTTCACCGATAATCCGCAGTCCTTGGCGGTCTCCCGCAAGCTGGGCTACCGACCGGACGGCACTGCGGTGCTCCGGCGCCGACCGGGTGAGCGGGCCGTCGAGCAGCGGCTGACGGTGGACCGCAGCACCTTCGTCCGGCCGGACTGGATGGTGCAGTTCCGCGGCCTGCCGGCCTGCCTGCCCTACTTCGGCCTCTGAGTGCTCACACCCCGGTGAACCCGTTGACGGCGACGACGACACCCAGAATCACCAGGACGACGCTGACGATCGAGCCGCTGTGCCGGGTCATCCACCGGTCGGCTCCGGCCAGCCGTTCGTCGGCCCGGTCGCCCATCACCACGGTCGCGACGACCGGCGCGGCGACGCCGATACTGCCCACCACGGTGAACACCAGCAGGGCCACGATCTGCTGGGCCGGCACGGGGGTCGCCTCGCCGATCGCCGTCGCCGCCGCGACGACGATCACCACGTTCTTCGGATTGAGCGTGGCCAGCAGCAGGGCGAGGCCGAACGCCTTGCCCGCCGTCATCGTCTCGACGCCGGCGAGCCAACCGGGGGGCTCGGGGTCCGATTCCCGGCGGTCGGTCCACCGCTTGAGGCCGAGCAGGATCAGCAGCAGCCCGATGACGATCTTGGCGTAGGCGAACCAGGTCGAATTGCCGGACGGCAGCACCAGCACATCGATCAGGGCGATCACCACGCCGCCGACCAGCAGGATGCCCAGCAGCCAGCCGCCCAGGAACGCCCGGGCCACTCCGGCCGGCCGCTTGGCGGCCAACGCAACCGGCACCAGGACCACCGGCAGGGCGGCCAGCAGCAGGGCGAGCGCCAGCGGCAGGGCGACCAGCACGGCGGTCATCGACGGATCGGACCGGCCGGGGAGGTGCGCATCCCGGGAAGGTAGCACCGGGCAAACGGTCCCCGTCGGTCGAGCCGTCGGGGCCACCATCGAGCGCAGCGGGAGGGCGCGGGAGCGATCCGGCGATGAAGAACGGGGATTGGTCGGCGGCTCCTGATCGGGCCGGACGACCACGGCCTGCCAGACTCGCCCGCATGGGTGCCACCGGCGGGACGACGCGCGGAGCGGCGGACCGCGTCCCGGCCCCGGCCGTGTTCCTGGCGTCCGGCCTGACCCAGTACGTCGGTGCGGCGCTGGCCGTCGGGCTGTTCACGGTGCTGCCGGCGGCGTCGGTGGCCTGGTGGCGGATCGCGGTGTCCGCGCTCGTGCTGCTGGCCTGGCGGCGCCCGTGGCGGCAATCGTGGACCCGCGCGGACCTACTCGGGGCGGCCGCGTTCGGCGTCGTGCTGGCGACCATGAACGTGTCCTTCTACATCGCGATCGAGCACCTCCCGCTGGGCACCGCGGTGGCCATCGAGTTCCTCGGCCCCGTCGCGGTCGCCGGGATCACCGGCCGGGGCTGGCGCGACCGGGCCGGCATCGCCCTGGCCGCGGGCGGCGTCGTGCTGCTCGCCGGAGTGCAGCTGGACCACGCCTTCACCCGGGACACGCTGATCGGCCTGGTGGCGATCCTCGGTTCGGCCGTGTCGTGGGCCGGCTACATCCTGCTGGGCCGGCGGGTTGCGGTGCGCCGCGACGGGATCAGTTCGCTGGCCGTGGGGATGGCGGCCGGCGCCCTGGTGTGGGTTCCGCTTGCCGTCGGGTCGTTCCTGCCGGTGGTGACGGACCTGGGCCGGGCGGCGGCGATCGTCGGCGTGGCGGTGTTGAGTTCGGTGATTCCGTACGTGCTGGAGCAACTGGTGCTGCGCCGGGTGACCGCGGCGCGGTTCGCCATCCTGTTGGCCATGCTGCCGGTCACCGCCGCGCTCATCGGGGCGGTGCTCCTGGGGCAGATCCCGACCGTCCTCGAGCTGGCCGGCATGGCCCTGGTGTGCGTGGCGATCGTGCTGTCCGGGCAACGCCCGGCCGGCCCGGACGAGCCGGAGAACCCGCTGCCGGCCTGATTCGGCGCCCCTTCCCTGTGTTGATCATGGCTTCCCGGCCGTTCTGGTTCGGTCAGAACGGCCGGGAAACCATGATCAACAGGGGTGCGGGCCGGTCAGCCCAGATTGTTGGTGTCGAAGGTGTTGCAGGCCGCCGGGTCACCGGTGCGGTACCCGGTCTGCAGCCACTGCTGCCGTTGCGCCGACGTGCCGTGGCTGAACTGCGACGGGTCCACGTTCCGCCCGCCGAGCTTGCTCTGGATGTAGTCGTCGCCGATCGCTCCGGCCGTCTGCACGGCGTTGGCCAGGTCGGCGTCGGTGATGTCGGTGATCAGGATCTGCCCGTCGGCGCCGGGTACCGTGCTGGCGTGCTTGGCCCAGACGCCGGCGTAGCAGTCCGCCTGGAGTTCCAGTCGCACCGATCCGGACGTCGCACCCGTCGCGGTGCCGACCCGGTTACTGGTGCCCAGCAGGTTCTGCACGTGATGCCCGTACTCGTGGGCGATCACGTAGGCCTGGGTGAAGAGGGCATCGTTCGCGCCGAACGTGGTCTTCAACTCGTTCCAGAAGCTCAGGTCGATGTACACCTGCTGGTCGGACGGGCAGTAGAACGGTCCCATGCCGGACGACCCCTGCCCACAGCCGGTGCCGGTGGAGCCGGTGTAGAAGACGGTGTCCGCCTCCCGGTAGGTGCCGCCCGATGCGGCGAAGGCGTCACCCCAGTAGGACTGCACCGAATTGACAATGCCGACCACCGCGCAGTCGTCGTTGGTGTTGGCGTCCTGGCCGCTGCGGCAACTGGTCTCGAGTTGCTGGTTGTCGACGGTGGCGTTCCCGGAGGCGCCCTGCAGCATGCCGGTCGGGGCGGATCCGCCCGACCCGCCACTGATCATGTAGAAGACCACGATCCCGACCAGGACCAGCAGGCCCAGCCCGCCGCCGCCGACGGCCAGCCCGCCCCGGCCACCGGGCATCCCCGGGAAACCGCCGCCCCGGGACACGCCACCACCGCTGCCGCGGCGGTCCTGGACCTGGGAGGTGTCCAGGCGCGCGTTGGGGTTGAACTTCATCGCGATCACCACCTACTGGTCGAGATACCCGTTCGCACGGCCGGGTACTCACTGTAGGTGCGGTGGGCACGGTTTCGCGGTCCACCGATCGGGTCGGGATCAACGCGGTGGGGGACCGGCGAGCCGGTCCAGCACACCGGTCTGCGCCAGTAGCGCGAACCGGTCGGGCACCCCCCAGTGTTCGACGATCCGCCCGTCGACCACGCGGACCTGGTCGAACACGGTGAAGTCGACCCGGCGGCCGCTGGGCGGGCCGAAGAACGGGCCGGTGGCGGTCGCTTCGCCGTGCACCCGGACCCAGATCCGGTCCCCGACCTCGGCGGCGTCCTCGATGGTGAACCGGGCGTCGGGGAAGGCGCCGTGCACGTCTCGAATGGCGGCCTTCACCGAGGCGGTCGCGGCCGCACCCACCCCGGTGAGCCCGAACTGGTGCTCGATCAGGTCGGCGGAGCACAACTCGTCGACGATCGCGTCGTTTCCGGTGGCGAAGCCTTCGTCGAAGATGCGACGCACGACGTTCAGTGCGGTGGTGTGCAGTGCGGTGGTGCCCGCCGGTGCGGTGGTGGTCATGCCGGCTCCTTCTGGTTGTGCAGTAACTCTGCTATGAGTGCAGTAGTACTGCATCAAATGCACTGTTAGTGTGCTCGGCGTGGCACCCCCCGTCAAGAGTCGATCCACCTACCGGCAGGAGCAGGCCGCGGCGACGAGGCTGCGAATCGCCGAGGCGGCGCGCGAGATGTTCGCTGCGAACGGCTATGGGGGAACAAGCATCGATGCGATCGCCGGCGAAGCGGGGGTCGCGGTGCGCACCGTCTACTCCGCGTTCGGTACGAAGCGGGAGATCCTGTCGTTCGTCTGCGAGCAGTGGCTGGAGCGGGCCAAGGCCCGCGAGCGGGCCGCCGAGGTGCTGGCCGAACCCGATCCGGTCGCCCGCCTGCGCGCCGCCGCCGGCTGGCTCCGCGGGTTGTACGAGGCCGGCTTCGACGTCGTGCTGATCTTCGACGGCGCGATGGACTCCGACCCCGAGACGCGAGAGCTGCTACGGGCCAAGCTGGCCGGCCGCAATCAGGTCATGGACGCGTTGATCGCCTCGCTGACCGGCCGTCTCCGGCTGCCCCTGGCCGACGCCCAGGCGACGTTCCGGGCCTTTGCCGCCGCCGGGGTCTATCAGGAGCTGGTCACCGATCACGGTTGGAGTCCGGATCGGTTCGAGAGCTGGTTGGCCGACACACTCCAGGCGCAGCTGCTCTGACGCCGGTCAGCGACCCCGTTCGTCCGCGGTCGCGTCGCCGGGGCGGGGCTGCACGGGCACCCGGCGCAGCCAGAGCCGGATGCCCTGCCAGCGGATCAGCGCGCTGGTCCGCAGGGTCAGCAGCGGCCGGCGCAGCAGCGCGCGGATCGCGGTGCGGGTGGTCAACGGGTCCCCGAGCCCGGTCAGGGTGGCGACGAATCGGGTCGTGCCCGCCTGACGCAGGGTGACCGACACCGACAGCCGCTCGGCCGGCAGCGGCGTGCGCATCGTGTACGTGCCACCCATCGGCAGGAACGGTGAGACGTAGAACCGCTTGTCCACCCGGTCGGTCCCGGCCCGGTCGGGCCGCAGCAGGTAGGTGTGGCGCCCGCCGTAGGTGTTGTGCACCTCGGCGATCACCGCGACGAGGTCCTCGGCGGCGTCCGGGCCGGTGCGCTGCAGGCAGTAGAACACCGACAACGGGTTGAACACGTGCCCGAGCGTGCGTGGGCACGTCAGCAGCAGGATCCGGTCGGCGGTCAGCCCGTATTCGGCCAGCAACGCGCGGGCGTTGGCGGCGATGGTCCGGGTCGGGTCGCCGAGGTGGTCCCTGGCCTCGAACCGGACGAGCCTGCGTAGTGGCCCGGGCAGGTCCGGTGGCCGATCCAGATCGATGAGCCAAGCACAGGTGTCGTAGTCGAAGCGGCGGTCCAGGCCGGCCGGGGCGGCCGCGAGGCGGCGATGGGTGGTCCGCGCCCGGTAGATCCGTGGCTCGACCCGGGCCGGTCTCCGCGCGGCGGGCTCGAGGGGAGCGCCGGCCCCGGCCGTGTTCCCGAGCTCGGTCGAGGCGACGGACCCGGCCGCGGCCCCGGCGGGACCGGGCCCGGTGGGGCGTCCGGTCAGCGTCACCAGCCGCCGCCCAGCGATTCGGCCGCCCGAACCCCGGAGACACAGCCGTCCTCGTGGAACCCCCAGCCCTGCCAGGCCCCGGCGAAGGCCAGGCGGTCGGTGTTGAGCAGGTGCAGCTCCCGTTGGGCGGCCACCGAGGCGCGGGTGTAACGGGGGTGCGCGTACGTCATCCGGTCCAGGATCCGGGTCGGGTCGATCGTGTCGTCGTTCAGGGTGACCACGTAGTCGCGGTCGTCCGCGATGCGCTGCAGCCGGCCGATGTCGTAGCTGATCCGGACCCGCGCGGGTTCGTCCCGGCAGTGATCCATCCGGTAGTTCCAGGACGCCCGCGCCGCCGGTGCCGCCGGCAGCACCGAGGAGTCGGTGTGCAGCACGGCGCTGCTCGGCAGGTACTCGAACGCGCCGAGCAGGCGCGTCTCGTCCGGTGTCGGGGCGGTGAGCAGGGCCAGCGACTGATCCGGATGGCCGGCCAACACCACCCGGTCGAACCGGCGGACCACGTCGGCGTCGTCCCGGAGCTCGACGGAGTCCGCATGCCGGGTCACCGACCGGATCGGGGTGGCGGTCAGCACCGCGCTGAGGTCCTTCGCGGCGCGCTCGACGTAGGTCCGTGACCCGCCCACCACCGTGCGCCACTGCGGTGACCCGGTGACGGCCAGCGCCCCGTGGTTGTCCAGGAAGGTGAACAGGTACCGGGCCGGGTAGCCCCGGGCGCCGTCGAATCCGCACGACCACACCGCGGCGACCAGGGGCAGTACGAAGTGATGGGCGAAGTAGTCGGTGAACCGGCCCTGGCGGAGGAACTCGCCCAGGGTCAGCGTGTCGTCGCCCCCGGCCAGCACGGCCCGGGCGCGCCGGTGGAACAGCGGGACCTGGGCGAGCAGGGCCAGGTAACGCGGTCGGGCCAGCGAGCGGCGCTGAGCGAACAGGCCCGGCAGGCCGTTCGCGCCCGCGTACTCGAGCCCGCAGCCGCGGCACTGCACGCTCATCGACATGTCCGAGTCCTGAGTGGCCACGCCGAGCTCATCGAACAGCCGGAGCAGGTTGGGGTAGGTGCGGTCGTTGTGCACCAGGAACGCGGAGTCCAGCCCGGCCACCCGACCGTCGGTCAGGGTCACGTCGTGGGTGTGCGCGTGCCCGCCCAACCGGTCGTCGGCCTCGAACAGGTGCACGTCGTGTCCGCGTCGCAGCAGGTGGGCGGCGGTCAACCCGGCGACCCCCGACCCGATCACGGCCACGCTCGGACGGCCGGTGGCGGCGTTGGCGGTCATCGAATCCGTCCTCTCAGGGGTGGTCGAAGGTCGTTCGTCGCCGGACCCGGACCGGCTGGGTCGACCGAACCACCTCTGCGGTCAGTACCCCCGCGGCGGCCTCATCAGATCACGATTCGCGGAGCGTGCGCGGCCCGGCCAGTAGACTCCCGCGCGGAGGCGTGTCCGAGTGGCCGAAGGAAGCCGCCTTGAAAGCGGCCAGGTGTCAAAGCCTCGGGGGTTCGAATCCCTCCGCCTCCGCCGTACGGCCCGACCCGGTCAGTCGCCCGTCCAGATCAGCTGGCGGTAGAGCGCGTCGCCGCCGACGTCGACCAGGCCCAGCCCGAGCAGCCAGGCCAGGGATGCGGAGCCGTAGACGCCGGTGGCCCGCACCGCATGGTGCTGGTTGGCGGCGGCGGCCAGCAGGGCCCGCGCCACCTGGCCGCCGGTGCCCTGTCGTTGGCGATCCGGCCGGATGGCGATGTCCACCAGGACGACGGCGGGCGGGTCGGCGGGATGCTCGTCGTCCAGATCGACCAGCAGGCGGCCGACCGGCCCCCCATCGACCGAGATGCCCAGGTCGCGCCCTTCCGGGTGGTCGGCGCCCAACTCGCGGTGCCGGCTGACCAGCTGGGTGTCGATGAGCTTGCGCAGCTTCGCCGCGCTCATCCGGGTGCCGGCCCAGTCGTCGGCCAGCAGGGCGCGGAGAGCGTCGTCACCCACCCCGACCCGGCCGTGCGGCACCGGCCAGGGCCCGAGGGCCAGGGACAGCGGTGGCGGAACACGCGTGATCAGGTCGCCGACGATCGCGTCCAGCGCGGCCGGCGGGGTGGCGGGGCTGCCAGGCACAGTCATGACCGTACGCAGCCCGACCGCGGTTCGCTCGTTGCCGGCGGCCTGGACGTGGTCGATGATGAGCGAGCCCGAAGCGATTGCGGATCGTGATCGCCCGTGACTCTCCGAAAGGGACCTGCCATGGAAGGCAGCGCGCCGATCACCCTGCCCTGTTCGACCACCTTCGACCTGCCGGGCTACGTGCTCGACCGCAACGTGGGCATCTGCTGGGGGCTGGTCGTCCGCAGCGTCGGCTTTGCCAAGGGCTTCACCGGCGGGTTCCGGTCGCTCAAGGCCGGTGAGGTTCCGCAGTACACCGAGGTGGTCGACTCTGCCCGGCAGACCGCGATGGAGCGGATGGCCGCCCACGCGCAGCAGCTCGGCGCGAACGCCGTGCTGGGTGTGCGGTTCGACTCGTCCGACGTCGCGGAGAATCTGGCCGAGGTGATCGCCTACGGCACCGCCGCGGTGGTCCATCCGGCCTGACCTCGGCGCCTCGAACGCCCGTGCGTCAGTGGGCCTGGAGGACGGCCTCGGCCTCGATCTCGACCATCCATCGCGGATCGAGCAGTCCCGCGACCACCACCATGGTGGCCGCCGGGCCGATGCCGGCGAAGATCTCGCCGTGCGCCGCACCGACCGCCTCCGCGGCGGTGACGTCGGCCAGGTACATCCGGGTGCGGACGACGTCGGTCAGCTGGCCGCCGGCCTCGGCCAACGCGGCGGCGATGATCGCGAAGCAGCGCCGCGCCTGCTCGCCGGGGTCGGCCGGGCAGGACCCGTCCGGCCACACCGGCCCGGTGCCGGACACCAGGACCCGGTCGCCGACCCGGACCGCGCGGGAGAAGCCGATCGTCGGCTCGAACGGCGAACCCGAGCGGACGCGTTGCAGTGACATGGGAACGGTCTAGCAGGTCCGAGCCGAGTGTCGGTCCGGCCGGGCTCACCCGGGCGGACCGTCGTCAGCGGGCGAAGGACGCCGCGGCGGCCAGGAAGGCGTCGTTCTCCTGCGGTGCCCCGATGGTGACCCGCACGCCCCCGGAGGCGTCCGGGAAGGCCCGGACGATCACCTGGTTGGCCTCGGAGTGCGCCGCGAACTCGGCCGACCGTTCGCGCAGCGGCAACCAGACGAAATTCGCCCGGGACGTCGGCACCTCGTAGCCCAGGCCGGTCAGCGCGGCGTGCACCCGTTCCCGTTCGGTGACCACCTGACGCCAGCGCGGCGCCAGCTCGTCCTTGGCGCCGAGCGCGGCCAGCGCGGCCGCCTGGGCGAGCGAGTTCAACGCGAACGGGATCGCCACCTTGCGCATGGCGCTCACCACCGCCGGATCGGCGATGGCGTAACCGACCCGCAGCCCGGCCAGCCCGTACGCCTTGGACAGGGTGCGCAGGGCCACCACGTTCGGCCGTACCGTCGCGTAGTCCAGCCCGTCGGGCGAGTCGGGGGCATCGTCGAACTCGGTGTAGGCCTCGTCGATGGTAACCAGCACGTCGTCCGGCACCCGGTCCAGGAACGACTCCCACCCGGCGCGGCGGATGGTGGTGCCGGTGGGGTTGTTCGGGGTGCAGATGAAGATCAGCCGGGTCGCCGGCGTGATGGCCGCGGCGATCGCGTCGAGGTCGAGTTCGTGGCCGGCGGTCACCGGTACCCGCACGGCCGTGGCGCCGGTGATCTGGGTGACGATCGGATAGGCCTCGAACGAGCGCCAGCCGAACAGCACCTCGTCCCCGCGCTCGGCGGTGGCCTGCACGAGTTGCTGGCACAGCGCCACCGATCCGCAGCCGGCGACGAGGTGCGACTCCGGGGCCCCGCTGTGCCGGGCCAGCGCGGTCACGAGGGCGGCCGCGCCATTGTCGGGATACCGGTTGATCCCGGCGGACTCGTGCACGACCGCGTCCGCGATCGCCTGCGCCACCGCCGGCAGGGTGGGGAAGGAGAGCTCGTTGGAGGCGAGCTTGATCGCGCCCGGCACGCTGCGCCCAGGGGCGTACGCGGGCAGGGTGTCCAGCGCCGACCGGATCCGCACCGTCATCGTGTCCTCCACCCTGCGCCGCACCGCCATGGCCGCGGCCGTCCCCGACCCTAACCGGTCACCCTCCAGGCGAACTTCCACACCATCGACGCCACCGTGTGTGGAATCGACATATACCGTTTCGGCACGGCGAACGAGTACAAACATGCAATGACTGGAAACGATGTGGTTCCCGAGGTGTTGTGGACGCCGACGCCGGAGCGGGTCGAGCGGGCCGCGATCACCGATTTCACCGCCTTCGTGGCCGACCGGACCGGCCGCAGCTTCCCCGACTACGCCGCCCTGTGGGACTACTCGACGAACGATCCAGCCGACTTCTGGGGTGCGATCGCGGACTATTTCCAGGTCCGCTGGCACGACCGGCCCACCGCGGTGCTGCCCGAAGCAGGCATGCCGGGCGCACGACAGGCAGCCCCGGCGGAGCCGGGACAGGCCCCTGCGGCGAGGAGTGCCGACTGGTTCCGGGGCGGCACCCTCAACTACGCCGAGCACGCCCTGGCCGGGGCCGGGGACACCGAGGGGCCCGGGGACCCGGCGATCATCGCGGTCGCCGAGGACGGGTCGGAGGAAATGCTGACCTTGGCCGATCTGCGGCAGCGGGTCGGCGCCGCCCAGGAGGGTCTGCGCCGGCTGGGGGTGGGCCAGGGTGACCGGGTGGTCGCGCTGGTGCCCAATGCCGTGCACGCGCTGGTCGGCTTCCTGGCCACTGCCGCGCTCGGCGCCGTCTGGTCCTCCTGCTCCCCGGACTTCGGCGCTCCGTCGGTGATCGACCGGTTTACCCAGATCTCGCCGACCGTGCTGCTGGCGGTCGACGGATACCGGTACGGCGGCAAGGCATTCCCGGTCGGGGAGACGGTGGCCAAGCTGCGGGACTCGCTGCCGTCGCTGGCCGGCGCGGTGCACATTCCCGCGCTGGGCACCGACGCGCCGGACGGGATGATCGGCTGGGACGAGCTCACGGCGAATCCGGCCGAGCCGGCGTTCACCCCGGTGCCGTTCTCGGCACCGCTGTGGGTGCTGTACTCCTCCGGCACCACCGGGCTGCCCAAGCCGATCGTCCACTCGGTCGGTGGGATCTTGGTGGAACACCTCAAGTCGCTCCGGCTGCACTGGGATCTGGGGCCGGGTGACCGGTTCCTGTGGTTCACCACCACCGGGTGGATGATGTGGAATTTCCTGATCGGCGGCCTGCTGGTCAACGCGACCGTCATCCTCTACGACGGCAGCCCTGGCCACCCGGACCTGATGGCGCTGTGGAAGCTGGCCGAGAAGCACCGGGTCACGCTGTTCGGTACCTCCGCACCCTTCGTTGCCGCCTGCCAGAAGGCCGGGCTGCGACCGGCCGCCGAACTCGACCTGACCAGCATCGGGGCCATCGGGTCGACCGGTTCGCCGCTGTCGACCAGCGGGTTCCGCTGGCTGGCCGACGAGGTCGGCGCGGACATCCAGATCGCCTCGTTCTCCGGCGGCACCGACGTCTGCACGGGTGTGGTCGGCGGAGCCCCCACCGTCCCGGTGTGGCTCGGCGAGATCTCCTGCCGGGCGTTGGGCGCCAAGGTCGAGTCGTTCTCGCCGGCCGGGGAGCCGCTGATCGACGAGGTCGGCGAGCTGGTGATCACTGCGCCGATGCCGTCGATGCCGGTGTTCTTCTGGGGTGACGAGGACGGGACGCGCCTGCGCGACTCGTACTTCGCCGAGTACCCCGGCATCTGGCGGCACGGCGACTGGATCCGGATCACCGGGCGGGGTTCGTGCGTGATCGAGGGGCGGTCCGACGCCACCTTGAACCGGGGCGGGGTCCGGATGGGCACCGCGGAGTTCTACCGGGTGGTGGAATCGCTGCCGGACGTGACCGACTCGCTGGTGGTCGACACCTCGACCGCCGCCGGCGAGGGCGACCTGTTGTTGTTCGTCGTGCTCACCCCGGACGCCGACGAGGCCGCGGCCACCGCTGAGTTGAAAAAGGCGATCCGCAGGGAACTGTCCCCCCGGCACGTCCCCGGCGTGATCGTCCCGGTGACGGCGGTGCCGCGCACCCTCAACGGGAAGAAGTGCGAGGTGCCGGTCAAGCGGATCCTCGGCGGGATGGCGGTGGACGCCGCGGTGTCCCGCGACGCCCTCGCCGACCCCGACGGCTTCGACGAGTTCCTGCGCGTGGCGGCCGGGAGTGTCACCGCCGCGGCGGGAGGGGCAAGGCCGTAGGTTCGGCCGGGTGAACCGGACCTTCCCCACGCTGGGCGCGGTGGCGGCCTGCGCGCTGTTGCTCGCCTCCTGCGCGAGCGGCAGCCTGGCCTCGTCCGAAACGACCCCGTCGGGGCCCGGATCGGCCGTCCCCTCGGCCGCGTCGACGTCCGGTGGGCCGACGATCGCCGGGCCGACGCTGGTGGTGACCGTGCCGGAACTCGCGCTGAGCGGCGCGGGCACGGCACCGGTGACGGTCGCGCCCACCACCGACGCCGCGACGCCGGATGCGCCGTCGCCGACGGTCGAGGCGCCGGCCGCCGACCCCACGCCGACCGACGCCGGCACCCCGGTGGCCCCGGAACCGGCCACCCAGGCTCCGGCGCCGGCCCCGTCGGGTGATGGGTTGAACGTGTCGCTGGCCAACTGTGACGGCTGCTCGGTGGTGGCCACCCACCGCGATGTGGCCGGTGGCCGGTCCGCGGCGCTGGTCGGAACCGGGTCCGGACGTGCACTGCTGCTGTCCGTCGGCTCCGACGGCCAGGTGGCCGGGGTCATCGGGGTGCCGTACGGGGTGGCATTCCCGGCGCCGGCCGACGGTGTGTTGCCCTGCGCCCAGGGTCGGTGCGTGGTGCAGGGCCGGCAGGCCGACGGCCGGGCGATGCTGTCGGCGTTCGAGCTCACCGGGTCCGGCGCCTGGCGGGACGTCTCCGGCGACGACGCGTTCCCGTCGGCGACCGAGCGGTCGGCCGTCGTCGACCTGGACGGCGAACTGGCCATCGCGGTGCAGGACCAGGCCGCGGGCGCGGCCGTGTGGATGCTCTACACCTGGGGTGGTGACCGGTACGCGGTCCTGGGCTGTGCGCCGGACGGCGACCCGCCGTCCGGCGCCGCCGACGTCTCGCCCACCGCCTGCCTGTCCTGACGCCGCCCGGTCCCTGAGTACCCGGCCCCCTCGCCGCGCGGATCAACGACGCAGGCGCGGATGAAGTCATCGACTTGCTGCTCAGGCGTCACATTCGGGGTGAGTTCAGCCGCGCGGGGCCAGATGATTGGCGCGGGCCGGGGTGGAGCCGGGGTGAGGTGGCGCACCAATTCCCAACTCCGTCATGACCGACGACGTCTTACGGTCATGAACACACACGAAAGGAACTCAGACACCAGTAGCACGTTGACGGAGCTGTCGGCCGTCAGCACCGGCACGATGATCCGGTTGGCCGACGAGACGGTCACCCTGGAGCGGGTCGAACATCTTGAGACCGAGCACAGCGCGCTCTCTCCGGTGAGCGGTGTGGGCCTGACCCGCATCAGGTTCCGCCGGAACGGCCGCACCAAGCGACGCATCTATCCGTCGAGGATGCTGGTCGAGCGTGTTCGCCGGGGCCGCAACCGGCCCTGACGCCCGCGATAGCCCGCGAGAGCAGCAGAACGCCCCGAGCCCATTGGGCTCGGGGCGTTCGCGCTATCTCAAGTCAGCTCAGGATGTCCTTGGCGGCGTCCTTGATCTTCTCGCCGGCCTGCTTGACGCTCGCCGACGCCTGGTCGCCCTTGCCCTCGGCCTCGAGGTCACGGTTACCGGTCACCTTGCCGGCGGCCTCCTTGACCTTGCCACCGAGGTCCTGCCCTGTGTTGGCGGCCTTGTCGTCCAATGCCATGTCGGTTCCTTTCGTCCTGGCGAGCGCGCTACTCGCCTCCAGATACCTATGCCCCGTCCGGCGTCTGATGACACCGGACGGGGCATGGGAGCAAGCTGGTAGATCCGTGTCAGACGGGTACGGACACCAGCTGGCCACGCATCTCGGCCGCGTACTGGTCGGCGTTCGGCCCGGCAATCAGGTGGTAGAGGCCGTCGCCGACCTTCACCATGCCGGCGATACCGCTGTTGCGCAGCGCCGCCTCGTCGACCTTGCCCGGGTCCTTGACCTTGACCCGGAGCCGGGTCTCGGCGGCGGACTCGACCTTGCTGACGTTGGCCTGCCCGCCGAGCCCGGCGATGAAGTCCCGGGCCTTTTCGGCGGCGAGGGGGTCCCGCAGCTTCGGTTTCGTGCCGGGCTCGTCGTAGACCACTTCCTCGATCTGGTCCGCGCCGAGTTCGGCCTCGTCGCCCGCGATCTTGAGGTACTCCTCGATGTCGGTCTTCAGGTTCTCCGACCGGGTCCCGAAGATCGCCTGCATGTTGTTGCCGACGATGAGCACGCCGGCCGCGCCGAGCGCCTTGAGCTTGCTCTGGCTCGCCTTGTTGATGTCGACCACGCCGACCCGCAGCCGGGTGATGCAAGCGTCCAGATCGGTGATGTTGCTGCGGCCGCCGAACGCCAGCACCAGCTGCTGGGAGAACCGGTTGGCCCCGTCCGCCGCGGCCTCACCGACGTCGACCTCGGTTTCCTCGCGCCCGGGTGTCTTCATGTTGAAGAGTTTGATCAGCCCGTAGAACACCGCGAAGTAGAGGACGAACCAGATCGGTCCGACGATGAGCACCAGCCAGGGTTTGATGCCGTTGGCGTAGAACAGGACGTAGTCGATGCCGCCCTGGGAGAACGTGTACCCGAGCCGGCCGCCGAGCAGGTACATCACGGTGAAGCCGGAGGCGTACATGATCGCGTGCGCGACGTACAGCAGCGGCGCGACGAACAGGAAGGCGAACTCGAGCGGCTCGGTGATGCCGGTGAGGAACGTGGTCAACGCGGCCGCCAGCATGATCGAGCCGATCTTGACCTTGTTCTCCGGCTTGGCGGTCACGTAGATCGCCAGCGCCGCGCCGCACAGACCGAACATCTTGCCCAGGAACCCACCGCCGAAGATGCCGGACTCGGGATGCCCGCGCAGGAAGCAGGTCAGGATGCCTTCACAGTTGGACCAGCCGCCGATGTTGACCACGTAGAAGAACGGCGCGTTCCAGATGTGGTGCAGGCCGAACGGCAGCAGGGCGCGCTCGACCAGGGCGTAGACGAACACGGCGACCGGCGCGTTGGCGCTGATCACCTCGTTGGCGGTGTTCTCGATGAAGTTGCCGATGGGCGGCCAGAGGAAGGCCAGCACGATGCCCAGGGCGATGGCCGCGAACGCGGTGACGATCGGCACGAACCGCTTGCCGGCGAAGAACCCGAGGTAGGGCGGAAGCGTGATCCGATAGAACCGGTTGAACAGGTACCCGGCGATGATGCCGATGATGATGCCGCCGAACACGCCGGTGTCCAGCGTCTGCAGGCCCAGGACGGCCTTGGTGTCGATGCCGCGGGCGGCCGCCACGGTGCCGATGGTCGCGGTCATCACCAGGTAACCGACGGTCGCGGCCAGCGCGGACACGCCGTCGTTCTTGGCGATGCCCAGCGCCACACCGACCGCGAAGATCAGGCCGAGCGCGCCGAACACGGGGTCGCCGGCGTTCTGCAGGATCTTGAGGAAGACGTACAGCGGCTCGGCCAGGACCCCGGCGGCCACCGGGTCGCCGATGACGACGGCCGGCGGGTTGGCCAGACAGGCCGTCACATCCCCGGCCACGGCGGTTCCGTCGACGGTGCAGTAGCCGAGGTTGATGGCCTGCTGGTTGTAGTTGCCCAGGAACGCGCCGCCGACGCCGAGCAGGATGCCGGCCACCGGCAGCACGGCCACCGGCAGCATCAGCGACTTGCCCAGCTTCTGCAGGAAGCCGAAGAAGTTGCTCCAGATCTCCTTGAGCTTGTTCGGGGCCGGCGGGGCGGGTTGGGCCGCCGGCGTCTTCTCCAGGGTGGTGGTCATGCGAAATGTCCTTCCACTGACGTGGTGGTCGGGGCGCGGTGCGGGTCGGTCATCGGGTCAGTCGTCATCGAGCGGAACCAGGGCGCGGACGGCCGCGGCCGACTCGGCGCCGAGCGCCTGCGCGGCCAACTCCTGGCAGCGCTCCAGGGACAGCGAACGGATCAACGCCTTCACCGACGGGATGGCCGGCACGCTGACCGACAACTCGTCCACGCCGATGCCGACCAGCAGCGGCACCGCCTGGATGTCGGACGCCGCGCCGCCGCAGACGCCGACCCACCGGCCGGCGGCATGGGCCCCACGCACGCACTCGGCGATCAGGCCGAGCACCGCCGGGTTCAGCGCGTCGACCTGCGGAGCCAGCTTCGGATGGCCGCGATCCATGGCCAGGGTGTACTGGGTGAGGTCGTTGGTGCCGACCGAGAAGAAGTCGACCTCGGCGGCGAACTGGTGCGCCATCACCGCGGTGGACGGCACCTCGCACATGATGCCGACCGGGACCGCAGGTACTCCCAGGGCGTTCCGCTCCTCCTCGAAGATCGCCTTGGCCAGCCGGAAGTCCTCGATGGTGGAGATCATCGGGAACATCAC
>NZ_JBGAKE010000011.1:0-194032 GCF_044224575.1 Nakamurella sp.
TGGGCCAGCCGCACGCAGTACACCGAGTCGTACGATTTGGCCGGCACGGCCCGGATGGCGTAGCTGGGCTTGAGGTATTTCAGGGTGAGCTCCCGACCCAGCGATTGGTAGTGGCTGACGATCTGCGCCTCCAGGAAACGCCCGATGTCGCCGAGCCGCTTGTTGCCGGACGCATCGGTGGTCTTCAGGTCGGCCAGCAGGTCCTGTCCGGCACCCTCGGCGACGACCACCACGGCGCTGCCCCGCTCGGCGACCCGACGCTCCAGCGCGGCCAGCAACCCCGACTCGCCGGACAGCGCGAACGGCACCTCGGGGATGAGCACGAAATCGGCGTGGTGGTTGGCCAGCGCGGCATAGCAGGCGATGAACCCGGCATGCCGGCCCATCAGCTGCACCAGGCCGATGCCGTTGATCGCCGACTGCGCCTCCACCTGCGCGGCAGCGATCGATTGCGCGGCCACCGTAAACGCCGTTTGGAAGCCGAAACTTTGCCCGATGAAGGGGATATCGTTGTCGATGGTCTTCGGGACACCGATCACCGAGATGGCCAGCCCGCGATCCCGGGCCACCGCGGCGATCCGGCTGCCGCCCCGCATCGACCCATCGCCGCCGATGACGAACAGGATGTCGATGCCCAGCTCGACCAGCCGGTCGACCATCACCTCAGGGTCCTGCGCGCCCCGCGAGGTGCCCAGGATGGTCCCGCCCTGTGTGTTGATCTTGGCGACGCGCTCGGGGGTCAACGCGATCGGCTCGATGCCGGTCGAGGGCACCAGGCCGGCGTAACCGTTGCGGAAGCCGACGACGTCGCTGACCTCGTAGTGCGTGTTCAGCTCCATCACCAGGCCACGGATCACGTCGTTCAGGCCGGGGCAGAGCCCCCCACAGGTGACGATGGCCGCCTTGGTGGTGCCCGGCGGGAAGAAGATCTTCTGGCGGGGTCCGCCCGGCTCGAGGGTGGGCAACTCGGCCAGCGGCACCCCGTGCGCCTCGACCAGCCGCAGGGTGTCGTCGAACAGCACCCGGTCGTGCTCGTCGACGTAGTGGTCGTTCGTCTCCCGGGCGGCGACGTACTTGGCCAGCGGCGAGTCGTGCCGGCACTCGCCGAGCTGCCGCACCTGCAGATCTGCGAGCGTCACCATGTGGCCGATCGTCCACCGGTGCTGTGTCCGGGGTGTATCCCCTGCGCAAACTCCTCGGCGACGTCGGCCCGGGTCAGTCAGCGATCTGGGTCAGCACCCGGACCAGGCTGGGCCGCGGCGGCACCGAGGAGAACCCGAAGCCGACCGGCGGGTCGACCGGCCGCAATTCGCCCAGGTCGTGGCCGTCGAACCGGGCGTCGGCCGCGACGATGTGCCGCAGGTCCTGGGCGCAGTACCACTCCCGCCGGCCGTCGGTCGTCCGGCCGCGGGTGCGGATGCCGTGCATCGCCATCCGGGCGATCGGGCTCACCGCGCCGGCCCACCAGCGCGATCGAGCCACCGTCCGCGGCACCGCCAGCAACGCCAGGCCGACGGGCGGACGCCCACCCACCTCGAACGTCAACGCCAGGTCGTCGCTCGAAATCATCCAGGTACGACCGTCCCGCATCCGCAACACCGGCTCGACCCGCACCTCGTCGAACTCATACATCGACCTGATGAAGCCGGCGAATTCCTCGGTCGGCGCGAGCAGGATCCGGTGCCCGTCCGGACGCTGCACCATCACGTCGGTGACCGGCCCGAACGGCGACAGCGGCCACATGCCGACCACGATGCGGGTCCCGGAAGCAGTGCCCAGGCCGGCGATGGCGCCGTCGAATCTCAGCATGCCTCCACGGTAGGCGAGCGGGACACCCGTCCCGGCTCAGCTGCCCGCCGGTTCCGTGAGCTGCGCGACGATGTGCCGGACCGGAATGGCCGGGTAGGCCTTCCGGGCGCGCTCGACGACGTCCTGGTGCAGCCAGGCCGAGTGCACCTCGGGGTGGGTGCAGATGACGATCCGGTCCGGGTCGAACTCGGTCGCCGCCGCGCTCAGCGCCGTGATCGGGCGATGGTCGCCCAGCTCACCCTCGGCGTGCAGCCCGTGCTCACGCATCGTCTTCAGGGTCGCGTCCAGGCGGGCCTGCGCCGCCTTCATCGTCTCCTCCCAGACCCACACCGCACCGGTGTGCTCGGCCTGGCCGGTGTCGACCGGATTGGCCGGCACGCAGACGAAGTACTGGGCGGCCCCCTCCGCATCGATCGCCTTGAGCTCGTCGAGCAACTCGGTGGCGCCGACGGTCTCGTTGGCCAGCACGAGCACTCGGGTTCCGCCCGGGGACGGTGCGGCGTCGACGTCGCGGTCCACCGACCCGCCCCGCGCCTTGGTGACGGCGTACAGCACCAGCACGACCCCCAGGGCCAGCAGGCTCAGCCACAGCTGCGACTGGGTGCTCTCCTCCAGGCCCATCATCACCAGCACCGCGACCATGGCGGCGATGGTCAGCACGGTCAGCGCCGGGTACAGCCACATCTTGACCTGCAGCTTGGACTCCGGCGTCCGCCGGCGCAGGATCAGCTGGGAGATCGCGATCAGCAGGTACACGAACAGGATGATCGCGCCGGAGGAGTTCAGCAGGAACAGGAAGACCGTGTCGGGCGCGATGGCCGCCGCGATGACGCACAGGAAGCCGACGACGGTGGAGAACAGGATCGCCCAGACCGGCACCCCGCGGCCGTTCACCGTGATCAGTGCGACCGGTGCCTCCCGCCGCGCCGCCAGCACGAACAGCATCCGGGACGCCGTGTACAGGCCGGAGTTCAGACAGGACAGCACCGCAGTCAGCACGACCGCATTCATCAGGTGGTCGACGAACGGCAGCCCCATCACCTTGAACGCGCTCACGTAGGGCGATTCACCCAGCTCGGTGGAGTTCCACGGCAGGATGACCGCCAGCAGGAACACCGAACCGACGAAGAAGATCGCGATCCGGACGATCACCGAATTGGTGGCCCGGGCGATGGCCTTCGCCGGGTCCTTGGACTCGGCCGCGGCGATCGTCGCGATCTCGGCGCCGACCATGGAGAAGATCACCACCACGATCCCGGAGAACACGGCGCCCCACCCGTTCGGCAGGAAGCCGCCCTGGGCCCACAGGTTGGAGAAGTCCATGCTCTTGTTCGGCCACACGCCGAACACGTACAGGGTGCCGAGCACGATGAACACGATGATCGCGGCGACCTTGATGCCGGCGAACCAGAACTCGAACTCGCCGAACGAGCGCACCGAGAACAGGTTGGTCGCCGTCATCAGCACCATCAGGACCAGCGACATCAACCACAGCGGCGCATCGATCCAGTACTGCAGGATCTTCGCCCCGGCAACGGCCTCGAACCCGACGACGATGACCCAGAAGTACCAGTACAACCAGCCGACGGCGAACCCGGCCCAGCCACCGAGAGCGCGCCGGGCGTAGTCGGCGAACGACCCGGTCGACGGGTTGGCGACCGCCATCTCGCCGAGCATCCGCATCACCATGACGATCAGCACGCCGCACAACGCGTAGCTGATGAACGCGGCCGGTCCGGCGTCGTTGATCACCGCCCCGGACCCGACGAACAGCCCGGCGCCGATCACCCCGCCCATCGCGATCATGGTCAGGTGCCGCTGACTCAGACCCTTGTGCAGCTCCGGAGAACCCGCCATTGCATACCTCACATTCGGTGACTGCATGACTCCAAGGTGTCGAGCGGTCTCACTGTGCGCGTTCTCCGAGAAGGCGGCAAGGCGAAGTGGGTCACGTTTGTGTTTCCGATCAACGTCCGTATCTCGGATCAAACGGCGGCAGCGATGAGTTCGGTCGCCGGAGACGGTCCCTCCATCGTGACCACCGAGGATCCGCCGACGCTGCCCGGCGCCGACCGGCCCGGGTTCCGGCGGTCCACGATCCGGATCGAACCGGCAGCCTGCCGTCCCTACCGGCGGTCCGACTGGGAGGACTGCCTCGTGGTCATCGAGTCCGGCAGTGTCGACCTGGACGGGACGAGCGGGATCCGGCAGACCTTCCATGGCGGCGACGTGCTCTGGCTCGTCGGGCTCTCCCTACGAGGCCTGGTCAATCGCGGTGACACCCCGGTGGTGATCACGACCGTCCGGCGGCGGTGACGCGGCTGGCACGATGGCGGGCAGCCGACCGAGGGGGAGACGACCCGATGACGACACCGCTGTCCAAGGGCGGGAACATGCCGTGGGGCCGGCCACGGGCCGACGTGCAGGTCACCGGCCTGCCGGCGGCGGCCAGTGTGCTGGCCTTCCTGGTCGGTCCGGACGGCCGGGTGCGCGGTGACGACGACTTCGTGTTCTTCAACAACCCGTCGGTGCCCGGGGTGACGATCGTCGGGCACCGGGCAAGCATCGACCTCGCGACGGTCCCGACCGACGTCGACAAGGTGGTCGTCGCCGCCGTGCAGGACGACGCCGACCCCGCCCCGCTGTCGGCCAGTTCGGTCACCGTGACGGTCGGCCCGGACGGCCCGGCCCTGCCGGTGACCGGCCTGACCTCGGAGCGGGCCGTGGTGCTCGCCGAGGTGTATCGGCGGGCGGGCGAGTGGAAGCTGCGCAACGTGTCCGCCGGCTGGACCGAGGGATTCGCGGCCCTGGTCCGCGCGCACGGCGTCGACGTCGACGACGGGGAACCGGCGGCCGGCGACCCCGCAGCCGGACCGGCCCCGCAGCCGGCCCCGGCCGCCGCGCCCGCTTCCGCGCCGGCCCCGGCCTCCCCCGCGTCTGCGCCCGCGCCCGCGATCAACCTGCGCAAGCCGGGCGTCGACGCCGTCGACCTGGGCACCCGGACGGGGACGATCAACCTGCGCAAGGGCGAGCAGGTCACGATCACCCGGACCCCGCTGATCGTGGCCACCTGCACCTGGCCGCGGGCCACCGACTACGACATCTTCGCGCTGGTCCGCTACCGCGACGGGCACACCGAGACGGTGTCCACGTTCGGTACGGCCGAGCACCAGCACGAGTTCCGGGCCGCCACCGCCGACGGCGCGGTCCGGCACGGCGGCGACGTCGGCCGGGCGCCCACGGCCGGGAAGCCGCGGGGCTGGCGCCGCAAACCCTCCCCCGCCGGGCCGCCCGGGGTCGGCCGGGAGAGCATCGAGATCACCCTGAACCCGCAGATCGTCGCGGTGGTGCCGGTCGTCTACTCGGCCCAGTCCAACGGCGACGGATCGTTCCGCCGGTACCAGGTGTCCATGTCGATCGACAACGGGTCGGCCGAGCACGGCGGCGGCGACACCGTGACCATCGATGCCACGGACGCCTCGGACGATGACGCGGTCTACTCCTGCGTGCCCGGCATCATCATCAACGACCCCGACGGGGTGCGGATCCAGTTCCTGGAGCTGTACTCGCGGCCGGCCAGCGAGAACCGCCCGGTTGTCGGTGGCGACCTGATCGTCAAGATGGACGCCGGACCGGTCAACGCGTTCAAGTAGCCGATCCTCCCGGACGCCCCACAGAATCCCGCCGCACACTGGACGGGTGACACATCAAGTACCTGCCCGCCGCCGGCTCGGCGCCCGCCGACTGATCTGGCCGGCCGTGGCCATGGCCGCCGTCTCCATGTCCGCGCTCACCCGCACGGTGGGCCGGGCGGCCCGCGGGCTGCCGACCGCCATCGGGGCCCGGCCGGCGGAGATCCGCCGGGCCGCCGCCGGGTCCGACCGCTACGACGGGCGGGCGTTCAGCAATTTCGAGCCATCGACCGTGTTGACCCTGCGGCAGGGCCTGGCGCTGGTGCCGGACCTGATCCGGCGCCGCGGCGGCGGACGTCCGCCGCTGACCATTCCGCTGGTGACCGCGCCGCCGCCGGCCACGGCCGGCGACCTCGCCGTCACCTGGCTCGGGCACGCGACCACCCTGGTCGAGATCGATGGCCGGTTCGTGCTCACCGACCCGGTCTGGTCGCGGCGAGTGTCGCCGTCGGCCACGGTCGGCCCCACGCGCCTGCATCCGATGCCGATCGCCATCGGCCAGCTGCCGGTCCTCACGGCGGTGGTGATCTCGCACGATCACTACGACCACCTGGACCTGAGCACGGTCCGCCAGCTGCTCGCCACCCAGCGGGCGCCGTTCCTGGTCCCCCTGGGCATCGGCGCCCACCTGCGCCGCTGGGGCGTTCCGGACGATCGGATCGTCGAGCTGGACTGGAACCGGAGCAGCACGGTGGACGGCATCGAGTTCGTCTGCACGCCCAACCGCCACTTCTCCGGTCGGGGGCTGCGGCGCAACACCACCCTGTGGTGCTCGTGGGCATTGATCGGGGCCGAGCACCGGGTGTACTTCGGCGGCGACACCGGCTACACCGCAGCCTTCGCCGAGACCGCGCGGCAGTGGGGGCCGTTCGACGTGACGATCCTGCCGATCGGTGCGTACAACGAGCATTGGCCCGACATCCACCTCAATCCGGAGGAGGCGCTCGCCGCGCACCGGGACCTCGGCGGCGGCCTGCTGCTGCCGATCCATTGGGCGACGTTCGACCTGGCCATGCACTCGTGGGCCGAACCGGTCCGGCGGTTGACGGCGGCGGGAGCCGGCGTGCGCATCGTCACGCCTCGCCCGGGTGAGCGTGTCGACCCCGCCCGAACCGCGGCGCCGGGCGGTTGGTGGGAGATTCCCGACCCGTCGAAATGACATCCAGTGTCCGAACGGTCACCCCGGGTGGAAGAATGACAGGGCGCACGCCCGCGACCGAGGGGTCGGGCCTCGACCTGGCCACCGTCGAGGCGGGGTGTCGGCCAACGGGTGGGTGAGAAGCGGTGGTGGTGTGACGGCTCTGCGCGAGTTCGGCGCCGCCCCGTGGCGGGTGCGGGCGTGGGTCGGGCTGTCGGCCGTGCTGGCGCTCGTGCTACCCGTGCTCCTGTCCACCTTCCCGACCCCCACCCTGCGGGTCCGCGACCTGGTCGCGGCGGCCGCGCTGGTGGTCGGCAGCGTGCTCAACGTCGAGATCGGTCGGCTGTTCGAGGGCGGCAAGGTCGCCCAGCAACGGCCGCACAAGGCGCTCTCCGCGTGGCCGATGGCCGCCACCGTGCTGCTGCCCTCGTTCTACCTGGCCCCGGTGGTCGTGTTGATCTACGCGCACGCCCGGTGGCGGGGCATGCGGGTCACGCTCTGGAAATGGATCGCGTCGGCCTGTTTCCTCATCTGCGCCGGCGCGATCGCCGGCGTGGTCGTCACCCCGCTGCCCGGCGACGGCACCCCGCCGTCGCTGGACTCGGGACTGCCCGGCCTGTTGATCATGGTCGCCGCGGTGCTGACCTTCCTCGCGGTCGAGTCCGCCATGCTCGCGATGTCGGCGTGGCTGAACACCGCTCAGGACGACGCCTGGATGCGGCGGACCCTGGCCGATCCGGCGTTCTACCTGACCGAGGCCGGGGTGCTCACCATCGGCGCGTTGACCGGCCTCCTCGGCGCGAACGCCCCGTGGTTCGTGCTGCTGCTGGTCCCCGCCTACGGATTCCTGCAGCAATCGGTGCTGCATCGGCCGCTGCAGGAACGGGCGACCCGCGATCCGAAGACGGGGCTGCTGGTGTTCAACGCGTGGCAACGGCTGGCGGTGGAGGAGATCCGCCGGATGAGCGCGGCCCGCCGGTCGTGGGCGGTGATCTTCGCCGACATCGACAACTTCCGGTTCTACAACCAGCGACACGGTCACCTGGGCGGCGATCACGCCCTGGAGCACGTCGCCCAGATCATCACCACCAATGTGCGGCCCAAGGACCTCACGGCGCGATTCGGCGGTGAGGAGTTCTGCATCCTGTTGCCGGACACCCTCGCCGACGACGCCGATCAGGTGGCCCAGCGGCTGCGCCTCGCGGTCAGCGAGGAGTCCGCCGCCCTGCCCGAGCCGGTGACGGTCAGTATCGGCGTCGCGGTGGTGGAGGCCGGCCACACCCCGATGGAGCTCGCGGTCGTGCTGGCGCGGGCCGATCAGGCGCTCTACCGGGCGAAGCTGGAAGGCCGCAACACCGTGCGGATCGCCGGGCCGGCCACCGACGCCGACCGCGGCGTGCGCGAGTCGTGGGCGCTGCCGCCCGACGGACAGCTGCGCAGGGCACCCGGTCCGCAGTGGCCGGCCGACACCGAACGCACCCGCCGGCTGGGGTAGGAGCTACCAGATACGGACCCGGTCCGCCGGGTCCAGCCACAGCGCATCGGTCGGCTGGACGGCGAACGCGTCGTGGAAGCCGTCGAGGTTGCGCACGACCTGGTTGCAGCGGAATTCGGCCGGCGAGTGCGGATCGATCGCCAGCATCCGGATCTGCTCGGCCTCCCGCATCTTCAGCCGCCAGACCGTCGCCCAGGACAGGAAGAACCGTTGGGCTCCGGTGAGCCCATCGATCACCGGCGGCTCGGCGCCGCCGAGGGCAATCCGCCAGGCCTGGTAGGCGATGCCCAGGCCGCCGACGTCACCGATGTTCTCGCCGATGGTCAGCGCACCGTTGACGTGGTGCCCGGGGGTGTTCTGGGGTTCCAACCGCGAGTACTGCTCGATGAGCCGCCCGGTCAGCGCCTCGAACGCCGCCCGGTCCTGCGGGGTCCACCAGTCGTGCAGCGCCCCCCGGCCGTCGTACTTGGAGCCCTGGTCGTCGAACCCGTGTCCGATCTCGTGCCCGATCACCGCGCCGATCGCGCCGTAGTTCACCGCGTCGTCGGCGGTCGGGTCGAAGAACGGCGGCTGCAGGATCGCGGCCGGGAAGACGATCTCGTTCATGCCCGGGTTGTAGTACGCGTTCACCGTCTGCGGGGACATGAACCACTCGTCCCGGTCGACCGGGCCGCCGAGCTTGGCCAGTTCCCGATCGAGCTCGAACGCCGCGGCCCGCGCGGCGTTGCCGATCAGGTCATCGGCCGTGACGGTCAGCGCGGAGTAGTCACGCCAGCGGGCCGGGTAGCCGATCTTCGGGGTGAACGAATCCAGCTTGTCCAGGGCGCGGGCGCGGGTGTCCTCGCTCATCCAGGGCAGCGTGCGGATCTCCGTGCGGTAGGCGGCCAGCAGGTTGTTCACCAGCGCATCCATCCGGAGCTTGGACTCCGGCGGAAAATGCCGCTCGACGTAGAGCCGGCCGACTGCCTCGTTCGCCGCCGATTCCACGAACGCCACACCCCGCTTCCAGCGTTCCCGCAGCTCGGGCGTGCCGGACAGGGTGCGGCCGTAGAAGTCGAAGTTCTTCTCCACCAGCTCGGCCGGGCCGTAGGGGGCGAGCGACCGGATGATCCGCGAGATCAGCCACGACCGCCAGGCGGGCAGCCGGCCGGTGGTGAGCAACCCGGCCAGGGTGCGGAAGAAGTCCGGTTGCCGGACGACGACCTGGTCCAGCACCGACGGCGCGGCACCGAGGCCGTCCAGCCAGGCGTCCCACAGCTCGGCCGGCATCAACGCGTCCAGCGCCGCCCGGTCCATCGGGTTGTAGGTCTTGCTGCTGTCCCGCGAGGCGACCCGGTCCCAATGCCCGGCGGCCAGCTCGGTCTCCAGTTCGAGGATCGCCGCACCGTGCGCGGCGGCATCCGGCACCCCGGCCAGGTCCAGGAAGCCCGGCAGGTGACCGGAGTAGGCGACCAGGGTGTCGGCGTGGGTGGCGTCGGAGTAGTAGGACTCGTCGGGCAGGCCGAGCCCGCCCTGAGTGAGGTTGACGGTGTACCGATCGGGATCGCCCGGATCGGTGTCGACGTAGCTGCCGAAGACGCCGCCGATGCCGGTGCGTTCCAGCCGGCCGAGGGTGCGCAACAGGTCGACCGGGGAATCGACCCCGTCCACCGCGGCGAGCCGCTCGGCGATCGGCGCCAGCCCCAACCGTTCCACCGTCTCGACGTTCATGAAGCTGCGGTACAGATCGCCGATCAGCTGGACGGTGCTGCCCGGTTCGGCATCGGCGGCCCCGGCCGCCGCGTCCTCGATGATGGCCCGGCTGTCGGCCTCCGCGCCATCGCGCAATTGGTAGAAGGCGCCGTCGGCGGACCGGTCGGCGGGGATCTCGGCGGTCGCCAACCAGTGCCCGTTCACGTGCCGGAACAGGTCATCCTGGGGCCGCGGGGCCTTGTGCTCCGGCTCGGCGACTGCGGTCATCTGCATGCTCCTCGTGCGTGCTGGCCCGATTTCCGCGCCCACGCTACGCGCCGCGGAATGCCCCGCGGCGTTCGGTGGTTCGACCCGATGATGAGTACCGCAGTTTCTGGAGGAAGCCTGATGGGCGAACGCACCGCGAAGTATCGAGTGACCGGGATGACCTGCGACGCCTGCGTGATCGCGGTGACGGAAGAGGTCGGCCGGCTGGACGGGGTGCGCTCGGTGAACGTCGAACTGCGCCCCGGTGACGTCTCCGTGGTCACGGTCACCAGCGACGCGCCGCTGTTGGAAGGGGCCGTGCGCGACGCGATCGACGAGGCGGGGTACGCGCTGGCGTCCTGATCCGGGTCAGATCTGGTCCATCAGCCGCAGTTTGCGCTGCGCGTACTCCTCGTCGCCGATGACGCCGGCGGCACGGAGCGCGCGCAGCTCGGCCAGTTCGTCCAGCGGATCCTTGTACGTCGCCGGCCCATCGGCGGCGGGATTCATCGCCTGCCGGGTGTTCTCGACGAACGTGTCCGCCTGGGTACCCAGGATCTGGTCGACGAACAACCGGCCGTCCCGGGTGACGACCTCGACGGTGCCCATGCCCCGATGCTTGCCGGTCTCGATGGACTCCACCTGGTCCAGCGGGATGTCCGCGCCGTAGGGGGCGTCACCGCCCGGCACGAAGAGCAACCGGCGGCTGGTCAGGGTGAACAGGCCCATCTTCTTGTTCCAGCGGCCCTCGACCAGCTGCCGGACGACCTCCTGCTCGGTGAGCAGTTCGGCCAGCCGGGGCAGCTCGCGGTCGGTCTGCCGGCCGAAGGCGGTCCGCTCGGCCGCGCGGACCAGGTCGTCGCGGACGCCGGCGGCCTTGAGCCGTTCGGCCAGCGTCGGCATCTTCATCCACTTCGCGATGAATCCGGTCATGCCCCACTATCCCACCCGGCTGACACCCGCCCGCGAAATCAGTGGGTACGGGCCTCCAGCAGCTTGAGCCAGATCTCGCTCATGGTCGGGTAGGAGGGCACGACGTGCCAGAGCTGCTCGAGGGTGACGCCGCCGACCACCGCGACGGTTGCGGCGTGCACCAGTTCGGCGACCTCGGGTCCGACGAAGGTGGCGGCGACCAGGGTGTCGGACGCCGTGTCGATCACCAGCTTGGCCCGGCCGGCGTAGCCGTCCCGCAGCAGCGAGGTGCCGGCGACGCCGGCCATGTCGTACTCGACGGTCTCCACCGCCAGACCGGCCCGGCGGGCCTCCGCCTCGGTCCGCCCGACCGAGGCGACCTGCGGATCGGTGAACGTCACCTGCGGCACCCGGCCGGCGTCGGCGACGTCGGTGAACCGGGAACCCGTGGCGTCCCGCCCGTCGGCGCGGGCGGCGATGACCGCCCCGCCGATCCGTCCCTGGTACTTGCCCATGTGGGTGAGCAGCGCCCGGCCGGTGATGTCGCCGACGGCGTACAGCCAGTCGCCGGGCACGTCGCGCACGGCCAGGTGGTCGTCGGTGGTGACGAACCCGCGGCTCCCATCGACGTCGAGCCCGACGGTGTCCAGCCCGATGTCGGCGGTGGCCGGGGTCCGGCCGGCGGCGACCACGACCTCGTCGACGGTGATCGTCTCGGTGCCCTCGGGGGTGCGGATCCGCAGGGTGACCGGGCCGCCGTGGATGCGGCCCTCGCCGGTGTCGGCCGGATCGGCCCGGTGCACCTGGTCGACGCCGGTGTCGAGCAGTACCCGGACCCCGTCGTCCCGGAAGGCCTGGGCGACCAGCTCGCCGGCGAACGGTTCGTTGCGTTCCAGCAGAGCGCCGCCGCGGACGATGACGGTCAGTTCCTCGACCCCGAGACCGCGCAACCAGCAGGCCGACTCGCAGGCGACCACACCGCCGCCGATCACCGCGACCCGGCGGGGAATCTCGTGCACGTTGGTGACGTCCCGGGAGATCCACGGCCGGGCGTCCCGCAGACCGGGCAGGTCGGGCACGGCGGCGGTGGTGCCGGTGGCCAGCACGACCGCGTGCCGGGCGGTGACGGTCCGGGTGCTGCCGTCCGCCGCGGTCACCTCGACCCGCTTCTCGCCGGCCAGCCGGCCGTGGCCGCGGATGACGCCGATGCCGGTGTCGTTGGCCCACTTGACCTGCCACTTGTCCTCGTGGTGGCTGGTGAACCCGTCCCGCCGGTCGAGCACCGCCGGCACGTCGATGGTGCGGTCGGCGACCAGGGACTGGACGCCGGGCATGTGCCGGGCGGCGTCCAGCAGCTCGATCGGCCGCAGCAGGGCCTTGCTGGGCATGCACGCCCAGTACGAGCACTCCCCGCCGAGCAGTTCGTGCTCGACGATCGCCGCCGTGCGGTTGCTGCCCTGGATCGCGTACTGGGCGACGATCTCGCCGGGCGGGCCGCCGCCGATCACCACCACGTCGTAGGTGTCGGATTGCCCGGTGAGGTCGGCGGCGGTACGCGCGGGGTCGGCAGCCATGTCGTTACGGTATCCGCCACCGCCGACGGTGTGACGGGATCAGCCGGCGGGCACCTGCTGCCGGTCGATCTGGGCCTGCGCGTCGCCGATCAGCCGGACGATGGTGGCGCCGAGCCGCACGTCGGCCCGGGTCGGACCGCCGGTGTCGGCGGCGGTGACCAGATCGGTCGCCGCGGCCGCGTAGACCTCGACGATCCGCCCGTCCGGCCGCTTGGGCATGGGCACCAGCCCGGCCTCGCCCCACAGCGTGCAGTCGAACGACGCCGCGGCGGGCGGCGCGAACTGGCTGAGCACGGCCGTACTCGTCGCCCCCGATTCGTGCCGGATCACCAGGGTGACCAGGTCCCCGTCACCGGGTGTGGCGGTGATCGCGGCGACCGGTCCGAGCGCCTCGATCAGGGTGGACAGTGCGTGCGGGCCGGTGTCCCACAGCGCCCCCTTCTCCTGCCGCCAGGCCGACCGACCGTACGGGTTGTCCGGCGCCTGCAGGGTGCTGAGCCAGCGGAACCACGCGCCGCGCCAGCCCGGCGTGGACCGGACCTGGTCGAACCAGGCCCGCGAGGTGTCGACGAAGCGATCGGTGAAGAACACCACCGAGGCCACGCCGGCGTCCTGCACCGCGGACTCCAGGGCGTCGGCGGATGCGGCGGATAGCGCGATCGGCTTGTCCAGCAGTAGGTGCTTGCCGGCCTGCGCGGCGCGGATGGCCAGGTCCGCCTGGACCGTCGGGGGCACAGCGAACGCGACCGCGTCCACGTCGGCGAACAGCGTGTCGACGTCGGCGTAGGGGCGGGTGCCGACCCGGCCGGCCAGGTCGGCCACCTTGCCCGGGTCCCGGCCCCAGACGCCGACCAGCTCCGCGTCCGGGCAGGCGACCAGGCCGGGCGCGTGGGCGATCCCGGCCCACGGCCCGGTCCCGACCAGTCCGAATCTCATCGTCATGACTACCTCCATCGCCGGTGCGCGAGTGTAGGCGGGCGGAGTTCCCCGGCTGCGGGATCATCTGCCCCGGCCAGCGACCGGCCGGCCGGTCCCGGTTCCGGTTCCGTCGGAACGAGGCATCCACGGCGTTGCAGCCATGAACTCACCGCCGGAGGACGCGACTGGATCACCGCCCGCCGCGCACGTGCACATTCGGTGATGGTGGTCAGCCGGCGCGCGGCCCGGTGGTCGGGTAGGGCAGCAACGCCATCTCCCGGGCGTTGCGGATGGCCTTGGCCACCTCGCGCTGCTGCTGGACGGTCAAGCCGGTGACCCGGCGGGAGCGGATCTTGCCTCGATCGGAGATGAACTTCCGCAGCAACGCGGTGTCCTTGTAGTCCACATGCTCCACGCCGGCGTCGATCAGCGGGTTCCGCCGGGGCCGGCCGGCGGCGCCCGGCCGCCCCGCCTTCACCGCTCCTCCCGGAAGTCGACGTGCCGACGGGCGACGGGGTCGTACTTGCGCAGTACCAGGCGGCCCGGGTCGTTGCGCCGGTTCTTCCGGGTCACGTAGGTGTACCCGGTCCCGGCGGTGGACTTCAGTCGCACCACCGGCCGGATGTCATTGCGGGCCACCGCGGCCCTCCCCTCTAATTGAGAACGCGACTCATTATGTACTACAGCTGGCGGTTCGCCGTCCCTGGCTCCGACCATTAGTGAGAACGGTTATCATCTGCTCCCACCATTACAGCCTGTCGAGGAGCACGTCGTGACCGTCAGTTCCCCCCTCCACCGCCGCGCGCTGGCCGCGACCGCCGCTCTCGGCGTACTCACCCTGGCCGGCTGCACGGCCGACTCCTCGGCCGCCGTCACCTCGGCCGCGGCCGCCTCCTCCACGTCCTCGTCCGCAGCTGTCTCGTTCACGGCGTCGCCCGCCGGCAGCGCGGTCACCCCGGTGACGCCGGCCCTGACCGTGACCGGACCCGGCGGCGAGACCGTCACCCTGACCAAGCGACCGGAGCGGATCGTCTGCCTCACCGGCATCTGCGACGACGTGCTGGTCGAGCTCGGCCTGCAGCCGGTCGGCACCACGACCCCGGACCTGCTGGCCCTGCCGGAGTTCCTGGGCGACAAGGCCGCCGAGGTGGCCACCGTCGACGGATCGTTCGGCAATGAGGACGTGGCCTCCATCGCCGCGCTCAAGCCCGACCTGGTGATCGGCCTGGCCGGCGCCCACGACCAGCTGCGATCGGCCGTCGAGCAGTTCGCGCCGCTGTGGCTGATGGACGTCACCGGCTGGCAGGACTCCGTCGGGTACCTGCGGGCGATGGCGACCCTGACGGACCGGCCGGAGCAGCAGGTGACCGCCGAGCAGGCGTTCACCCAGTCGCTCGACCGGGCCCACACCGCCTCCACCCAACAGGGCCTGGCCGCGACCAGGGCCATGGCCATGTACTCCAGCGGGGCCGGGATGGGCGTGAACACCCAGGACGACCTGCTCGGCGGGCTGCTCGGCGAGGTGTTCGCCTACCCGTGGCCGAACAAGGGCGGCGGTTGGGACACCGCCCAGGCGTACTCGGTGGAGGAGATCCTGGCGGTCGATCCGCAGCTGATCTTCGTCCAGTCGTTCACCAGCTCGCCCGACGCCCCGAAGGCGTCCACCGAGCTGGCCGCCACCCCGGTGTGGCAGCAGATCGACGCGGTCCGCACCGGGAAGGTGGTCGAGGTCGACACCGCGTTGTGGACGGCCGGCCGGGGGCCGCGGGCCCTCGGCCTGGTCCTCGACCAGGCCGTCGCGGCCGCGCAGTCCTGACCGGGCGGTGCGGGCGCAATCGTCGGGGGTGCCGGCGCCACCCCGGGGCCGGCGGGTGGCACCGGTCGCCGCGGTCGGGCTCGTCCTGCTGGCCGCCGGGTCGCTGGCCGCCCTCTGCTGGGGGACGCCGACGCTGGGCGTCGGGGCGATGGTGCGGGCGCTCGGCGGGGACGGCGACCGGCTGGCGGTCACCGTGGTGAACCAGCTGCGGGCCCCGCGGGTGCTGGCCGCCATCGCCGCGGGTGCCGCGCTGGCCGTGGCCGGCACGCTGTTGCAGGCCGTGCTGCACAACCGGCTCGCGACCCCCGACCTACTGGGGGTCGGTCCGGGTGCGTCCGTCGCGGTGGCGCTCGTCGTGGTGTTCGGGCTGCCCGTCCCCGGCGTCTGGTTCCCGGTGGTCGCCACTGCGGGTGCCGCCGTCGGGGGCGCGATCACCCTGGCCGCGGCCCGCGGCCTGCGGCAACCGTCGTCGGTGCTGCTCGCGGGGGCCGCGGTCGGGGCCGCGCTCGGCGCCCTGGTGATCTCGGTGACCTCGATGGCCGAGCAACTTCAGGTGCAGGTCCTGTTCCGGTACCTGTCCGGGTCGTTGGCCGCCGTCGCCTGGTCCCAGGTCACGCCCATGGCGGTGTGGACCGCGGTGGCCCTGCTGGCCGCGCTGGCCCTGGCCCCCTGGCTGTCGGTGCTGGTGGTGGGCGACCGGACCGCCGGCACCCTCGGGCTGCCCGTCGACCGGGTCCGCCGGCTGGCCGTGGCCGTCTGCGTCGCCCTGGTCGCCGGTGCGGTGAGCGTCGCCGGCCCGATCGCCTGGATCGGCTTCCTCGGCCCTTTCGTGGTCCGGCTGCTGCTGCCGGACGCCGGGGTGGCGCGGCAGGTTCCGCTGTCCGCGCTGGCCGGGGCGGTCATCACGGTCGGCGCCGATCTGGCCGCCCGGATCGCGTTCGCGCCGGTGGAATCGCCGGTCGGCGCGTGGACGGCGGTGGTCGGGATCGCCCTGGCGGTCACCGTCGTCTCCGGCCGGCTGGGCAGGCCGGGCGCCCGCGCCGACGCCCGTGCTCCGGGCCCGGCGGACCAGGCGGAACGGTTCGACCGCGCGGACCGGGCCGACCGCGAGACGGGCGCGGAACGGGCCGACCGGTGAGGACCGTCCGGACGGCGCGCCCCGCGCTGGTCGCGCTCGCGGCGCTGGTCCTGGCGGTGGCCGCCGATCTGCTCGCCGGCCGCGGGGTGCCGGTCGACCGGTTCGCCGCCGCGGTGCTGGATCCCGGCTCGCTGGACGGGCAGATCGTCTGGCTGCTCCGGGTCCCGCGCATGCTGACGGCGGTGCTGGCCGGGGCCGCCCTCGGCGTGGCCGGCGTCATCCTGCAGTCGACGCTGGCCAACCCGCTCGCGTCGCCGGACACCACCGGGGTCAGCGGGGCGGCCGTGTTCGGCGTGGTCGTCGTGACGGCCACCGCGCTGGTGCCCCGCGATTCCACGACCGGCATGCTCTGGGCGGCGCTGGCCGCCGGGCTGCTCGGCAGCGGCCTGGTGTACCTGCTGGCGTCCCGGCTCGGACCGGAACGGCAGCTGCTGTGCGGGGTGCTCGCGGCGGGGGCGATGGGCGGCGCGATCACCCTGTTCCTGTCCGTCCGGACGTCCCAGTTCGGCACGATCTTGCGCTGGCTGGTGGGGTCGGTGGACGCCCGGGTGTGGGCCGACCTGGCCGGGGCCGCGCCGTGGATTTTGGCCTGGCTGCTGATTGCCGCTCTGGCCTCGCCGCTGCTGCCGATCCTGGTCGGTGGGGACGCGCACGCCGCCGCGGTCGGCTTGGCGCCGCGCCGCACCCGGCTGTTGTTGCTGGTCACCGCGGTCGCGCTGGCCGCGGGCGCGGCCGCGCTGGCCGGTGCGATCACGTTTCTCGGGTTGGCTGTCCCGCACCTGACCCGGCTGCTGGTGGACCGGGCCAGCCGGTGGGTGGTGCCGATCGCCGCTGCCATCGGCGCCGCGCTGCTGGTCGGCTGCGACGCCATTGCCCAAACCCTCACCATGCTGCTGGCCGGTGCGCAGCTGTCCCAACGCGCAGGGATTCCGGCCGGTGCCGTGGCCGCGGTGGCCGGCGCCGTCGCCCTGGTGGCGCTGATCCGACGAGCGGAGCGACCATGACCGAATCCCGATCCCCCACGCGCGCCGACACCGCGCTGCTGCAGGCCGACGGGGTGGGCTACCGCTACCCGCGCCGCCGGGGCGAGAGTGCGGCGCCGCCGGCGGTCCTGGACGGCGTCGACCTGGCCGTCCGGCCCGGTGAATTCGTCGCCGTGCTCGGGATGAACGGCTGCGGCAAGAGCACGCTGCTGCGGCTGCTGGCGGGCGAACTGACCCCCGACGCGGGGACCGTCCGGCTGAGCCCCGCCGACGACGTCGCGCCGGTGCCGTTGTCCGGGCTGAGCCGCCGGGCGGTCGCCCGGCGGGTCGCCGTGGTGCACCAGAGCCTGCCGCCGCTGCCCGGACTCTCGGTTGCAGCGTTCGTCCGGCAGGGCCGATACCCGCACGAGGGAGCGTGGGGTGCGCTGCGCCGGTCCACCGGCGCGCCCGGCGAGCAGGTCGAGCGGGCGCTGGACGCCGTCGGCCTGGTCGGCGACGTGCACCGGCCGCTCGACGAACTCTCCGGCGGCGAGCGGCAGCGGGCCCGGCTGGCGCTGGCGCTGGCCCAATCCGCCCCCGTGCTGCTGCTCGACGAGCCGATCGCGCACCTGGACGTGCGCCACCAGTTGCAGATGCTGGCGCTGATCGACGAGCTGCGCCGCACCCTCGACCTGACCGTGGTCGCCGTCCTGCACGAGCTCGACGTCGCCGCCCGCGCCGCGACGCGGCTGGTCGCGCTGGCCCACGGCCGGGTCGTCGCCAACGGGGCCCCGGCCGATGTGCTCGATGCCGCCCTGCTGCGGACCGTCTACCAGGTGCGCGGCCGGGTGGTCGCCGACGCGGTCACCGGCCGGCCCCGCTGCCTCGTCGACGAACCCGTCTGAGGCTTCGATCGAAGACGATCTGTCCTAGGAGCGTGCGCCGGCAGTGCGCCGACAACGGCTGCCGCGACAGCGGCCGCCCCCGCTATCGCCCCCCAGACGGCAGAACAGGCTGCGGCGGCAGAAGCTGCGCGGGTCGTCGCAGAACAAGCCGCGGCGGCAGAGCAGCAAGAGCAGGATCGGGCGATCGATGACGCAGGAGGGCTCAGTCAGGAAGAGCACCGGATCCTGGCCGAAGGCTTCTCCGGCAACGATGGAACGTCGTACTCACCATCGACGGTCCAGCGCGGCCGGAATGAGCTCGGCATTCGCCCCGGTGTTTCGGTTCCGGGATATCTAGGTTGCGGTAGGGATGGCGGAGAGACGCCAACGTCGGGTGAAATCCTTATTCCGGGCAGGACACCCGGTCGTCCGGACGGAACGGCCTTCGTTGACGGCGAGAACGGTCAATTGATTGCAGGCTGAACGTAGCGAAGCCTCTTCACTCATATCCAGGGCCCTTCGGGGAGTCTGATCCTGCGTCACGCCGGCCAGCTCGGTCTGCCTGCCGCTTTCGCGGCAATTCCGGGCTGACCGGTGTTGACCATAACGAAACGTGCTCCTACCTGGGAAGATAGGTCTTGCTGATGGACCAATCCAGTCGTATCCGCGGGATGCCCCTTCTGACAGTCCGATCGAACCCCGAGAGGTCCGATCTTGCTGCCTCGCCAGGGCATTCCCGCGCGACGACCCGCCCCTCACCTCCACACGACGGTGCGTCCAGCGACTTGGAGGATCTTTCGCCACCACGCCGAGGAGGAGGATTCCCGGGACCTGGCGACGGAGTGAATCGACCGGTGCCTGCGGCTTCTTTGACAAGGAGCAGGCTGGCACGCTCAAGCCAACCGACGTCTACCGCAAATGCGGCCCGGGAGAACGGTTCAGCGGAGCAGATCACCGAACATTGCGAGCGCGGCGCCGTTGCTCTCGGCATGAGCGGCGAGTTCCGCGAAAGCGTCGCTGACCAACTCCGCCGGGATCTTCGCGAGATCGGTCTTCTCGGCGCGGTCCCGCGCCTCGTCATCGAGCACCGGGAACTCCATAGCGACGGCATAGACTGCGGCACCGAGTGCCGCATCGGCGAGCATTTCGGCATGCAGCATCGTGACGGCATCCGACATTGGCTCACTGATCTGTGGCACTCGTGGATCCGGCTCGGGCGGCCGAGGACCCCACGGGTCCAGCACCGGCACAAGCTCTTCCCACGGTCGCCGCACCCGCGGCCGCACCACAAATTCGTAGATCCATCGCAGGACCGTGCACTGGGACGCTCGCTGGCCGAGAGCATCTCGCGCTTCGCTCCCCACTCGGATCAGCTCCGCGAGGTCAAAGGGAACCTTCCTCTCCAGGAACGGCGGGCGCAGGTCCATCGCGATCCGGTGGTGCCACCGCAGCCACCACAGGGCGCGCTGCCACATTTCGCGCTGGGCTGAGTCGGAGGCGATCCACACCGCGATATTGCGGAAGTAGGACTTGATGTCCTCGAATGCCTGGTGGCCACTCACTGAGTAGTCGAAGCCGATCGACTTCACCGGGTCGCCGGTGCCGAGCGCGCCGATGAGATTGATGTCGAAGAAGTGGTGCCACGTGGAATCCACGACCACCCGCCCCACGCCCGCCCGGTGACCGTCGTAAGCCCCGATCGAGCCGAATGTTCTCGGATTGAGTAGGCCCTTCACATCGGTAGACAACCGACCACCCGACACCCGTGACGTCGCAACCACTTCGGGCCCTATCCCGGCCGGATACTCGACGACGGTGACCCCGCCGAATGTGAAAGACGCCGACAGGTCCGTCGGCTCGTAGCACTGTCCCTCGTGCGGGTGATCGGGCATCTGGCGGATCACCCCACGTGGCCCGCACAGCAGCGGGTGCGGACGCGACCGGGAGAAGTACGGACCCCAGGACGTAAGACTGTACATGCGGGGGATGATGATCTGCGGAACGTCGTCGGACTGGTCGTCGAACTGCACACCAGCGTCGCCGCCGGCACTGAGCGTGTCGAACCGGTTCACACCGTCCACCTTCGGGGCGACCGGTTCGCCGTTCGGCCCTGGGCTGGGCCAATGCCACATGCGCATGCTTCGCACCCGGGGGATCCTCCCGCACATCGCCACCCCGAGATCCTCGTGATCCCCAGTGGCGAACACACCGCCGCCGGCGTCCATGAACCGGGAGAGCGCCGCGAGTTCGGAGTCCGAGACGGTCACCGTGCTCCCTGCTCGCTCGACGGCAAACATCCAGATCTGGTCGAACCTCGATAGATCAGTGACGTCGAAGCGAAATCCGTTGAGGTCCGCGTCGGGATCGAACCGGCGATGCGCCTTGGTGACATCGAAAGCCACCCACGGTCCGGGCGGGACGGACAGCGTCTCAAGCAGCGCGGACAGGCCGAAGTCGGCCCGACCGAAGCTGCCGCCGCCATCCGTGACCATCAAGATCTTCAGGCGGTAGGCTCGTAAGAGGAGCGGGAAATACTTCGTCGGTGCCCGCAGCACTTCGTGCTGGATGTCGAACTGCTGGTCGAGTGCGCGCGTGCGTGGATCAACCATCTTTCCCCCTTGAATCTCCAGCGAATGCCGGACATGTGGACATATTGACGACGGTCGCGCCCAGCAGCAACGCCTTTTTCGCGACCTCCGCGCCGGCATAGGTCATGTGCGATCTCAGGGGGTCGGCTATCTCGTTATTGCGGTCGGCGGTAGCGCAAATTTCTCGTGAAGCCGAGGCAGCTACATTGAGGGGCGCGATGCCGTCACACCTCACGCAGAGCGCATCCGTTGGTGAATGCGGTCGAGATTGGCGGGCGCCGACCGGAGCCCCTGAGCACGATTCGCTGGGATGAGGCCGAGCGCATCGGCGATGTCGTCCGCGCAATCGCGATGCGAGCCGCTCGCCGGAACGGCTGCACACCGGTGCACCGGACGCCACCCCGGACACCATGGAGCCGCGGAACGGCCCGGCGCTGATGGACGACCCGCGGGTCCGCGGCGCGACTGACCGCATCTGCAACCAGACCGCGCCGTCGTTCGTCCTCGAGATCGTCCCCGGAACCGCGCCCGGGTAGCCGGTCCGGGCACCGGTTGCCGCCGTCGGCCCGCGCCGCCATCATCGGGCGGTGACCACCACCCGCCGCGCCGCCTATGTCGAGCAACGAGGACCGGCGGACTCGATCCGGGTCGGTCCGTTGCCCGTCCCCGACCTCGGTCCCGACGACGTGCTGGTGGCGGTGACCGCGGTGAGCGTCAACCCGGTCGACACCTACGTGCGCAGCGGCCGGTACGACACTCCGATCCCCCTGCCGTTCATCATCGGCCGCGACCTGGTCGGCACCGTCGCCGCCGTCGGCCCGGCGGTGCGCGGGCTGGCTGTCGGCGACGCCGTGTGGGCGAACAGCCTCGGCCACGCCGGCCGGCAGGGCGCGGCCACCGACCTGGCCGTCGTGCCCCGGGAGCGGCTGTACCGGCTACCCGACGGTGTGGATCCGGAGGTCGCGGTCGCCGTCGCGCACCCGGCGGTCACGGCCTACCTGGGCTGGTTCTTGCGGGCCCGGATCCGGCCCGGCTGGACGGTGTTCGTCGGTGGCGGAGCCGGCAACGTCGGCATCTCGTCGATCCAGATGGCGGTCCGGGCCGGTGTTCGGGTGATCGCCTCGGCCCGCGACACCCACGCCGACCGGTGCCGGGCCGCGGGGGCGGATGCCGTCGTCGACTACCGCGCCGGCGACCTGGCCGACCAGATCGCCGCGCACGCGCCGGACGGGATCGACGTGTACTGGGACACCTCGGGCACGAACGACACGGACCTCGCCGCCGCGGTGCTCAAGCCCGGCGGCCGGATGCTGGTCACCGCCGCCCGCACGCCCGTCACGGTCGCCCTCGCGCCGCTGTACACCCACGACGTCACCATCGACGGGTTCGTGATCAGCCGCGCCTCCGCGACCGAGTTCGCCCAGGCCGCGGAGCTGATCAACGCCATGCTGGCCGCGGGTGCGCTGACCACCCGGATCACCCGCCGCCTGCCGCTGGACCGGGCCGCCGAGGCGCACCGCCTACTCGAGGCCGGCGAGGTGGACGGGCGGCTGCTGCTGACGATCTGAGCGGGCTCCCGGCCGGGCAGAGTAGGATTTCCTGTCCGGCTCGTGCGTGCGCGAGCACCGGTGAGGTGGAAGGGCCCGCGTGTCAGATCCCGGCAGTACCCCCGGCGGTGCCCCGACAGGCGCACCTGTCGATCCCATCGTCGAGGAGCAGGCGGCGATCGACGAGTTGTACCGGCGGCTGGACGATCTGCGCACGGAACGCATCGAGCTGCGCGACCGGTACATCAGCCGCAGCGACAACACGCCCGGCGGGCGGGTGGAACGCGACCTCGCGTACGCCAACCACGCCGCCGCGGTGGTGGCGCTGAACGCCGCCGAGGATCGGCTGTGCTTCGGGCGGATCGACCGCACCGACGGGGAGTCCATGCACATCGGCCGGATGGGCATCTTCGCGGACGCCGGTGACCACCGGCAGCTACTGATGGACTGGCGAGCACCGTCGGCCCGCCCGTTCTACGTGGCGACCGCGGCCAACCCGCTGGGCCTGCGCCGCCGCCGGTACATCACGACCAGGCGGCGGCGGGTGCTGACCGCCAACGACGAGTACCTGGACCTGACCGATCGCGACGCGCTCGCCCAGGCCCAGGCGAACGGCGGCGGGCCGGCGGGCGAGGCCGCGCTGCTCGCCGCGCTGCGGGCCCCGCGGACCGGGCGGATGTCCGACATCGTCGCCACCATCCAGGCCGAACAGGACCGCATCATCCGGGCCGAGCTCAACGGGATCCTGGTCGTGCAGGGCGGGCCGGGCACCGGCAAGACCGCCGTGGCCCTGCACCGCGCCGCCTACCTGCTGTACAACCACCGGGAGCAGCTGCAGCAGCGCGGTGTGTTGATCATCGGACCCAATCCGACCTTCCTGGACTACATCGGTCAGGTGCTGCCGTCCCTGGGCGAGAACGCGGTCGTGCTGTCCACCGTCGCCGACCTGTTCCCGGGGGTGTCCGCCCAGGCGGTCGAGCGACCCGAGGTTGCCCGGGTCAAGGGTCGGACGTCGATGACGACGGTGATCGCCAACGCGGTCCTGCACCGGCAGGCACTGCCGAAGGTGCCCATCGAGGTCCCCTTCGAGGGAGCGCCGGGCGGCCGGCTGACGATCGGCCGGAGCATCCTGGGGCCCGCCCGCGATCGGGCCTGGGCGTCGCGGCGCCCGCACAACCGGGCCCGGCCACTGTTCGTCCGGCGGGTCATCGACGGCCTGGTCCGGCAGGTCGCGGCCCGCCTGGGCACCGGCCCGGACGGCGAAAGCCTAGCGACCGCAGATGATCTCGCCGCCATCCGGCAGGACCTCATCGAGCACGAGGGGCTGCGGGACGCGCTGCGCGGCGTCTGGCCGACGCTGACCCCGCAGCGCCTGCTGGCCGACCTGTTCGGCTCGGCCGAGCGGATCGAGTTCGCCGCCGAGTCGCTGCGCCAGCAGGACCGGGAGCGGCTGCTGCGGACCGACGAACCGGCCGCGTGGACCGTCGCCGACGTGCCGCTGCTGGACGAGGCGGCCGAGTCCCTCGGCGTGCTCGATGCCGCCGCCGCCGCCGCGGCGGTGAGCCGGAGTGCCGAGGACGGCTATGCCGCCGAGGTGCTCGACCTGCTCGGCGCCAACGACGACCTCGACCCGGAGGACGTCGGCCTGCACAGCATGGTCGGCATGGTCAATGCCGCCACGCTCGCCGGGCTGCACGAGGAGGTGGCCGACTGGACCTCAACCGCCGAGCGGGCTGCCGCCGATCGGGAGTGGACCTACGGGCACGTCATCGTCGATGAGGCGCAGGAACTGTCCGCGATGGCCTGGCGGATGGTCATGCGCCGCTGCCCGATGCGGTCGATGACGCTGGTCGGCGATCTGGCCCAGACCTCCGACCCGGCCGGCGCGTCGTCCTGGTCGCGGATGCTCCGGCAGTATGTGCGCGGCCGGTTCGGCATCGAGGAGCTGACCGTCAATTACCGCACGCCGGCGGAGATCATGACGGTCGCCGAACCCGTGCTGTCCGCGATCGACCCGGAACTGCGGGCCCCGCGGTCGGTGCGGGACACCGGCGTGTGGCCGGCGCACCGCCGGGTCGCGTCGGCCGACCTGGCCGCGCAGGTGGTCGACGTCGTGCGGGACGAGGACGACGAGCCCGGCACCGTCGCCGTGATCGTTCCGCGGTCCCGGTTCGCGGCCGTCGCCGGGGCGGTCGAGCGGGCCCGGACCGGCGGGCCGGCGCCGGCATCGGAGAGCCCGCAGCCGTCCCTGTTCGAGGTGGGCGAGGACGTCACCGATCTGCGCCGGCACGTGGTCGTCTTGACCGTCCCGCAGGTCAAGGGCCTGGAATTCGACAGCGTGATCGTCGCCGACCCGGCCGGCATCATCGGCGAGTCCGACCGGGGCCTGTCCGACCTGTACGTCGCGCTGACCCGGACCACGCAACGGCTGACCGTGCTGCACACCGGCGACCTGCCGGCGGTGCTCGGCCGGCTGCGCGAACCCGCTGCCTGAGCCGTCCCGCCCCTGCTGCTGCTGCTGGGCTGATCAAACCCGCGCCGAGGCGCCCGCAATGCCGGACTCGACCCGGGTTTGATCAGTCAAGCCGCCGGCCCCCCGCTGGTGGGCTGATCAAACCCGCGCCATTGTGCCCGAAATGCCGGACTCGACGCGGGTTTGATCAGCGAAGACCACCAGGGGGCCGGCGCGCTACTGCGGACTACAGGATGTGCAGCATCTCCTGGTAGGTCGGCAGCGGCCAGGTGTCGTCGGCGACCAGGCCCTCGAGCTCGTCGGCGGCGGTGCGCACCGCGGCCATGGCCGGGATGAGCTTCTCCATCGCGTACACCGCCTCCTCCATCGAGGATTCGCCGGCGTGGATGCCCAGCGCGGTCTCCAGACCGGTGATGCCGCTGGTCAGCGCCCCGACCGAGGCGGTGATGGCGTCCAGCGTCGGCGAGTCGAAGGACATGCCGATGGCCTTGAGGTTCATCGCCGCACCGGCCAGCTCGCCCTGGTAGCGGATGGCCGCCGGCAGGATCTTGGTCTTGGCGATCTCCAGCGTCTCCGACGCCTCGAGCATCACCGAGAGCGCGTACTGCTCCAGGTAGACCTCGAGCCGGCTGGCCAGCTCCCGGTTGGACAGGACGGCGTACTTCTCGAACAGGTCCTTGACGTCGGCCCGGCCGAACTGGGGCAGCGCGTCGACGGTGGTCTTGAGGTTGGGCAGGCCCCGCTCGGCCGCCTCCACCTGCCAGGCGTCGGCGTAGCCGTCGCCGTTGAACACCACGGCGCCGTGCTCGGTGATGATGTCCTTGAGCACCTTCTGCACGGCGGCGTCGAACTCGGTGCCGCCGGCGATCAGGGTCTCCAGCTCGGTGGCGATGTAGTCCAGCGAGTCGGCCAGGATCGTGTTGATCGCGACCATCGGTCCGGAGATCGACTGCGACGAGCCGGGCGCCCGGAACTCGAACCGGTTGCCGGTGAAGGCGAACGGGCTGGTCCGGTTGCGGTCACCCGGATCGGCCTTGAACGGCGGCAGGGTGTCGACGCCCAGGGTCAGCGTGCCGGCCGGCTTGGAGCCGGTCAGCGCACCCGCGGCGATCTGGTCGAACACGTCGGCCAACTGCGCACCCAGGAAGACCGAGATGATGGCCGGCGGGGCCTCGTTGGCGCCCAACCGGTGGTCGTTGCGGGCCGAGGCGACGACGGCCCGCAGCAGGCCGCTGTACTTGTGCACGCCGCGGATGACGGCGGCGCAGAACACCAGGAACTGGACGTTCTCGTGCGGGGTGTCGCCCGGGTTGAGCAGGTTGCCCTGGTTGCCGTTGCCGATGGAGAAGTTGACGTGCTTGCCCGAGCCGTTGACCCCGGCGAACGGCTTCTCGTGCAGCAGGCATTCCATGCCGTAGCGCTGCGCCACCCGCTGCAGGGTGGTCATCATCAGCTGCTGGTGGTCGTGCGCCAGGTTGGCCTTCTCGAACAACGGGGCGATCTCGAACTGGCCGGGGGCGACCTCGTTGTGCCGGGTCTTGGCCAGGATGCCCTGCTTGAACAGCTCCCGGTCCACCTCGATCATGAATGCCAGCACCCGCTCGGGGATGGCGCCGAAGTAGTGGTCGTCGAACTGCTGGCCCTTGGCCGGCTTGGCGCCGAACAGGGTCCGGCCGCTGGACATCAGGTCCGGGCGGGAGAAGAAGAAGTGCCGGTCGATCAGGAAGTACTCCTGCTCGGCCCCGGCGTAGGACACGACGGTGTCGATGTCCTGGTGGCCGAACAGGGCCAGCACGCGGGCGGCCTGCTTGCTCATCGCCTGCTGGCTGCGCAGCAGCGGGGTCTTCTTGTCCAGCGCCTCACCGGTCCAGGAGATGAACACGGTGGGGATGCACAAGGTGTTCCCGTTCGGGTTCTCCAGGATGTACGCCGGGCTGGTGACGTCCCAGCCGGTGTAACCGCGGGCCTCGAACGTGTTGCGGATGCCGCCGTTGGGGAAGCTGGACGCGTCCGGCTCACCCTGGATCAGGGTCTTGCCGGCGAACTCGGCCATCGACGTGCCGCTGTCCTCCGGGGACAGGAACGAATCGTGCTTCTCCGCGGTCAGCCCGGTCAGCGGGTAGAACACGTGCGCGTAGTGCGACGCACCGTTCTCCAGCGCCCAGTCCTTCATCGCCGAGGCGACGACATCGGCCACCGCCGGGTCCAGTGGCGTGCCCTTGTCGATCGTCGACATGACCGACTTGTAGATCGACTTGGGCAACCGTGACTTCATCACGGCCGGGCTGAAGGTGTTGCGCCCGAACAGCTCTCCCAGCGGTTCGGTGAAATCCTTATCGGGCACCTGGTACCCGGTGACCGCGTTGATCGCCTGGCGACGTGACTGGCTACCGCTCATACTTGTGATCTCCCGGAATCCGGCCGACGTGCCGTGCGCAGTCGGTGTTCGCGCCGGCCGGAGCCGGGCGCGCGAAGACCGACGGTGCCAGCCGGGCGTCACGGGCATGTTTCGACGGCCTTATCGGCGGGAAAACCCTGCCGCCGTTACCCGGGTCGTGGGAGGACCGGACGACGGTATCAGGGCGCCGTCCGGCCGGCGCCCGGGGTCAGCGCTCCGGCCGGACCCGGGGCTTGAGCCGGATCGCCGGCATCGTCGGGGCCGGCAGCGGGGCGCCGGGATATCCGAGCACACGCCCGAAACGGGTCGCCGCCGGCGCGCCGTCCGCGAACGCGGCGATCTCCGCCTGCCACTCGTTCCGGAACTCGACCACCTCGTCGTGGGTGCGCCCGATGAAGTTCCACCACATGACGATCTCCTCGTGCAGCGGGGTGCCGCCCAGCACGACGACCCGGCCCGGCGACGATCCGCAGGTCAGCCGGAGCGCCCTGGTGCCCGGCGGCAGGTAGGCCATCGCGGCCCGGCCCACCGGTGCGTCGTTCACCGTCACCGCGCCGGAGTCGACCAGCACGCCATGCTCGAACTCGCCCTCCAACGGCAGTTCGACGGCGCCACCCGGCTGCAGGAGGAGTTCGGCACCCAGCAGCGGCGTGTGCACGGTCGCCGGCGACGACAGGCCCAGCCAGCTTCCGATGAAGACCCGGCAGCGAACAGCGCCGTCGCGGGCGTCCTCCGGCACCACGTGCTCGAAGGCGGGTGCCGTCGAACGGGCCGCCTCCGGGAGGGCCAGCCACAGCTGTACGCCGTGCAGCACGTCGGTGTCCGGCGTCGACACCTCGGAGTGCGAGATGCCGCGACCGGCGGTCATCAGATTGAGCTCCCCGGGCCGCACCATGGCCTGCGAGCCCAGCGAGTCCCGGTGCTCGATCTCCCCGGCGAACAGCCAGCTCACAGTCTGCAGCCCGGTGTGCGGATGGGGCGCGACATCCATGCCACCACTGGCGGCGACCCGGTCAGGGCCGTAATGGTCGGCAAAGCACCACGCACCGATCAGCGATCGCTGCTTGAGCGGCAGGGTCCGCCGCACCGTCATCGCCCGGATGCCGCCCAGCGGCACATCCCGAGGCTCCAGGACTTCGACCGCCCGGCGGTCCCGGTGATCGGTACCGCTGCGGCAGACCAGCTCGGCGGGATCGGCGTCGACGTTCGTCACCCCGGCGAGGGTAGTCCGAGGACGACCGGTGACGGGCCGGCGGCCGCGCGTCTCCCAGCGGCGGTTCTTCAGCACGGCCGGGGGCCTCGGCCGGCGCGGCCCCCGCCGCCCGTCAACCGACCCGGACCCCGAGGTCCAGCATCGCGATGCGCAGCACCAACGCCGCTTCCGGACCCACCACGCCATCCACCAGGGCGAGCAGCCGGTCGGTGAAGGCGCCGCCGTGGGGCACCTCCTGGTCACCGGCCAGGTGATGCGCGAGTTCGTGCAGGACCACCAGTTCACGCAGCGCCCACCCGGTTCCGGTCCGGCGGGTCGGCACGGCGATGGTGGCCCCGGCGCGCTCGTAGTGCGCCTGGGCGGAGCCGGCCCGCTCCCGGACCCGCACCGGCAGCGCCGCACGCGGCCACGAACGGCTCACCCAGTTCAGGGCCAGCACGCGGTCGACGTACCCCTGCACCGCTACGAGATCACCGAACCGGCGTTCCACCGGCAGGGTCAGCCGGGAGCCGGCGATCTCGACCACCGGGTACGTCGACGAACGGTCGAACATCCGATGCACGAGGTTCTCGGCTGCGTACACCTTCGCGCGCTGCCCGTCCCGTCCCGGACCGGCGGACGGCCCGCCGGATGCCGGGTCAGCCACCGTCCAGTGCCGTCCGCTGACCGCCGATCGCTCGCTCAGGGGCCAGCCGGGCCCGCCGACCGGCCCGATCGCCGGCCTGGCGTGATCGCTCCGACTGCCCCGCCGCTGCCCGGCTGCCCGCCCAGGTGCCACGAGCGGTCGAGTTCGCCCGGTAGTGGTCGGCCAGTTCGACCTCGCGCTGACGCAGCACCAGGGCGACGCCGGCGCCGTCCCGGGTCGGTTGCTCGACGACCAGCCGCTGCTCGGTCTCCTTCTTCGCCTGGGCCAGCCGGGCGCCGATGCGCCGCGCGAACGCCTGCTGGAAGCTGATGCGCGCCGTGGTGGCGTGGACCGGCTTCGCCACGTACCGATCCTCCCGCCGCCACCCGCCGCTTCGCCCCGGCGTCGTCACGGTGACCCGCTTGATCACCTTCTCCAGGGCGAAGTCCCCCGACTTGATATAGGCGTCGGACGCCCGCACCATCTGCACGACGAGCGAGGCGTACAGCGTCTCGGTCATGTCGATGTCGGTGTCGAAGCCGAACGCGTGCACCCGGGTCGAGTCCCGGGCGATGTCGCACGTCAGGTTGTTGGCCCGGCCGATGGCCAGGAACAGTTCGACGTAGGTGCGCAGGCCGCGTTTGCCCGACTCGCCGATGACCACGGCTCGCTGGGTCGGCACCGGGCGCCGCTCCCGGCGCTCGGTGTGCGCGCGGGCCACCGCCAGGTCGACGGACGCGAGGGTGGCCAATCGCTGGGCGGCCTGCAGGAAGGCGTCGGCCTCGTGCTCGTTGTCCGTGCCCTCCGCCTTGCGCAGCAGCGCGGCGATTCTCGTCAGATCCTTGTCGCTCATCGTGCCGACCCTCCCGAGCGCCTCGCCGGCTCGGCCGCTCGGCCACGCCCGGCATCTCGAGAGCGCTGATGATTCGCTCGGCAAGCCTCGCTCATTGATGCGGTCCCCGATCGGTCTGGGCCTGTGCTGGGCCATTGTGTTCCGGCCCAGAATGTCAGCGGGGTCCGACACTCCCGCCGATCACACGTTCGAAGCAGGATCCAACCTGGTCAGCTCGGGTCGGCCGGCGCCGACGGCGAGGCGCCGGTACGCCGCACGCACGTCCGCCACAGCCGGCGCCGCATCTCCGGGTCGTCCTGCTGCCAGGGCAGGTAGTGGGTGCGTCGAACCCGCCGGTCGTGCCAGAAGCGCCCGGTCGATCGCCCGGGCGGCTGCGCGGCGGCCAACCAGACGATGGTGTCCGCCCCCTGTTCCGGCGACCGCAGGATCGGCCGGGCCACGGTGTCGAACCCGGGCAGCGAGTCCGACACCCCCGGCGTGGCCGCCCAACCCGGATGCATGCTGTGCACCACGGGGTCCGCCGGGCGATCCAGCTCCGCGGCGAGCAGTTCGGCCAGCGTCACCTGCATCCGCTTGGTCCGGGCGTAGGCGCGCACCCCGCTGTACTCGCCGATATCGGAATCCCAGTCGTCGGACAAGGCCGCGCTGTACATCCCCCCGGACGAGACGAACACCACCCGACCATCGGCATCGGCCGCGAGCAGCGGCCGTAACCGCACGGTCGTCAGGAACGGTCCCAGGATATGGGTGGCGAAGGCCAGCTCATTGCCGTCCGCGGTCAGGGTTCGCTGCGGGGGCATGATGCCGGCGCAGTGGATCACTGCGTGCAGGGCGTCGACATCGACTGCCACGGCGTCGGCGAGCCGGCCGGCCGCGCCAAGATCGGCGATGTCCGCCTCGCGCAGCACCAGGTCGGCATCAGGTACGGCCGACCGGATGCGAGCGGCGGCGGAGGCCAACCGCTCGGTGCTGCGCCCGACCATGTGCACCCGGGCCCCCAGCTCGGCCAACCCCTGGGCGGTCGCGGCCCCCAGACCCGAACTGGCCCCGGTCACCAGCACGTCCACCGGCCGGTCGAAGCGGGCTGCATCCGCCGGCCACCAATGCCGACGCGCGGCGACCCCGAGCCGGCTGTACCCGGGCACCACCAAGGCATCGAGCACGGTGTCGAGTGCACCGTAGATCCGGTCCGGTCCCTGCACGGTCAGCTCCATCCCCGACCCGTCGCCGGGCGGCGCCACCGCCGCTCCGGGACCAGGTCGTCCCGGACGGTACGCGCGGGGCCCGGCCGGCGGATGCACGAGGCGCAGGCACGGGGGCGTAGGCACGGGGGCGGATGCACGGGCGACGGTGGGCATCGACCGGTCCCGCCGACTCAACCGGCGCTGCGGCGCATCGACCGGATGCCCACGGTCAACCCGACCAGCACGGTCAGCAGGGCGGCGACCCATCCCCCGGCCGCCTCGACGGTGCCGATGCCGCCGGCGAACAGCGCCCGCTCGGCGTCCACCAGGTAGGTGAGCGGGTTGAACTTCGACGCGACCTGCATCCAGCCGGGTCCGGTCTCCAGCGGCAGCAGCATTCCGGACAGGATCATCAACGGGAAGATCACCGTCTGCTGCACCGCCCAGAACATCCATTCCTGCTTGCGCACCGCGATGGCCAACGCGTACGACAGCGACCCGATGCCGATCCCGAACACGGCGAGCAACACCAGGCCGACGAGTGCCCCGAGCGGGTACAGCTCGAAGCCGAACGGGATCATCACCGCGACGATGATCACCGCCTGCGCGGCCAGCGGCGCCATCTCCTTCAACGCCCGCCCGACCAGCAACGACGGGCGCGACAGCGGAGTCACCAGCATCCGCTCGTGCGCCCCGGTCTGGAATTCGAACAGCAGGTTGGCGCCGACCGTGGTCGTCCCGAACAGGGCGGTCATCACCAGGATGGACGGCACGAACCACTGCCAGACGCTGGCCCCCACGGTGCTCTCGGCCTGGCCGCCGAGCGAGCCGACCAGCAGCGGACCGAACAGGCCGAGGAACACCAGCGGCTGGATCATGCCGAAGACGACCGAGAACGGGTCCCGCAGGACCGGCCGGAGTTCGCGGGTCATCACCAGATGCGTGTCCCGGACGAACTTGCGCGGGCCGCCGACGGCCCGTGCCGGCACCGATCGGGTCGGGTCGATGGTCTGCGTCGTCATCACGCCGCCTGCCCTTCGGGATTGGTCGCGGGCCCGGCGGACTCCGATTCGCGCAGGCTGCGCCCGGTCAGCGAGAGGAACACGTCGTCCAGGGTGGGCCGATGCAGCTGGGCGGTGGCCACCAGCAGGCCGGCCCGGTCGGCCGCGCGGAGCAGTTCGGGCAGCGCCCGGGGCCCGTCGGCCACCCGCCCGGTCACCACGCCGCCGTCAACCTGCACGTCCCGGCCGCCGGGCAGCCGCTCGATCAGCGCGGCCAGGTCCCCGGCCCGGACGGGATCGGCCGCTCCGAGTTCCACCCGGTCGCCGGCCAGCTCCGCCTTGAGCGCCTCCGCGGTGTCGTCGGCGATCACCTCGCCGTGGTCGACGACGACCACCCGACCGGCCATCGAGTCGGCCTCGTCCAGGTAATGGGTGGTCAGCATGATCGTCATCGGCGTGGCGGCCCGATCACGCATCTGCAGGATGTGGTCCCACAGGTTCGCCCGGTTGTGCGGGTCGAGGCCGGTCGACGGCTCGTCCAAGAACAGCAGCGCCGGATGGTGCACCAGCCCCATGGCCACGTCCAGCCGGCGGCGCTGGCCGCCGGACAGGCTGGACACCTTGCGGTCGGCCAGCGCCGCGAGGTCCAGCGCCTCCAGCAGCTCACCGGCGCGGCGTCGCGCGGCCCGCCGGTCGAGCCCGTAGATCAGGCCCTGGCTGAACAGTTCGTCGACGGCCCGCTGCTGGTGTCCGGCGCCGTTGCCCTGACCGACGTAGCCGATCAGCGACCGGACGGTGGCCGAGGCGGCGACGACGTCGTGACCGGCCACCGCTGCGGTGCCGGCGGTCGGCGCGAGCAGGGTGGTCAGCATCCGCATCGTGGTGGTCTTGCCCGCCCCGTTCGGGCCGAGCACGGCGACCAGCTCGCCGGCCTCGATGTCCAGGTTGATGCCGCGCACCGCGTGCACCGTGTTGCCCCGGCCGACCACGAAGTCCTTGGTCAGGTTGCGCGTGCGAATCATCGCGGCCTCATCTCCCCATCTCTTCCGCCCTCAAGGGTTCTCCTCCGGGCCCGGTGTGGCCGGCCCGAGTACCAGAATCGTGCGGGTAGCGGTCAGATGGTGGCCGTTACCTGCGGCATTCTCGATCGCATGAGTGATTCCCCCGGCCCGTCGGGCCGGCTCCTGCATCTGCTGTCGCTGCTGCAGGCCCGCCGCGACTGGCCGGGCGGGGTGCTCGCCGAACGGCTCGAGGTGAGCCCGCGGACGGTCCGGCGGGACGTGGACCGGTTGCGCGACCTGGGCTATCCGGTGCGGGCGACCAAGGGCCCGGACGGCGGGTATCGGCTGGACGCCGGAACCGAGTTGCCGCCGCTGCTGTTCGACGACGAGCAGGCGGTCGCCGTCGCCGTCGCCCTGCAGACCGCATCGGCCGGCGTGTCCGGGATCGAGGAGGGCGCCCTCCGGGCGCTGGCCACGGTCCGCCAGGTGATGCCGGCCCGGCTCCGTGGTCGGGTGGACGCCCTGCAGGTGACCGCGGTGCCCGGCGACCCCGAACACCCGAAGGTGGACTCAGCGGTCCTGATGGCGGTCGGCGCCGCCGTACGCGCGCGGGAGGTGCTGCGGTTCGACTACGAGCGGCCGACCTGGACCCGGGAGGACCGGCCGGCCGAGGCGGACGTCGGGGCCACGGCGCCGCCCCGGCGGGTCGAGCCGCACCATCTGGCCACCTGGAGCGGCCGCTGGTACCTGGTGGCCTGGGATCTCGACCGCGTCGATTGGCGCACCTTCCGGGTCGACCGGATGACGCCGAAGACACCCACCGGCCCCCGCGTCGCGCCGCGCGACCTGCCCGGCGGCGACGTCGCAAGCTACCTGCAGGCCGCCTTCCGGGGCCGGGAGTGGCCGTGTCGGGGCGAGTTCGTCATCGCCGCCCCGGCCGCGGCGGTGCAGCCATGGGCCGGTCGGCAGTCGGTGGTGGAGGAGTTGGGCCCGGAGCGCACCCGGGTCGTCACCGGGTCGTGGTCGTGGGAGCGACTGGCCGCCTGGGTGTCCTGGTGGGAGGTCCCGGTCCAGATCGTCGGCCCGGCCGAACTCCGCGCGGCGGCCGCCCGACTGGGTGAGCGGTTCCTGGCCGCCGCCCGAGGCCGGCCCGCCGAGCCGTGATCACCCCGCCGGTGCCAGCCCCCGCATGAAATCGACTGCTGCCGAGCTGATCTGCGCCGTCGCCGCCGCCCGGTCGATGCCCGGGTTTCCGTCACCGGGCTGCTCGCCATAGTCCCCGAAGTACGCGTGCACGCCCCCGACGACCTCGGTGAGCGCCGCATCGGCCGGCAGGTTCGCCCGGGTGCGTTCGATGTCGGCCGGCGTGGTCAGCCCGTCGTTGCTGCCCCAGACCGACTCCACAGTCAGATCCGTTCCGGACAGATCGCGATCGGAATACGAGCCGAACAGCAGCAAGCCGTCCACCTGGTCGGGGTGGTCCAGGGCGTACCAGGAGGCGACGACCCCGCCGAGGGAGTGACCGCCGACGGCCCAGGTGCCGATCTCCGGGTGGTCCGCGATCACGCCGTCGGGCTGGCCCGGTTGGGCGATCGCCATCCCGAACGGCGCCTTGAGGATGACGACGAGGTGGCCGGCCGCGGCCACCGGACGCAGGATCTGGGCGTAGGCGCGGGCGTCGACCCGGGCCCCAGGGACGAACACCAGCGCCGAGTCCGAGGGCGCGGCCGGCACGAGTTCGATGCTGGTCGGACGATCCACCACCGTGACGGACGCGTCGGGATCCAGCGCCGACCGCGCGCCCGAACCGGCCGGGAACGGGCGCAGCCAGACCAGGATCCCCAGCACCAGCACGACCAGCACCGCGACGATCACCCGGCCGGTGATCCGCAGGACGCGCCGCCCGGTCGACGGCCGAGGCGGCGCCTCCTCCTGTCCGGTCGGCAGGTCATCGGGCCGGCCCAGGGACCAGAAGGCCGACGCGATCAGCACCATCCCGACGCCCGTGCCGACCAGCAGGGTGGCGGGGTAGGCGGGGTGCCCGTTCCAGATCGGGTCCAACGCGGTGAACAGCACCCCGAGGGTCCCGACCGTCAGCAGCAGGCCGATGGCCAGCCGGAACCTTCCGGCGAATGTCATGACAGCACCCGATCCACAGCACAGAGCATGCCCGGAACCGGACCCCGCCGCGGACCGTGGCGGGACGACGCCACCGCGACCTTCCCACCACCGCAGTCAGCCCCAGAAACGACCCCAGAAACGACCAAAGCCCCGCGGCGCGAACGCCGGCGGGGCCTTGGTCGTCTGTCTCAACCAGAGTGGGCAAGGGGGGAGTTGAACCCCCACGTCCTTTCGGACACACGGACCTGAACCGTGCGCGTCTGCCATTTCGCCACTTGCCCAGCGACGCGGGAAAGGCTAGCACGGAGGCACGGGTGCTCTCGACCACCGCCTGGGTCGCGGCCCGCTCGTTCACCGGGACAGGCCGGACGCCGGTGACCGGACGCCGGGGATCGATCCCCGAAGGCGGCCGGCCGTTCACGCTGTTCGCACAGGGAGCGCCGAAGAAACTCCCATCAAGCTCTGGTCAACCGGTGTTTCTTCTGTCAACATAAGACCCATCATGTCGACGATCCCCGTGCCCACCACTGCCGCGCCGGCCACCTTCGCGTCGCAGCGACCGGCCGTCGTCGTCAAGTTCCGGGGTGCGCTGACCCTGCCCGCGCGGCCGGAGCGCTTCGCCCTGTTCGGCAGCCAGGCCGTCGCCATCTGGTAACCCGGCCGGGCGGCATCGCCCGCCCGTGGCGCTCGGCCTGACGCCGGCGCACCGCATTCCCGTCCGGCGATCGATCTCGCCTGGACATCGACCTCCCGCGCCGGAACCTGCCGACGCGCACCCACCACCCCCTTCCCGGCGCAATGTTGCGCCGGCTTTCCCATGGGAGCGGCCGTGCCCTCTTCGACCCCCACTCCGAACCAGCCGGGCCTCGCCCACCGGCTGCTCCGCCGCAAGCCGGTCGTCCAGATGGAGGCGGAATCCGGATCCGAGACCGGCCGGAGCGAACTGTCTCGCAGCATCGGGCTGTTCCAGCTCTCGGCGTTCGGCATCGGCGCGACCATCGGCACCGGCATCTTCTTCGTGCTGTCGCAGGCGGTCCCGATCGCCGGGCCCGCGGTGATCTGGTCGTTCGTCATCGCCGGCGTCGTCGCCGGACTGACCGCGGTCTGCTACGCCGAACTCGCCGGCGCCGTGCCGGTCTCCGGCTCGTCCTACTCCTACGCGTACGCCACCATGGGTGAGCTCGTCGCGATGGTGGTGGCGGCCTGCCTGCTGCTGGAGTACGGCGTCTCCGGTGCGGCCGTCGCCGTCGGTTGGTCGCAGTACCTCAACGAGTTGCTGGACAACCTGTTCGGCTGGCGAATACCGGAGGCACTGTCGAACTCGCCGGAGGAGGGCGGGCTGATCAACTTGCCGGCCGTGGTCCTCATCGCGATGTGCGCCGCACTGCTCATCCGTGGCGCCAGCGAGTCGGCGAAGGTCAACGCGGTGATGGTGCTGATCAAGCTCGCCATCCTGGTCATGTTCATCGCCATCGGCATCACCGGCTGGGACACCGACAATCTGGCCGATTTCGCGCCGTTCGGGATGGCCGGCGTCACCGCGGCGGCCGGCGTCATCTTCTTCTCGTTCATCGGGCTGGACGCCGTGTCGACCGCCGGTGACGAGGTGCGCAACCCGCATCGCACGCTGCCGATGGCCATCATCATTGCGCTCATCACGGTCACCGGGCTGTACATCCTGGTCAGCCTGGTCGCGGTCGCCGCGCAACCGTGGACGCAGTTCGACGGTCAGGAGGCGGGCCTGGCGCAGATCCTGGAGAACATCGTCGGCGCCTCGTGGCCCGGCACGGTGATCGCCGCCGGCGCCGTCGTGTCGATCTTCTCCATCACCCTGGTGGTCCTCTACGGGCAGACCCGCATCCTGTTCACCATGGCCCGTGACGGCATGATCCCCCAGCTGTTCCACCGGGTGAACCCCCGCACCCGCACCCCGATCCCGAACACCATCGTCGTCGCCGCGGTCATCGCGGTGCTGGCCGGCTTCGTGCCCATCACCTTCCTGGCCGAGATGACGAGCGTCGGCACGTTGGTCGCGTTCCTGGTCGTGTCGATCGCGGTGATGGTGCTCCGGCGCCGCGAACCCGGCCTGCCCCGCTCGTTCCGGGTGCCGCTGTACCCGATCACCCCCATCCTCTCCGCCCTCGGCTGCCTGTGGATCATCAAGGACCTGCGCCCGGTCACCCTGCTGGTCTTCGTCGGCTGGGTGGCGGTCGCGCTGATCTGGTATTTCGCCTACGGCATCAAGCACTCCACCCTGGGCCGGCACCGGCCCGCCGGCCTCCTCGCCACGTCAGAACCCACCACCCCCGTCACCGACCAGAAGGACTGAATCCGTGCACTCCGTCAACCAGACCACCGACGCCATGGTTCGCAGCGTGCTGGCGTACGCCGAGAACCGGCTGCGCATGACGCCGGTGCCGCTGGACCGCGGCACCCGCACCCCGCAGGAGCTGTACCGCGAGCTCGACGGGCTGATCCGGGACCAGGCCCGGCAGCCCGACGAGGTACTGGGGGTGTACTCCTCGGTGATCGCGCCGAGCATCATCTCGGCCGACAGCCCCCGGTTCCTCGGCTTCATCCCGGCGGCCCCCACGAAGGCGAGCCTGCTGTTCGACATGGTCGTCTCGTCGGCGTCCATCCAGGGCATCTCCTGGCTGGAGGCATCCGGTGCGATCGCGGCCGAGAACACCGCGCTGCGGGTGATCGCCGACGAGGCCGGCATGCCCGGCAGCGCGGGCGGCTGCTTCGTCTCCGGCGGCTCCGCCGGCAACCTGTCCGCGCTGGCCGTGGCCCGGGAGACCGGCAAACGCCGGCTCGGCGACGCGCTGGCCGGCCGCCGGCCCCGGGTGGTGGTGGGTGAGGACGCGCACTCCTCGATCGTGAACACCCTGCGCCTGTTGGAGATGGACGCGCTGGTCGTCCGCACCCCCGATCACCGGGTCACCGCGGACGCGATCCGGGCCGGCATCGACGGCCTCGACATCTCCGACGTGGTCGCCGTGGTCTGCACGTCGGGCACCACCAACGCCGGCATCATCGACGACCTGGCCGGCGTCGGCGCCTTGGCCCGCGAGCACGGCTGGTGGTTCCACGTGGACGGCGCCTATGGCGGCTCCGGGGTGTTCGCCCCCTCCCTCAAGGCCAAGTACGCCGGGCTGGAACTGGCCGATTCGTTCATCCTCGATCCGCACAAGTGGCTGTTCGCCCCGTTCGACTGCTGCGCGCTGCTCTACCGGGAACCCGCGCTGGCCAAGGCCACGCACACCCAGGACGCGTCGTACCTGGACGTCATCCACACCGGCGCCGATCGGGAGACCGGCGAATGGAACCCCACCGACTACGCCTACCACCTGACCCGCCGCGCCCGCGGGCTGCCGTTGTGGTTCTCCCTGGCGGTGCACGGCATCGACGCGTACCGGGAGGCCATCGAGGTCGCCGTCGACCTGGCCCGGCAGACCGCCCGCCTCATCGACCGGACCCCGCAGCTGGAGTTGATCCGCGAACCCGACCTCGGCGTGGTCCTGTTCCGCCGCATCGGTTGGTCGCCGGCCGACTACGACGCCTGGGCGCAGGCCCTGCACACCGAGGGAATCGCGTTCATCCCGCCGACCAAGTGGGAGGGCGAGACGGTGGGCCGGTTCGCGTTCCTGCACCCGCACACCCCGATGTGGCTGGTCCAGGAGATCCTCGACCGGACGGCCTGACCCACCCGGCCCCACCCTCCCGCAACCTCCGTCCCCGCCGCCCCTCCCGCAACCCCCGTCCCCGCCGCCCCTCCCGCGCGGATCAACTAGGCCGGCGCGGATGAACTCGCCCCGAATGTGACGGCTGCGACAGGAGTCGACGACTTCATCCGCGCGGTTCCACCGCCCGGAGGGGAACAACCGCGCGGATCAAGTCGCCCCGAATGTGACGGGTGGGACAGGAGTTGTCGACTTCATCCGCGCCTGCGCAGATGATCCGCGCGGGGAGGGGGAGGGTTTACGGTCGGGGGATGCGGACGGTCCGTGCGGCGGGGACGCACGAACTGCTCATCCAACGATCGCGGTTCATCTGCGCGCTCGGCCCGGTCCGGACGCCGGCGGAGGCGACGGCGTTCGTCGAGGCCGTCCGGCGGGAGCACTGGTCGGCGACGCACCACTGCGTGGCGTACCGGGTCGGCCCGCACGCCGAGCATCAACGCTCCAACGACGACGGGGAACCGGCCGGCACCGCCGGGGTACCGATGCTCCAGGTCCTGGTCCACCGGGACATCACCGACACCGTCGCGGTCGTCACCCGCTACTTCGGCGGAGTCAAGCTCGGCGCGGGCGGGCTCGTGCGCGCCTACGGACGCTGCGTCACCGACGCCCTCGATGCCATCGGCACCCTGGCGCTGGTGTCGCACACCGCGGTCACCGTGACGGTCGGGTTCGCCGCCGCCGGCCGGCTGGAGCACGACCTGCGCACCGCGGGATTCGAGGTGACGGGCACCGACTATGCCCCGGCCACCGGCTCCCCCACCTTCCGGGTGCTGGTACCCACCGCCGATCTGGGCGCCTTCACCGATTGGCTCGCCCGGGTCACCGCCGGCGGCGCGCTGGCCACCCCCGGCGAGCAGGCCCTGCGGGCCGTCCCGGCGACCGGCTGACCCTGGCCGAGGCGCACCGGGGGGTGACCAGGAGCAACCCCGACCACCGTGATGCGTCACCACTACGATCAGGGCTGGGCTGTGATCACCGCGTTCGCATGCCCGCCGACCGACGTGGTCGGCTATCGACCCTGCAGTTGAATGCCGGCCGGAGGTGACGATGGGCGTCATACAGTCTTTTGAACGCAAACTCCAGGGCGCCGTCGGGAACACCTTTGCCCGGCTCTTCGGGGGCAAGGTCCAACCGGCCGAGGTGGCCGACGCCCTGCAGCGCGAGGCGGCGGACCACGTCGAGCGGCAGGGTACCGTCGCGGTCGCGCCGAACCACTACACGGTGTCGCTCGGACCCACCGACCAACAGGGCCTGAGTTCGGCCGAGGAGAGTGTCGCCACGGCGCTTTCGGACATGATCCGGGAGTATCTGAGCCAGCAGGGTTGGCAGACGTTCGGTGACGTGGCGGTCACGCTCGAAACGTCCGGCGCCCTGCACACCGGGCAGTTCCGCATCAGCTCGTTCGTCGATCCTGATGTCGGTCGACGCGCATCGCAGGCAAGGGCAGGAGTGGGACCCATGAGTCAACAAGGCGGCGACTACGGCCGCGACCAGCAGGGTCGCCCGGACCAGGGTGAGCAGCGCGACCCGGATCCCGGTCAGTACCCGGGATACCCCCAGCAGTACGGCCCGCCGAACCACGGCAACTTCGGCGACCAGGGCCAGCAGCCCAATCCCGGGTACCCGCCGCAGCCGTACGACGCCCCGGGCTACGGGCAACGCGGCTGGGATCAGCAGAATCAGCAGTGGGAGCAGCAGTACGGCCAGCAGCCCCCGCCCGGCTACCCGCAGGGCCCGGGCCAGCCACCGCAGTACCCGCAGGGTCCGGGTGGCTGGGACCAGGGTGGGCAGGGATATGGCCAGCCGGGTTACCCGCAGGGCTACCCGCCGTCGGACTACCAGCAGGGCCAGGGCTATCAGCAGCCCGGCTACCAGAACTACCCGCCCCCCGGGCAGCAACCGCAGAACTGGGGCCAGAACTACGGCGTGCCCGCGGCCGGCCCGCAGGAAATCGTCGCCACGCTGTCGGTCGACGACGGATCGGGTCGCAGCTACCAGTTGCAGCGCGGCTCGAACGTGATCGGCCGGGGGCAGGACGCGTCGTTCCGGCTCGCCGACACCTCGGTCTCCCGCCGGCACGTTGACATCTACTTCGACGGGCAGTCCGCGGTGCTGCACGACCTGGGTTCGACCAACGGCACCACGGTCAACGGGTCGTCGGTGCAGACCTGGCAACTCGCCGACGGCGACGTGATCCACATCGGGCATTCCACCGTCGTCTTCTCGAGCCGGTACTGAGGACGCCGGTCAGAACCGGGAACCCCACGTGCCAGCCCTCATTCTTCAGCTGACCAGGATCGGCTTCCTGGTCCTGCTCTGCTTGTTCGTGCTGGCCGCCATCCGGGTGATCCGGGCCGACCTGCGGTACGCGGGCGAGCCTCGGACGGACGGCGGGCGGCGGCGCGGCGAGCAGCGCTCGGCCGCGCAACTGCCGGCCCCGCGGATGCATCCGGCGACGCTGGTGGTCACCGCCGGATCGCTGTCCGGCACCCGGCTCCGGCTGGGACCGGGGCCGATCCTGATCGGACGGGCCGACGACTCCACGCTCGTGCTGGACGACGACTACGCCTCGTCCCGGCACGCCCGGCTGACCCAGCAGGGACAGGAGTACTTCCTGGAGGATCTCGGCTCCACCAACGGCACCTACCTGGACCGGGCGCGGGTGACCACGCCGACCCCGGTGCCGGTCGGGGTCCCCATCCGGATCGGCCGCACCGTCATCGAGCTACGCCCATGAGCAATCCACGGATTCGCCTGAGCGCGCCCACCCGGGCCACCGGGACGATGTGATGACGCACCAACTCGTCTACGCCGCACGCACCGACCGTGGGCTGATCCGGGCGAACAACCAGGACGCCGTGTTCGCCGGCAACACCCTGCTGGTCGTCGCGGACGGAATGGGCGGGCACGCCGCCGGCGACATGGCCTCCCGGCTGGTGGTCAACGCCTTCGTCCCGCTCGATCAACGCGACCCGGGTGGGGACCTGGTGCGCGCGCTGGCCAAGGCGACGCGCGAGGGCAACCGGTCCATCTCCGGGGTGGTGCGCGAGAACCCGGAACTCGACGGCATGGGCACCACGGTGACCGCCCTGCTGTTCGACGGCGGACGACTGGGCATGGCCCACGTCGGGGACTCCCGCGCCTACCTGTACCGGGGCGGCGTCCTGCACCAGCTGACCCACGACGACACGTTCGTCCAGTCGCTGATCGACGACGGCCGGATCACTCAGGAGGAAGCCAGCCACCACCCGCAGCGGTCGCTGCTGCTCCGGGCCCTGAACGGCACCGACGTCGACCCGGCCCTGACCATCCGCGAGGTCGACGTCGGCGACCGGTACCTGATCTGCTCGGACGGGTTGTCCGGGGTGGTGTCGGCGGAGGTGATCGCCGAAACCCTCGCGATCGAGGATCCGGGAGCCGCGGCCGATCAACTGGTCCACCTGGCGCTGGTCGGCGGTGGGCCGGACAACGTGACCGTCATCGTCGCGGACGTCGTCGACACCGGTGCGGGTGACGGGCCGACTGCGGTGGCCGAACCGGCCGACCCGGACGCCACCGGCCCGATCGGGCAGCTGTCATCGATCCGGATGACGGCCGAGATGCCCCGCATCCCGCTGCCCGCGATCCCCGAGGAATCGGCCGCGCCGCCGGATTTCATGCCGCCGGACGAGGACATCACGGCACCGATCGCGACCGCCGCGGTGGATCCGGACGGCCCGCCGGACCGGCGCCGGCGGCGCCGCACCACCATCATCCTGATCACCGCGGTCATCGTGCTGGGCATCATCGGGCTGGTCGGCTCGATCCTGTGGGTGCGCAGCCAGTACTTCGTGGGCGAGAACGACGGGCAGGTCGTGGTCTACCGCGGCGTGGACGGGACGGTTCTGGGCCTGCAGCTGTCGAACGTGCAGGAGGGCTCCTGCCAGCCCGGACTCGATGGATGCACCCCCTTGATGGTCGAGGACCTGCTGCCGGCGGCCCGCGACCAGGTGCTGGCCGGCATCCAGGCCGGCAGCCTGGACGACGCCCGCGCGGTGATTGCCCGGCTGGCCGGCCGGATGCTCCCGCCGTGCACCACCCCCGACGCCACCCCGACTCCGACGCCAACCCCGACGGCGGGCGCAATCACCTCCGGTCCCCCCGGGACGGCCACCGGTGTCCTCCCGACCGGACCGGCGGTGTCCACCGCGCCCGGTCTCCCGGTCCCCGGCGTGACGGTGCCCGGGCTGACCGAGCCGTTGGGGGCCGGCGAGACCAACTCGGTGCCGACCAACTCGGTGCCGACCAACCCCGCGCCGACCGACCCACTGTTGACCACCGCGTCGCGCGAGCTCACCCCGACCAGCTCGGGCACCCCGTTGTCCACCCGCGCTCCCGAACCCGGCGTGACCTGCCGGGTGGTCAGGTGAGCCGGCGCCGGGGGGACCAGGCCACCGCCGGCGCACCCGCACGAACCGGGCGCACGGCGGAACTCTGGATGCTGGTGTTCGCCGCGATCGTCGTCACCTCGGCCCTGGTCATCGTCGAGCTGAACCAGAACCGGACGCTGAGCTGGGAGCTGGCCTACTACGGCGGCGGGTATCTGCTCGCCCTGGCCGTCGCCCACCTGCTGATCCGCCGGTACGCGCCGTACGCCGACCCGGTGCTGTTGCCGATCGTCGCCCTGCTCAACGGCATCGGGCTGGTGATGATCTACCGGCTGGACCTGGCCCGGGAGATCAGCGCGGTCAACCGCGGCGAGGAGGTGCCCACCCCGCAGGCCTCACTGCAGCTGGTCTGGACGGGCGTCGCCCTGGTCTGCTTCCTGATCGTGCTGCTGGTCGTCCGCGACCACACGGTGTTGCAGTCCTACGCGTACACGCTGGCCCTGATCGGCGTGGTGTTCCTGGCCATCCCCGCCCTCCTCCCGTCCAGCCTGTCGGAGGTGAACGGGGCGAAGATCTGGATCAAGGTGCCCGGGCTCTTCTCCATCCAGCCCGCCGAGTTCGCCAAGATCGCCCTGATCATCTTCGCCGCGGCGTTCCTGGTGTCCAAGCGCACCGTCCTGTCGACGGCGGGAAAGAAGGTGTTCGGCCTGGTCCTGCCCCGGGGCCGGGACCTCGGCCCGCTCCTGGTGGCGCTGCTGCTGGTGCTCGGCATCATGGTCCTGGGCAAGGACCTGGGCAGCGCCTTACTGATCTTCGGCACCTTCCTGGCCATGATCTACGTCGCCACCGGCCGGGTGTCCTGGCTGATCATCGGCGTCCTCGGCTTCTCCGCCGGCGCCTACCTGGCGTACCGCATGTTCGCCCACGTCCGGGTCCGGGTGGATATCTGGCTCGACCCGTTCGGTGATCCGCTGGGCAACGGTTACCAACTGGTCCAGTCGCTGTTCGGGCTGGGCACCGGCGGCATCTTCGGCACCGGACTCGGGGCCGGCCGCCCGGACATCGTGCCCTTCGCGTCGACGGACTTCATCACGGCCGCGCTGGGTGAGGAACTCGGTCTGGTCGGCATCACCGCGATCTTCCTGCTGTATCTCATCCTGACCGCCCGCGGGATTCGCACGGGACTGGCGGCCAAGGATGGCTTCGGCACGTTGCTGGCCGGCGGGCTGGCGTTCTCGCTGGCGCTGCAGATGTTCATCGTGGTCGGTGGGGTCACCCGGCTGATCCCGTTGACCGGCCTCACCACCCCGTTCCTGTCCTACGGCGGATCGTCGCTGCTGTCGAACTACGTGATCCTGGCGCTGCTGGTGCGCATCTCCGACTCCTCGCGGCGGCCGGAGGAGACACCGGCGGTGCCTGCCGGCCCGGCGGTCCCCCTGGACCAGGCGCACACCCAGATGGTCCCGGCGCTACCCGCCCACCCGGCCCGCGGCGGTCGCGGATGAAGCGCCCGCTGCGCCGGGTCGGCTACGCCATCATCGTCATGGTGGTGCTGCTGCTCGGCAACGTCGCCTACACCCAGGTCATCAAGGCCGACGACTACCGCGCCGACCCCAACAACAAGCGCACCCTGGTCGCCGAGTACAGCCGCCAGCGCGGCCAGATCACCGCGGCCGGCGGGGTGGTGCTGGCCCGGTCCGATCCGGTCGACGACCAGTACTCGTACCAGCGTGTCTACCCGGAGGGCGCCGTGTACGCGCACCCGGTCGGGTACTACTCGATGCGCTATGGGCCGACCGGCATCGAGCGGAATCAGAACGAGGTCCTCTCCGGCGAGGCCCCGGAGCTGATCGCCGGTCAGCTGTCCGACCTGATCACCGGCCGCGACCCGCGCGGCGGCAACGTGCAGCTGACGCTGGAGCCCGCCGTGCAGCAGGCGGCGTATTCGGCCATGAACGACAAGGGCTACGTCGGTGCGGTGGTGGCCATCGAACCCGCCACCGGCAACGTCCTGGCCATGGTCTCCACGCCGTCGTTCGACCCGAACCCGCTGGCCAGCCACTCGGACGCGACGCAGCGGCAGGCCTACAACGATCTGGTCAACGCCGATCCCAGCCCGCTGCTGAATCGGGCCATCTCCGCGGTCTACCCACCCGGATCCACCTTCAAGCTGGTCATCGCGGCCGCGGCGCTGCAGAACGGCTTCACTCCGGACACCTCGGTGACGGGGGAGTCGACGATCACGCTGCCGGCCACCGGCGGGGCCACCCTGTCCAACTTCGGCGGCGAGACCTGCGCGAACGGCGGCGGTGGGGACGTCACGCTGACCGAGGCGCTGGCGCACTCGTGCAACACGGCGTTCGCCGAGGTCGCGATGCAGCTCGGCGCCCCGGTGGTGCGCAAGCAGGCCGACGCGCTGGGCGTCAACGGGCAGGGCACCGATATCGGACTGGATGTCGTCGGATCCCGGCTCGGCGACATCCCCGACACGGCGGCGCTCGCGCAGACCGGCATCGGCCAGCGCGACGTGGCCGTGACACCGTTCGAGATGGCCTGGACCACCGCGACCATCGCCAACCGGGGTGACCGGATGGCTCCGCACCTGGTCGCGCAGACGACCAAACCGGATCTGACCGTCATCTCGCAGACCCAGCCGCAGTCGCTGGGCCAGGCCATCCCGATCCCGGTCGCCGACCAACTGCGGGACATGATGATCGAGTCGGAGAAGAACACCCCGGGGTCCGGCAGCATCGCGGACCTGGTGATCGCCTCCAAGACCGGGACCGCCGAACACGGCGCCGACCCGAAGAACACGCCCCCGCACGCCTGGTACGTGGCCTTCGCGCCCGCGGAGAATCCGAAGGTCGCGGTGGCCGTTCTGGTGGAGAACGGCGGCGACCTCGGCACCGACGCGACCGGCGCGAAGGTTGCCGGGCCGGTCGGCCGGGCCACCATCGCGGCGGCCCTGGCCGGGGGGTCCTGATGGCCGGGGCGGGCGCGATGAGTGAGGCCGACCGAACGAATCATCGGCACAGCGGCAGCGCCCCCACGAGGGGCGCGGAGCCTGCGTGCGCCCCGACGGGGGCGGTGTCATGACGGCGCCCGGGGTGACGTTGTCCCATCGCTACCGGCTCACCCACCGCATCGCGGTCGGCGGGATGGGCGAGGTCTGGGCCGCCGACGACATCCGGCTGGCCCGGGTCGTCGCGTGCAAGATCCTGCGGCCCGAGCTCACCGGCGACCCGGAGTTCCTCGGCCGGTTTCGCACCGAGGCCCGGATCACCGCGTCGTTGAACCACCCCGGCATCTGCGCGGTCTACGACTACGGCGAGGTCTCGGGCACCGACCACTACCTGACCGGCACCGCCTACCTGGTGATGGAACTGATCTCCGGCGAGTCCCTGTCCAGCGTGCTGAACCGGCTGGGCCGGTTGTCCGTCGGGCGCACCCTGGACGTACTCGAGCAGACCGGCAACGCCCTGCAGCAGGCGCACGCCCGGGCACTGGTGCACCGCGACATCAAGCCCGGCAATCTGCTCATCACGCCGGGCGGCCAGGTGAAGATCACTGACTTCGGCATCGCCAAGGTCGCCCACGAGGCACCCGTGACCCGGTCCGGGATGGTGATGGGCACCGCCCAGTACATCTCTCCGGAGCAGGCCGCCGGGCGGGAGGCGTCGCCCGCGTCCGACATCTACTCCCTCGGCGTGGTCGCCTACGAGTGCCTGGCCGGCCGGCTGCCGTTCAACAGCGACAACACCGTCGCGATCGCGCTGGCCCATGTCCGGGAGGCGCCGCCACCGCTCCCCGACGACGTGCCCCCGCCGGTGGCCCGGCTGGTGATGACGATGCTGGCCAAGGACCCGGCGGCCCGCTTCCCGAACGGTGCCGTGCTGGCCCGCGCGGCGAGCGAGCTGCGGGCCGGTGGGGGCCGCGACCTGACGCCGCTGCGGCCGCCGCCGGCCCCGCGGCCGACGTTGGTCGCGCCGGCCATGACGACCGGCGTCGCCGCCCGACCGCAGGCCCGATCGACTCGAGCCACGGCCCGGCCGCTGCCGCCACCGGCCCAACCGGCACAGGCGGTTCGGCCGTCCGTTCCGCCGCCGGTGCCGGCCGCCCGATCCGCGCCTACCGCGGGACGGCACACTGGGCTCTCGGTATTGCTGGCGGTGCTGGTCGTCATCCTGGCCGGCTTGGTGCTGGTGATCCTGAACGCAGTCTTCGGGACGTTGATGGTGTGATCAGGATGACGAACACCACAGGCGGTCCGCGGATCATCGCACGCAACCCCGGAGGGTCCTCATGCATCAAGCGCAGGGCCCTCCTGCCGACCGGACGAACGCGACGGATATGCAACAAGGAACAACATCGATGACGGGATATCTCTTCGGGGATCGCTATCAGGTCGGGGACACCCTCGGCTTCGGCGGTATGTCCGAGGTGCACCGCGGCCGCGACCTGCGGCTCGGCCGGGACGTGGCCATCAAGGTGCTCCGCGCCGACCTGGCCCGGGACCCGTCTTTCCAGGCCCGGTTCAGCCGTGAGGCGCAGAATGCCGCCTCGCTGAACCACCCGGCGATCGTCGCGGTCTATGACACCGGCGAGACGATGACCGACGCGGGCAACGTCCCGTACATCGTGATGGAGTTCGTCGACGGGGACACCCTGCGCGACGTGCTGAAGAAGGAGGGGCCGCTGCCCCCGCGGCGGGCGATGGAGATCGTCGCCGATATCTGCGCCGCGTTGGACTTCTCGCACCGCCACGGCATCGTGCACCGGGACATCAAGCCGGCCAACGTGATGCTGAACCGGGCCGGCGCGGTCAAGGTGATGGACTTCGGCATCGCCCGGGCAGTGTCCGACGGCCAGGCGACCATGACGGCCACCGCGGCGGTGATCGGCACCGCGCAGTACCTGTCCCCGGAGCAGGCCCGCGGCGAAGCGGTCGACGCGCGGTCCGACGTCTATGCCACTGGGTGCGTGCTCTACGAACTGCTCACCGGGGAGCCGCCGTTCACCGGTGATTCGCCGGTCGCGATCGCCTACCAGCACGTCCGGGAGGCGCCCCGAGCACCCAGCGACGTGCACCCCGGGCTGCCCAAGGAAATGGACGCGATCGTCCTCAAGGCCCTGAACAAGAACCCGCTGAACCGCTACCAGACGGCCGCCGACATGCGCTCGGACCTGGTCCGCGCGCTGTCCGGGCAAGCCGTGCAGGCGACGCCGCTGATGAGCGATGACGAGCGCACCGAGTTGATGCGCGCCACCCCGGCCCGGGTCGGCGGTGGATCGCCGCCGCTGCTGGCCCCGCCGTCCCGCGGCGTGCCCGACGACGACTGGGAACCGGAGGAATCGGACCGGTCCAAGCGGGTCTGGGGTTTCATCGGCATCGGTGTGCTCTGCGCGGCGCTCATCGCGGGCGCCATTTGGCTGACCCTGCGGGTGATCAGCGCGCCGCCGCCGGCCGCCCTGGTCGCCGTGCCGGACCTGTCCGGCATGACGCTGGAGGAGGCCACCGCCAAGCTCCGCGACAGCCGGTTGACCCTGGGCACCGTCACCCCGACCGAGTCGACCGACGCGAACAAGGACAAGGTCGTCAACCAGCGGCCGTCCAGCCAGACGCAGGTGGCACAGGACTCCGCCGTGAACCTGGAGATCGGCAAGGGGGTCAGCCTGGTCTCGGTCCCCAACGTGGTTTCCTACACACCCGAGGAGGCCAAGAAGGCCCTCAACGCGGCCAACCTGCAATACGAGGAGGTTCCTCAGTCCTCCTCCGACGCGGACAAGGGCAAGGCGCTGGCCCAGGACCCGACGGCGCAGACCCAGGTTCAACCCGGGTCGACGGTGAAGGTGACGGTCGGGACCGGCCTGCAGGTGGTCCAGGTGCCCGACGGGCTCGTCGGCAAGTCGCTCGATGAGGCCACCCAGATCCTCACCGACGCCAAGCTGCAGGTGGTGTCGCAATCCGCGGATTCGGCCGAGCCGGTCAATGAGGTGACGGCAGCCGACCCGGCGGCCGGTACCCGGGTCCAGGAGGGCACGCCGATCACGCTGACGGTGTCCAACGGCAACCTGATGTTCATGCCGAACCTGGTCAACAGCACGCCGGCCGAGGCGCTGGCCGCACTGAACGCCCGTGGCTGGGTCGGCGGTACCGAACAGTTGCGGCAGACCACCCAGGAGGTCACCAATCCCGGGCTGGTCGGCGCGATCATCAGCCAGAACCCTGCATCCGGCGCTACCGTCTCCAAGACGACCGCGGTGCGGGTCGTCGTCGGGGTGGCGGCTCCACCACCGCCCACGACGCCACCGACGACGCCACCGACCACACCGCCGACCTCGGATGCTGTCGTGCCCCCGGCCACGCCGGCGCCACCCGCGGCGCCCCCACCCGCAGCGCCTCCGGCCGGTGGCTGACCCCCTCACCAGGCTCTTTCCCGATTCACAACGAGTTGGTAGGTACTCACCGATGCAGCCCCGGGGTCGCTCAGAAGATCCACAAGCTGGTCCGGCACTGTCCTACCCATGAGCCAGGACATGACCCCGCGCCCCGGTGACCAGCCCGCCGGTGATCAGCCCGCAACTGCCCGTGACGGCATGGGGCCGGCGGCTACCAGCCAGGTTGGCGCCGCGGAAGGCGGTACCGCCGACCGCGGCGGGTACCCCGCCGCCCCGCGGTACTCGGCCCCGCCCGCGGCGGACACGCACACCGGCCGGTCGTACGGTTCGGCCGGCTATCCGGGATCGACGGCATCGCAGGCGTGGAGCCAGCTGCCGCCGGCCGGCGCCGGCCGTGGCGGTCCGGGCACGACCGGTCCGAGCACGCCGGCCGAGCATTCCGGCTGGCAGCCGCGGCCCAGCGGCGCCTGGTCCAGCCAACCGTGGGCGGCGACCGGCGCAGTGCCGGGAGCGGCGACCGGCCCGGTACCGGGATCGAGCGCCGCCACCGGCCGCCACACCCAGACCATGCCTCCGTCCGGCCCGGGCGTCCCCTACGCGCCCCCGGCCCAGACCGGCTATCCGGCCACCGGCAACGGGTCGGGAGCGCCAGCGAATCCACGTCGCCGCAAGACCTCCCTGGTGGTGGCGACCACCACCGCGCTGGCCCTGGTGGCGGGATTCGCGGGCGGCTGGGCCGGGTCGGCCTGGGAGAGCAACAACTCGGCGGCCTCGGACAACTCGCTGTCCCGGCTGAACACGAGCGCGGCCGTCTCCCAGAATTTGACCCCGGCCCCGGCCGGCTCGGTCCAGGAGGTCGCCGCCAAGGTGTTGCCGTCGGTCGTGTCGGTGTTGGCCAGTTCCGGTCAGAGCGCGGGCGAGGGCTCCGGCGTCATCCTGACCGCCGACGGGCTGATCCTGACCAACAACCACGTCGTCGACGGGGCCACCGACCTGGAGGTCCGCTTCAACGACGGGACCACCGCCACCGCCACGGTGGTCGGCAAGACCGCCACCGACGACCTCGCGGTCATCAAGGCGGACGGGGTTTCCGGACTCACCCCGGCCAGCCTGGGCAGCAGCGGCGGGCTGCAGGTCGGCCAGCAGGTCGTTGCGATCGGCTCGCCGCTGGGCCTGTCCGCCACCGTGACGTCGGGCATCGTCTCTGCGCTGAACCGACCGGTGCGGACGGCGTCGGAGGAGCAGACCAGTCGCAGCCAGGCCCAGGACACCGTGATCAACGCCGTGCAGACGGACGCCGCGATCAACCCGGGTAACTCCGGTGGCGCACTGGTCGACATGGGCGGCAACGTCATCGGGATCAACTCCGCGATCGCCTCGCTGTCGGACACCTCCAACGGCGGCCAGGCCGGCAACATCGGCGTCGGCTTCGCGATTCCGATCGACCAGGCCAAGCGGATCGCCCAGGAGATCATCGACAACGGCAAGGCCACCCACGCCGTGCTGGGCGCGGCTGTCGGCGACGCCACCGACGGCAACAGCCAGATCCCCACCGGCGCCGACATCGACAGCGTCACCGCCGGCAGCGGGGCCGAGGCCGCCGGGTTGCAGAAGGGCGACGTGGTGACCGCGATCGGCGACATCAAGATCGAGAGCGCGGACGCGCTGATCGCCGCCGTGCGGTCGCAGACCCCGAACGGGACCACGACGGTCACCTTCATCCGGGACGGCAAGTCCCAGACCGTCAACGTCACGTTGGGATCGGCCGCCGCAAACTAGCCATCGCTCACCGGCGGTGCCGACCGCCCCCCAGACCAGAGAGCCCGCGACCGCCCCCCAAGGTCGCGGGCTCTCTGCCGAGTCGGGCCCGGGCCGTGCGATCAGCCGGGTCGGGCACTCAGACGGCCGACAGTCGCAGCCGCTCGACGTCCTGCTCCAGCGGGGCGACGCGGTCGGCAGCCGCACGATCACCGCATGCGGCGAGCCAGTTCGCCAGCATCCGGTGGCCGCCCTGGGTCAGCACGGACTCGGGGTGGAACTGCACCCCCTCGACGGCATGCTCGCGATGCCGCAGCCCCATGATCACGCCGCCCTGGGTGCGCGCAGTGACCTCGAGTTCGTCCGGGACGGTGCCGTCGACCACGGCCAACGAGTGATAGCGGGTCGCGGTGAACGGAGTGGGGAGGCCGGCGAGGACGCCCGCACCGCCGTGGTCGACCAGTGATGTGCGGCCGTGCAGGAGTTCCTCGGCGCGGTCGACCGTCGCGCCGTAGACCTCGGCGATCGCCTGATGGCCCAGGCAGACCCCGAACACCGGCAGCCGACCGGCCGCCCACCGCACCATCTCCTCGGTGACGCCCGCGTCGGCCGGTGTGCCGGGCCCGGGCGAGAGCAGGATGCCGTCGGCGCCCATGGCCGGCACGTCGTCCGTGGTCACGGCGTCATTGCGCCGGACCACGCACTCGGCCCCGAGCTGCTCCAGGTACTGCACCAGGTTGAACACGAACGAGTCGTAGTTGTCGACCACCAGGATGCGCGTCACGACGACCAGAGTCCCACACGTCCGCCATCGGTCACCCCGGGTCGGGACCAGGCCGCGGATCGCGACACCGGCCTCGCCCCCTTCCCCCGCGCGGATCAAGAACGCCGGCGCGGATCAACTCACCCCGAATGTGATGCCTGGGACGGGAGTCAACCACTTCATCCGCGCAGCGATCCACACCGCGCCTGTGGACGAACGCGCGGATGAAGTCGCACCGGATGTGACGCGTGGGACGCGAGTCGACGAGTTCATCCGCGCGGGCCTAGTTGATCCGCGCGGCAAGGGGGCGCGGCAGGGGCGGGGCGCGGCCGGCCGGGGGCGCGGAAGGAAGGAGGTGGGACCGGTCGCGGCGACGTCAGCCGGTGGTGACCCGGTCGAACGGCAGGTACGGCTCCAGCCAGGGGAAGACGACGAAGAACAGCAGGGCCACCACGGCCAGGAACAGCACGAGCGACAGGCCGAGCCGGGCGGCGGTCGGTCCGGGTAGATGACGCCAGATCCACGGGTACACGTCGAGTCCTCAGGTCTCGGTCAGCTCGGGGGGAAGATAGCCGGTCGCCTTGGCGTAGCTGGCCACCAGCACGCCGTGGATGATCATTCGTTCGGCGTCGGAGAACTGTGGGTGGCAAGTGGTGAGGGTGATCAACCGCTGCGCGTCCGGCGGGACCGTCGTGGACAGCACCGTGGGCACGGGCAGCACCTGGGCGTAGTCGGACGGCAGGGTGATCTGGCGGCCGTACACGCCGTGGTAGGCCCCGGTCTGTACCTGCACCCCGGCGCAGTGCGCCCGAGGGGTGGCCGCCCAGGCCGACTCCTCCTCCGCCATCGGCAGCACCCGGTAGACGAACCAGTCGTCCTGCGTCTCCACGACGACGGCGTCGCAGGAGTTGAGCAGGCCCAGATCGTTGAACGGCGAACCCTTGGACACCCGGTGGCCGGCCACCGCGAAGTTGCCCTGCTCACCGGGTAGTTGGGTCTCCGAGTAGTGGCCCGGCCCGATGTACAGGTCGTCCGGGGCGGTGCCCTCGACGACGGTGAACACGTAGTCCGCACCCAGCACCGGGATGCGCAGCTTGGCGAAGCCCTCGCCGAGCACCGTGTCGTACCTGGGCACCCGCTGCTGCGGATCCGTCGCCATCTGATCCGGGGCCGGGGCGATGACGGTCGCGGTCTCTTGCGACTGGGCCCAGACCCGGTCGACCGCCGTGGTGGCCGCGGCCTGCTTGCGCTCCCCGAACAGATCGGTGACGTAGACCTCGTAAACGACGAACAGCAGCACGACGACACCGAGCGTGATCAGCAACTCGCCGACGCCACGCACCAGCCGGCGGCCGGCGCCCGGGCGCGGCGGGTCGGGCGCGGTGGTCGTCACCGGCCCCCCTCGGTCGCCGATTTCATCCGGATCGCGCCGTCGTAACCGGGCAATTCCACCTCGTCCAGCCGCGTCACCTCGTAGCCGAGGCGGTACTTGGCCACGTACTGCAGTAGCAGGCGCACTCCGGGCTCCCGGTCGAGGGCGGCCGACATCGCCGTCGCGTCACCGATCGCGGTGATCACGAACGGCGGTGAGTAGGTGCGCCCCTGCAGCAACAGGGTGTTGCCGATGCAGCGCACCGCCGACGTGGTCAGCACCCGCTGGTCCATGATCATCATTGCTTCGGCCCCGCCGGCCCACAGCGCGTTGACGGCCGCCTGCACGTCCTGCTGATGGATCACCAGGTCGTCCGGGTCGACGCCGGCCGGATAGTTACCGTCGGAGTCGCGCGGCGCATCGGACATCGACACCCGGATGCCGGGCCCCACGACGGGCACCAGGCCGGCGGCCGGGGCGAGCGCGTCCACCTGGGCCAAGGCCTGATCGACCTGCGGCGAGACGTCCCGCTCAGCGGCCTGGCCCACCTTGGCTTGCAGGTCCGCGGCCCGGGCGTCCGCATCGAGCACCCGTTGCTGGGCATCGCGGACCACCACCGACAGGTCGACCGAGCGGGTACCGACGTCCTCGCCACCCGCGGACGCCCGCGCCACGCCGAGCAGCAGTCCGGCGACCAGGCAGGCGGCCACCGCACCCACCCGCCACCGCAGTGGTCGTCGGGCCGTCATCCCGTCCGTCCCCGGCACACTTGACTCACAGCTGGTCCGTCGCTCCCCTTCGTCCGGGCCGACCCGCGCCTCCCGTGTCGCCGCTGAGAGTGCCCCGGGCGGCGATCGATCCGGCGGCATCGGGCGCCGCACACCGTAGGCTAGAGGCAGTGGCATACGGCCGCGGTGATGCGCTCACCGGCGGGTGTCGGACGCAGGAGGAACAAGTGCCCAAGTCGAAGGTGCGCAAGAAGGTTGCGACCAGCACGGCCAGTGCGTCGACCCACGCCAACGAGGCGGCCGCCGAGGCCACTCGCGCCCATGTGGCCGCACCGTCGTCGCCCCTGTACATCGGCGTGATGCTCGGGCTGATGATTCTCGGCCTGGTGTGGCTGGTCGTCTACTACCTCTGGGGATCGAGCATCCCGTTCATCGCCGACCTGGGGAACTGGAACTTCGCCATCGGCTTCGCCCTGATGATCGCCGGGCTGTTGATGACGATGCGGTGGCGCTGACCGGAGTGACCCGGCCGCGGCGCCGAACCACACTCGTGTGATTCATCCCCATTGTGGACAAGCCCGGTGGACAACTCCGACTCGGGACCGCCGGTGACCGCCGGGACCGACTTCCCCGGCCCGGGATCACGCACCTGGCGACCGTCCACCGCCCTGCCGGTGGTGCTGCTCGCGTTGGCGGCCGTCGCGGTGCTCGGCGCGGCCCTGCCCCGTGAACCGATCGACCGGATCGTCGCCGGCGCCGCGGCCGTGGCGCTGCTGGCGCTGGCCGGTGCCGCCTGGCGGCGTCGGCTGGTCGGCGGACCCCGAGGGCTGCTGGTCGGCGGAGTGACCGGCACCCGGCTGGTGCCGTGGTCGGCGGTGCGCACCATCGACTGCGGCCGGACCAAGCGGATGGGATCGGCGACCCTGGAGATCGATCTCGTCGATGACGACCTGCTGTTGTTCGGTCGGGTGGAGCTGGGCACCGACCCGGCCGACGTCGCCACCGAATTGACCGGATGGTTCGCCGGCCGGAACTGATCGAACCGGGTCAGTGGGCGGGAATGCAGCCCACCTGCCCGCCGGGCGGATAGATGCAGTACCAGGAGCCGATCTCCAGGTTCGCGTACACGGTCAGCCCGGCCAGCACGACGATCACGCCGGCACACACCCCCCACTGCCAGAGCCGGCGGGTGGCCCGCGGGGGGAACACCATCGCGGCCCCCACGATCGCCCCGACCACGAACCCGCCCAGGTGCCCCTGCCAGGACAGCCCCGGGTAGGTCAAGGTGATGAAGACGTTCAGGGCCAGCACGACGATCAGCGGGCGAAGGTCCAGGCGCAAGCGGCGGAACGTCGCCACCAGCGCACCCATCAGGGCGTAGACGGCACCGGATGCGCCGATGGTGAGGCTGACCGGCAGGCTGAACAGCAGCACGCTCACCGACGAGCCGAGCAGCCCGAGCAGGTAGATCACCAGCATCCGGGACCGGCCGAGGATGCGTTCGAGCGGGATGCCCAGCCAGTACAGCGAGAGCATGTTGGTGGCCAGGTGGATCAGGCTGCCGTGCAGGAACCCGGCGGTGACGAGCCGCCAGTACTCGCCGGAGGCGACCTCGGCCGGGATCAGCCCGCCGCGCAGGTACAGCTCCGAGTTCGACAGGTCCATCGCCGACCGTGACTGCACGGCGGTGACCAGGAAGAATGCCAGGTTCACCACGATCAACGCGATCGTGACGACCGGGCGCTGGCCGAGCCGGGCACCGGCCACGGTGCGCGGCGCGGTGGTGGCCGCCCGGCCCTGGGCGACGCACTCCCGGCAGTGGAACCCGACGGACGCCGGCGTCAGGCACTCCGGGCAGGCGGGCCGCCCGCACCGGGAACAGGACAGCGGGGTGTTGCGGTCTTGATGCCAGGTGCACGGCAGCATCGGTGGCCCGGCGGCGGCCGGGCCCGGCGGGGGCAGGCCGCTCAGCTCGCGGACTCCTCTGGATCCTCGATGCTGATCGAATTGATCACCACGTCGTCGGCGGGCCGGTCGAACCGGTCGGTCCGGGTGGTCGCGATCGCGTCCACCACGTCGCGCGACGCCTGGTCGGCGACCTCACCGAAGATGGTGTGCCGGCGGTTCAGGTGCGGGGTCGGGCCGACGGTGATGAAGAACTGCGAGCCGTTGGTGCCCGGTCCGGCGTTGGCCATCGCCAGCAGGTACGGCTTGTTGAAGGCCAGCTCGGGGTGGAACTCGTCGGCGAACTGGTAACCGGGCCCGCCCGAGCCGGTGCCGGTGGGATCGCCCCCCTGGATCATGAAGCCCTCGATCACCCGGTGGAAGATCGCGCCGTCGTAGAACGGACCGGTCGTCTCGCCCGAGGCGTTCTTGGTCGTGTACTTCGCCGTGCCCTTGGCCAGCTTGACGAAGTTGCTGACGGTCTTGGGGGCCTGGAAGCGGAACATCTGGATCCGGATGTCGCCGCGGTTGGTGTGCAGGGTCGCGTAGAGGTCGCTCACGGTGAACCATCCTGCCACTCGGCCGGGATGGCACTGAACAATCCGGCTCCTCCGTCTCCGGTTTGTTCCCCGTGCCCATTCTCCGGTGCTCGATGGCGGCCTCGCCGGCTCGGCCGATTCGCTCAAAGCCCCAGGTTGGAGATGGCGGCAGCGGCGAGCTGCCGGCCTTTGATCGACTGCGGCTGATTGGCCTCCGCGATCACGGCCACCGGGCCTTTGGAGACGGCATAGATCGACCCGCGATCGGTGAGCATCGACCCGCCGGACCAGCCCGCCGGGTCATCGGCCGGGTTCGACCCGTCCACCGGGACGTGCTGGTCGACCGCGGCCACGGCCGCCGCGGCGGTATCGGCCTGGACGACGCGTACGGTCGCCAGCCAGCCGCCGTCGCTGCGGGTGAAGGTGCAGATGGGCTGCGGCGGGACGTCGACGACCGTGGTCGTCCCGGTGCGCTGGCCGTTGATGTCGGCCACCTGGTCGTCCGACAGGTACGGGCAGGGGCCGGCCTCCGGCGCGGGCTCGGCCGTCGGACCGGGCGGCAGCACGGTGGTCGGCGCGGCCCGGGCCACGCTCGGCGCGGCCGTCACGGTGACCGACCGGGTGGCGGTCCGGGTTCCCTCGGTCAGCGTGATCGTCGATTCCGCGGGCGCCGCGGGCCCACCCGAACAGCCGACCAGGACGGACGCCAGCAGGCACACGGTCGTCGGGACGACCGCCCGACGCGACCGCGCGATCGGTCGGAGGTCGACCATCGGGCTCCCTTCCACCAGGCGTGCACACCTCGGGTGCGACCGGCTTGCCCGGTACGCTCGATCTGCCGGGTACGCCCGGCCGATCCGGATCTCATCGTTGTCATCAGGAAGGTAGCCGCCACCGTGGCCCAGCGCCGCAACACCGCCCAACGTGCGGCCATCCTGGACGTCCTGGCCGGCAAGGACGAGTTCCTGTCGGCCCAGGAGCTGCACACCACCCTGCGGTCCACCGGCTCGTCGATCGGCCTGGCCACGGTGTACCGGGCGCTGCAGGACATGGCCGGCGGCGGTGATCTGGACACGGTGCGGACGCAGACCGGTGAGGTGCTGTACCGGCAGTGTGAGCAGCCGCGGCATCACCACCACCTGGTGTGCCGGGTTTGCGGGCGGACCCAGGAGGTCGAGGCGCCCAGCGTCGAGCGCTGGGCTCGGGCGGTGGCCGCCGAGTTCGGCTACACCGACATCAACCACGAGGTCGAACTGTTCGGGGTGTGCCCGGCCTGCTCGGCCGGCTCGGCCCAGCCGGCCGAACGATCGGCCATCGGCAGCTGACCATCGAGGGCGGGCGCTCCAGGAGCGCCCTGAGCGATCTGGCGACGCAGTGAGCCTGATTGTTCAGCGCGGTCCTACAGATCGGGTTCGTCCGGCGCGGACAGGCTCAGCGTGCAATCGACCACGGCCGGCGATTCGCGGATCCGCGCCTCGAGCGCGCGCAGGCGCACCGCCAGGTGGGATTCGGCATCGTCGCCGGACAGATCGACGTCGGCAACGAGGTACAGCTGGCGGGGGCCGATGAAGTCGACCCGCAGCGCCGTGACCCGGGAGACCTCGGGCAGCTCCCGCAGCGCCTGCACGATCGCCGCCCGGACCGGCGGGCTCACCTGCACGCCGACCAGGAACTGCCGGTTGCGGTCGATCAGCACGATGGCCACCACCCCGAGCAGGATGCCGACGAGGATCGAGCCGATGGCGTCCGGCGTGGCCGAACCGGTCAGCTGGTGCAGGCCCAGGCCGGTGGCCGCGATCACCAGGCCGGTGAGCGCGGCCGCGTCCTCGGCGAACACCGCGCGCAGCGTCGGGTCCGAGGTCGCCAACACGTGGCTGATCAGGTCCCGGTTGACGGTGGCCGCCTCGCGTCGGGCCTGCCGCACCGACTGCAGGAACGACGTGCCCTCCAGCAGGAACGAGAATCCCAGCACCAGGTAGCCGATGAGGAAGTCGGTGGCCGGCTCCGGATCGACCAGCTCGTGGATCCCGTGGGTGATCGACACCGCGGAGCCGGCGACGAACAGGCCGAGCGCCGCGAACAGCGACCAGACGTAGGCCTCGCGACCGAACCCCAGCGGATGCGCGTCGTCCGGCCGTCGCCCGGACATCCGGTTGGCGATCATCAGGAAGATCTCGTTGCCGGTGTCCGCCCACGAATGCGCTGCCTCGGCCACCATCGATGCCGACCCGGTCAACGCCGCCGCCCAGGTCTTGGCCACCGCGACCAGCAGGTTCGCGGTGAACGCGATCAACACGGTCAGCGTGCTCTCGGACTTCTCACCGGTCCGGGCGTCGCCGAGGGCGACCACCGGCGGCGGGCCGGCGTCCGGTCCGGTCGCAGGGTCCCGCATCCGACTCATCCTCCGATCGGCCGGGACGGGCGCCGTCGCGCCTGCTCGCCGTGAAACTACCCGCGACGCGCGGGACGGTGGACCTCGCCCCGCACCGGCCCCCGCCGGCCCATGGCAGGCTTCGGCCCGAACCACGGAACGGCCGGCCACGATCGACCGGACGAAGGAGTCGCCGATGAAGCTCAGCGCCGGTCTGCTGCTGTACCGTCCGGTCCCCGGTGGCGTCGAGGTCCTGCTCGTGCACATGGGCGGCCCCTTCTGGGCCGGCAAGGACGACCACGCGTGGTCGATCCCGAAGGGCGAGTACGACGAGGGGGAGGACCCGGCCGCGGTGGCCGTGCGGGAGTTCACCGAGGAGCTCGGCGACCCGCCGCCCGGTGGACCGACGCTCGAGCTCGGCTCGGCCCGGCAGAGCAACAAGACCGTGACGGTGTTCGCCCGCCCGGGCGATTTCGACGCCGCCGCAGCGGTCAGCAACACCTTCACCCTGCAGTGGCCGCCGCGGTCCGGGCGATTCCAGGAGTTCCCGGAGGTGGACCGGGCGGAGTGGTTCGATCTGCCGACCGCGGCCGGCAAGCTGGTGAAGGGCCAGGTCGTCTTCCTCACCCGGCTGGCGGACCGGCTGGCGGGATCTGACCGGGGGTCGGAGGGGGGATGGCCCGGCGACGAGGTGGGGTTTGCCCCACTGTGCCGGCCGCAGACCTCTCCTAGCGTGGATGAGGAGGCCGCATCCGGACGGTCGGCCGCCGACCCGAAGGAACCGAGATGAAGCGAGCGATGAGCGTGGCGGCCGGATTGACCCTCCTGCTGGCGACCGCCGGCTGCGGCCAGGCCCGCGACGCCGGGCCGGCGACCACGGCGCACCGTACGGTCTCCGGCGTCCACGCGGTGCAGCTGGAGACCAGCGGCGACCTGACGATCAACGTCGGCGAGGGCGAGAGCCTGACCATCGACGCCGGGGCCAACGTCATCGACGGGCTGACCTCGGACGTCGTCGACGGCACGCTCGTGCTGGGCGGCAGGTCGGGTTCCTGGTTCGGCGGCTCGATCCGCTACACCCTGACGGTGACCGAGTTGGACCGCATCGAACTCGCGGGGTCGGGCAACATCACCGGAGCCGGCGTGCCGACCGGAGACGGGATGCTCTCGCTCTCCGGCTCCGGTTCGGCCACCCTCTCCGGCCTGCACCTGAACGAGGTCACCGCCGACATCTCCGGATCCGGCGGGATGACGGTGACCGGTGCCGCCACCACGGCATCAGTGACGATCAGCGGTTCCGGCGACTTCGACGGCTCGGGTTTGACCACCGAGCGGGCGGCCGTCGAGGTCAGCGGCTCCGGCCAGGCCCGGGTCGACGTCAGCGGCACCCTGACGGCGACGGTGAGCGGCAGCGGCGATGTCGTCTACACCGGCAACCCGACCTCGGTGCAGCGGGACCGGAGCGGGAGCGGGGATATCGTCGCCGGCTGAGATCGCCCGGTCACCGGCGGTTGACCGGCCGGCGGGCCGGACATGAGTGCGCTCACACGGCCGGGGCGGTGCCCGGGGTCCCGGCCTACCGGCGCGTAGCCTCGGTACTGGATCGATACAGATACGGTTCGCCCAGATCGGCACGACGAAGACGGCGCGGCCTTCGGACCCCCACCACCGCTGCCCCACCTGCCGAAGCGAGGTCATCTCCGATGTCCGCATTCCTGCTCACCACTCCCCGCCCGCCCCGACCCGGCGTCGAGGCCCGGAACGACCCGGCGGGCCTGCGGCCCGCCGTGCACCGGGCCGCCGGCGCCGCCTTCTGCACCGACCTGGACGCGCTGGTCATCAGCTTCGTCCGGGCCCGGATCGCCGAGCACTTCGCGGTAGCCGACGACGTCATCGACGCGATGATCGCCAGCCACCTGCTGAGCCTGGCCACCCGGCTGAGTGCGGAACTGGACCACCTAGCCTCGCAGTGACCGCGGCGGCCGGCCGACTTGAGTCCCACTTGGGACGGCCCTCATTTCCCCGGCCGGCAGGCTTAAGTCGGCGATCAGTCGTCCTTAAGGACCGGCCGCCACAGTGAACGTGTTCGCCACAAACGTTCACAGGAAGACGGACCAGATGACCATCGAGGACTTCGCCCGGACCACCACCACGACGGACCGATCGCCGGCCCACGCCCTGCGTGGGCTGTGCGGCGGCGCCGTCCATCTGCCGGGCGATCCGGGCTACGACTCCGCGCGGATGGCCTGGAACCTTGCCGTCGACCAGCGGCCCGCGGCCGTCGCGATCCCGGCCGATGCCCAGCAGGCCGCGCAGGTGGTGCGGGCCGCCGCCGCGGCCGGCCTTCGGGTCGCCCCGCAGAGCACCGGGCACAACGCCGCCCCGCTGGGCCGGTTGGACGACGTGGTGATCGTGCGGACCTCGGCCATGGACTCCGTGCAGATCGACCCGGCCCGGCATCGGGCACGGGTGGGCGGCGGTGCGCTGTGGCAGTCGGCCGTGGACGCGGCCGCCCGGCACGGTTTCGCCACGCTGCACGGCTCGTCACCGGACGTGGGCATCGCCGGCTACTCCCTCGGCGGCGGCATCGGCTGGTACGCCCGAGCGCTCGGGCTGGCGACCAACAGCGTGACCGGCCTGGAGGTGGTCACCGCGGACGGTCGGGTCGTCTGGGCCGACGCCGAGCATCATCCGGAGCTGTTCTGGGCGCTGCGCGGTGGCAGTGGCAATTTCGGCATCGTCACCGCTCTGGAGTTCCGCATCTTCCCGTTCGCGACCGCGTTCGCCGGGATGCTCGTGTGGGATGCCGCCCTCGCCGAGCCGGTGCTCCGGCGGTGGCTGCAGTGGGCCGGTGACGCCCCCGACGAGGTCACCACCTCATTCCGGGTCCTGCGCCTCCCACCCCTGCCGGACATCCCGGCGCCGTTCCGCGGCCGGCACCTGGTGGTGATCGACGGCGCGGTGCTGGCCGCGGACGAACGCGCGGCGGAGATCCTCGCCCCGCTGCGCGACCTGCAGCCGGAGGTGGACACCTTCGCCCGGACTCCGGTGCAGGCGCTGACCGGGTTGCACATGGATCCGGAGGGCCCCAGCCCGGGCGTCTCGAACACGGTCGTCGTCGATGCGATGCCCGAGGCCGCGATCCACGCCTTCCTGGACCAGGCCCGCGCCGGGTCGTCCGTGCTGCTGCATGAACTGCGCCAGCTGGGTGGTGCGTTGGGCCGGCCGGCCGACGGGGCCGGCGCGATGCCGACGCTGCCGGGAGCCTTCCTCGCGTTCGCCGGTGCCATTGCCGCCACCCCCGAGATGGCGGCCGCCGGTCTGCGCGACACGGCGGAGTTCGCCGCCGCGCTGGCGCCGTTCGGTTCCCGCCGCAACTACCTCAACTTCCAGGAGAACGCCGTCGACCCGGCCACCGGGTTCGACCCGGTCACCTTCGGGCGGCTGGTCACGCTCAAGTCGGCGCTCGACCCGGACGGCGTCCTGGTCGGCAACCACCTGGTCCGGCGCACCTACGAGATGGAGGACGAGTTCTTCTGATCGACCCACTTCGCGGTTGATCATGGGCCGACGGCCGTTCCGGCTCGCTCCAAGCGGCCCAGGACCCATGATCAACAGCGAAATCCCGGTGTACTCACCGACGCGGCCCGACCGCCGAGGTGCCCATATATGAAGAGCCGACCCGGCCGCACCCCTCTGCTGGGTCCCACCGATCGCCCCGACGCCGCTCCCCTCCGGCGCCGGGGCGATCGCGCGTCCGGGTCAGGCGGGGTCAGTGCGGGTCAGGCAGCGGTGCGCAGGAAGTCGATCTCCGGGCCACGCTCCGCAGCGCCGCCCGGCGTCTCCAGGATGACCGGCGCGCCGGCCGCCCGGATGACCCCGGCCAGCAGGTCCGGGGGGATCTCGCCGGCGATCACCGAGGCGTGCCGATCCCGGGCCGAGCCGAACTCGTCCCGGGAGTTGTTGCAGTGCACCAGGTCGATCCGCCCGGTGATGGCCTTGATGTCGTCGACGACGGTGGCCAGGTCCAGGCCCGCGGCCCAGGCGTGGCAGGTGTCGAGCACGAAGCCCGCCCCGAAATCACCGACCGCTGCCCACAAACGCCCGATCTCGTCCAGGGTCCGGGTCATCGCCTTGTCGCCGCCGGCGGTGTTCTCGATGAGCACGGGCAGCGGGAAGCCGCCCTCCTCCGCCTGCCGTTCGAACACCTTGCGCCAGTTGGCGAACCCGACCTCGGGGTCGTCCTTGGCCAGCACGTGACCGCCGTGCACGATCAACCCGCTCGCTCCGGTCTCGGCGGCCGCCTTGGCGTGCGCGGTCAGCAGCTTGCGGCTCGGGATCCGGATCCGATTGTTGGTGGTCGCGACGTTGACGATGTACGGCGCATGCACGAAAACCGTCAGCCCGGCCGCCCGCATGGCGTCCGCATGCGGGTGCGGTGTGGGCGTCTTCCAGCCCTGCGGGTCGGCCAGGAAGACCTGAACGCCGTCCGCACCGGACGCGGCCGCCTCGGCGACCGGGTCGCCGTCATCCGCGCGAGCCCCGACATGCACACCCAGCATCACCATGCCGCGAAGGGTAGTCCGGCGCCCCGACAGCGCCGAGTCAGCCGCGGGGGATCAGCCCAGCGTGGCCGCCTGCTCAACCGGAAGCCGCTGGGCCAGCACGTCCAGGATCGGTCGCAGCTGCATCCACCACTCGGTGAGCGGACGCCGGTTCTCCCAGTCGGCCAGCTCCTCGGCCTGGCGCATCGACGTGACCCGGACCGTGCCCTTGGTGTAGCCGATGACCGCGCTGTCGGCCCGCCGCCGGTCGATCTCGTTGCTGATCCAGTCCATCGAGTGGGCCGCCAGCCGGGTGCCGAGGATCCGGTCGAACGGTGACGGCGTGCCGCCCTGCTGGGTCTGACCCAGCACCACCTTCCGCGCGTCGAACAATCCCTGGCTCTCCTGCTCGAACAGCCGGCACAGGAAGTCGCTGGTGTACATGGAACTGGCCTTCTCGTTGGCCACCACCATGAACAGCCGCTGGCCGGCGCGGAAACTGTCCACCATCCGCTCGACGTCGACCGACAGGTCCTTGAGGGTGATGCCCTCCTCGTGCAGGTACACCCGCACCGCACCGCCGGACAGGCCGGCGAGCAGGGCGAGATAGCCGCAGGTGCCGCCCATCGTCTCGACCACGAACGCCCGACGCTGGGCGGCGCCGGCCTGCCGGACCCGGTCGATCGAATCGACGATGAGGTTCAGCGCGCTGTCCGCGCCGATGGACAGCTCGGAGAAGGGCAGGTTGTTATCGATGCTGGCCGGCAGGCAGATCGTCGGGATCTTGAACGCCTCGTACCGGTCGCGTTCGCGCCACATGGTGTGCGCGGACTCGAAGGCGTCCCACCCGCCGATGATCACCAGGCCGTCGATGCCATGGGTCTCCAGGCCTCGGCCGATGGCGTACAGGTCCTTGACGGTGGGCACCTTGCGGCTGATGCCCAGCTCGGCGCCGCCGCGGCTGCTCCAGCCCTCGACGTCACCCCATTGCATTTCCTGGACGTCTCCCTCGACCAGGCCGGCGAAGCTTCCCTTGACACCGAGCACGGTGTGCCCGCGGTGCAGCCCGAGCCGGATGGCCACCCGGGCGGCCGCGTTCATCCCGGGAGCCAGACCACCGACGTTCAGCACGGCGATCCGGGCCGACTTCGCGTTCGTCATCCGCACCCCGGGCAGGGCATGCGAGATGGAGTGGAACACGTGGGCGAGCTCGGTGTAGCTGTCGCCGCGCAGGGTCAGCGCCGTGTCGTAGTCCTTGGCCGCGATCAGGCTGGCCAATTCACGTGTCTTGGCCACGCTCTCCATGAGGGGCGCCTTGCCGATCCGGTTGTGATTCACCCCGATGATCGACGGCACGGTGTCCGCGGTGGCCGACAGCACCTCCTCGACCGCCGCGAACCCCTGCTGCGAGCTCATGGACCGGTCGAACGCGCTGGGTGCGCCGCCGCGCTGGACGTGGCCGAGGATGGTGACCCGGGTGTCCTCGCCGAGCCGGTCCTCGAGGACCTGCCGGATGTAGTCGCTGTTGATCGGCGTGTGATCGCTGTCCTGCGCGCCCTCGGCGACCACCACGATGCTGTTGCGCCGGCCCGATGCCCGCACATTGCTGATCTGTTCGCACAGGTGGGTCTCCCACCCGGGCGCGGGCGGGTTCTCCGGGATGAACACGTAGTCGGCTCCACCGGCGATCGCGCTCATCAACGCGAGGTAGCCGCAGTGCCGGCCCATCACCTCGACGATGAAACTGCGCTGGTGGCTGGCCGCGGTGCTGGAGATCGAGTCGATCGCCTCGACGATGCGGTGCAACGCCGAATCGGCACCGATCGTCATGTCGGTGCCGATCATGTCGTTGTCGATCGAGCCGACCAGGCCGGCGATCATCAACGCGGGGTGCCGATCGGCTGCCTCCTGATCGATCACCCCGTCGGCCAGCAACTCGGCGACCAGCGACGACCACTCCCGGCGGAGCAGGTCGGCGCCGGACAGGCTGCCGTCCCCGCCGATGACGATCAGCCGGTCGATCCCCTTCTCGATCAGGTTGTGCACGGCCTTGAGCCGGCCCGATCGTTCCCGGAACTCAAGGGAACGCGCGGTCCCGATGACCGTCCCGCCCCGGTTCAGGATGCCGCTGACGTCGTCGAAGGTGGCCGGCCGGATCCGGTCGCCACCTTCGATCAGGCCGCGGTAGCCCTCGTAGATGGCATAGATGTCGGCGTTGTAGTGCAGGGCGGTGCGAACCACGGCGCGAACGGCCGGGTTCATCCCCTGTGCGTCACCACCGCTGGTCATCACGGCAAGACGGCGTTTGCCCGAATCGGGGCTGTGCGCGGTCATCTGATCCTCGACCTCGAATTCTGCTCTCGTTCGACCACTTCGCCACGGACCGGTCGCCCGACAGATCCGAGCGGCTCAGATCTTACGGTGGCTGCGCTGCTCGAACGCGTCGAGCACCTCGGGGTACAGCGGGTGGTCCGGCGTCAGCCCGGTCACCTTCTCCACCGCCTGGGGTGCCGGCAGCGAACCCACCAGCTCCTGCAGTTCCACGCTCTCCGGATCCTCCGGGACGTCGAATGCCAGGGCGGCCGCCACGGTGGCCATGAGGTGGCGGGCGGGAATGCCCCGCTCGGCCAACTGGGCGGCCGGACCGATCAGCCGCTCGTTGCGGGACAGCTTGCGCAGCGGCTGGCGGCCGACGCGCTCAGTGGTGTCCGGCAGGTGCGGGTTGGCGAAGCGCTGCAGGATCTTGTCGACATAGGCCTGCTGCGCGGCGTCGCTGAACTCGTGCTTGGCCACCAGCAACGCCTTGGTCTCGGCCAGCACTCCCTCGACGGCGGTTCGCACCTGCTCGTCGGACAGCGCGTCGGACAGCTTGCTGATCCCTCGGAGCTTGCCGTGGTAGGCCGTCGCGGCGTGACCGGTGTTGACCGTGAACAGCTTTCGCTCGATGTACGGCGCCAGATCGGGCACCCAGCTGGCGTCCGGGATGGTCAGCGGGTGATCCGCGAACGGCGGCGATTCGATGGCCCACTCGAAGTAGGTCTCGACGGTGACATCCAGACCCTGGCCATCGGCCTGCGCCGGCACGATGCGGTCGACCGCGGTGTTGGCGAAGATCGCCTTGGCCTCGATGCCCGCCCACTCATCGGCCGAGCAGTGTTCCCGGATGTGCCCGGCCAGCACGTCGGTCGCGTTGATCGCGTTCTCGCAGGCCATCACGGCCAGCGGCGGCGCATCGGCCGACCGGGCCTTGAGCGCGGCGGCGATGGTGGGCGCGACGAACTTCAGGATGGTCGGCCCGACCGCGGTGGTGACGATGTCGGCGGCCGCGATCTCCCGGACCAACGCTGCCTCGTGCTCGCGGCTGTTGATCGCCCGGTAGTTGTCCACGGTCTCGGTGCTGGACTCCAGCCCGACGGCGTTGACCTGGTAGCTGGGCGTCACCTGCAGGGCGCCGATCAGCGCGTCGGCGACGTCGGCGAACACGACCTCGTACCCGGCCCGGTGCAGGATCAGCCCGACGAAGCCCCGGCCGATATTGCCCGCCCCGAAATGAACTGCTGTCGAAGCCATGTCAGTCCTCGTTCACCGCGTTGAGCAGGTCGTAGAGCTCCTGCGCGGAGCCGGCGGCGATCAGCTTGTCGACCTCGTCCATGTCCGAGAAGATGATCGCGACCTTGCCCAGGATCTCCAGGTGGCCGCCCTCGTAGCCGGCGATGCCGATGGCGAACCGGACCTCGTTGCCGTCCCAGTCGATCGGGCTCTCGTAGCGGACGACGGACAGCGCGGACGCCTTGATGGAGTCCTTGGCCTCGTTGGTGCCGTGCGGGATGGCCAGGAAGTTGCCCATGTAGGTGGACACCGACTTCTCCCGCTCGAACATCGCGTCGATGTACTCCGGGCCGACGGCACCGGAATCGACCAGGATCTGCCCGGCCTCCCGGATCGCGTCGTCCTTGCCGGCCGCCGTTCCCGGCGTCTTGATCTGCGAGACAGAGAGGATGTCGCTCATGGTCCCGACAATGGCATAGAACCCGCGGGTGTGCAGCGGAGACCGCGGCGCCGCCAACGGGGCCGGACGTGGAGCACCCCGGGACCGGCGTCCGATCCCGGGGTGTGGTGACGACGGCCTCGTGCTCAGGTGGCGGGGGCGCCGTTGGTCTCGCGCAGCTCCTCGACGATCTCGTCGTACTTCGGGCTGCTCATGAAGTTGGACACCGAGACATGCTGCGCCGAGGGGGCTTTGTCCCGGGCCCGCGGGGTCAGGTCCTGATGGGTGACGATCAGGTCGACATCGTCGACCAGGTTCGCGATCGCCACGTTGACCACCGTGACATCGGTGAACCCGGCCTTCTTGATCTTGTTCCGGAGCACCGACGCACCCATCGCCGACGACCCCATCCCCGCATCGCAGGCGAACACGATCTTGTGGATCGGCGTCGACCGGGTCGCCGCCTCCCGCGCCTCGTCGGCCTGCTCGGTATTGGCCTCGATATCGGTCAACACCCCCGACACCGACGACTTCTTCCCCTTCATACCCTCCATCTGCGCCGTCGCCGCCGCCAGATCACCGTTGTCATCGGACTTGCGGCTGGCCCGCAGGATGATCGAGGCAATCACGAAACTCGTCGTCGCCGACAACAACACCGACAACGCGACCCCGACGAAACTGCCGCCCGGCGTCTGCAGGAACACCGCGATGATCGACCCCGGCGCCGCCGGCGCCCGCAACCCCGCGTTGAAGATCGTCAACGTCAGAATGCCGACCATCCCACCGCTGATCGTGGCCAGCAACGTCAACGGCTTCATCAGCACATACGGGAAATAGATCTCATGGATCCCACCGAAGAACTGGATGATCGCCGCCGCCGGCGCCGTGCTCTTCGCCAGGCCCGTCCCGAAGATCGAGTACGCGATCAGCAGGCCGACACCCGGACCCGGATTCGCCTCCAACAGGAACAGGATCGACTGCCCCGTCTCGGCCGACTGGTTGATCCCCAACGGCGTCAACACCCCATGGTTGATCGCGTTGTTCAGGAACAACACCTTCGCCGGCTCGATGATGATGCTCGCCAACGGCAACAGACTGTGCGCGATCAGCCAGTCCACCCCACTGCCCAACGCATCCGAGATCGCCCGGAAGATCGGCCCGAACACATAGAACGAGGCCACCGCCAACCCCGCCGACAAAATGCCCGCGGAGAAGTTGTTCACCAACATCTCGAACCCGGGCTTGATCTTGCCGTCCCAGATCGCGTCGACCTTCTTCATCAGCCACGCCGCGAGCGGACCCATGTGATCATCGCGCCCATGAACATCGGCTCCGTGGTGCTCATGATCACGCCCATCGTCGCGACCACCGCCACCACCGCGCCGCGCACCCCGTACACCATCCGGCCGCCCTGCGCCGCGATCAGGATCGGCAACATGTACCGCACCATCGGCCCGACCAGGCCCGGGTTCGCCGCACCCGCGTCATCGACCCCGAACCCACCGATCACCGCGATCGGGAACGGCCCCTTCTCGATGAACAACGCCGTGATGAAACCCCACGCGATGAACGCCGCAATGTTCGGCATGATCATCCCGGACAGGAACGTGCCGAACTTCTGCACCGCCACCCGGCTACTACTGGTCTTGCTGGCAGGGACCGCTTCTGTTGTCATCCTCTTCACCTCTCCGACATTGGCCAGGCGAGCGGAGAAAGCGGCCAATTGCGACAGCAGGTATCGCTGCGCAACGGGGTTCTCCGGACGGGCCCACCATAAACCCGATCGGGGGCTTGGCAAGGGGCCCGACCGGGATTAGTTGCCCGCACGAAGAACCGTTATCAAGATCGTCTCGGGGGGATCGGAGTTGGCGCCAATCGCAACGACGTCGAGATCGCGTCGTGACCTGGATCGGGGATCAGGCGAGGAGATCCCGGATCTCGGCGGCGGTCAGCGCGCCCTGGCCGGCGGCGCCGGGGCCGGCGCCCAGGACGTCGTTGAACAGCTTGGCCTTGCCGGCCTTGAGGGCCATCACCTTCTCCTCGATCGTGCCGCGGGCGACGTACCGGTGAACGATGACCGTCCCGGTCTGCCCGATCCGGTGCGCCCGGTCGACGGCCTGGGCCTCGGCGGCCGGGTTCCACCACGGGTCGAGGAGGATGCAGTAATCCGCCTCGGTCAGGTTCAGGCCGAATCCGCCGGCCTTGAGGCTGATCAGGAACACCGGCGCGGCGCCGGAACGGAAGGCCTCGACCACCGCCGACCGATCCCGGGTGCGGCCGTCGAGCCGGCAATGGTCCAGCGCCAGCGCATTCAGCCGTTCCGCGGTCCGGTCCAGGAATCTGGTGAATTGGCTGAACACCAGCACCCGGTGCCCGGATCCGACGATTTCGGCGATCCGGTCGGTCACCACCTCCAGCTTGCTGGATGGGACGTCCGCGTGGGCCGGGTCGATCAGCGACGGGTCGAGACTGAGCTGCCGGAGCAGGGTCAGCGACTTCAGGATCTGGAACCGGTTGTCCCGCAAGGACCGTTCGTCCGCGAGCAGGCCGAGGATCTTCTGCCGTTCGCGCTGCAGGTACCGCTGGTACAGCTGCTGATGGCGGGGGCTCAGGTCGACCTCGATCACCTGCTCGAGCTTGGGTGGCAGCTCGGGGGCGACCTGCTCCTTGGTGCGGCGCAGCAGGAACGGGGCGGTGCGGCGGCGCAGCTGGGCCAGCCGCTCCGCGGCCGTCGCCGACGACCGTTCGATCGGCAGCCGGTAGTGCTCGGTGAACGATCGCGACTGCGGGAACAGGCCGGGGACGGTCAGCCGTAGCAGCGCCCACAACTCCATCAGGTTGTTCTCCAGCGGGGTCCCGGTGACCGCGAACGTGACCGGCACCCGGAGCTCCTGCATGCACCGGAACCCCTTGGACTGCGGGTTCTTCACGAACTGGGCCTCGTCCAGGACCAGCCCGGACCAGGCGTGCTCCCGGTACGTGTCGATGCCGATCCGGAGCAGCTGGTAGGAGGTCACCACGAGGTCCGCCCCGGCGGTCGCGGCCGTGAGCGCGCCGCCGCGGCCGGTGCCGCCCCGGGTGATCGGGGCGACCCGCAGGCCCGGGGTGAACCTGGCCGCCTCGGCCACCCAGTTCCCGACCACCGACGTCGGCGCGACCACCAGCATCGGCGGTCCGGCCGGATCCTTCGCCCGGGCGTGCGCGATCAGGCCCAGCATCTGCACGGTCTTGCCCAGGCCCATGTCGTCGGCCAGCACACCGCCCAGACCCTGGTCGTACCGGGTCCGCAGCCAGTCCAGGCCCTCCTGCTGGTAGTCCCGCAGCCGGACGTGCAGGCCGGCCGGTGGCCCCCCGGGCGGCGCGGCGTCACCCGTGACGGCCGCCAGTTGCCCGACCCGCGCGCGCCAGCGGGCACCTCGTTCGTCGAGCAGGCCGGTCTCCTCCAGGTCGGCCCACCGGCTCGTCGTGTACGGGCCGATCCGCAGCTCGCCGGGCGGGGCGTCGTCCATCGCCCGGGCTTCCTCGATGAGCTCGCGCAGCCGGTTCCACCGCTCGTCGAGCATGCTCGCGTCGAGGTAGGCGCCGCTGGGCAGGATGACCATCGATTCGTCGCCGGCCAACGCCCGGAAGATCGATTCGAACGGGACGTGCTCACCATCGATGCTCACCCGGACGGCGAACCCGAACCAGTCCCTCGTCCCGGTGCCGTCCTCCGCGGCGTCGGCCAGATCCAGCTCGGGATCGGCGGTCGCCGGCCGGTACTCGAGGTCGGCGTCCGGGCCGTCGAGCTCGGTGATCAGATCGGTCAGCCCGGCCAGCACGGGCCACCCCCCGGTCATGAATCGGACGCAGTCGGCGCCCGTCAACAGGAACCGCGGGTGGGGTTCGGGTCCGTCGGGTCCGCCGGCCAGGGCATCCGCCGGCAGTGCCCCGCTGGCCACGATGGCGGCGATGGCCCGGCGCATCGCGGCCCGCTCGGCGGTCGGCAGTCCGCGCCGGTCGTCGAACTCACGGCGGCGGCCGGACTCGTCCTGCCACTGCCAGTGCAGGCCGATCCGGTGCCCCGGTTCCCGGGTTGCCGTCAGCACCGCCCGCGGTGGCGAAGGATCGGGTAGCGGCACCGTGCCGTCGCTGGACAGCACGGTGATCCGCCGGCGCAACCCGGGCAGGAACTCGGCCAGGAATCGGGTCTGATCGGGCGCGGGGACCTCGATCGGGCCGGCGTCCAGCATGCCGGCCAGGTCGGCGGTCAGCGGGCGACGCAGCCGCGCCAGCCCGATCGGCGTGGTCGGCGGCCGGCCGGGGCTCGCGCCGATGACCAGTCCGTGCGCCGGCCGGCCGATCAGCGCCGTCGTGTCCCGGTCCAGGATTCGCTCGCCGAGGCGCAGGATCGGTCGCAGACTCATGGTGTGGTCGCGGACCAGATCGAGGGCGACCTCGGCCGGGTCCGCGCACAGCTCGACCGGCGCATGCGAACCGTCGAGCAGCAGGTCGATGCCGGCCTGCTGGGCCTCCGCCAGGGCGTCCCACAGCTGCGCGCCGCCGGGCCCGTCCAGTGCGATCCAGCTGGTCAGGGCCTGCTGCGGATTGCGGCGCAGTTCCAGATCGGCGATCCCGCGCAGCGATTCGAGCTGCTCGGGGCGGTAGTGGGCGGTGAAGTACCCGTAGCGCAGGTCTCGCCAGGACACCCCGGTGCTCACCCAGCGGCTACGGGCGTTGAACTGGATGGGCCGGATCCGTAGACCGGCCGATCCGAACGGGCCGGCCGACGCGTGCAGCACCAGGCCGACCTGCAGGGCCAGCATGGTGTGCACGCGGTCCCGCTCCGCCCGCGGCCGGACCGACGCCCCGAGCAGCTGGGTCAGGGACTGCTCCCAGCCGGGCGCGGCATCGTGATCGGTGCCGTCCGCCGGGTCGATCACGGACAATCCACGGTGGCGGGCCGGCGGAGGGACGAGGCCGGCCAGGTGGTGCAGCAGGGCCGCGACGGCATGCTTGCAGTCGAGCTCGACCGGGCAGTCGCACTCCCCCTCGAACGCACCGATCTGCCCGCCGGACAGCACGAAGGACACCCCGACCTGGTACGGCCACGGCCGGGTCCCGCCGACCGTGGCCTGCAACTCCCCCGGCCGGGTCTGCACGCAGGTCAGCACGCCACCACTCGCGAGCACGGATCGGGCTCGACCGAGCACGACGTCACCCACGTGCCAGGCCAGCCCGTGGTCGGGTGCGCCCGCCGCGCCCGACCAGGCTCCCCGCCCACGCGCCCGGCCGGCCGGTTCACCCACCATGTCCGTCCCCCGTTCCCGCCGTCGGGTCGCGCCTGCGGTGGTCGACCTGCTGGGGACTGTAGGAGCCGGGTCCGACACTGCCCGACCGACAGGCCGGGCGCAGGGCCCGGCGGGCTGGATCGGAGGTGGCCGGCCTACCGGTCGGACGCGTCAGCGCGGGTGTCCGGTGTCGGCCGCGTCGTCACCGGTGTCCGATCGTGTACCGGATGCGCTGGTCGAACCCGATCCGACCGTCCCCGGTGTGGTGTCGTGTGTCGTCGAGCGCGGCGGCCGCGGCCGCGTAGACGGACGCGTGCTGCTCGTCGGGAACCAGATGCCAGAAGAACCGTTGGCCGGTGGACATCGTCCACCGGTACCAATGGGCCACGTCGTCGAAGCGGACGGGGAGCACTTCGCCGACCGTGCGCACGCTGCCGAACCCCGCGTCGGCCAGGAGCTGCTCGACCCCGTCGTCCGATGCGAACGGGCCCTGCGTCCCGGTCGTCCGGGCGTCCAGCATGGCCGGCGGAAGAAAAGGTGCGAAGACCGCGTCGACCTGCGCCCACCACGGGCTGAACGCGCCGAACGTGGACACTCCGAGACGGCCGTGGTCGACCAGCAGGTGACGCCACGCACGCACCGCGGCCGCCGGGTCCGGCAGGAAGAACGCCACGAGGGACGAGGCAACGACGTCGAACGACCCCGGGGGCAGCTCCGGACTTTGCGCGTCGCCGATCACCACGTCGACCGAGTGGCCGGCTCGGGCAGCACCCTCTGCGGCTGCCTGGACCATCCGTGGGGCAAGATCCAGGCCGACCGTGCGCCCGGTGGGCGCGACGGCGGCGGCCAACCGCAGGAGGGCGGCGCCGCGTCCGCACCCGAGATCCACCGCGTGCTCGCCCGGCTGCGGGGCCAGTTCCCGGACGAGCCGCTCGGCGATCGGCTGAAAGAGCTCGACGCCGACCTGGTCGTAGCTGTCCGCTGCTTGGTCGAACATGGCGGCGATCCGATCCCGCTGGTCCATGGCGATCACCATGCCACTGGCCGGGCACGTCGCCGATGCTCGGCGGGTTCATGTCGGCGCCGGATCGAACAGCATCCGGTCCGGTGGCAGTGCCGACCGGCCGATCTCCGCTCCATCAGCCTCCTCAGGGCACCAGGACCACCCGCGGCCCGATCCGGTCCCAGACCTGCGCGACATCGGCCAGCGGGACCCGTTGATGGTCCACGGTCAACCGCCCGGCGACCACCTCGGCGACGACGTGGGTGAGTGCGTCCCGCCGTTGGTCGGCCGACAGCGCGTTGTTCGTGTAGCCCCGGATCTGCAGCTGCCGGCTGCGGATGGTCGACGAATCGATGGGCGAGGTCTCGCCGGCCGAGCTGCCCAGGTTGACCAGCCGGCCGCCACCGCGCAGGTTCCGGGCCGCCGCGGCGGCCGGCACCCCGAAGAGCGGATCCAGCACGAGGTCGACCGGGCCGTCGGTGGCCGCGGCCATCCGGGCGGCCAGCGCGTCGACGTCGTCGCTCGCCTCGATCGCCACCGCGGCGTCGGCGCCGAGCCGCAGTGCCTGCTCCCGCGCGGCCGCCGACCGGGCCACCGCGATCACCCGGGCCGCGCCGGCACCCCGGGCGAGTTGGATGCCCGCTTGGCCGACGACGCCGCCGGCCCCGAGCACCAGGACACGGTCGCCGGCGGCCAGCTCGCCGGGGCCGGTCATGGCCACCCAGGCGGCGACCGCCGACAGGCCGAGCGCGCCGACCAGCACCGGGTCGGCACCGGCCGGCAGCCCCACCACGTCCCGCAGCTCGGCGACTACCACCGACCGCATGCTGCCGTCGCCGGGTTGCATGCCGGCCGTGGTGGCGAACCACACCGGGGTGCCGGCCGGGATCGGCCCGGCCTCGACCGTGCCGACGCCCTGGACGCCGGGAACGTAGGGCGTGACGGGAACCCCGAAGTACGACCGGCCGGTGGCGCAGAGCCGGTCCAGCGGGGTGATCGGGGCCGCCGCCACCCGGATCAGCACCTGATCGCCGATCGGCGGGAGGACGTCCCGCGCACCGATGCGGGGCGCCCCGCCCGGCTCGTTCAGGAGCGCCGCGGAGGTCCGAGTGGTCATGACCCGATCCCCGGGGCGGCCGGTGACGGTCCGCCCGGCCCCAACAGGAGGACCCCCGACGGATCCCCCTGTCGCGGCCGGGCCGGCAGCGCCACTCTCATCCTTGCTCCAGCTGCTCGCGGAACTCTTCCTCCCGAGCGCGAGTCGTCGTGTCGGACTTGAAGTCGGTGTACTGGTACGGGTTCTCCAGCCGCTCGGTCGCCGCCTGATCCGGATACATGCCGGCCGACCAGGCCTGCTCGCCCAGCTCCCCGCGCAGGTACCCGACGGTGTCCTCGATCTCCCGCCGCGCCGACGCCAGATCGACACCCACCAGCTTGCCGTCGCTCTTCACCACGGAGCCGTTGACCACGACCGTGTGCACGTCGGCCCGCTGGGCCTGGAAGGCGACATGCCCGTAGGGGTTCAGCACCGGGAAGGAGACGGTCGAATCGTCGTTGCGCAACAGCACGACGTCGGCCTTCTTGCCGACCTCAAGGCTGCCCAGGTCGTCCCGGCCCAGCGCGTGCGCACCGCCGCGAGTGGCCCACTCGACGACGTGCTCGGCGCGCAGCGCGGCGTGCGTGATCGTCTCGCCCTTCAGGTGGGCCTCGAAATGCTCGCGTGACCGGTCGGCACCCAGGGTGGTTCGCATCGCGGAGAACAGGTCGCCGCTCCACCACACGCTCGTATCCATTGACAGGGACACCGGGATGCCGTGCCGGCGGACCTGCCAGGTGGGTGGGTAGCCCTGTCCCGCACTCTGTTCCGACTCCGTAGCCACCGAGATCGAACCACCGGTGGCGGCGATCCGGTGGTAGGAGTCCGCGGACAGGGACGCTGCGTGCACGTACACGGTGTCGGGCTGCATGAACCCGCCGTCGTACATCTGCCGGATGCTGTCGTCCCCGGTGGCGCCCCACACCCCGGCGTGCGTGGTGACCGACAGGCCGAGGTCGCGGGCCACTTCGAACGCGGCCTTCTCCGGGAACGCCGGGTCGCCGGTGACGTCGAACGCCATCTGCACCCCGTTGAGCGATCCCTCGCCGTCCCGGTACCGCTCCAGGAACGCGCGGACCGCCGGGTCCGCCGACCACTCCCACGGCCCGGCCTGGATGTTGCCGTACGCCAGCACGTACCGGCCGGGCACCGCCAGCAGGGCGTCGACCGCGGCCTGGGCGTGGTCCACGGATTGGAGACCGTGCGACCAGTCGACGACGGTGGTGACGCCGGACTCCAGCGACTCCAAAGCGGCGAGCCGATTGCCGGCGGCCACGTCCTGCGGCCGGAACTTGCGGCCGTGCTCGAGGTAGTACCAGACGAAGTACTGGGTCAGCGTCCAGTCGGCGCCGTACCCACGCATGGCGGTCTGCCACATGTGCCGGTGGGTGTCGATCATGCCGGGCATGACGATGCCGCCACCGGCGTCGATCTCGCGGGTACCCGGCGGAACGTCCAGGCCCACCCCGACCGCGGCGATGGAATCACCGACCACCAGCACGTCGGCCCCATCGAGGATGGTGTGCGTCTTGTCCATGGTCAGCACGGTGCCCCCGCGGAAGACCAGGGATTCGGGATTCGTCATTGAAAGCCCCTTTCTGGTGCTGCTCAGGTGGTGATGTCGGGGTACGGCAACGTCAGGTGCTTCATCGCCCGGCCATACGCGATCTGGTACTCAAGCGGGCCGTGATCCCGCTCGAACAGGGCGATGAACAGGGTCAGCGTGAGGAACGGGTGCGCGCCCATCCCGAACAGGGCGACATGGTCGTGTTCTTTCAGTGCGCGGCGCTCGTCGTCGGTGAACGCCAGCCAGGTCGACCGCTCCGCCGCAGTGCAGTTCAACAGCAGGTTGGCCCGCTCGGCCTCCCACCAGTCGACGGTGCCCGCCGGGTCGTCGCGGTACCGCTCCACCAGTTCGGGATCGCGATCGACGGTGAACAGGAACTTGTTAAGCAAGTACTTGCTCATGACGACGACACCTCGGGACTCCTCGCAGGCTCGGTCGTCCCGCGGACGTCGCCGTCATTCGAGTGTTGATGATTCGCTCGGCAAGCCTCGCTCATGTCCCTGGTCCCCTCGCCGGTGCGCCGTTCGGGTACCAGGTGAAGTAGGCCTCCATGGTGTGGAACAGGTCGAGAGTGTCAACGTGATCGGCCTTCCGACCCTCGCCGGCCACGCCCATCATGAGCATGAAGTCCATGAAGCCGTGGGTGGCGTTGCCCGGGGCGTGCAGGCTGTCCAGGGTGACCTCGGCCAGGCAGCCGTCGATGTCGCCGGAGGCGATCCAGTCGACCGCCTTACGGTCGAACTCGGGATCGGGCCCGTGCTCGCCGAACTGCCGCGGGCCGCCGAGCTCCAGCGACAGGTGACCGGTGCCGATGATGGCCACCCGCTGGTCGCTGTCCCAGGATTCGACCATCTCGCGCAAGGCGTTGCCCAGCGCCACGAATCGTCTCGGCTGGGGCAGCGGGGGAGCGAAAATGTTGGTGTAGACGGGCACGATCGGCAGGTCGGCCTGCGGGCGCAGCGTGATGATCGGGCAGGTGACGCTGTGGTCGATCCGTAGCTCGTTGCTGAACGCCAGGTCGAAGTCCCGGTCCAGGCCGTCCCGCAGGATGTGGGCGGCCAGTTCCTCCTCGCCCTTGAGCCGGAACCGGGGCAGGCCGAACTCGCGTTCCTCGTTGTACCAGTTGGCGTCGAACCAGGGCGCCTTGCCGACCAGGAACTGCGGCATGTTGTCCAGCCACAGCTGGTGGAAGTGGTCGCTGCCGACCATCACCAGCACGTCGGGCTCGGCCACGGTGAGGGTGTGCCGGAACCGCTCGATCTTGGCCACCCACTCGTCGGCGAACGGCGGCCGGTCGGCCCCGGTCGAGGTGCTGGCCCGGTAGTAGAGACAGGAAGATCTCGTTGGCCACCGGATGCCGGAGCTCTTCGGCCAGCTGCCCGATCAGCCCGGCCGTCCGGGCCAGCAGGGCGAACCCCCGCAACAGCTCCAACGGCAGTCCGAGGTCGGCCAACGCCGCCCCGCACACTCCAGCACCGTTGAGCGGCAACGTCTTTCCCAACACCTGCGGGTGAACCCGGCCGATCGCGGCGAACAGTTCCAGGTGGGGTCCGACCAGACCCTCCTCGGTGGCGATGGCGTACAACCGCGGGGTCCGCGGATCGCCGTCCTTGTGCACGTGGTGACCCAGACCGGGCACGAACCGGCGCTGCGCGCGCTGCTCGGCGACCGTGGCCAGCGCCAGGGCGTCCCACCCAGCATCGTCGGTGGGCAGGACGCCGTCCTGGGCAGCCAGTACCTGGTGCAGGAACCGGCCGCAGTCCTCGGTCACCCCGAGGAAGCGGGAACCGCCGCCGAGCAGCCCGGCGGCCAGCGCACCCTGAATCGAATCCGGCGCGGACAGCAAGGTCAACCGGGTGGCGATGGCGGTCGGAGTGAAGCCGTGATCCGCCAACGCCGCGAGAACCGCCTCGAACACGCGGGTCTCGCCGGTGGTCGGCCGGCGCTGAGTGGCCAGCCAGTAGGCCAGCTCGCCGAACCCGACGCTGCCCATCACGTCGTCGGCCAAGTCCTGACCCAGCAGGGTGATCCGCTCCCGGCTGCTGGCGCCCAATGCGGTCGGGTACACCGGCCGATCGATCTGCTCAGCCATCGGCCGCCTCCCGCGCGGTCCCCAACCAGGCCCGGACCTGCTCGCCCTGCTGATCGAGAGCCGGCGGAGGATAACGATAGTCGGGCGGCGTGACGGAGAACCGGATCGGATTGCGGACCGACGGAACACCGTCCGGACCGACTGTGACCACTGGATCCAGTCCGAGGCGCTCGGCCAGCTCGACACCACCCTGCACGGTATTGATCGGCCCGCTCGGCAGTCCGGCCGCGGTGAGGATGTCGAACCATTCCTGCGCGCTCCTGGCGGCCAGCGCCGTCAGCAACAAGGGCCGCAGCTGGTCCCGGTTGTCATTGCGCTTGCCGACGGTGTCGAACCGGTCGTCGTCGGCCAGTTCGGGCCGGCCGATGGCGGCACACAGCCGGCGGAACTGGCCGTCGTTGCCGGCGATGACGATCAGTTCGCCGTCGCCCGTGGCCATCGGTTCGTACGGGAACAGGCTCAGGTGGGCGTTGCCCATCCGGCCCGGCACCACCCCCCCGGCGACGTACGCCGAGGTCTGGTTGACCAGCGCCGACAGGGCGCTGGACAGCAGGTTGGTTTCGATGTGCTGCCCCTGACCGGTCCGGTCCCGGTGGTGCAGCGCAGCCAGAATGCCGATGACCGAGTGCATTCCGGTCATCACATCGAACACCGAGATACCCGAGCGGTACGGCGGGCCGTCGGGGTCGCCGGTCAGGCTCATCAACCCGGACATGCCCTGCACCAGCAGGTCGTAACCCGGCAGGCTTGCGCCCTCCCCGGCGCCGAAACCGCTGATGGAGCAATAGATGACGGCGGCGTTGCGGGAGTGCACCGCCTCGTAGTCCAGGCCGAAGCGGGCCAGCCCGCCCGGTTTGAAATTCTGGATGAACACATCCGCCCGCGCGCTGAGCTCGTGGGCCAGGGCTCGGTCGTTCGCATCCTTGAGATCCAGGACGACCGACCGTTTGTTCCGGTTGACGGCCAGGTAGTAGGTGCCGACGTCGCCGCGGGCCGGTGGAACCCACGCCCGGGTGTCGTCCCCGCCGGGGCCTTCCACCTTGATGACCTCGGCGCCCAGGTCGGCCAGCAGCATGGTGGCGTACGGCCCGGCGAGGACACGCGAGAAGTCCGCCACCACGATCCCCGCCAGGGGGCCGCTGCACCCTTCGCCCGGAGCCGGATCCACCATGACCATCCCTCTGCCGTACAGCGGACAGGTGTCCGCTGCCGAATCTCCCCCACCGGCAGGGTGGTGTCAAGGGGCGGCCGATCAATACCTCGGCATGAAATTTTCTCGGACGGGGCGGTCAGGAGGCCGGGGCGCGCACGTGGGGGAGGGCGTCGCGGCGGGCGAAGTCGGCGCTGATCTCACCGGCCGTGGTCAGCAGGAGGGGCAGGTACTCCCGGACCAGCCGGTCCACGCTCGTCTCGGCGGCGTGCGCGTTGACGTTGACCGCGGCGATCACCCGGCCTGTTCCGTCGCGCAGGGGCGCCGCCACCGACCGGATCCCCGGGGCCAGCTGCTCATCGGTCAGCGCCCAGCCGCGGGCCCGCGTCGACAGCGCGGCCAGCAGCACCTTTCCCAGCGACGTCGGCAGGGCCGGAAACTTGGTCCCGATATCGACGGCCAGGGTGACGATCTTGGGCACGGACACCCGGGCCACGTAGACGACGTCGGAACCGTCCAACTGGGCAATCGACGACGACTCGTTGGTCCGCGCCACCAGCCGCTCCAGGTGCGGGCGGGCGATGTCCCACAGGCCCGTCGACTGCACGTAGGCCATCCCCAGCTCCAACACCCGGGGCGTCAGCGCGAATCCGGCCGGGGCCACGGCGCCACCGGCCGGGCGCACGTACCCCAACTCGGTCAGGGTCAGCAGGATCCGGCGAGCCGTCGGCCGGGCCAGGCCGGTGGCGCTGGCCACGTCGGCCAGCGTCATCACCGGCCGGCCGGGGCGGAAGGCGGTGATCACCTCGAGCCCGCGAGCCAGGGCCTCGATGAAGTCCGGACCGGTGCCCTCCCTCGGCATGGCCCTCCCTTCGCTGTGCGGCGGTGACCGATGAACCCTACGTCGCCGACCGGCTGGCGGACAGTAGTACGGCACCACCGGCCACCGCCGCCAGACAGCAGAACGCGCCGCGGCCGCCCGGAGGCGGCCACGGCGCGCGTGGTGCGGTGGGGTCAGTCGATGACCTTCTTGACGGTGTCCTTGACGTCCTCGCCGGCCTGCTTGACGTTGGCCTTGGCCTGCTCGGCCTGACCACGGGCCTCGAGCTCCTCGTTCCCGGTCACCTTGCCGGTGACCTCCTTGGCCTTCCCGACGGCTTCCTCGGCGGCGTTCTTGATCTTGTCTCCCATGCTCATGGGTGTCCTCCTTGATGGGTGGGTGGGGACCGCCGGTCGGCGGCCTCCGGAACCGGCCGGGCGTCAGCTCCGGACGGGAATCTCGGTTTCGATCTGGTTGCCCTTGATCCGGGCCCGGCGGCCCACGATCAGGTGCAGGTGGGTGGTGAGCCGGTCGGTGTCCAGGGCCGACCGGGCGTGAGCCAGGGCCTCCCCGGTGATCCGCCGCCGGATCCGGGACAGATCCGCGTCCGGGTCGGCGGTCACCGTCAGGCGCAGCTCGGGCTGGTCGGGCCGGCCGGTGAGCGCGACCCGGACCTTCTGCACCCCGCGATAGGTGTCGACCTCCTCACCGACCGCGGCGGTCACGACCCCGGCGGGCACGTCGGCCCGCCCACTGGCCGGCACGCCGACATCATCGGTGTCCAGCATGAGCCGGCCGAGACGATCGGTGCGCAGCTGCACCAGCAGCCAGCGCAGGGCCAGCAGGGCCACCAGCACGCCGACGGCGGCGATGGTCAGCCACAACCACGGCCGCTGATCGTGCACCCACGCGGCAGTCCCGTCGCTGTACACGGGGTCCGCGGCCGGGCCGAGGAGGCCGCCGAACAGGCCGGTCGACCGGATGACGATCGCTCCGCCGGCGACCAGCAGGACCAGTCCGAGCAGACCCAGGCCGATGCGGTTACCGCGGGCGGTGCGCCGGGTATTCGAACCCTTGTTGATCGGGCCGCTCATCGCCGTGTTCATGTCCGCACTCCGGTCAGCCGCACGACCGGGCGCAGCGGTTGCACCGGGTCGAGGGCGGTCAGCTGGTCGGAAACCGCCGCGGCGACCTTGTCCGGGAGCGCGGACGGGTCGCCCAGCGGCGAGCGCACCTCGACGATCGCGCGGTCGTGCCGCAGGATGGTGCGCGCGGCACTGATGCCGTCGACGCTCCGAGCGGCGCCGTCGAGGGCCCGGCGCAGGTCGGCCGGCCGGATGCGGGTGATCACGTCGGGGTGCTTCTCCCGCAGGTCGAGCATCGTCGGGCGAGGCGGGATCAACGCCAACGCGATCAGCCACAGCCCGAGCAGGGAGATCACGGCACCGATCGCGATGATCACCGGCTCCGACCAGGGGGTCGTATTGAGCCAGGCTGAGATGCTCGCCGAGTCCAGCGGTTCGGGCCGGCGACCCAGCTGCAGCAGGACCGCCTGCCAGACGGCGAACCCGGCCAGCAGGAACAGCAGCACAGCGACCACGACGGCGGCCACCGTGCGGCGGCCACGGGCCGGAGCGGCGGTGACCGCCGCGGACGCGCTGGTGGCGCTCACTGGACTCTCCTTTCCGGACGGGTCTGCTGTCGCAGAGCGACCACATGGACATCGAGGTCGGTGACGGTGATCGAGCACAACTCGAGGACGCGATCGCTGACGTGCTCCCGCAGGTGGCGGGTGACCTGGCGCAGTGGCGCCGGGTAGTCGATCTCCACCTCCAGGCTCAGCTGAGCCAGATGCCCGTCGATGGCGGACTGGACGGCGATCGCCGGGCGCGTTCCCAGCAACTGGCCGACCGCGCCGCGGCCGGCGGCATGGACGTGCTCGACCTCGGCGGCGGCCGCCGCGGCGGTCTTCTCCACCACCCGGTCGAGCAGCACCGTCCGGCCCCGGACGGCCGGGTCGGCCGTGATCGCGGTCCCGACGACCTCGGTCCCGGCCACGGGGACGCTCCCCGTGGTGGTGACCGGGGCGGTCACCGCTGGCTGCGGCCGTTGGCCCGACCGCCGACGTAGTCACCGATATTGATCCGGCCGTCCACCACCGCACCGACCAGCCCGCCGATCGCGGCGAGGACCAGCACCAGCAGGAACGCCAGGAATCCGCCGAAGGCCCCGGCGAACCCCAACGCGACGCCGACTGCCACGCCGATCGCGGTAGCAGAACCTCTCATCGTGATCATCAACCTGTCTTGAATCGAAAGAATATTTGGGATAAGGGATGTCGCAGCTCGGTGGGATCAGCGCAGGTTCCGGCGCGCGGAACGGCGGCGCCACCACTGGCGCCACCATCGCCGGCGGCTCCGCCGGATCACGACGACCTCCCCGGGCTCCCCGGGCGGGGTGCGGCGGCCCCCGTCCCACCGCCGCAACCCCGCGATAAAGGCATCCGGATCGCCGCCCCGGTCGGGGTGGTGCTCACGGATGTACGCCCGCCGGGCCGTTCGCTCGTCGTCGGTCACGCCACCCGGGCGTCGTGCGGGTCGTCCTCGTCGTCGTCGCTGGGAACGTGCACGTCGTGCACGACGATGTTGACCTCGGTGACCTCCAGGGTGGTCATCCGCTCGATCGCGCTGATCACGTTGCGCCGGATGGCCTTGCTGAGCTCACCGATCTCGACTCCGTACTCGACCGTGATGTCCAGGTCCACGGCGGCCTGCCGCTCGCCGACCTCGACGGTCACGCCCTGGGCCAGGCTCTCGGACTGGCCCGGAATCTTCTCCCGGATCGCGCCGAACGCCCGGGCGGCGCCCCCGCCCAGCTTGTGCACCCCGGTGATCTCGCGCGCGGCCAACCCGGCAATCTTCTCCACCACCGTGTCCGCGATGGAGGTCTTGCCCCGGGTGGTCACCAGCGCGGTCTCGACGACCGTGCCGGCCGGCGTGGAATCGGTGGTCTCCGGCGCCTTCTTGGTCGTGGTGGGCGTCGTCATGTCGCTTCACTCCTTCGTTCGTGGTTCTCGTCTTCGTCTGTGGCCGCCGGCCGGGGGCCCCATCGGTCCGGCGGTACCGACCCGCATCGGTCCGACATGCTCATCGGTCCCGGGCTCAACGTCGGCATGTCAGGTATGACCCGGTGACCCGCGCCTTCCTCACGGGTGTGTCCTTGTGACCCGCCCCACACCGACCCGCCGGTCGGCGACGTCTCCACCGGGACCGATGTGGCACGATCCGGCAGTGACCGAACCCCCGGCGGCAGCGGGCGGCACCTTCCGTCGACGGTCACGCCTGTCCGAGCTGACGGACGAGGAGCTCGTCCAGCGAGCGCAGAGCGGCAACAGCCGCGCCTTCGAGACGTTGCTGCGCCGGCACGAGCGGGCCATGTTCGGCACCTCACTGCGACTGCTCAGCCGCTCCGCGGATGCCGAGGACGCCGTCCAGGAGGCGTTCATCGCGTCGTGGCGGCGGCTGCCCGAGTTCCGCGGCGACGCCAGATTCTCGACCTGGCTGTACCGCATCGTCACGAACCGCTCGCTGAACGAACTGCGCCGGCGCAAGCCCACCGCCGACCTGGACGTCGAGGATGCCGGCCCGGTGCCACCCGGCCTGGTCGACACGGCCGGGCCGGAACGCCAGGCCGAGCGATCGGCCATGCTGGAGGCGCTGCAGTCCGCGTTGGCCGACCTGCCCGAGCCATTGCGGGTCTGCTGGCTGCTGCGCGAGGTGGATCATCGCAGCTACGACGAGATTGCCGAGATCGTCGGCGTTCCCGAACCGACCGTCCGGGGCCGGATCGCCCGCGCCCGGACCAGACTGGCGGAGGTGATGGCCCCATGGCGGTGAACGGGCAACCCGAACCGGCCGACCGGGCACCGAGTTCGCCCGCGGCCGCGACAGCCGATTCTCCGGCCGAGCCGGACCCGGCGGCGGCGGCCGCGCTGGCCCGGGCCGCCGACGAACTGGGCCGGGTCACCGACCGCGAACCGTCGGCCGGGCTGGTGCCGGCCGTCATGCACTCGGTCTGGGCCGAGCTGCGGCCCGGACAGCTGATCGTGCTGCCGGGGTCGAGCGGCCACCTGCTCGTCGGTTCGACGGCCGTCGCCACCGCGATCACCGGCGCGCTGGACGACCTGGCCGATATCGTCGTCCGCCGGTGCACCGTCGAGGCGCCGGAGGACGGTCCGGACGTCTCCGGGGCGCTGCGGGTCGAGCTGACGGCGTCCGTTGCGTACGGCGCCGACACCCTTGAGCTGTCCGAGCTGGTGCGTGCATCGGTCAACGACACCGTCACCGAGCTGTTCGGCCTTGCGGTGGATCGGGTGGATCTGCTCGTCCAGGACGTCTTCACCGCCGGAGCCGGCCGGTGAGTCCGGCCGGCGACGGGCCGGGCGATGAGGACCTCGCCCGGTTGGCCGCAGCGGCGGCCTCCGCGGTCCCCGGGGTGGTTCGGTTGCAGCCCGGGCTCCGCCACCTGGCCGGCCGAGCCGCGCGGGCTTTGTTCACCGGCGACGACGCCCACGACGACGAGGCGGACCGAAGCGGCATCAGCGTCGACCACGAACCCGGCCCGCACGTCACGGTGCGCATCGTGGTAGCGGCGGCGCCGCCACCCCGCCGGACCGCCGAGCAGGTCCACTCGGCTGTGGAACGAGCGTTGTCCCAGGTCACCGGCCCGGGGCTGACGGTCACGGTCGTCATGGTCGACGTCGAACCCTGAGTTCGGGACGACGACGGTGGTGTGACGCAGGCCACACCCGATCGTCCGTGAGGAACGTGCGTCGGGCGGTGTCCAACCAACCAAAGCCCCGGTTCCTGCCCAGGGCGGTCGCTGTCGGCCCGCATCGGCCGCATCGTGGGCGAACTGGGCGGCCCCGTTAGTCCGCGAGGATCTCGATCCGCGGGTACTCGGGCTGCCACATCGCGTCGTACACCTGCTGGATCGGGTTGGTCAGCTCGACCCGGGCCAACCCCTCCTCGTCGGCCACCCTCGCCACCGCGATCGCCACCGCCGCCGACGCCGTCCGCAACGCCGTCATCGGCGGCAGCAGGCTGGCCCCCGGCCGACCCGCATCCGACATCGCCGCCACCGCATCCGCCGCCGCCGCGATCATCCGATCGGTGATCCGCTCCGCCTTCGTCACCGCAACCCCCAACCCCAGGCCCGGGAACACCAACGCATTGTTCGACTGCGCGATCTGATAACTCACACCCTTGTACGGCACCGGCGCGAACGGGCTACCCGTCGCCGTCAACACCTTCCCATCCGTCCAATGGATCAGATCGTGCGGCAACGCCTCCGCCTTACTCGTCGGATTCGACAACGGCAAGATGATCGGCCGCTCCGTGTACGACGCCATCTCCCGCACGATCGACTCCGTGAACGCCCCCGCCTGCGTCGACGTCCCGATCAGGATCGTCGGCTTCGCCCGCGTCACCACCGCAGCCAGGGAAATCCCACCCGGTCCGCCCGGCCAGTTCGCCACCTCGGCCCGCGACCGCGCATACGGCACCTGAAAATCCAGCAGCGTCGGATCGTCCCCGACCAGCAACCCCTGCTTGGCCAACGCGTAGAACCGGCCCGTCGCCTCGTCCGGCGACAACCCCTCCCGGACCATCTGATCCCGCAACATGTCCGCGATCCCCAGGCCGGCGGTGCCGGCCCCATGGATCACGATCGTCTGATCCCGCAACCGCGACCCCGCCGCCCGCACCGCCGAGAAGATCGCCGCCAACACCACCGCCGCGGTGCCCTGCATGTCGTCATTGAACGTACAGACCTGGTCGTAGTACTTGTTCAGGATCCGACGGGCGTTCGTCGTGCCGAAATCCTCCCAATGCAACATCGCGTTCGGGAACAACTTGCTGCACGCACTCACATACGCGTCGATCAACTCGTCATACCGATGATCCCGGATCCGCGCATGCCGCTCCCCGATATACATCGGATCGTTCAACAACTTCAGATTGTCCGTCCCGGTGTCCAACACCACCGGCAACACCCGCCGCGGATGGATCCCCGCCGCCGCCGTATACACCGACAACTTCCCGATCGAGATCTCGATCCCGCCGATCCCCTGATCCCCGATCCCCAGGATCCCCTCCGAATCCGTCGCCACCAACAGATCCACATCATCCGGACCCAGACCCGTGTTCCGCAACGCCGTCTCGACCTGATCCGGATGATCCACCGACAAGAACACCCCGGCTCCGCCGGAACTCATGACTGAACCGCTGGATCGCCTCACCCACCGTCGGCGTGTACACCACCGGCAACATCTCCGGCAGCCGCTCCGAGAGCAACCGGTAGAACAACACCTCGTTCCGATCCCGCAGATTCGCCAAATACACCCACTTCGCCAGATCCGTCGGCTGCTGCTGATACTGCGCCCACACCCGCCGCGTCTGCCCCTCCAACGTCGTCACCCCGGTCGGCAACAACCCCGTCAACCCCAACTGCTCACGCTCAACCAACGTGAACGCAGTGCCCTTGTTGATCGTCGGCGACGACAACACCGCCCGACCCCGGGCAGCCACCCGGGCCACCACGTCTCCAGGTCCATGGACGAGCTCGTACGGGGCGACAGCCATTGTCTTCATGCCTCTCTGGGGGGATGGGAATGCCCCGGTGGACCCGGCGCGGACGGCGCCGGGTCCACCGGTCGAGCGGATAGGGATCGAAATTGAGGGACTACTCGGCGGAGTCGTCGCCGGCCGCCGCGCGGCCGTCGATCGCCGGACGATTCGCCACCACCGGGTAGGGACCGGTGATCGAGGCCCGCTGCTCGGCGATCGCGGTGATCCGGCCCCGGCACAGGAACCAGCCGCCGACCAGCGCGGGGACGATGACCACCAGCGAGCCGATGGTGAAGGTGCCGACGGGGTAGTCGAACGCGATGAGCACGAGCACACCGACCAGGAACGCCAGGGTCAGGTACGAGGTGAACGGCGCGCCGATCATCTTGAACGAGGGACGCTTCAACAGTCCCTTGTCGGCCCACTGCTTGAGCCGGATCTGGCAGAGCACGATCGTCGCCCAGGCCGCGATGATGCCGAGCGAGGCCACGTTGAGCACGATCTCGAAGGCGGATTCAGGCACGATCGCGTTCAGGCCGACACCGAGCAGGGTCATCGCCGCGGTGATCGCGATGCCGCCGTAGGGCACGCCGGCCTTGTTCATCCGGGCGGCGAACTTCGGCGCGGAGCCGTTCATCGCCATCGAGCGCAGGATGCGGCCGGTGGAGTACAGCCCGGCGTTCAGCGAGGAGAGGGCCGCCGTGAGCACCACCAGGTTCATGATCATTCCGGCGCCGTCGACGCCGATCGAGTCGAAGAACGTCACGAACGGCGACACCCCGGCCTGGTAGGCGGTGTAGGGCAGCAGCAGCACGAGCAGCAGGACGGAACCGATGTAGAAGACGCCGATCCGCAGAATGACGGTGTTGATCGCCTTGGGCATGATCTTCTCGGGGTTCTTGGTCTCGCCCGCGGTGGTACCGATCAACTCGATGGAGGCGTAGGCGAAGACGACACCCTGGATGATCACGATCGCCGGCAGCAGGCCGTTGGGCAGCCACCCGCCGTTGTCGGAGATCAGACTGAAGCCGACCTGGTGGCCGTCGATGGGCGTGCCGAAGAACACGAAGTAGGTGCCGACGACCAGGAAGGCGACCAGGGCCACCACCTTGATCAACGCGAACCAGAACTCCATCTCGCCGAACACCTTGACCGACACCAGGTTCAGCGACAACACCACGGCCAGCGCGATCAACGCCCAGGCCCATTGCGGGACCGAGTTGATGAACGGTGAGTACTGGCCGAAGAACTTCATGTACAGCGCGACCGCGGTGACGTCGACGATGGCCGTCATCGCCCAGTTGAGCCAGTACATCCAACCGGCAGCGAAAGCGGCCTTCTCGCCGTAGAACTCGCGGGCGTAGGAGACGAACGAGCCGGACGAGGGCCGGTGCAGCACCAGCTCACCGAGCGCCCGCAGCACCAGGAAGGCGAAGAACCCGCACAGCGCGTAGATGAACACCAGGGCCGGGCCGGCCTGGGCCAGCCGGCCACCGGCGCCGAGGAACAGGCCGGTGCCGATGGCGCCACCGATGGCGATCATCTGCACCTGCCGGGCCTTGAGGCCCTTGTGGTAGCCCTTCTCCTCGTCCTGGAAGAGCTCGCCGAGATGCGCCTCGGTCTGCTCCGGGGACGGGTGATGGTAGGTGTGATGCTCCGATGGGGGCGTGCGATTCGATTCGACGGTCACGAAAGACACCTCGTTGTGTGGGGGTGGGCGGACGGGAGAGCGCGTGCGGGGTGGGACGGATTTCAGCGGAACAGGTCCGGCGCGGCGACGACGGAGCCGACCGGCCGACCGGCGCCGAACACGGTGCGGGCGGTGACCGCGAGGGGCGCCGCGGCCACCGGCTCGGTACGGATGCCGAGGTAGTCCAGGGCGGCCAGCACGATGGGCAGCCGGGCCCGCTCGGCGCCGTCGGAGATCTTGAACGCGGCCGCCCGGCCGTCCGGCAGGGCGAAGCACTGGACGCCGTCGGCGCCGAGCTTGACCAGCAGGCCGGGGATCTCGCGCATCAGCAGGGTGTCGCCGGAGGTCCGGCCGCCGACCAGATGCGGGTGGCGGCGCATGGCATCGGCAACCGCGCGGGCCGAGCTGCCCGGCTCGGCGGTGACGAGTGCGCGGAACCCGCGGGCCAGGCCGACCAGGTCGGTGGCGAACACCGGGGCGCCGCACCCGTCGACGCCGACCGTGTCGTGCGTGGGGCCGGCAAAGCGTTCGACGGTGGAACGGATCCGGCGCTGTAACGGGTGCGCCGGGTCGAGGTAGTTGGCCGTCGACCAGCGGGCAGCCCGGCAGGTGCGCAGCATGGCCGCGTGCTTGCCCGAACAGTTCATGTAGACCCGGCTCGGCCGGTCGCCGCGGCGCACGGCGTCGTCCCGGGCCTCCGGGTCACTCGGCAGGTCGGCCGGGCAGCCCAGGTCGTCCGCGGTCAGGCCGCCGGCGGCCAGGCTGGCCCGGACCATGGCGACGTGCTCGGCCTCACCGGTGTGCGAGGCGGCGGCCAGGGCCAGGTCCGGCCCGGTCAGCCGTAGTCCGGCGTCGAGCATGGCGACGGCCTGGAACGGCTTGGCGCAGGACCGGTGGAAGACCGGGCGGTGCACGTCGCCCCGCTGCCGCAGCACGGTGCCGTCGCCGTCGATCAGGACCAGGGCGCCGTAGTGCGTGCCCTCGTGCAGGCCCGATCGGTAGACCCGGGCCAGCTCGACGTCCGGACCGGCGGGGCGGTCGTCCGCGGCCGCCGCGGAATCAACGTCGGCGGCGACGGTCATCGCGCGCCGGCCGGTCCGGCCACGGCGGCCAGGATGGCGTCGATCCGCTCGGTGGTCAGCAACCCGCGCTGGGCGACGATGTCGGCCACCCCGCGGCCGCTGATGAGTGCCTCCTGGGCGACGTCGGTGGCGTTCTCGTAGCCGATCTCCGGGCTGAGCGCGGTGACCAGGCCGATCGAGTCGGCGACCCGGGCGCGGAGCAGGTCCCGGTTGGCGGTGATGCCGTCGACGCACTTCTCGGCCAGCACGACCGCGGCCGCGGCCAGGTGATCCAGGCTGGCGAACAGCGAGTGGGCGATGATCGGCTCGAACGCGTTGAGCTGCAGCTGCCCGCTCTCGGCGGCCATGGTGATGGTGACGTCGTTGCCGATGACCTCGTAGGCGACCTGATTGACGACCTCGGGGATCACCGGGTTGACCTTGCCCGGCATGATCGACGAGCCGGCCTGCCGCGCGGGCAGGTTGATCTCGCCGAAGCCGGCGCGCGGGCCGGAGGACAGCAGCCGCAGGTCGTTGCAGACCTTGGACAGCTTGACGGCGACCCGCTTGAGCACACCGGACAGCTGGACGAAGTGCCCGACGTCGGAGGTGGCCTCGACGAGATCGGTGGCCGAGACGAGGGTCTCGATGCCGGTGAGCGTGCGCAGCTCGTCGACGACGTGCCGCCGGTACTCGGGGTGGGCGTTGAGCTCGGTGCCGATCGCGGTGCCGCCGAGGTTGATCTCGTGCAGCAGGGCCCGCGCCTCGCGCAGCCGCTCCCGGTCCTCGGCCAGGGTGGAGGCGAACGCGCCGAACTCCTGGCCCAGTGTCATCGGGACGGCGTCCTGCAACTGGGTGCGGCCCATCTTCAGCACGTCGGCGAACTCGGCGGCCTTGCGCAGGTAGGCGGCGTGCAGCACGCCCAGGGCCGCGTCCAGCTTGACCACGTACGCGTCGAGCGCGATGTTGATGGCGGTCGGGTAGACGTCGTTGGTGCTCTGGCCCAGGTTGACGTCCTGCAGCGGGTGCAGGTGCTCGTACGCACCGCGGGTGTGACCGAGGATCTCCAGCGCCCGGTTCGCGATGACCTCGTTGGCGTTCATGTTGGTGGAGGTGCCGGCGCCGCCCTGGATCATGTCGACGACGAACTGATCGTGCAGCGCACCTGCCCGGATCTCCTGCGCCGCGGCGATGATCGCGTCGGCCTTGGTCGCGTCGAGGGCGTCGATGTCGCGGTTGGCGGTGGCGGCGGCCTGCTTGACGGCGGCGAGGGCGGCGATGAAGAGCGGGTAGATCGCCAGCTTGATGCCGGTGATCGGGAAGTTGTCGACGGCGCGGGCCGTGTGCACGCCGTAGTAGGCGTCGGTGGGGACCTCGAGGTAGCCGAGGAGATCGTGCTCGGTGCGTGTGGACATGTCTGGGGTACACCCTTCTGCAGTGGCGACGACGGTGGGCACTGCGGTCTTGGAGTCACGGAGCGTGAGGTCCTGCTGCCCTGCTGTCAAGCTGTCTGACAGATTTAGACTGTAGGGCCCGCCCCAGCTTGTCGTCAACAGGCCGTGACGGCGCTCACACGACGGACGGGAACCTGCAGGTCACGGCCCTGAGCGCGGCCCATCGCTAGGATGCGTGGCATGGGTCCGTCCGACAGCTGGACAACGTCGCAACCACAGTTCGCCCGGGTGTCCGCGGCGGAGGCGGTGCTGGCCGACCTGCGCGGGGCAATCGAACGCGGCGAGCTACCGGTCGGCCAGCGCCTCCCGTCGGAGGCGGCACTCGGCACTCGTTACGGGGTCAGCCGGGCGGTGGTCCGCGAGGCGCTGCGGTCCTGCGAGACGCTGGGGCTGACCCGGACCCGGACGGGCAGCGGGACCTATGTCATCGCCGACCATGTGCCGACCACCCTGACCGTCGGCATTTACTCGAGCCAGGACCTGGTGGAGGCGCGACCGCACGTGGAAATCCCGGCCGCTGGCCTGGCCGCCGCCCGGCGCACCGCCGCCCAGCGGGACGAGCTGCGGCGGTTGATCCGGGAGATGGAGGTCGAGCACAACCCCGCGCACTGGGTGCGCATCGACACCGCGTTCCACGCGGCCATCGCCCGGGCCAGCGGCAACCAGGTCTTCGCCGACCTGCACGCGACGATGGCCCCGGCGCTGTCCCGCCAGTCCGAGACGCTCAACCTGGTCGCGCACCGCCGGGACGCCGCGAACGCCGAGCACGGCGTCATCGTCGCCGCCATCGACGCGCAACACGCGCCGCGGGCCGAGGCGGCGATGGCCGAGCATCTTGCGCAGGTGCGCCGGGCGGTGGAGGAGCTCACCGCCGGCACGTGAGCGATCGGCGGGTCAGAGTGCGCCGACGATGTCGGTTTGGGCGAAGTCGTTGCCCTTGAACAAGAGTGATCCACCCGACATCCGGGCCAGCGCGTAGCTGAAGCAGTCACCGAGATTCAGGCCGGCGGGATGGCGGCCCTTGCCGAACCGCCGCCAGGCGGCCAGGGCGGCGCCCGCCTGGGCGGCATCCACCGGCTCCGTGACGACGCCCAGCCGATCGAGCAACGCCCGCACGTCCTGGGTCGCCGCCGGACCCTGTCTCGCCTCGGCCACGATGCCGAGTTCCACCAAGGTCACGGCGCTGATGCTGAGCTCACCCGCATGCCTGACCATGGCTGCGGCATAGGCCTCGGCGTCGGACTCGCCGAATATCACCGCAGCGACCGCCGACGTGTCCAGGATGATCGGGCTCATCGCACCCCTCCGAAGAGTTCAACGGAGCGATGCGGTGCCCATGATCCGCTCACGGGCTCGCTCATCGCGGCAGACCGTGCTCGTCGTAGCCGAGGACTTCGTCGCCTGGGCGCGCGTCGAGCACGGCCCGTTCCCGCCCGCGACGGATGTACTCATCGAGGCCGAGATCGGAACCGGCCACGGCCTGGCGAGCGCGGATCCGAGCCAGCCGCTCCTGTAGGGCGCGCCGGGTGGCGACCGTGATCGACTCGCCCGCCTCGGCGGCCAGTTCCCGGGCCAGCCGATCCGTTTCCGCGTCCTTGATGTTGAGCACCATCCCTCCACCATATGAGGAGGAAAGGTGTCCGACAAGGAAGACCGCTACCGCTGCGCCGGCGGAATGCCGGCGACCGCAGCGGACAGCTCCCCCGCCTCGGCCCAGCTGTAGGACATGTGCACCCGTTCGGTCGAGGCCGGGCGCTGCCGCAGGGACAGGCCCGGCCGCCACTCCCGAGCCGGCCGGATGGGCCGCGGCACGAACCCGCCACCGCAGTTCGGGCAGACGTTCCGCAGCCGCTCGACACACGCGGCGCACCACGTGCATTCGTAGGTGCAGATCATCGCGTCCGGGGCAACCGGGGGCAGGTCCTTGTCGCAGCCCTCGCAGTTGGGCCGCAGTTGAAGGGCCATCAACGATCTCCTTCCGAGGTACCCCTAGCTCCGCACCGGGATGCCCTGCTCGTTGGTGAACAGGTTGGCCGGATCGTAAGCGGCCTTGACCTCGATGAGCCGGTCCAGATTCTCGCCGAAATACTGCTGGAGCGGGTTGGGAATCAACCGGTTCGGGAAGTTCTGGTAGCTCTCGTCCGGCGTCACGTCGGCGACGATGGCGATCTGCGCCGCCGTCCAGTCCAGCAGGTCCTGGCCGACGGACGGCGGGTCGCTGGTCTCCCACACCGGGGTCGGCCGCAGCAGCAGCGGGGAGCCGCGATGGACGTAGGCGGTGTCGGTGCGCCCGACCTTGCCGACCACGTCGCCGCCCACCCAACCCAGGAACCACAACGCGCCGTTGGCGGTGTCGGTCCGCACCGGGCACTGGGCCAGCAGGTCGACCATCTTCGCCACCCGGTCCTGCGGCAGCGCCGCCCGGGTGTAGCGCGACCAGTCACCCCAGGAGTGCGGCGCCGGATTGGCCGACGGCCACACCTGCTGCTGCACCTCCCAGAACGGCCGCTCCTGCAGCGCCGACTTCGCCGGGGAGAGCGCGACGAACGGGGCCAGCAGATCGCGGGCCTCGTCCACGGGGCCGACGTACTGGCCGCGGACGAACGCGTCGATCGCCTCCCGCGGGCCGCCGTCGCCGACCGGGGTGGCCTGCGCGGACGAGCTCAGGTTCAGGCCGGCCGGCGCCGTCTGGGACAGGGTGTCGACCGCGGCGAGCATCGCGGTCGCGGCGTCGGCGCCGCGGTAGTCGTACCGGAAGTACACGACCGTCGGCGGGGCGGGTACCAGCTGGAACTCGAACGACGTGTTCAGCCCGAAGGTGCCGCCGGTGCCGCCGCGGCAGGCCCAGAACAGGTCGGGGTGCTGGCTCCCGTCGGCATCGACGACGTCGCCGGAGGCCAGCACCACCCGGGTCGAGGTCAGGTGGTCGCAGGTCAGCCCGGCCCAGTGGGTGTTGTAGCCGATGCCGCCGCCGAGCACGAGCCCGCCGGTGCCGACGCCGAGGCAGGTGCCCCCGGGCAGCAGGAACGGGGTGTTGATCGTCTTGTCCAGCACGTCGCCGTTCAGCGCCGCGGCGCCGACCGAGGCCGTGCCCGACGCCAGGTCCACGGTGACGTCGTTCATCGCGCCGATGTCCAGCAGCAGCCCGGCGGTCGTCGACAGGCCGGCGTAGCTGTGGCCGCCGCCGTAGGGCGCGACCGGCAGTCCGTTGTCGCGGGCCCAGTTCACCGCGGTGACCACATCGGCCTCGTCCTTGCACCGGGCGATGACAGCGGGCCGCACGTCGAGGTAGCGCGTGTTGGAGGACAGTCCGGTGAACGGGTAGTTCGCGTCGAGCGGGGACAGCACGTTGCCCCGCAGCCGGCTGCGCAGATCCTGGATCGCCCCGGCCGGCACCGGGTCCGGCGCGGCCGTGGCGCTGGTCGGCGGCGGCGTCGGGGTCCGCCACTCGGGATCGGCCGACGGCCCGGCACTGCCGCCGGTGGCCGGCGTCGAGGCGCTCGACGACGGGTCGGTCGAGGTGCATGCGGCCAGTAGGCCCGCCACCGCGCCGGCGGCGCCGAGCTGCAAGGCGCGGCGGCGGTTGAGCGGTCCCGTCGGCAGGTCCGGCGGCGGGGTCATCGGACCACCTCGATCGTCTCCATCATGCCCAGGTCCTCGTGACTGACGATGTGGCAGTGGTCGACGAACTTCCCGGTGAAGTCGAGGAAGTTCGTCTGGAAGGTGAACGAGTCACCGGTGTTTCCGGTGAGGATGAACGTGTCCCGCCAGAGCGGCTTGTCGAGCAGTTGACCGTTGATCTTGGTGATCTTGAACGGGTTGACGTGGATGTGGAAGACGTGGGCGTGCTGGGGCAGCTTCTCGTCGACGCCGTTGATCACGGTCCACTCCTCCGCGGTGCCCAGCTTGACCTGGTACGGCGGGAGCTGGTCGGTGAACTGCTGACCGTCGATCCCGAAGTCCTGGAACTGGGTGCCGTCCCGCTCCACGGAGTAGGTCACCTCGCGGGTCCGGGCGATCGGCCGGATCTCCTGGTCGAACGCCGGCAGCTCGGTCGGCAGGGCCATGCTCACCGGGTCGCCGGCCACCTCGATGGTGGCGATCGGCCGGGTGACGAGCTCGGGCGGCAGGCCCTCTGTCGAGCCGGGAACGCCCTGGGTGCCGGGCTTCTGGCTGGAGCTGGGGGTGCACTGCAGCTGGACGGTGCCCGGCGCGATCGCCCGGACCAGCACCTCCACCCGGTTCCCGGCGGACAGGAACAGGTTCGGGACCAGTTCGGGTTCGGCCAGGTTCAGCCCGTCCCAGGCGATGACGTGGAACTCCAGGCCGTCGGCGACCAGGTTGATGAACTTGCCCTCAGCCGCGTTGAGGATCCGCCAGCGCACCACCTCGCCGGGCCGCATCGTCAGCGTGGGCGACAGGCCGCCGTTGATCGGGTAGAGGATCTGGTTCCGCGGGAAGAACGCCTCCGTGGAGGAGGGATCAGGGATCGGCTGCGGCACCGTGAAGGTGTCGTCGACCTCGATCGCCTGAACCACCATCAGCTGTTCGGCCGCGGCCGCGATCTCCGGCACTTCGTCGATCGCCCCGCGGACGATGATGGCCCCGGCCATGCCCCCACGGATCTGCTGGGCGACACCCCCGTGCCGGTGCGGGTGGTACCAGTACAGCCCGCCGGGATGGTCGGCCGGTACCTCGATCTCGTACTGGTAGCGCTGGCCGGGCTCGACCGTCAGGAACACGTCGTCGCCGTTGCCCTCCGGCGAGACGTGCATGCCGTGGTAGTGCAGGTTCGTCGTCGTCCACTGGTGCGGGCGGTCCATCGGCATCGGGTCCGCGCTCACATCGTGGCCACCGTGCTCGTCCATCCCGGCCGCGCCGGAGGGGTCCGGGGAGGTCGCCGACGAGGCGACACCCGCGGACGCGCTCGCCGTGGCGCCGGGCGGTTCGGCCGGCAGGTCGTTGACCAGTTCGACGCGCAGCAGGTCACCCGGCCCGATCTCCCACGTCGGCCCCGGAAGCAGTCCGTCGTAGGCCCAGGTGGTGATCGGCCGGGCCGCCCCGATGTCGACCTGGGCCGGCTGCGGCGTCAGAGTCGTCTGCAGCACGCCGTTCTCGCTCCGTCGGACGGCGGTGTCCCGGACCGAGCCGGCCGCGGAACCGGGCAGGCTCGACGATCCCGAGGGCGTGACGTTTTCCGGCGTTCCGGCGGCGGTGGACCCGCTGGTCGCCGTTCCGCTCGGCGCGGGCGAGCACGCCATCAGCAGCGGCACCCCGGCCAGCGCCGCCCCCCATGTGAGTACCCGACGGCGCGACCACTGCTCCGTCACGGCACCCTCTTCCCCCAGCCTCGCCACCGGTCGGAGTCAACATAAGCGCAGACACCGGCGGCAGCCCGGTGGGCGAGGACGACACGCACGGGCAGGTGCGCACGGGCCGGCGGGTAAATCAGCTCCCGGCCGCCGCGTAGGCCGGCAGGGTGAGGAAGTCGGCGAACTCGTCGGCCAGCGCCACCTGCTCGAACACGTTGCGCGCCAACGGGTAGCGGCTGGCCGCGTAGGCCTCCGGGCCCAGTTCGGCGGCGATGGCGGCCAGTTCCTCGTCGGCGATGCCGCGGACCAGCTCGGCGGTGACGGTGCGGCCGGTGTCCAGGGTCACGCCGTTGTGCACCCATTGCCACACCTGCGAGCGGGAGATCTCGGCGGTCGCCGCGTCCTCCATCAGGTTGTGGATACCGACCGCACCGTTCCCGCCGAGCCAGGCCTCCAGGTACCGCAGGGCGACGTCGATGTTGCCCCGCAGCCCGGCCTCGGTGATCGCGCCCGGCACGGACGCGACGTCCAGCAACTGCTCGGCGGTCACGATCACATCGTCGCGGCGGCGGTCCAGCTGGTTGGGCCGGTCGCCCAGCACGGTGTCGAACACCTCGGCACACACCGGCACCAGATCCGGGTGGGCGACCCAGGAGCCGTCGAAGCCGTCACCGGCCTCGCGCTCCTTGTCCGCCCGTACCTTCGCCAGGGCGACCCGGTTGACCTCCGGGTCCCGGCGGCTGGGAATGAAGGCTGCCATCCCGCCCATCGCGAACGCGCCGCGCCGGTGGCAGGTGGCGACGAGCAGGTTGGTGTACGCGCGCATCATCGGGGCGGTCATGGCGACACTGCCCCGATCGGGCAGCACGAACGCGGCTCCGGCGTCGCGGAAGTACTTGATCACGCTGAACAGGTAGTCCCACCGGCCGGCGTTCAGGCCGGAGGCGTGATCGCGCAATTCGTAGAGGATCTCGTCCATCTCGAAGGCCGCCGGGATGGTTTCGATCAGCACGGTGGCGCGGACGGAACCGTGCGGGATGCCCAGCTCGGCCTGGGCATGGGTGAACACGTCGTTCCAGAGCCGGGCCTCCAGATGGCTTTCCATCTTCGGCAGGTAGAAGTACGGACCGCTGCCCCGGGCCAGCAGCTCGGCGGCATTGTGGAAGAAGTACAGGCCGAAGTCGACCAGCGCACCGACCGCCGGGGTGCCGTCGATCAGCAGATCCCGCTCGTCGAAGTGCCAGCCGCGGGGCCGGGCGACGATGGTCGCCAGCCGCCGGTCGGTGGCCAGCCGGTACTGCTTGCCCTGGGGCGAATCGAACTGCAGCGTCCCGCGAATCGCGTCGTGCAGCACGAGCTGGCTGCCGATCACGTTGCGCCAGTGCGGGGTGTTCGCGTCCTCGAGGTCGGCGAGCCAGACCCGGGCGCCCGAGTTCAGCGCGTTGATCGCCATCTTCGGCTCCGGCGGGCCGGTGATCTCCACCCGCCGGTCGACCAGGTCCGCGGGCGGCGGCGCGACCGTCCAGTCGGCCGCGCGGATCGCCGCGGTCTCCGGGAGGAAGTCGAGCCGGCCGGTGCGGGCGGCCTGCGCGCGGCGGGTGGCGCGCGCCGCGAGCAGCTCGTCCCGGCGGCCGGCGAAGCGACGGTGCAGGCCGGCCACGAAGTCCAGCGCGGCCGGAGTGAGGATCTCGTCCGCGCGCGGCACGGGCACTCCCTTGACCTCGACGGTGGCGGACCCGGTGGTGGGGCTGGCGGTCACTCGATCATCTCCCGGCTCGTCGTTTATCCACAATATGGAATTGCACTCTCGCGGTTCGAAATCTACCGAGGTCCGCCGGACCGGTCAACGCGGTGTGACCCAGCCGCTAGATATATCCGCGCCGGTCACCGGGCCGGCTGTCCGGGATACCGGACAGAAGCCGGCCGTCGGCCCTATTCCCACCGGCCGGGGCGCTGATTGCATGGACTGATCCGGGACCGACCACGCGAAATGAATCACCCGGCCCGACCCGAAAGGAACGTGTCGATGCAGGGAGCACGCCCCGTCCGCGCCGCCCATGGCACCAGCCTGACCGCGAAGTCCTGGGCCACCGAGGCCCCGCTGCGGATGCTGATGAACAATCTTGATCCGGAGAACGCCGAGCGCCCCGATGATCTCGTCGTGTACGGCGGCACCGGCAAGGCCGCCCGCGACTGGAACTCGTTCGACGCCATGGTGCGCACGCTGACCACCCTGGAGGCCGACGAGACCATGCTGGTCCAGTCCGGCCGGCCGGTCGGCGTCATGCGCACCCACGAGTGGGCACCGCGGGTCATCCTGGCCAACTCCAACCTGGTCGGCGACTGGGCCACCTGGCCGGAGTTCCGCCGGCTGGAGAAGCTCGGCCTGACCATGTACGGGCAGATGACCGCCGGCTCCTGGATCTACATCGGCTCCCAGGGCATCGTCCAGGGCACCTACGAGACGTTCGCCGCGATCGCCGAGAAGCGGTTCAGCGGCACGCTGGCCGGCACCCTCACGCTGACCGGCGGCGCCGGCGGCATGGGTGGCGCGCAGCCCCTGGCCGTCACCATGAACGGCGGCGCCTGCCTGATCGTCGACGTCGACCGGTCCCGGCTGCAGCGCCGGGTTGACCACCGCTACCTGGACGAGATCGCCGACGACCTGGACGACGCCGTCGCCAAGGCCCTCGCCGCCAAGGAGCAGCGCCGCGCCTGGTCGATCGGCCTGGTCGGCAACTGCGCGCAGGTCTTCCCCGAACTGCTGCGCCGCGGCGTGGCCATCGACATCGTCACCGACCAGACCAGCGCGCACGACCCGCTGTCGTACCTGCCGCTGGGCGTCGAACTCGAGGACTGGGCCGATTTCGCCGAGCGCAAGCCCGAGGAGTTCACCGACCGGGCCCGGGAGTCGATGGCCCGGCACGTGCAGGCCATGGTCGAGTTCCAGGACGCCGGCGCCGAGGTGTTCGACTACGGCAACAGCATCCGCGACGAGGCCCGGCAGGGTGGCTACGACCGGGCGTTCGAGTTCCCGGGCTTCGTGCCCGCCTACATCCGGCCGTTGTTCTGCGAGGGCAAGGGCCCGTTCCGGTGGGCGGCGCTGTCCGGCGACCCGAAGGACATCTACGCCACCGACAAGGCCGTCATGGAGTTGTTCCCGGAGAACGACCGGCTGCAGAAGTGGATGCGCGGCGCCCGGGACAAGATCAGCTTCCAGGGCCTGCCGGCCCGGATCTGCTGGCTCGGCTACGGCGAGCGGGACAAGGCCGGCCTGCGGTTCAACGAGATGGTGGCTTCCGGTGAGCTGTCCGCGCCGATCGTCATCGGGCGTGACCACCTGGACTGCGGCTCCGTCGCCTCCCCCTACCGGGAGACAGAGGCGATGCTCGACGGGTCCGACGCGATCGCCGACTGGCCCCTGCTCAACGCGCTGATTAACACCGCGTCCGGCGCCTCCTGGGTGTCCATCCACCACGGCGGCGGCGTCGGTATCGGCCGCTCCCTGCACGCCGGCCAGGTGTCACTGGCCGACGGTTCGGCGTTGGCCGCCGAGAAGCTGGCCCGGGTGCTGACCAACGACCCCGGAATGGGCGTCATCCGGCACGTCGATGCCGGCTACGAGCGGGCCGAGCAGGTCGCCGCCGAGCGCGGTGTCCGGATCCCGATGAAGGAGAGTCAGGTCGCACCGTGAGTTTCGACGCGATGTGGTCGGCGATCGAGCCGATCGGCCGGGACGCCGGGACCGGCGGGTACCGCCGGTTCGCCTGGACCCGGGCCGACCACGACCTGCGGGAGTGGTTCGCCGGCGAATGCGCCTCTCGCGGGCTGGATCTCACGGTGGACCGGGCCGGCAACCAGTGGGGCTGGTGGGGCGACCCGGACGCCGCGGTGCGCGCCGGCCGGCCCGGGGTGGTCATCGGTTCCCACCTGGACTCGGTGCCCGACGGCGGTGCCTTCGACGGTCCGCTCGGTGTCGTCAGCGCGCTTGCCTCAGTGGATGCGCTGCGGGCCAACGGGTTCGCGCCGTCCCGGCCGATCGGCGTGGTCAATTTCGCGGACGAGGAGGGCGCCCGCTTCGGCATCGCCTGCGCCGGGTCCCGGATCATCACCGGGCAGCTGGCGGGTGACCGGGCGCGCGGGTTGACCGACGGCGATGGCGTCTCGTTGGCCGAGGCGCTGTCCCGGGCCGGCGGTTCGCCGGACGAGTTGGGTGTCGACACCGAGACCCTCCGCCGGATCGGCTGTTTCGTCGAGCTGCACGTCGAGCAGGGCCGGGCCATGGTGGACACCGGTGACCCGGTGGCGATCGGCACCGGTCTGTGGCCGCACGGCCGGTGGCGCATCGACTTTCCCGGCGAGGCCAACCACGCCGGCACCACCCGGCTGGCCGACCGGCAGGACGCGATGATCGGCTACGCGCACACCGTGCTGGCCACCCGGGCCGCCGCCGAAGGGCACGGCTGCCTGGCCACCATCGGCAAGGTGCAGGTTCGTCCCGGCGGGGTCAACGCGATCGCCAGCGGCGTCACCGGCTGGCTGGACGCCCGCGGTGCGGACGAGGCCGCCGTACTTGACGCGGTCTCGGAGATCGCGGCCATCGCCGCCGGCCACGGGGCCACGGTGCGGCGGGAATCATGGACGCCGCCGACGTCGTTCGACGCCGGCCTGGCCGACCGGCTGCTGGCGGTCCTGGGCCCGCAGGTGCCGCGACTGGGCACCGGTGCCGGTCACGACGCCGGAATCCTCGCCGTCCACGGCATCCCGACCGCGATGCTGTTCGTCCGCAACCCCACCGGCGTCTCCCATTCCCCCGCCGAGTTCGCCGAACGCGACGACTGCCTGGCCGGGGTGGCCGCCCTGACCGCGGTGACCGGGGACCTCGCGTCATGACGAGCTACTTCGCCCGCCACGCGCTGCTGCCGACCGGCGCCGCGGCCGACGTGACGTTCGAGGTCGCCGACGGCCGCTTCACCGCCGTGACGCCCGGCACCCGACCGGCGCCGGGCGGGACCGTGCTGCCCGGCGTCGTGCTGCCCGGGCTGGCCAACTGTCACAGTCACGCGTTCCACCGGGCCCTGCGCGGCCGCACCCACGCCGGGGGCGGCACCTTCTGGACCTGGCGGCAAGGTATGTACGCGGTCGCCGACGCGCTGGATCCGGACTCGTATCTGGAACTGGCCCGCGCGACGTACGCCGAGATGGCGCTGGCCGGCATCACCGCGGTGGGCGAGTTCCACTACCTGCACCATGCGCCCGGCGGTGTGCGGTACGACGACCCGAACGCCATGGGCGCAGCGCTCATCCAGGCCGCCGCCGATGCCGGCATCCGGCTCACGCTGCTCGACACCTGCTACCTGGCCGGTGGTCTCGGCCCGGATGGGCATGTCGCCCTGGGTCCTGAGCAGCTGCGGTTCGGCGACGGCACGGCGCGGGCCTGGGCGGATCGGGTCGCATCGCTGGCCGGCTCCGACTCGGTGGTGGTGGGCGCCGCCGTCCACTCGGTGCGGGCCGTTCCACTGGAGGCTCTCCCGGTCGTCGCGGAGGCCGCCGCCGGCCGGCCGTTGCACGTGCACCTGTCCGAGCAGCCCGCCGAGAACGAGGCGGCGCGTGCGTTCTACGGGCGCACGCCCACCGAACTGCTGGCCGACGCCGGCGCGCTCGGGCCGCTCACGTCGGCGGTACACGCCACCCACCTGACCGATTCGGACATCGCCACCCTCGGCCGGACCGGCACCACATCCTGCTTCTGCCCCACCACCGAACGCGACCTGGCCGACGGCATCGGGCCGGCCCGGGCGCTGCTCGACGCCGGATCCGGGCTGAGCCTGGGCAGCGACCAGCACGCCGTGATCGACCTGATCGAGGAGGCGCGGGCGCTGGAGATGCACGAACGGCTCGGCACGTTGCACCGCGGCCGCTTCACCCCCGACCAGCTGCTGACCGCCGCGACCCGGCACGACACTCTCGGCTGGGCCGACGCCGGCGCGTTGGCCGTCGGCCGGCGGGCCGACCTGGTGGCGGTGCGACTGGAAAGCGCCCGCACCGCCGGCGTCGACCCGGCGCAGATCCTGCTCGCCGCGACCGCCGCCGACGTCGACACCGTGGTGACGGATGGGCGTCCCGTCGTGACCGGCGGGCAGCACCGGCTGGGCGACGTCGGCGATCTGCTGAGCAAGGCCATCGAACCGTTGTGGAGGGCATGATGAGCACACTGGTCACCGGGATCGGGGAGCTGGTCACGAATGACGGCGACGATCTCGGCATCCTGACCGACGCGGCGGTCGTGGTCGACGACGGGCGGGTCGCCTGGGCCGGCGCCGCATCGGCGGCTCCGGCGGCCGATGCGCTGATCGACGTCGGTGGTCGGGCGGTGGTCCCGTCGTTCGTCGACTCGCACGCCCATCTGGTGTTCGCCGGTGACCGGGCCGCCGAGTTCGCCGCCCGGATGGCCGGCACTCCCTACGACGGTGGCGGGATCGCCTCATCGGTGCAGGCCACCCGGGCGGCGACCGACGACGAGTTGCGTGGGCTGGTGGCTGCCCGGGTCACGGAGATGCGGTCGCAGGGCACCGGCATCGTGGAGATCAAGAGCGGCTACGGGTTGACCGTCGAGGACGAGGCCCGGGCACTGCGCATCGCCGGTGAGTTCACCGACGAGACGACGTTTCTCGGTGCGCACGTGGTGCCGGCCGAGTACGCCGACCGGCGCGGGGAGTACGTCGCGCTGGTCACCGGCCCGATGCTGGCCGCGTGCGCACCGTATGCGCGGTGGATCGACGTGTTCTGCGAGCCGCGCAGCCCGCACGCATTCACCGCCGACGAGGCGCGGGTCGTGTTGACCGCGGGCCGGGACGCCGGTCTGGCGCTGCGGGTGCACGGCAACCAGCTCGGTCACGGGCCGGGTGTCCAACTCGCGGTCGAGCTGGGCGCGGCCAGCGTCGACCACTGCACGTACCTGTCCGATGCGGACGTCGATGCCCTGGCCGGATCCGACACAGTGGCCACGGGGGTGCGGATCGCGCTGGCGACCGACTGCAACCCGGGCACCTGCTACTCGTCGTCGATGCCGTTCGTGATCGCGTTGGCGGTCCGCGAGATGGGGCTCACCCCGGCGCAGGCGTTGCGGGCGGCCACGGTCGGCGCCGCGGAGTCGTTGCTGCGCAGCGACATCGGTCGGCTGACGGTCGGCTCCCGGGCGGATCTGACGGTGCTGGACGCGCCGAGCTATCTGCACCTCACCTACCGGGCCGGAGTGCCGCTGGCGCGGGCGTTGGGATTCGGTGCTGCGGCGAACGGGAACTGATGCCGCATGACGACTCATTCGGATGACCTCGATGACCGTGCCGACCGGCACTCCCGGCTCGACCAGCTGGAGCGCGAGATCGCAGCGGAACGCGAGCGACTGCACCGAGCCGACGCCGGCAACAGCCCCGCCGACGAGCGGTTGCGCGACGAGCGGCCGACCGATGCACGGGTGACCGACCGACGCATGGTTGACGAGCGGCCGACCGACGAACAGGTCACCGACCGGCACGTGAGCGTCGGGTCGCATTCCGACCGGCAGGTGCGTGACGAGCGCGGCGCCGACGTGAGGCACGGGCAACCGACGGAGGCCGATCATCGGACTGAATCGGTGCGGACGGTGGACCTCCCGCAGCTGGAGGAACGGGTGACGGAGAGTCAGCGGGAGGCCTGGGCGTTGGGCTATCAGGCCGGCGTCGCGGACTCGCAGACCAGGACCGGAAGCCCGACCCAGAATCCATTCCATCCGCTGCGCGGGTTCTGACCTGCACGGAGTCCTGCGCCGATTCTGATTTGCGCGCGGGCCCGGCGACGGCAGCCAGCGCAACCGCTACCCGCTGGTGCCGGAGCCGGGCCATTGAAGGTCGACGTCGACGGCCGGCAGCCAGGGCACCGACGCCGTTGATGTCGATGTCCAGGGTGTCGAGGTCGGCGGTTTCGGTGGCCGGCTGCGGTAGCGGTGCCCGGTCGGGGTGGTGGTGACGATGGTGCCGTCCCGCACCTGGGTGGCCCAGCCCCGCAAGTCCTTGGTCAGGTTGCACCGGGCGCAGCGACCGTTGCCGTTGCGCAGGTCGGTGTCCCCACCCTTCGCGACGGCGATCGCGTGGTCGGCGTGCCGGATCGGCGCCCCACACCACGGCGTGCGGCACACCTGATCCCGCACGGTCAGAAACATCCGGGCCGCGGGCGGGAAGTCCCGCCGCCGAGCGTCGGTCGCGGCCAGCTCCCCGCTGACCGGGTCGGTGAACAACCGCCGCACCCACACCCGGGTCTGCTCGTCCGCGCGGACCAGGTCCCGGGCGAGCGGCGCCGGGATCGGCCCGACCCCGACGACGTGGGCGGGCTCGTCGTCCGCGTCGGCCAGGGTCCGGTCGGTCATCACCAGATGCACCTCGACCCCGGGCACCATCGGTGCCCCCTCGGCCGGCCTCAGTACCCGGTCCACCAGGGCGTCGGCCATGATCTGACCCTTGGACCGGTGCTCGGCCACGTCGACCGCGCCCGTCAAAGCGGTGCGATGCAACTCCCCGAACACCGCTACGCCCTGCTTCATCGGCAGCAGCGCCGTCACGTACGTCATGCAGTCCGGCGCCGGCCGGATACTGACCCGCCGGTCCACCCCCGCCTTCGCCGCCCGCTCCGCCGCACCATGCGGATCCAGCCGCTGCGCCCACCCCCGGGCTTCCCGCTCGGTCCGCGCATCACCCCACCCGGCCAACTCGCTCGCGATCGCCGCATCAATCTGCGCGCGGTGCTCCACCGACAGGTGCGCCGTCTCCCGAGCAATAATCGTGGCCCGCCACTCACTGGCCTCACCGGCCGCCAGCACGGCCAGCACCCCGGGCATCTCCCGCACCAGGGTGCGAGCCAACCCGACATGCCGGTTTCCCTTGTGCGCGCTGTCCCGCCGGGCCAACCCGACCTGCCCACACACCGACCGGCTGATCTCTCCCGACTTCGACCCCGCCGCCACCAACAACGCCCGCTGCGACCCGGCGAACGCGTCCGTCACCTGCGCCTGCCGGGCGAACGCCGCCGACTTCACCCGCTCCAACGCCGTCAGCTCATCGATCCGCTCCGCGTCGGTCAACCCGTCCAGGCCCGCCGCAGCCACGGCCGCGAGGAACGCGGCAGCGGCCTCGAGGATCGACGACATACGTTCGAGTTTATTCGTCACAGCTCGCCATTGCAAGACGCAACGTCGAGGTCAGGCCACATAATTAGAACAGTCATACACCCGAAGGCCGCCCGGAGTACAGGTTCCCACGGACGTCCGACAGTGGTGCCTCGTATCACGATGAGCCGGTGAACGGCCTCCGGTTGCCCGGGGTTCGACCTCGACGTCTGGGACCTTCGATATCGACGCACGACCACCCGGTGGGGTCGTCCTGGTCTCGTCGCGATCGGGCGCGGCGGCGGGTTGAGCACCCGCTGCACTGGGGTACCCGTAGCCGGTCGCCCTCGACATCCGCATTTATCTCCGTTCCGGCGCCTCGGTGCGTTCCAGATGGATCTGCAAAACGAGTGGGTGGGCCGGCGGCGACGGCAGACCCGATGCCCATGGCCGGAGTGCCGTCCCTGGACTCGCCTACGGCCATCCCGGCGGCGGTACTGCTGGACACACTCGGCCGGGCGGAGCAAGTACTGGACCGACCTGGCGCTCGGCTGGCTCGCGTCATTGGATCCGACCGACCGGGACCACGATGCATTCGCTGAGATGGCAGCCGGCGGGTGGCCGACTCAGCGGATCAGGCACCGGGCGGGGTCGCCTGCTGAGGCACACCAACGACGGGACCACCCCTACGGGTGACACATCGTCGCAACGCGATCAGTGGTTCCGTCACGCAATGCAATCCGATTGAGCACGCTGCGTCGATCCGCGCCGCCCGCAATCAGGATGGTGTCTCGTTGTGACTGCTGCGCGTACCCGTTCAGGTGTATATCGCGACCCAATGGCATGACTGAGGCCGATAGATGTCGCGCTTCGTGGTCGCTCCGACTACCGTCGCTGAAGTGCTGATCGGGTGATGTTAACCCTTACGGCACGGGGGAATCACCATATCGACACCCATCGGGAGCAAGCGGTGCGCGCCGCATCACCGATCGGACTGATCCCCTGGCCCGCCAGCCGCACCTGATCTTGCCGGCGCCGCACGACGCCGAGGTCGTACCACCTGTGGAGGGGAGAGGTGGTGCGACCTCGGCGGTTCAATGACCACGGTGATCGGACGGGTCCCGCGGCCGCGGAGCGGTCGGTGATCGAGAATGTGGACATGTTCGCGGCCTACGATCTCGAACCCTGGTCCGACCTGATGGTCGCTGTGGTCGGCGCCATGGCCGCACTGGCCGGCCTGTTCTTTGTCGCGCTATCCATCAATGTCGACCTGATCATCCATCAGAAGCGGCTGCCCGGCCGGTCCGCCGCTACCGTCGTCATGCTGCTGATCCTGCTACTGACCGGCATCGCGTGCCTGATCCCGGGCCAGCCGGACTGGCTGGTCGGCCTGGAGATAGCGCTGCTGGGGGTGGGCGTGACGATCTTCAGCGCCGCGGCGCTTCGCCCGCGGACGATCGACGAGGCGACTGCACTCAATGCGTTCGCCTACCGGGTCCAGCCGATGTTGATCATGCTGGTGCCCTGCGTGGTGCTGGTCATCGGGGGCATCAGCCTGGCCGTGCAGGCCGGTGGCGGGCTGTACTGGCTGGCGGCAGCGTTCGTCACCGGCATCTTCGCCTGCATGACCAACGCGTGGGTCCTGCTGGTCGAGATCAAGCGCTGACCACTGCGGGCCCGCCCCCGGAGGGAGGCGGGCCCGCGAGAGGAATCCGGCGATCAGTGCATGGCCACCGGCACACCGGCCTGCTCGGCATCCTGCGGAGCCTTGCGGGGCAGCAGGAACGCCGGGATCAAGGTCAGCGCGAGCAGGATCAGCGCCACCCAGAAGGTGGTGCCGAACGCCTCCGCCGCCTGCGCCGGTACATCCGTCTGTAGTGATGCCAGCTGGTCCGGCGGAATATTCGCGGCGGCCGACGGGTCGGCCTGCAGTGCCGCCGCGGTCTGCACCGCCGGCTTGTTCAGCAGCTGGTTGGTCAGGATCACCGACATCACCGCGGTACCGATGGAGGCCGCCGACTGCTGAACGATGTTCATCAGTGTCGACCCGCGGGCGACCTCGGCGTGCTTGAGCGTGGCCAGGGCCGCCGTCATGATCGGCATCATCGTCATGCCCATGCCCAGGCCGTTGATGAACAGGGCCCCCAGCAGCAACGGAATCGGCGTGGTCGAACTGATCTGGGTGAACACGCTCATCCCGATCAGGATCAGGATCAGGCCGCTGATGACGAACCGGCCCGGACCCATCTTGTCGGTCAACCGGCCGGCGATGGGCATGGTCAGCATCGCGCCGATGCCCTGCGGGGCCAGCAGGAGACCGGCGGTCAGCGTGCTCTCCCCCCGCACCTGAATGAAATAGGTGGGTAGCAAGAGCATCGCGCCGAAGAAGGCGATGGCGAACAGCGACATGGTGATGACCGAGACGCTCAGCTGCCGGCGCTTGAACAGATGCAGGTCGATCAGCGGGTGATCCTGGCGGCGCAGCGCGTGGAAGACGAACCCGGCCATCAGCAGCAGCCCGATCACCATCGGAATCAGCACCTTGGCCGAGACGAACGTGCCCTCTCCCGGAATGGTGGACACCCCGTAGAGGAACAGCGCCAGGCCTGGTGACAACAGCAACATGCCGACGAAGTCGAAGGACTCCGAGGGCGACGGGTCGTCCTTGGCCAGCACCCGCCAGGCCGCGATCAGCGCGACGATGCCGATCGGCACGTTGATGAAGAAGATCCAGTGCCAGCTCGCGGTCTCGATCAGCCAACCGCCCAGGATGGGCCCGAAGATCGGGCCGAGCAGCATCGGCACGCCCAGCACGGCCATCACCCGGCCGATCCGGTGCGGGCCCGCGGCGTGGGTCATGATCGTCATGCCGAGCGGCATGAGCATGCCGCCGCCCAGGCCCTGCAGCACCCGGAAGGTGATCAGCGAGCCGATGCTCCAGGCCAGGCCACAGGCGATCGAGCCGAGCAGGAACAGGGTCAGCGCCAGCATGTACAGGCGCTTGGTGCCGAACCGGTCCGCGGCCCAACCGGTCAGAGGAATGACGGTGGCCAGCGCCAGGGTGTAGCCGGTCATCGTCCACGCGACGGTGGCGTAGCTGGCGTTGAACGTCTCCTGGAACGTCGGCAGCGCCACGCTGACGACGGTCACGTCCAGGATGGACATGATCGCGCCGAGGACGACGACGCCGGCGATCCGCCAGACGGTGCCGTCCAGCTTGTCGTCGTCCGGGGTGACACCGGTCGCGAGCGGGGCGGAGTGCGCTCCGGCACCGGCCGGCTTGGTCAGGTCGGGGGGCGGTGGCCCGCCGGAATCGGTCCCCGGCTCGGGGGCCGCATGCTTACTCATACCGGAATCTCCTGACGGTGCTCGAACTGCGGTGGGGCTGGCGGTGAGGCTTGTTCAGTGATCGGCTCGGGGCAACCGAGTTTCGAGATGATCGGGCCAAGGGCGTCGATCAGCCGCTGGGCATCCTGCTCGTCGACGTCGGCGAGCAGCTCAAGGGCGTACCGGCGCTGGCCGGCCTTGAACGTGGCGATGAGCTCGCGGCCCGGACCGCTCAACGAGATCCGTTTGATCCGCCGATCGGCGTCGTCCTCGACGCGGTCGACGAGCCCGAGCCGCACCAGCTGGTCGACGTTCCGACCGGCCGCCGCGACCGAGAGCTCCAGCCGGGTCGCGATCTCGTGAATCGGGCCCGGTTCCGGCTGTTGGGTCAGCACCAGCAACGTTCGCATCTGCGAGAACGTCAGATCGGCGGCGATCAGCGCCTCGATGCCGGCGCTCTGGATGCCGCAGTGCAGGCGCCCCACGAAGGATTCCAGGACGCTCAGCAATCGCTCGGCGGTCGGTGCGCTCACGGACGAGAAGGTACCACGCATGCAACTATTGCACGAATGAACCAGGGTTATCCCGTTCGCCATGCCGGGACTGACCGTCGTCAGAGCCCGAACTCATCGCGGCGGCGGGTGGCATCGCTCACATGACACTCGATTCCATTGTGCTGACACCCAGTATCAGCCACCATTGAGCCAGCCCCGGCCGCCCCCTTCAATCAACGATTTCACTCAACGATGAGGATCGATTCATGACCGATGTGCTGTCACCCGCCACGATCACCCCCGACCTCGCTGCGGCGCTGAACACCGACTACTACGCCGTCTTCGCCGACGTCCCCGAGGCTGACCGGCGGTTCTGGAAGCGGGCCCGCACGTTCGCCGACGAGACCCTCGACGAGGTGAACGCGGCCTGGGACAGGGCCGAGTACCCCGTCCACCTGGCCCGCCGGCTCGGCCAGCTGGATCTACTCACCGACGGGGTGGTGGGACCCGGTCTCACCCCCATGTCGCCGCTGGCCGCGGGCCTGGTCAACATGGAGGTCTCCCGCGGCGACGGGTCCATGGGTACCGTCATCGCGGTCCAGGGCGGCCTGGCCCTGCGGTCCATCGCGATGTTCGGCAGTGACGAGCAGAAGGCGCAGTGGCTGGTTCCGCTGGCCCGCGGCGAGAAGCTCGGCGCGTTCGCCCTGACCGAGCCGGCGCACGGTTCGGACTCGGTCGGCCTGGAGACGACCGCGGTGCGGGACGGCGATGCCTGGGTCCTCAACGGGGAGAAGAAGTGGATCGGCAACGGCTCGGTCGGCGACGTCACCGTCGTGTGGGCACGAACCGAGGAGGGCGCCGTCCGCGGCTTTCTGGTCGAGCAGAACACGCCCGGCTACCGCGGCGAGACCATCCGGGGGAAGGCGTCGCTGCGGGCGATCCACCAGGCGAACATCACGTTGACCGACGTCCGGGTGCCCCTGGACGCGGTGTTGCCCGCCTCGACCAGCTTCAAGTCGGCGAGCAAGGTGCTGCTGGCCACCCGGCTGGGGGTCGCCTGGGCGGCGCTCGGCCACGCCACCGCAGTGTTCGAGGCGTCCCTGACCTACGCCAAGCACCGCGTGCAGTTCGGCAAGCCCCTGGCCTCGTTCCAGCTGGTGCAGGAACGGCTGACCCGGATGCTGGCCACCCTGACCACCATGCAGCTCACCTGCCGGCACCTGGCCGCGCTGGACCAGGCCGGCACGCTGACCCCCACTCAGGCCGCGCTGGCCAAGTACACCAACACCCGGGGTGCCCGAGAGCTGGCCGCCATCGCAAGGGATCTGTTGGGCGGCAACGGGATCCTGCTCGAGAATCACGTGATCCGGCATATGGCCGACATCGAGTCGCTGCACACCTACGAAGGCACCGAGAGCATTCAGGCGCTGCTGATCGGCCGGGACCTGACCGGCATCAGCGCGTTCCACTGACCGCCGTCCCCTGAACACCAACCCTGACAAAGGAGTCATCGCGATGATCAGCACGGCCAACGATTCCCCGCTCACCCCCTTGCGCTTCCTCCAGCGCTCGGCCGAGGTCTACCCGACCAAGGACGCCATCGTCTACGGCGCCCGCCGGTACAGTTTCGCCGATTTCGCCGATACCGCCCAGCGTTTCGCCCGCGCCCTGCGGGACCGGATCGAGCCCGGCGACCGGGTGGTGTTCCTCGCGCCCAACGTGCCGGAAATGCTCATCGCCCACTTCGCCGTGCCGCTGGCCGGCGGGGTGCTGGTGGCACTGAACTCCCGGCTGGCCAAGGCCGAGATCGACTACATCCTGAACCATTCCGAGGCGAGGCTGTTGTTCGTGGACGCCGAGCTGGTGGCCACGGTCGGCAACTCGTTCCAGGCCGCCCCCGCGCTGACCGGTGTCGTCGAGATCGCCGACCCCGAGTTCGGTCTGGCGTCCAGTGGGCTGGATTTCGGCCAGGAGTCGTTCGCGTCGTTCCTGGCCGCCGGCGCCGACGGGGACGCCCTGCCGTGGACGGTGGCGGATGAGCGCACCGTCATCACCATCAACTACACCTCCGGGACCACCGGAAAGCCCAAGGGCGTCATGTACACCCACCGCGGCGCGTACCTGAACTCGTTCGGCGAGATCTTCCACAACCACTTCACCAGTGACTCGGTGTACCTGTGGACGCTGCCGATGTTCCACTGCAACGGCTGGTGCACGCCATGGGCGGTCACCGGCGCCGGCGCCACCCACGTCGCCCTGCGGGCCGTGCGGGCCGACGCGATCTGGTCGGCGGTCGACGAGCTGGGCGTGACGAACCTCTGCGGCGCGCCCACGGTGTGCAGCACCATCGCGGATGCTCCGCAGGCCCATGGTCTGGACCGCCCGCTGCGGATCACCACCGCCGGCGCCCCGCCGTCCCCGACGATCATCGAGAAGTTGGACGGGCTCGGCGTCACCGTCGTGCATGTGTACGGACTGACCGAGGTCTACGGCCCGTTCACCATCTGCGAGTACAAGCGCGAATGGGACGAGTTGCCGCCGGCCGAGCGGGCCCGGAAGCTGTCCCGGCAGGGCGTCGGCATGCTGCAGGCCGAATCGGCCCGGGTGGTCGACGACGACATGGTCGACGTCACGCCCGACGGCCACCACATCGGCGAGATCGTCTTGCGCGGCAACAACGTGATGGCCGGCTACTTCAAGGACGATGCGGCCACCGAGGAGGCGTTCCGCGGCGGTTGGTTCCACAGCGGCGATCTGGGGGTCATGCACCCGGACGGGTACATCGAACTCAAGGACCGGGCCAAGGACATCATCATCTCCGGCGGCGAGAACATCTCCACCATCGAGGTGGAGAACGCCGTCCTGTCGCACCCGGCGGTGGCCGAGGCCGCGGTGATCGGGATCCCCAGCGTCAAGTGGGGCGAGCGACCGCGGGCCTTCGTCGTCGCTCGGCCGGACGTCGACGTCACATCGGCCGAGATACTCGACCACGTCAGGGGTTTGATCGCCCGCTACAAGGTGCCGGATGAGGTGGTGTTCGTCGACCAACTGCCCCGGACGGCCACCGGCAAGATCCGCAAGAACGAGCTGCGGGTGACCGAACCGAGCCCCCGCGTCCTCAGCACCACCCCGTAGCAACTGCCCGCGGCGCCGTGCCGATCACCCACGGCGCCGCGGGACCCCACCCTTCCCAGGCGGTGCCACCAGGCACCGCCGGCTCCGCCGACCCCGACGCGCGGATGAAGTCGGCAACTCCGGTCCCACCCGTCACCGACGAGGTCATTTCATCCGCGTCGGCGTCGTTGATCCGCGCGCCAGCCGAGCCCGAGTACCCCGGGCACCTCGGTCCTTCCGCACCTCAGCGCTTTCCGCACCTCAGCGCTTTCCGCACCGCCGCACCGCCGCACCGCCGCACGCCGCCAGTCGATCCGCACCGCGGATCACCCACGAGCAGAGGAGCTCCCGCCATGACCACCATCGTCGACCGCACCGAATCCGACCTGGTCCCCGATCTGGGCGATCCGACGGCCGGGCGGGTCGCCCAGGCCCGCGAGATGGCCTCGGCCCAGGTCCAGATGATTGCCGACCCGGCGCCCCTGGGGTTGGCCGCGTTCGCCCTGACCACGTTCCTGCTGAGTCTGGCCAACTCGGGCCTGATGCCGGCGTCCGCCGAGCCGGTCGTGTTCGGTGTCGCGCTGGCCTACGGCGGCGTCGCCCAGCTGCTGGCCGGAATGTGGGAATTCAAGAAGGGCAACGTTTTCGGCGCCACCGTGTTCTCCTCTTACGGCGGCTTCTGGCTCTCCTTCTGGGCCTACGTCACCTTCTACGCACCCACCGTCCCGGCCGAGCAGCACGGCGCGGCCGCCGGCTGGTTCCTGATCTGCTGGGGCATCTTTACCGTGCTGATGTTCGTCGCGGCGCTGCGCACCACCGCGGTGCTGGCCACCCTGTTCGCGGTGGTCGTGGTCGCGTTCTTCCTGCTCGGGTTCGGCGCGTTGGAAGGCGTCACGGCGCTGACCCGGGCCGGCGGCTGGGTCGGTCTGCTGGCCGGCGCGATGGCCTGGTACCTGTGCCTGGCGGGCGTGCTGAGTTCGGTGTTCGGCCGCCCGGTGCTGCCCAACAAGTCGCTCGTCAAGGCCTGAGCGGCTCGTCATGGCTACCTTGACGGGCGCCCCGGCGGCCCGCATCACCGACCGGTACGAGTCGGTGCTCCGGCTGCTGCCACCCGGCCGCCGGCGCAGCTACCTGCTGCGGCTGACCCACGGCTTCTGCGATGGCTGGCGGCCCAGCCGCAGCGAGCTGACCGACGACGTCGCCGCCGAACTGGGCCTGATCAGCTGGGCGGAGGTCGACACGAGGCGGCGCGAGCGCCGACTCGGTCGGCGGGTTGCCGACCTCACCCCGCTGGTCCAGTCCTGGGCTCGCAGTCATGGGTTGCTCCACTGAACCAGCCGGCAGCACCCTCGGTCAGGCGGAGGGGCACATCGGCTCGGCCCACAGGGCGCCGACGACCAGCACCGCGCGTTCGTAGGACTTCTCATAGATGCCACCGTCCGCCGACGGCGAACTCTGCACCTTCTGCGCGGTCTGCCAGGGGACGCCGGCGGCCCAGTCGGGAATCTTCAGCAGGTGGTCGTAGAACAGGCCGGACGCCGACCGGGGGTCGATCAGCTTCTCCGGAGCCCCCCAGCCGGTGGTCGGACGCTGCTGGAACAGGCCGATCGAGTCCAGGTTGTTGCCGACCTCGTCGTGCGGATACGCCAGCGATCGACGGGCCACGTCCCGCTCCAGGTCGCTGAGCGGCCGATCGATCTCCGCTGCGTACAGCTCGGACGTCCCGTCGTTGGCGAAGTTGATCAGGCCGGTCTCGGCCAGCGAAGTGGCTACCGCGATCTCGGCCGCCGAGCGGTCGAGGTCCCGCTCCCGGGCCACCTCGGTGATCGCCCGGGCGTTGCGCGTCTGCACCGCACTCAGATCCGCCACGGTGACGGGGCTCGTCGCGCAGTCCGCACCGGCCAGGTCGTCCGAGGCGGCACCGTCGGCCATCCCGAGCAGGACTACGGCGCCGACCGTGACCAGTAGGGCGATGGTCAGCCGCAGCGGGACGCCCCGCCGGCCCCGGGCGGGCGGGGACGGCGCCACCGGACGTCGGGCCGCCGGCGCGCCGGCCTGGCCCCGGCTCACCGGTGGGCGCCGGGTTGCGGCTCCATCCTGATTCGCGGCGGGGAGCTCGGTCACCCGCGAGGAGCGGGCTGACCGATATTCCGTGCCGGCCGTCGGGTACCCCATCAGGCCGTTCGACCGGCATTGATCGAAATCACGGGCACGAACTTTCCTCCATTGGGACCGTGGTGCAGACATTCGCAGCGACGGCCCGCAGGGCCGTTGCCGATAATATGCAAGAAGGACCCAATTCGTCGCTCATTCGTGCGGTCGCGTCGTCAGGTTTCCGCCTTTCGGAGCAGCGCTTGCCGACCAATGGTCGCGTTGCGCTACATGAAACACCAAGACCCGGGCCGGTCACGGCGCGGACGCATGAGCCGCCACCACAACGGACCAGCGGCATTCGCGCAGTCGCAACCGACCCGGGGCCCATGCCACGGAATACACCCGCCGAAATTCAACCGATTCAGCGGGGGTTCGGACGGCTCAGCCGGTCGTGGTGAATGTGACGACGACCGCGCGATTGCCCGGATCGGAGGCCGGCTGCACCAGTGGGGCGGAATCGCCGAGACCGGTGACCGACGTGATGTTTTCCCCGGGGACGCCAACCTCCTGCAACAGGGCGGCCACCTCGGTGGCGCGCTGGGTGGACAGGTCAACGGCACCCTGCGGATCACCCCCACCGACGGCGGCGGTGTGGCCCTGCACGGTGATCTTGGTCGTCGGGTCGACGGTGCCGACGCAGTCGCCCAGGGCGGTCAAGGTGGCCTGCTTGTCGATCAGCGTCGCCTCATTGGGCAGGAACAGCGCCGGCGTGGGCAGAGTGCAGGTCCGGGTCGGACCGGACCCCTCGGAGCTGATTTTGTCGCTCGGATCCGGGGTCGCGACGACCGGGATGGTGCCGGTACCGGCCCCGGTACCGGTGCCGTCGTAGAAGGTCACCTTCGAGGCTCCCGCCGCGGTCGCGACGCCCTCCCAGATCGCGTGCTGGTAACCCACCTGCGCGTCGGACAGGGCGTTCTGCTGCCCGGCGACCGGGGTGACCACGAAGTTCACGTCACGCCCGGTCAGATTCGGCAGCGCGCCGGCGGCGGTGACCGCGGTGACGACATCCGGCGGCGACTGGTCGAACGCCAGCTGATTCATGTCCAGCGCGCCGGCCGTGTCCAGCAGTGGCGAGAACACCCAGACCGGCGCACCGGCCGGCGAGGCGATCGCGTCGAGGCCGGCCAGGGCGTCCCGGCCGGGCTGCTCCGCCTGGTGGGCGTTCAGCTTGGCCGCGAACGCCGTGGCCGCGTCGCCGTCGGCGACGGCGACCGGCGCAGTGGTCGTCGTGCCGTCACCGGCGACCGCGACCCACTCCACGCCGTTCCCGGAGCCCAGGGCCGACCATTCCGCCGCGATGACGTCCGGCACGACGATCTGTGCCTCGTTCGACGATCCGGCCGTGCTGACGACACTGCCGGCCACGGTGACCGGCGCTGAGCTGGACGAGGTGGCCGACCCCGAATCACCGGTGGTCGAGGAGCCGCAGGCGGCCACGACTGTGGTCAGGACACCGGCGGCGAGAGCGGTACCGAGCGAGCGGATGGACAACAAGCGTCTTCGATCCATGGGCCCAGGCTATCCACCGATCGGGGGATTGCCCGGGTTCAGCGCCAGAACTGCGAACTATGCCACGGTGACGCAACGTGCCCTGGTAATACCTCTGACCTGCACAGATTTTGTCAGCCGGCGTCGACCGGGGCCACCTTCCAGATGCGGTCCAGGTAGTCCTGGATGGATCGGTCGCTGGAGAAGAAGCCGCTCCGGGCCACGTTGAGCACGGCGCTGCGGTTCCAGGCCCGCTGATCCCGGTAGGCCAGGTCGACCCGGTCCTGGGCCTCGATGTAGCTCTGGTAGTCGGCCAGCGCCAGGAACCGGTCCTCGTGCAGAAGCGAGTCGACGATCGGCGCGAACGTCTCCCGGTTGCCGTCCGAGAACTTGCCCGATGCGATCGCGCCCAGCGCCTTGCGCAGGGACGGGTTCGTCTGGAAGTACTCCCGGGGCTGGTATCCGGTCTCGTAGATGGCCTCGACCTCGGGCTCGGTCAGGCCGAAGAGGAAGAAGTTCTGCTCGCCGACCGCCTTGAGGATCTCCACGTTGGCGCCGTCCAGGGTGCCGATGGTCAGGGCACCGTTCAACGCGAGCTTCATGTTGCCGGTGCCGGAGGCCTCCTTGCCGGCCAGCGAGATCTGCTCCGACAGGTCCGCGGCCGGGATCAGCGTCTCGGCCAGCGTCACGTTGTAGTTCGCCGGGAACGCCACCTTGAGCCGGCCGGCCACGATCGGGTCGTTGTCGATCACCTTGCCGACCGCGTTGATCAGGGCGATCGTCTGCTTGGCGATCCAGTACCCGGGCGCGGCCTTGGCGCCGAACAGGAACACCCGGGGCACCAGGTCCAGGTCCGGGTTCTCCTGCAGCCGCTGGTAGAGGGTGACCACGTGCAGGAGCTTGAGGGTCTGCCGCTTGTATTCGTGCAGCCGCTTGACCATGACGTCGTACATGGCGTCCTGGGGCAGCGCGATGCCGTCCCGCCGATCCAGCAACTCGACCAGCCGCTTGCGGTTCGCCGACTTGACCGCGGCAAACGCGTCCAGGAAGGCCGGATCGTCGGCATACGGTTCCAGCTCCTGCAGCCGGTCCAGATCCCGCAGCCAACCGTCTCCGATGGTGTCGGTGATCAGCTCGGTCAGGCCGGGATTGGCCAGCCCGATGAACCGGCGGGGAGTGATGCCGTTGGTGACGTTGGTGAACTTGTCCGGCCAGTAGGCCGAGAAGTCGGTGAGCACCTTGTCCCGCAGCAGCTGGCTGTGCAGTTCGGCGACGCCGTTGACCTTGGCGCCGACGACGGTGGCCAGGTACGCCATCCGGACGGCGCGCGACGGGTGCTCCTGGATGATCGACATGCTGCGCACCCGCAGCTCGTCGTCGGGGTAGACCTCGCGCAGCTCGGCCAGGAACTCCTCGTTGATCCGGAAGATGATCTCCAGGTGCCGGGGCAGCAGCCGGCCCAGCAGCTCGACCGGCCACACCTCGAGTGCCTCGGGCAGCAGGGTGTGGCAGGTGTAGGCGAAGCACCGGCGGCAGATGTCCAGGGCCTCGTCCCAGGGGATGTCCTTCTCGTCGACCAGGATCCGCATCAGCTCGGGGATGGCGATCACCGGATGGGTGTCGTTGAGCTGGAAGATCACCCGCTCGGGCAGCTTGCGCAGGTCGAAGCCGGGCGGCAGGACGTTGTTCAGGAAGTCGCGAATCGAACAGGCGACGAAGAAGTACTGCTGCTGCAGGCGCAGTTCCTTGCCCTGCGGGGTGGAGTCCTCCGGGTAGAGCACCTTGCTGATGTTCTCCGCGAACGCCTGGGCGCGGATCGCCTGCAGGTAGTCGCCGTTGTTGAATACGTGCAGGTCGAAGGCCTGGGTGGCCCGGGCGCTCCAGAGCCGCAGGGTGTTCACGTTGCCGGTGCGGTAGCCGGGGACCATGTAGTTGTAGGGGACCCCGGTCACCTCCCAGTCGTTGTTCCACCGGGTGCGCTCCACGCCGTCGTCGCCGAGGTACTTCTCGGTGTGGCCGGCGAATCGGACCTTCACACCCATCTCGGGGTGCGGGAACTCCCAGGGCGACCCGAGGGTCAGCCACGAATCGGGCTGCTCGACCTGATGGCCGTCCTCGAAGGTCTGCCGGAAGATGCCGTACTCGTAGCGGATGCCGTAGCCGATGGCCGGGATCCGCAGGGTGGCCAGCGAATCGATGAAGCAGGCGGCCAGCCGGCCGAGGCCACCGTTGCCCAGGCCCGGCTCCACCTCGGTGTCCCGGATCTTCTGCATGTCCAGGCCGAGGTTGCCGATCGCCTGCTCGGCGGTGTCGGTGAGCCCGGAGGCGAGCAGGGCATTGTCCAGCTGCCGGCCGAGCAGGTATTCCGCCGACAGGTAGACGACCACCTTGGCCTTGGCCTGCATCTGCTTCTGCACGGTCTCCAGCCAGCGGGCCATGAGCTGCTGCCGGACCGTGCGGGCCAGGGCGTAGTAGAGGTCGTTGCGGGTGGCCCGGGCCAGGGCCACGCCCTGCCCGAACTGGAGGCGCTTGAGAAATTCCTGCGTGAATCGCTCGACGTCGTCAAGGTCGGACGGCACGATCGCAGGTCGACTCGATTTGGTCACGAGCGCGGATAGTAGCGATCGTTTGTGACGGATGCGGTAACGAAGGCCGATCGGCACCGTCCGCTCCGCGGGACTCGACGTGCGCGGGGCGAACGGACCGGCGACACTCGCGCGCCGGAACCGGCGTCGCCGGCCTCCTTCGCCAGCGGCCGGCGGCCGGCGGAGCCGGCTCGGCCGTGGTGACCACGGTCAACGCCGGAACCGACGGCCCAACCGGTGGGACGCACGGTCGGCCGGCGATGCCCGGCGGCGCAACGCGCCCGCCGATGGGACGCCGGCGGCCGCGGCCGGAAGTGTGACGAGCCCCACGATTGAGCCCGCCGGAGCCGGCTGACCACAGTCACCACGACCCACAGCGCGGCCAACCGGTGGGGGGTCAGCGGACCCCGAGCGCGTTGGCCAGCGCAGGCGCCTGCTCGGTCAGGCACTCGCCGACCCCGGCGGCCAGGGCCGCCCGATCGTCGTAACTCTTGGCCAGACCCAGGGCAATAGCCTTTTGCCGCGTCACCGGCGATGGTGCGATCCCGCTGAACCGCTCACCGTAGATCGGGACCAGGCTCAGGACGGCGGCGGGATCCTTGTCGGCGAACACCCGGGGCACCCCGGCGATGGCCAGGCCGGCGAAACAGTCAGCCGTCGCCTCGATCTGGTTGCTCGGAACGAGTGTCACGTCGGCCTTCCGGTCGGCGATCATCTCCTCGAGGATGTTGTGACCCCACTGGTGCGCGAGCAGGAAGTACAGGCCCACCTCCGCGGACTGGTCGGCGAAGGTGCCGTCCGTCCGCAGCGCCGCGGACTCACCCATCGAGGTCATGAAGGTCTCGGACACCACGATCGTGTCCTCGGGCGCACAGTAGGTCGGGCCGTACTGGTCGGTCGCGCTCAATTCGACCCCGCCGCAGTCGAAGGTCTCGGCGCCGACGAGGAACTCCAGCGGAGCGCTGACCGTCACCGGCACCTGGGCGATCCCGAGAATCTCCTCCCAGAAGTCGTCGGTCTCGACCTGCATCGGCCGCAGCGCGCTCCGCTCGACGACCGAGGCGTCCACCATCACCCCGCCGCCGCCGTCCTTCGGTCCGGCATCACCGGAGCCGGAGCCGGAGGGTGGATCCGCAGGGCTGGACGAGGGCCCGGCGGCCGCGACCGACGTGGCGACGGCCGGCTGGCCGGCAGTCCCGCCACCGCAGCCGGCCAGCAACACCACGCCGGCGACGAGGGCAAGAGATGAGTGACGCCGCACGATCGTTCCTCCCCAAATGGCCAGCCGCTTCAGGCGAAGGTAACTCACAGAGAGCGTCGCACGCCGTTATTATCCCCCGAAAGGGGCGTTGCATCAGCCGTTCGCGCTATGGCTGCGAGCCACCGAGGGTCGGACCGTCGGCGATCCCCGCGGGCACGACCACGCCGATACTGTGAGGCATGGCGACCGACCCGCACATGGTGTTCCTCGGCTTCGGGAAGTACGCGCGGTCGGACAAGATCTTCGCGCTGGAACCCATCCGCGGTGAGGACCGGGGCGACGGCCGCCGCACCGAGGTCTGGGTGGACGGCGTCGGCAGCCCGATCATCGCGTCCCGGACCGAGCGGACGATCCTCGGCGATATGGGGCAGGAGCGGGCCGCCGATCCGGCCATCCTCGAGGAGGCCCTCGAGCTGGCCGAGCGTCTGCTCCGGGCCGCCGAGGTGGGCCGGGTCGACCTCGGCGATCTGAGCCGGCGGGCCCGGCACGTGCTGGAATCGGCGACGTCGGCGGGGGCCGGTCGGGCGGCCGATCCCGGCGATCAGCCGCGCCTGCTCTGATCAGCCGCCGGCCATCGCCCCCACGATCAGGAACGGCTCCTTGCCGGTGGCCACCTCCGACGGCAACGGGTCGTCCGGCGGCTCGTGGGACAGGTCCTCCTGGCACGCGTAGAACCGGACGAAACCGCGCCGCTTCCCGGTGTCGTGGTCGCGGACCCGGCCGACCAGGACCGGCAGTTGCGCCTCGAGGGAGTCGAGCACGCTGCGCTGGGTGACCGGCCCGTCCACCCGGAGCTCGACCTCGCCGTGGACCCGGGCCAGCTCCTTCAGATGGGCCGGCAGCACGACCCGGATCACGGCAGCGTCTGCACTTCCACCGACAGCACCGCGGGCAGGTCCCGGACGATCGGCGCCCAGCTGTCCCCGGAATCGGCCGAGGCGTACACCTGGCCGCCGGTGGTGCCGAAGTACAGGCCGCACTCGTCCAGCGAGTCCACCGCCATGGCGTCGCGCAGGACGTTGACGTAACAGTTCTCCTGCGGCAGCCCGCTGGTCAGCGGTTCCCACTCGTGTCCGCCGGTGCGGCTGCGGTAGACGCGGAGCCGGCCGTCCATCACCACGTGATTGGAATCGCTGGTGATCGGCAGGACGTAGATCGTCTCCGGCTCGTGGGCGTGCACCGCGATCGGGAAACCGAAGTCGGTGGGCAGGTTGCCGCTGATCTCGGTCCACGACTCGCCGGCGTCGTCGCTGCGCATGACGTCCCAGTGTTTCTGCATGTACAGCACATCCGGCCGGGCCGGATGCATGGCCACGTGGTGCACGCAATGCCCGACCTCGGCCTGCTGGTCGGGGATCCCCTCGGAGTGCAGGCCGCGGTTGATCGGCCGCCAGGACTCACCCGCGTCGTCGCTGCGGAAGGTGCCGGCCGCGGAGATCGCGGTGTACATCCGCTTGGCGTCGCTCGGGTCGAGGATGATGGTGTGCAGGCACATCCCGCCGGCGCCGGGGGCCCACCCCGATGCGCTGGGATGCGTGCGCAGGCCGGGCATCTCGGTCCAGGTGCGGCCGCCGTCCCGGGTCCGGAACAGAGCCGCGTCCTCGACCCCCGCGTAGACGGTGTCCGGATCGTCCAGCGACGGCTCCAGGTGCCAGACCCGGGTGAACGCCCACGGCCGCGGGGTGCCGTCGTACCACTGGTGCGGGCCGACCTCGCCGGCGTAGGTGAACGCGCTGTCGATCGGCTCCCAGGTCGTTCCGCCGTCGTCGGACCGCTGGATCACCTGGCCGAACCAGCCACTGGACTGCGACGCGTAGATGCGGTTCGGGTCGGCCGGGGACCCGTTGACGTGGTAGATCTCCCAGCCCGCGAAGTGCGGCCCGCTGACCTGCCAGTCCCGCCGGGTACCGTCGGCGGTCAACACGAACGCCCCCTTGCGGGTACCCACCAGCACACGCACTCCGGTCATCCGAGCTCCTTCCGGTTCACGATCAGTCCGGCCGCGTCGGCGCGGCCCTCCCAGTAGACCCCCGACGCCGCGAAATCTCATCGGTCCGGCGGCGCGGGGGCCACCTGCGGGGCTAGTGCAGCTGGGACAGCTGCGCCTGCGGCAGGGTCACCGTCCGCTCACCCAGGTTCAGCACGGTCTTGCCGTCGACCGTGCCGGCGCGGGTGGCCACCCAGTCGGTGCTCGCCGCCCCGGCCGACCGCGAGGTGAGCGCGGCGAAGCCGATCACCACGTTGTCACCCGCGCCGCCGTCGAGCACGTCGGTGCCTCCGCCGCCGATCAACACGTCGTCGCCGGCGTTCCCGGTGATGGTGTCGTTGCCGGCGCCGCCGATCAACACGTCGTCGCCGTCGCCACCGACCAGGGTCAGCAGGGTGGCCCCGGCGGCCACCCCGGAGGCGTCGATGACGTCATCGCCGTTGCGCGCGTCGACGGTCAGCCGATCGACGCCGGGTCCGCTGCCGGTGAGGGCCACCGTGGCCGGCAGCCCGGTGGCCGTCGCGGTGCGGGTCTCGCCGTTCACCGACACCACGTCGTCGCCCTGGGTCGCGTTCACCACGACCTCGTCGGCCGCCCCGTCGTCGCCGCCACCGTTGCCCGCGAGATTGGCGTTCACCCTGGTCAGATCCGTGCCGCTGAGGTCACCGACCGCCAGCCGGTCGGCACCACCCAGTGCGTTCACGTCGAAGGTCTCGACGTCGTCGGTGTCCATGGTGATCGCCGCGACGTTGCGGAACAGACGAACTCGCCCACCGTTGGCCGAGATGTCGATGTTCTCATTGATGTTCGCGCCGTTGAAGACCATCTTGTCGGTGCCGTCCTGGCCCTCGACGACGTCGCTGCCGTCGCCCGGGTCCCACTGGAAGGTGTCGTCGCCGGCGCCGAGCAGGACCGTGTCGTTGCCCTGCTGGCCGTCGACCAGATCGTTGCCGTCGCCGCCGGAGATGAGGTCGACGCCGTTGGATCCCAGGAGGGTGTCGTTGCCGGTCCCGCCGTCCACCGTGATCTTGATCAGCGCCGCGAGATTGCCGGTGGCCGAGAAGGAGTCGTCCCCGCCGTTGGCGTTCACCACCAGCTTCTCCGACGTGCCGATGTCGATGGAGAAAGGTGCCGGGGTGAGCCGGTCGAACCGTACCCGGGAACCGTTGGCGGTGGTGGTGAACTGTTCGGTGCCGTTGCCGCCGTTGACCTCCACCGTGTCGGTACCTCCGGCACCCTCGTTGAGATCGGTGTCGTCGCCCGGGTTCCAGATCATCCGGTCGTCGCCGCCCTGACCGAACACCTGATCGTCGGCGTCGCCACCGGTGAGCGTGTCGTTCTCGGTGCCACCGAACAGGAAGTCGTTGCCGCCCTTGCCCAGTAAAGTGTCGTTGCCGGCCTCGCCGAACAACTGATCGGCGCCCGAACCCCCGGTCAGCGTGTCGTTGCCCTGCCCGCCGAACAGGTTGGCCTTCGGCAGGGCGCCGTTGACCTCGCTCAGGGTGAGCACGTCGTTGCCGCCGAGCCCGAAGACCCGGATGAGCGAGGTGGTGGCGACGGTCGGGGTGCCGCCGGTGACCGCGATCGCGCCGCCGTTGACCAGGATCGTCCCGGCGGCGTTGCGGCTGATGGTGATGGTGTTGTCGGCATTGTCGCCGGTGACGGACAGCACGCCGGCCGAGAAGCCGGCGGTGGTGGCGGCGCTGGCCGGCAGGGCGGTGCCCAGGGTCACGCCACCGGCGATCATCGCGCCCACCAGCAGGCGACTGCCGAGGCGCGCGAGGCGCAGGTCTTTCATGATGCGGTGCATGTCGGTCGTTCTCCGTCCGGTCGATCCGCGGCCGATGTGGCCGTCCGGATCAGCAGTACGGAGAAACATCGCGAACGGTTCTCAGCCGGTTCTCAGCTCCCGGAACAAGTCTCGTGATAGGGCCTTTCACCGAACACCGCGCTCCACTCGGCGGGCGTGAGACTGCTCCCGGCGATGGCGCAGGCGGCGGCGATCCAGTCGACGAAGGCCGGATCGATCCGGTAGACGGCACCGTCCTGGGTGGCAACGACCATCCGCTCGTCCGCGGCCACCACGGCGACCGACGGTGAATCGCTCACCGGCACGGCCAGGACGCTGTCGCCGGTCGAGCCGTCCCACACGTGCACGCTGCCGTCGAAGGACGACGTCGTGAAGAACGAGCCGTCGCCGGCGAACGCGACGCCCAGCAGGTAGGGCGGCGGTACCGGCCGCGGCGGCGTGATCCACTGGTTCCGGCCGAGGTCCAGCAGGCCCACCTCGCCGCGCAGTCCGCCGACGGCCACCCGCGTGCCGTCCGGGGACATCGCCGCCGCCCGCACCTCGAAACCGAGATCGCCCCGCTGCAGAACCGTGCCGGTCGCCAGATCGACCTCCACCCAGGTCCGGTCGTCCGGAAACGCGACGACTCGGTCGGAGCCGGGCACCGGGGTCAACGTGCTGATGGCGCGGCCGAGCGGCACCGCCGGACCGGCCGGCGTCAACGACCGCGGGTCGACCCGCTGCACGTCACCGGCCCGGTCGCCGACCACGACGAACGCGCCGTCAGGGGCCACGGCGACCGCGCTGATCTCGGTGGCCGCGACCCACTGATCGTCCCGGATCCGACCGCCGGCCCGATCCCACGCCCGAAGGTTCGGTCCGGCCGCGGTGAGCACCGTTGCGGCGCCGGGCGAGAGCCAGGCGGCGACCTGGCCGGCGTCCGGGTCGGCCAACGGGGGCCCCAGGTCACCGGTGGTCGCGTCGAGGAACTCCAACTTTCCGGCGGAATCCTTCTGTCCGGTGTACGCCACCGCCCGGCCGTCAGGGGACGGCACGATCGAGCCCACTCCGGCCGGACCCGTCGGCGCGACCAGCCGGGTGATGAAGCGGCGCCGGCCGTCGAGATCCCAGACCAGGACCCGCTTGTCCTCCCCGCCGCTGTAGAGGGTGGCCGAGTCCGGAGCGAAGACGAGTGCCAGGACGGGGCCGCCGTGCCCGGTCAGCCGCGCCGTCTGCCGGTACGAGGTGGGGTCCCACACGAGGACGGAGCGGTCGGCGCCGCCGGCGGCGAGTGATCGGCCGTCGGGCGAAAACCGGACGGTCAACACCCGGTCGGTATGTCCGTGCAGCCGGGTCCGCTCGGTCAGCGTCGACGCGTCGAACAGGACGACATCACGGCCTTCGCCGATGGCCAGTGTGGTTCCGTCAGGACTGATCGCCAGCGTGTCCGCCAGCACGTCGAACGTTTCCTCGCCGGGCCGGTCGTCGCGCAGCGGAACGATTCCCGGCGGCACCGGTACGGATTCGAGCAATTCACCGGATTCGGTGTCGATCACCGCCAGCATGGGCTGCTGGGTGAGCACGTAGAGCCGATCACCGCCCGGGCTCAGGGCGATCGCCAGCGACGGTACCGCCGCCACACGTGCCGCCGGTCCCTCCGGGTCCGGGCCTTCCCACACCAGGTACGCGGTGTCCGACACCGCCGAGCCGTCGCCCCCCTCGGCGTAGACGGCGACGTGCCGGCCGTCCGCACTGAAGGCCACGTCTTCGGCGTACTGCCAGTAGCCCAGCAGGCCTTCGCCCGACAGGTGGTGCACGTTGTTCAGGTGCGAGTCGCTGACCGCCGCGGTCAGCTCGTTCAGCCCCTCGCCGAGCCCTCCGGACCCTTTGCCGGCCAACAGCAGCTGCTCACCGTCGGGCCGGTATTCGATGGACCAGCCGTTGATTTCCGAGAATGCAACCTGTTCGAGCGTATCGGTGCGAATGACCGAGATACCGGTATCGCTCTCGCCGGTCAGCAGGGTGCCACCGTCGGGGCTGACGGCCAGCGCGCGCACCACGTCCTGCGCGACCAGCGAACGGATCAGCGCCGGATGGGCCGAGACCGCGTCCACGAGCTGGTTCCGGGTCGCCGGCGAGTCCTGGATCCGGTTCGCCTCCACCGCCAGCAGCAGCGACTCGCTGAGGGTGCCGGCGCCGCGGGCGGCGTCGTCCACCCGCGTCGCCTCGGCCAGGCCGGTGGCCAGATCGGCCGCTTCCCGTTGTCGCTGCTGCCGCAGGGCGAGCAGGCCGGTCACCAGCGCCACGATCAGCACCGCGACCAGCGCGCCGGCCAGCAGCCGGTTGCGGCGCCGGACCCGGACCCGCTGCCGCGCCTGCGCCCGCGCGGCTTGCTGCTCGGCGTCCCGGGCGCCGACGCCGGCCTCGATGAAGTCGGACTCGGTGGAGGTCAAGGTCGGCCCGGTGGCGTCGCGCCAGTCGACGACCTGGGCCAGCCGGACCCCTCGGTACAGCTCGCTGTCCGGCCGGCCCAAGTCCTGCCAGGCGTCCGCGGTGGCCGTCAGGTGCCGCAGGATGCGCTGGCCATCGACGTCCTCGTCGAGCCAACCGGCCAGCCGCGGCCAGGCCCGGGCCAGGCATTCGTGCGCGACCTGGACGGTCTGGTGGTCGGTGGTGACCAGCCGGGCGTCGGCCAGCCGGTCGACCATCCCCTCCCGTTCCGGGTCGGCGACCAGTTGGCCGCGCGGCACCCGCGTGCGGATCGGCTCACCGTCAGCCGTCGTCGTGATCAGCCGCAGCATGAGCCGGCGAAGCAGTTCCCGCTGCGGCACCGTCAACGACTCGTACAGGCCCTCGGCGGAGTGCGCCACACTCTCGCGGATGCCCCCCGTGGCCCGGTAGCCGGCCACCGTCAGGGTTCGGCCGGACCGCCGCTCCCAGGTCTGCCGCAGGGCGTGCGACAGCAACGGCAACGCCCCGGGCTCGCCCTCCACCTCCCGGACCAGAAGGTCGACAAGACCGGGCTCGAGCAGGAGGCCGGACCGGTCCGCCGGTCCAGTGATCGCCGTCCGAAGTGCGTCCGCTCCCATCGGGCCGAGCAGGTACAGACCCCGCTCGACGGTCCGGGCCAGGTCCGGATGGGCGGCGAGCTCGCCTAGGTGGTCGGCCCGCAGCGCGATGACCACCCGGCACCAGGTCGCCCGGGCGGCGAGCTCGGCGCAGAACGCCTGGCGTTCCACGGGGTCGGCGCAGTGGGTGAAGACCTCCTCGAACTGATCGACGATCAAGGCGACCCCGACCTGGTCGAGCTCGGCGATCGCTTCCATCGGGTGCGATCCCGGGGTCATGACGATGGGACGGCAGCCGTCGCGGGCCAGCGCGGCACCGACGCCGGCTCGCACCAGCGAGGTCTTGCCGCTCCCCGACGGGCCCACCACGGCGAGGACGCCACGTTCCGTCAGCCGGGAAACACAGTCCGCGACCTCCCACTCGCGACCGAAGTAGACGTCGGCGTCCTCGATGTCGTACCCGACCAGCCCGAGGAACGGGCAGATCCCGTCATCCGCCCGCTGCGCTCCGTCGGACAGGACCGGGTCCTGGCGCAAGATCGCCGTTTCCAAAGCGGCCAGGTCGGGCCCGGGGTCCAGGCCGAGCTCGTGGACCAGCATGCGGCGGGCCCGGCGCAACGTCTGCAGCGCCTCCCCCTGATGCCCGCACCGGTACTGGGCCAGGGCCAGCAGACCCCAGCGCATCTCCCGCAGGGGCGACTGGGCCACGGCTGCCTGCGCCGGGGCGAGCATGTCGGCGTGTCGGCCGGCCCGCAGGCCGGCGTCGATCCGGCATTCCTGCGCCTCCAACCGCAGCTCGGCAAGCCGGGCCGCCTCGATCCGGCCCGGCTCCCAGTGGTCCAGGTCCGGGTAGGCGGCACCGCGCCACAGATCGACGGCCTCGCCGAAACTGTAGGCCGCTCGATCGACATCGTCCCGAGCGAGCTGTTCGCGTCCGTGGCGGAGGAGGGACTCGAAGCGTCGGGCGTCGATGTCCTCGTCGTCGACGGCCAGCCGGTATCCGTACGGCGTCGTCTCGATCGCCGCCGGTCCCAGGGTCCGACGCAGCCGATGGATACAACCCGGCACGACCTTGGGCCAGGACGGTGGCGGGGCCGGTCCCCAGAGGGCGTCCGCCAGCCGTTCGACGCTTGAGATCTCGGTGGGGCTCAGCGCCAACGCCGACAGCACGACGCGATCGCGTGGCGCCAACGCCCCGGCTTCGCCGTTGATCGCCACCGGACCGAGGAGGGCAATCGTCGCCACATCCATGGGAGCAGTCTTCAGTGACGAAGATTAACGGTCAAACGGACTGATAACGGACTGATACCGCAGGTTGATAGTCCGTTCCGGCACGGCCGACCGGTCGCCGGCGCGGATCCGCTGGGCACATCGGGTCCGCGCCGGGCCGGGCTCAGCCCGGACCGGGCGCGTGCATCGCTTCCAGGTGCTGGGACAGCAGGGTGTCCCGGATCTCCTCACGGGCCCGGAGCGCCTTTTCGATCCGCTCGAGTTGTTCGGCGGTGGCCGGCAGGTCATAGACCGCCGAGATGAATCGGGCCAGATCCGGCCGGTAGTCGTGCGCCCAGGCCCGGTACCCCGCCATCTTCTGCGCATTCTTCATGTCCATCAGGCCGTGCAGGAAGCTGGTGACCGGCCGCCACCGCATCCGCGCGGGCACCCCACGAGGGCTCGCCCCCGGCACGATCTCCACCTTCGGTCGCGCGTCGGTGAGCCAGCCGGGCTTGGAGGACAGCAGGTCGACGCCGAACTTGGTGACGCCGTCGTTGTCGTGGCTGACCATGACGTAGCGCAGCGCGGCCCGGTGCTCGGCCGGGAGCTGACTCAGCTGGTCGAAGTCGTTGAGCTTGGCCACCAGCAGGGGGTCGACGTCCGGTCGGGCCGCGCCCGTCACCTGGTGCATCCATCCGCTGGCGTACGGCGTACCGATCCACAAGGCCCGGTCGATGCCCAGCGCTTCGGGGCCCAGCGTGCCCCAGTGCAGCAGCACGTCCTGGCTGGTGTGGGCGCCGAGGCTTTCCCCGAACAGCACCACCTTCGGTCGCGGGCCGGGCCGGTCGCGCAGCCGCGCGCTGATCGCCAGCCAGAGCAGCCGGTTCTGCTCCCGGGCGTCCTTGACCTTGAACAGCGACAGCGGGGATGGCCGCTTGGAGTACTGCATGGTCACGATGGCCACGTCGCCGCGGGTCAGGTAGGAGGCGGCTGCGGTCGCGCAGTAGTTGATGTACCCGGACCCGGTCGGCGAGCACAGCATGATCATCGACCGGTCCCAGGCGCCGACCCGGTCCATCTCGGCCAGCGCGAGGTCGACCCGGGCCCGGATGGTCGGCGCGCTGTCCAGCCCGACGTAGATCAGCGCGGGGGCAGCGACCGCCGGTTCACCCATCACCGACGAGATCGCCAGGTCGGGCAGGCTGACCGGCAGGCCGGAGACGGGTTCGGGCCGCGGGTAGAGCAGGACGTGCCGCCGGCCCTCCCGGCCCAACGTCGGCCACGGCACCAGGCTGGCGGCCGACCCGCTGGCGGTCGGTCCGACCCACCGGTGCCCGCCCTCGTCGTCGATGATCGGTTCGATGACATTGGTGCCGGCCTCGATCGACCGGATGGCACGGTGCCAGAGCACGGTTCCGCCGGCGACCAGCGCGGCCAGGGTGATGACGTGCCCGACGGGCCGCCAGACCACGCGGCCGCCGGGCAGCGCGGTGGCCAGCAGGGCTCCGGTGCCGTCGGCCAGCAGCCGTTGGCCGAGCGCGGCTCCGGACACCGCGGCGACCACCCCGGCGCTGGCCAGCGCGGCGCGCAGCGGCTCGACGACCGGCGCGTCGGTGGTGGCCGGCTCGTCCGGCAGTCCGCGCCGCCGGTAGGCCTCCAGAGCCAGGCCGATCCCCAGCCCGATCGGCGCGCCCAGCGGGATTGCGGCGAGCCGACCGCCCGCTCCGACGGCCCGATCCGCGGCGGCCATCCCGGTGCGGCTGAGGGTGAAGACGGTGCCGCCGAAGCCGGTCACCGCGGTTCGCCACGCGACCTGCCGGGCGATACCGCGCAGCATCGGCTCCCCGGACCGGCGGGTCAGCACCTGGTGCACGGCGATGCCCAGTGGAATGACGGCGAGGTCGGCGATCAGGGATGCGCGGCGTTGCCGAGCCGGGTCGTCCGGGCCGGCCACCCACCCGAGCACACCCGCGGTCAGCGCCTCGATGCTGTCCTGGGTGGCCGTGGTCAGCAGATAGGACAGGCTCGTCCCGATCCCGGTGACGATCGCCTGATCCTGCAGGCTCCGGGGGACCAGGGACGGCTCGAAGGTGCCGGGTGCACCCGCGGCGGCCACCAACAGGCCGGTCTGATCGCCCGGCCCGGCCAGTCGGGCCACCCACTGCTGGACTCCCATGACGCTCCGTTTCGTCGTATCGGCCACCGCGCCGACGTGTGTTTGCGCATCATGGCTGTCACCGGCCGATTCGGCACCGCCCAGGACGGGTCATGCGGGGCCGAATCGAAGCCAGTCCCGAGCCAGCCGCGAGTTAGCCCGATCCGGATGAGGCCGACAAGGCCTGGCCGGAGGCATCGTCGGCGGTACGCACACCCGAGGAGTCGCCATGCCGATGGACACGTTCCTGCTGATCGCCGCCCAGTACGACAACGAGGAGGCCGCGGTCGCCGACTACGAGTCGGTCAAGGCGGTGTACCACGAGACGCACATCATCGATACCTTCGACGCCGCAGTGGTCTCCAAGGACGCCGATGGCAAGGTCAAGATCGTCAAGCGGCACGAGCAGCCGACCCGGGACGCGGCCAAGGGCGGCCTCGGGGTCGGTCTGGCGGTCGGCGCACTGGTGGCGCTGTTCCCCGCGGTCGGGCTGGGCGCCGGGCTGCTGTTCGGCGGTGCGGCCGGCGCCGGAGTGGGAGCGTTGGCCGGCCACGCCGCGGCCGGGTTGAGCCGATCCGATCTCAAGGAGTTGGGCGAGCTGCTGGACGCCGGCCAGAGCGGCTTCGTCCTGGTCGCCGCGACCGACCTGCAGGACAAGCTGGACAAGGCCATCAAGCGGGCCGACAAGCAGGTGCGCAAGGAGTTGAAGGCCGACCCGGATGCAGTGAGCGCCGAGCTGGCCACCCTGGCCTGACCGTCTCTCGACCCGAGGTCAGCCGAGGGTGCGGGACTGCCCGATCGGCAGTCCCTTGGCCCACCAGTGTCCGAAGCGGCGGTAGATCAACGGGTCCCGGTCCGCCAGGAACGCCGTGAGCGCAGCGCCCTCCCGATCCAATTCGGCCCACTGCTCGTCGGTGAGCGGCTCGAACGCGCCGGCCTCGATGCCGTTCTCGGTCGCCCGCCAGACCCCGGCCACGTGGCCGTCCACCAGCAAGGTGGGCAGGACGTCGCCGTTGCGCCGGATCACGTGCGACCGGTACCGCGGCGGGATGTGCCGACTCCGGTCCGCGTGGGCCAGCAGCAGGCTGTCCCACATGCCGAGCAACCGGGCCGGGGCCGGGGTGTCCGGATCGGGCACGCCCAGGTCCGGCAGATCCAGCAATTCCACCCCGTCCGGACCGGGCCGATCCCGCAGCGTCCCGGCCATGGCCGCCACGGCGGCCCGCACGACGGACCGCTTGAGCAGCGTGAACTGCGCGATGTCGACCACGCCCGCGGGTCCGAATCCGGCCAGGTAGCGGCGGATGAGGTGCTCGATCGACCGGTCGGGCGGATCGGCGGAGTCCGCGACCGGGCCGGCCGCGTACGCCGGGCGGGGACCGAACGTCCAGGTGGTGCCGGCCGGCGCGTGCACGAACGGGCCGTAGGTGCGCAGCGCCCACCACACGCCGGGCGGCGGCAACTCGCCGAGTCGATCCCGGGCCCAGGAGTCGAGGTCGGCGTTGCTGCGGGGCTCGCCGGTGAAGGCGAGCAGGTCCGGGATCAGGGCGTCGGCGTCGGCGGGGGTCAGCCCCAGGCCCCGGAACCGCCGGTCATACACCCGGGAGGCCCGGAGGGACGAGGCCATCGCGTGCCGGAACGCCGGATAGTCGTCGCGGTGCACCGCCTGCAGGGTGATCCGCATCAGGGGGGCCTTGATCACCCGACCGTCGGTGAATGCCGCGGTCAGGTCGGCCGGGACGAAACCCGCCAGCCGGTTCCACAACGCGAGGTAGGGGGAGGCGGGTTCCTGGGCCTGCAACGCGACGGTGCGCCGGACGGCCTCGTCGACCGGCAGCGCCGTGCGACCCAGCAGGAGCTGTCGATCCAGGGTCGCCCGGTTGAGTTGCCGGGTGGTCACCACCACCCGGCGACGTTATCCCGGGCGACGGATCCCGCGCCCGGGCAATTGGTCAGGCGACCCGGGATTCGTCGTCGGCGGCGACCTCGTCAAGCCCGGTGATGACCTCGAACGTGGTGGCGTCCGCCATCGACACGGTCTCGTTGTCCCACAGAATGCGCGCTCGGGCGGGCACGCCGTAGCGCGGCGGCGCGACATTCACGACGAGCCCGGTCAGGCCGACGCTGACGCACACGTCATCGACGAAAGACCTGACCTTGTCGCCGATGCGCAAGGCTCGGGGACGGGCGACCACGGCCGGACCGTCGGCAGATCCTTGCGGTGTCATCGATTCCGCGTCGGTCCGGCCGAAAGCGGCCACCCCACCGCTCTTGGCCTCACCGATCGGCGCGGCGGCGAAGGCCGGTAGCCCTTGCTCGGCGGAAATCTCCTCGTTGATGCTCACGGGTCGCCCCTTTCGGTTCGTCGCTTTCCAGATAAGAGTGCGCGACGTTCCGTCCCGGACGAATACGACAATGTTACTTGGATGTGAATCGCCTGTTGCCCTCATCACAGCAACCTGGGGGAGGAATGGTGTCAGTCATTCCGGCGCCCGGCCGGTGATTCCAACGCCGCCAGCATCCGGGTCAGTTCGTCCCGCAGTTCGGTGAGCCGGCCGACGGACAGTCCGGTGCGCTGCCCGATCTCGCGGGGAACGCCGACCGCCCGGTCGCGGATCGCCAGACCGGCCGCGGTCAGCGCGATGACGACCCGGCGTTCGTCCGTGGCGTGGCGGCGCCTGGTCACGAGGTCCATGCCCGCCAGACGCTTGAGCAGCGGCGTCAAGGTCCCACTGTCCAGGTGCAGTTGCCGACCCAGTTCGGAGACGCCCACGGCCTCGTCCGGGTGCTCCCAGAGCACCAGCAGCACCAGGTACTGCGGGTAGGTCAGACCCAGGTCGGCGAGCAGCGGAGTGTAGGCGCGGACGATCGCCCGGCTCGCCGAGTACAGGGCGAAGCAGATCTGGTTGTCCAGCTCGAGATCGCGATAGGGCCGGGGTGTCCGGATCGGGCACGCCCAGGTCCGGCAGATCCAGCAATTCCACCCCGTCCGGACCGGGCCGATCCCGCAGCGTCCCGGCCATGGCCGCGACGGCGGCCCGCACGACGGACCGCTTGAGCAGCGTGAACTGCGCGATGTCGACCACGCCCGCGGGTCCGAATCCGGCCAGGTAGCGGCGGATGAGGTGCTCGATCGACCGGTCGGGCGGATCGGCGGAGTCCGCGACCGGGCCGGCCGCGTACGCCGGGCGGGGACCGAACGTCCAGGTGGTGCCGGCCGGCGCGTGCACGAACGGGCCGTAGGTGCGCAGCGCCCACCACACGCCGGGCGGCGGCAACTCGCCGAGTCGATCCCGGGCCCAGGAGTCGAGGTCGGCGTTGCTGCGGGGCTCGCCGGTGAAGGCGAGCAGGTCCGGGATCAGGGCGTCGGCGTCGGCGGGGGTCAGCCCCAGGCCCCGGAACCGCCGGTCATACACCCGGGAGGCCCGGAGGGACGAGGCCATCGCGTGCCGGAACGCCGGATAGTCGTCGCGGTGCACCGCCTGCAGGGTGATCCGCATCAGGGGGGCCTTGATCACCCGACCGTCGGTGAATGCCGCGGTCAGGTCGGCCGGGACGAAACCCGCCAGCCGGTTCCACAACGCGAGGTAGGGGGAGGCGGGTTCCTGGGCCTGCAACGCGACGGTGCGCCGGACGGCCTCGTCGACCGGCAGCGCCGTCCGACCCAGCAGGAGCTGTCGATCCAGGGTCGCCCGGGTGAGTTGCCGGGTGGTCACCGCCACCCGGCGACGTTATCCCGGGCGACGGATCCCGCGCCCGGGCAATTGGTCAGGCGACCCGGGATTCGTCGTCGGCGGCGACCTCGTCAAGCCCGGTGATGACCTCGAACGTGGTGGCGTCCGCCATCGACACGGTCTCGTTGTCCCACAGAATGCGGGCCCGGGCGGGCGCGCCGTAACGCGGCGGCGCGACATTCACGACAAGCCCGGTCAGGCCGACGCTGACGCACACGTCGTCGACGAAAGACCTGACCTTGTCGCCGATGCGCAATGCCCGGGGACGGGCGACCACGGCCGGACCGTCGGCGGATCCTTGCGGTGTCATCGATTCCGCGTCGGGCCGGCCGAAAGCGGCCAGTCCACCACTCTTGGCCTCGCCGATCGGCGCGGCGGCGAAGGCCGGTAGCCCTTGATCGGCGGAAATCTCCTCATTGATGCTCACGAGTCGCCCCTTCCGGTTCGTCGCTTTCCAGATAAGAGTGCGCGACGTTCCGTCTCGGACGAATACGACAATGTTACTTGGATGTGAATCGCCTGTTGCCCTCATCACAGCAACCTGGGAGCGCAATTGGGTCAGTCTTTCCGGCGATATGTCGGTGATTCCAGCGCCGCCACCATGCGGGTCAGTTCGTCCCGCAGTTCGGTGAGCCGGCCGACGGACAGTCCGGTGCGCTGCCCGATCTGGCGGGGAACGCCGACCGCCCGGTCGCGGATCGCCAGCCCGGCCGCGGTCAACGCGATCACGACCCGGCGTTCGTCCGTCGCGTGGCGGCGCCTGGTCACGTGGCCCATGCCCGCCAGACGCTTGAGCAGCGGCGTCAAGGTCCCACTGTCCAGGTGCAGTCGCCGACCCAGTTCGGAGACGCCCACGGCCTCGTCCGGGTGTTCCCAGAGCACCAGCAGCACCAGGTACTGCGGGTAGGTCAGACCCAGGTCGGCGAGCAGCGGAGTGTAGGCGCGGACGATCGCCCGGCTCGCCGAGTACAGGGCGAAGCAGATCTGGTTGTCCAGCTCGAGATCGCGATAGTCCCCGCCCGGCGTGGGGTCCGGGTGTCGATCCTGGTTCCCGCTCGGCCCCGCGCCCATGTGGCCCATCCTACAGCGTCTCGATGTTGCCCTATTAGATTGTGCGCAATACAGTTGCTGGCAACCGACCCGATCGGGTCGACATGAAGGAGACACCATGAGCGCGCTGTACACCGCCGTCGCCACCTCGAGCGGGGACGGTCGGAACGGGCATGTCCGGACGGACGACGGCCTGATCGACGCCGACACGCGGGTCCCGCAGGCGATGGGCGGCCCGGGTGGGGCCACCAACCCGGAGCAGCTTTTTGCCGCCGGCTACGCCGCGTGCTTCCATAGCGCCATCAAGCTGGTCGGCCGCCAGGAGAAGATCGACGTGACCGATTCGACCGTCACCGCCGAGGTCGACATCTCCAGGCAGGACGTCGGCTTCGGCCTGGGCGTGCGCCTGGTCGTCCGCATCCCGAACGCCGACCCGGCCGCGGTCGCCGCGGTGACCGAGAAGGCCCACCAGGTGTGCCCGTACTCGAATGCCACCCGCGGCAACATCGAGGTCGACCTGCAGGTCGTCTGATCCGGCGGTTCGCCCGGTACGGCGATGGGGCACAGTGAAGCGGTGACCGAGCCGTTTCCCGGGCCGTCGTTGCCCACGCTGATCGACGCTATCCGTTCCGGCCGGCTGACCCCGGCCGAGCACGTCGCCCAGGTGCTGGACCGGCTGGCCGCGGACCCGTTCAACACGGTGATCACGCTGGACGTCGAGCGGGCGACGGCCGCGGCCGCCGTGCTGACCGACGAGGCGAACCAGGGCCAATGGCGTGGGCCGTTGCATGGGATCGCATTAGGCGTCAAGGATCTCATCGACGTGGTGGGCCTGCCCACCCGCTGCGGATCCAATGTGCTGCAGGGCGCACCGCCGGCTTCCGTTGACGCGCCAGTGGTCGCCCGGCTTCGGACGGCCGGCGCGGTGGTCGTGGCCAAGCTGCACACCCAGGAGTTCGCGCACGGCCCGACCGGTGACGTCGCCGCCACCGGGCCGGCGCGCAACCCGCACGATCCGACCCGGATCACCGGTGGGTCGTCCTCCGGGTCCGCCGCGGCCGTCGCCGCCGGGTACCTCCCACTCGCCCTGGGTACCGACACCGGTTGCAGTGTGCGGACTCCCGCCGCCCTATGCGGGGTGGTCGGGCTGAAGCCGACCTACGGTGCGGTGAGCACCGACGGGGTCTTCCCGCTGGCCGAGACCCTGGACCACGTCGGTCTGCTGACGAGTGACGCGGCCGGCGCGGCCCTGGCCTGGTCGGTGCTGCACGGCCGCGACGCCGCCGTTCCGGTCACCCTCGACGGGCTGCGGATCGGCGTGCCCGTCGATGACTACTGGCAGCCGGCCGACCCGGCCATCGCACCCTGGCCGGCCGCCGCCGTCGCCGCGCTCGCCGCGGCCGGCGCCCGGGTGGTCGAGGTGCGCACCCCGATGATCGACGAGCTGGTCGCCGCCTACCCGCTGATCGTGGGGAACGAGGCCTACACCACCCACGCGCGGTGGCTGGCCCGACGGCCCGCCGACTACCAGCCGCTGGTCCGCGAACGGCTGCTGTCCTTCGCCGACCGGCCGGCCGTCGAGTACATCCGGGCCCAACGCACCCGGCGCCGGTTGGTGCCGGAACTGCGAGCCGCGGTCGGCGATGTCGACGTGCTGGTGCTGCCGACCACCCGCCTTCGGGCCACCCCGATCGGTGCCGCGTCGGTCCCGATGGACGGGGTCGACGTCGACGTCCGCCCGGCGCTGCTGGCGCTGAACTCGCCGTTCAATCTGTCCGGCTGGCCGGCGGTGTCCGTGCCCGCCCCGGTGGACGGGCTGCCCATCGGCGTGCAGATCGTCGGGGTGGGCCTGGACGAGCACGGCATCCTCGACGTGGCCGCTGCACTGGAGCGGGCCTGGCGCTGACGCCCGCCCCCACGCCGTCCCGACGCGGTCCCCACGCGGTCCCCACACTCCTGTTGATCATGGGCGCGTGGCCGCTCTGACCGCGGTCAGAACGGCCGCGAGCCCATGATCAACAACGGATGTGCCCGGGTCGGTTGGCGCGGGTCGGGGTCGGGTCGGCGGGATCAGAGGCCGGCCTGGACCTTCTCCAACGCCGCCCGGTCGGCGGCGACCCCGGTCCATGATCCGGACACACCCGGTCGGGGCAACCCCGGCGATCGCAGCAGCGGGGCCAGGCCGGACCGGAGGGCCGCCATGTCGGGCTCGTCGGCCAGCGTGCTGACCGCCAGATCCTGGCGCGGATCGACGATCAGACCGATGCCGATCCTCGGCATCGGAATGTAAAGGTTGGCGATCGCCTGCTGGGCGAGGACCTCCGGCGAGGGCGGTGGCGGGGCCGCGGGGGCCGCCGCCGCACCGAAGGCGCGGAAGTAGGGGACCAGGACCTGCGGCTTGACACCCGACTCTTCGCTGCACTTCTGCCGTACAACCTCACCCTGGCCGGCATTCCCCCTGCCCCAGTACGGCGATTCGGCCTCCGGTTGTTGCTCCATGGGCTGCTCCCAGCAGTCCGGCACGAAGGGAGCGCCGCCTGCTGGTTGCGAGCCGGCTGAGGAGCCATCGCCCCCGGCCCCGGGCGCCCCTGCGCCAGTAGCGGTGAGCTGGCATGCCACACGTCCGCTGCAGCTGACTGGATCTGACCGGGGGTTCGCAGCTCCAGTCACCAGGGATCCCGACACCAGCATGACTGCAACGACCGGTGCCCAGATCAACACGTGGAGTCCCGGTCGAAAGTATCGACCGCGACAAGCCAAGCGCCGCCCTGCACCTGTCCAACTTGAGTCGCTGTCTGGAACCGCTCGTAGGTTCCAGGACCATCAGGCACCTTGACCGACTGGCCGTTGGCGTCGACGACATCCGTCCCGGACACGTCGACGCATCCGACCAGATGGACGTTGGCCGGCTCCACCTTGATCACCATGGCATCAACGACGGTCCGACCAGTGGTGTGTCGGCCCGCGTTCGCCAATGAATGGATGTCGTTGAGAAGCAGGTCGCCAGCGGTCCCATCCGCCACAGCGGCGATCTGCTGAGCCCAATCATTGGTGGGATCAGCCAACGCCTGGTCACTCACCGACCAGTACGCGCGATACACCTCGACCGCAGCCTTGGCATCCGCAATCTGGTCGGCGGTCAGTCCCGCCGGCAACGGCGCGAGGCTGACACCGCCGCTGCTCGTCGCAACGCCATCGCTGCTGGGTGGGGCAAGTTCGGAAGGATCGATAGCGCTCGGGGTCGCCGACAGATAGGTCGACGGGTCCACCACACTCGGCGTCGCGGATGCCGTCGACTGCAACGAGATCGACGCGGGAGCGTCGCCGCTCGACATGGTGCACCCACTCAGCGCGAGTATCCCCACAACGCCCAACACCCATCGGGTGCGCTTGACCATGCCCGAGGTGTCCCTTCGACGACGTTGTTGCCGCACCATACGCAGCGGCCGGCCATGATCGATAGTTCGATCCCGACGTCTGTGGATAACTCGGTCGCGCCCGGCGCGAACGCAAACCCCGCCACGTCGTCGCGCTGATACGAGTCCCATCAACGAGCACGACGCGGGTATGACAGTGGGACCTCAATCAGCGGGGGCCAGCGAACGCGCGGCACAGTGAGCGCAACAGCGCAGCTCAGACGACTCCCGGCCGCACGACGGACCGATCCCGGATCAGGGTGCCGAAGGCGAAGGCGAGCGGCAGCATGAGCACCCCGTAGACCGCGGCCGGCAACGACAGCTCGGTCGAGCCCAGCACGGTCTGCGCCACGACGATGGCCAGGGTCGCGTTGTGGATGCCGATCTCGAACGAGGTTGCGATCGCCTGCCGGCGGGGCGCGCCGAACAATCGTGGCACCGCGAAACCCACCGTCAGGCTCAGCAGGCAGAACAGCACCGTGATCACGCTCAGCCGGCCGAACTCCTGGGCGAGCAGGTTCCAATTGGTGGCGATCGCGGCCAGCAGCACCACGACGAGGATCGCGAACGACGCGATCCGCACCGGGCGCTCCATCCGATCGGCCCAGGCCGGGCGCCGGGACCGGAGGAGCATGCCCACGATGACCGGCAACAGCACGATGACGAACACGTCGACCGCCGTCTTGGCCTGCGTTCCGACCTCCGCGGTGCCGGCGCCGAAATAGCCGATGGACAGGTTGACCAGCACGGGCAGGGTGATCAGCGCGAGCACCGAGTTCACCGCGGTGAGGCTGATGTTGAGCGCAACGTCGCCCCGGAAGAGATGGCTGAACAGATTGGCCGAGGTGCCACCGGGTGCGGCGGCGAGCAGCATCATGCCGACGGCCAGGATCGGCGGCAGACCGAACGCCAGGATCAGGACGAAGCAGATCGCCGGCAGCACCAGGATCTGGCAGGCCAGCGCGACGATCGTGACCTTCGGGTGCCGCAGGACCCGTTCGAAGTCCGCTCGGCTCAGGCCGAGGCCCAGGCCGAGCATGACGATGGCCAGGGCGACGGGCAGGGCGACCGTGGTGAACACTGATCCCATGCCGGAGAGTCTGCCTTATCGGACACCCGGTCGTGAACTGGTCAGTCGCGTTCGCCCAGGGTGAGCTCGACCCCACCCGACATCGCGGCCGCCGCGTTATAGATGAATGCCGCCACCGTGGCCAGCGCGGTGAACAGCACGATGTTGATCGCCCCGATGATCGCGGTGATCCCGAACACCCGGCCCGCGGTGATCAGGTCGGTCTTGCCGGCCGCCTGGGTGTCGGGCGTCGAGGTCAGCGTGGAGAACGTGTCGTTGATGCGACCCCACACGTCCATCGCGCCGAGCGTCAGGTACAGGATGCCGATCGCGATCATCCAGACGAAGAACATGACGATCGCCACGATCAGGCTGATCTTCAGCACCGTCCACGGATCGACCCGCTTGAGCTGCAATGAGGCGAGCCGCGGCGGGCGGCGGGTGGCCTTCCCCCGGCGGGCGGCCTCGGAACCGGCGCGCGGAGGCGGCGGCGCCGGACGGGCGCCGACCTGCTGGGGGGATGCCATCGACCCGTCGGGGGCGGTCGGACCGGGACCGCCCGACGTTCCGGTCGGCGCGGGTGCGCCCGGACCGGACGGCGCGCTCACGAGGATTCCCCGGCGGGACCGGCCGGCGCGACCTCGTCGTCGGCGTTCCGGGCGATGGCCACCAGGCTGTCCCCCTCGGACAGGTTCATCAACCGCACTCCCATGGTTTGTCGCTTCGCCTTACGCACTTCCCGCGCCTGGGTCCGGATGACCCCGCCGCCCGAGGTGATCGCATACACCTCGGTGTCCAGATCGACGATCAGGGCGCCCACCAGCTTGCCACGACGACGGTCGTACTGAATCGTCAAGACGCCCTTGCCACCCCGGCCCTGGACCGGGTACTCCTCGATATCGGTGCGCTTGGCATAGCCGCGTTCCGTTGCGACCAGCACCTGCGCCCCCTCGTAGACGACTGACATCGACAAAAGTTCATCGCCGGCGTTGAATCGCATGCCCAGGACACCGGACGTGGCCCGACCCATCGGTCGCAGCGCCTCGTCGGTCGCGTGGAATCGGATGGACTGGCCCTCGGCCGAGATGAGCAGCAGGTCGGCCGCGGCGTCGCACAGCACCGCGCCGACCAGTTCGTCGTCGTCGCGCAGATTGATGGCGACGATGCCGCCGGCCCGGTTGGAATCGAACGCGGCCAGCTCGCTCTTCTTGACCAGACCGCCCTTGGTGGCCAGCACCAGGTACGGCGCCGCCAGGTAGTGCGGGATCTGGATGACCTCGGCGATCCGCTCATCCGGTTGGAAGGCCAGCAGGTTGGCCACGTGCTGCCCACGGGCGTTGCGGTTGGCCTCGGGCAGCTCGTAGGCCTTGGCCCGGTACACCCGTCCCTTGTTGGTGAAGAACAGGATCCAGTCGTGGGTCGAGCACACGAAGAAGTGCGCCACGATGTCGTCCTGCTTGAGCGCGGCGCCCTGCACGCCCTTGCCGCCCCGCCGCTGGGCCCGGTACAGGTCGGTCTTGGTCCGCTTGGCGTAGCCGGTGCGGGTGATGGTCACCACCACGTCCTCGACGGCGATCAGGTCCTCGATCGAGACGTCGCCGTCGTACGGGATCAGCCGGGTGCGTCGATCGTCGCCGTGCTTGTCGACCGCCTCGTTGAGTTCGTCCCGGATGATCGCCCGCTGCCGCTCCGGCTTGGCCAGGATGTCCCGCAGATCGGCGATGACCCGTTCGAGTTCGGCCAGCTCGTCGATGATCCGCTGCCGTTCCAGGGCGGCCAACCGGCGCAGCTGCATGTCCAGGATGGCGGTGGCCTGGATCTCGTCGACCGTCAGCAGCTCCATCAGGCCGGCCTTGGACTCCTCGGCCGACGGTGAGCGCCGGATCAGGGCGATCACCTCGTCCAGCATGTCGAGCGCCTTGACCAGGCCGCGCAGGATGTGCGCGCGCTCCTCCGCCTTGTCCAGGCGGTACTGGGTCCGCCGGACGATGACCTCAATCTGGTGCGCGACGTACAGGCTGATCATCTGGTCCAGCCGCAGGGTGCGCGGCACCCCGTCGACGATGGCCAGCATGTTCGCCCCGAAGCTGGTCTGCAGCGCCGTGTGCTTGAACAGGTTGGCCAGCACCACCTTGGCCACCGCGTCCCGCTTGAGGGTGATGACCAGCCGCATGCCGATCCGGTCACTGGACTCGTCGGCGATGTCGGCGACGCCGGCGATCTTGCCGTCCTTGTGCAGCTGCGCGATCGCCTCCACCAGGTTGTCGGGGTTGACCTGGTAGGGCAGTTCGGTGACGACCAGGATGGTGCGACCCCTGGCGTCCTCCTCGATGTTGACCACCGCGCGCATCCGGATCGACCCGCGGCCGGTCCGGTAGGCGTCGGCGATGCCGTCCTTGCCGACGATGAGGGCCCGGGTCGGGAAGTCCGGGCCCTGCACGCGGGCCATCGACGCCTCGAGGAGTTCCTCGGCGCTCGCCTCCGGATTTTCCAGGGACCAGACGACGGCCGACGCGACCTCACGCAGATTGTGCGGCGGAATGTTGGTGGCCATCCCGACGGCAATGCCCGAGGAACCGTTGACCAGCAGGTTGGGAATCCGGGACGGCAGCACCGTCGGCTCGGTGGTCTTGTTGTCGTAGTTCGGCACCATGTCGACGGTGTTCTCGCCGATGCCGTCGAGCATGAGCATGGCCAGCTGGGTGAGCCGGCATTCGGTGTAGCGCATCGCGGCGGGCGGATCGTTGCCCATCGACCCGAAATTGCCCTGACCGTCGATCATCGGGTAGCGCAGCGACCACGGCTGGGCCATCCGGACGACGGTGTCGTAGATCGGCGAATCGCCGTGCGGGTGATAGTTGCCCATCACGTCGCCGACCACCCGGGAGGACTTCACCGTCGAACGGTCCGGGCGGAACCCCGAGTCGTACATCCCGTACAGAACCCGGCGGTGCACGGGCTTGAGCCCGTCCCGGACGTCCGGCAGTGCCCGGGAGACGATCACGCTCATCGCATAGTCGATGAACGAGCGCTGCATCTCCTGCTGGATATCGATCGGCTCGGTGCGATCGTGTTCGCCTGAGTCGGGACCTGTCACGACGAGTGCCCTTCGAATATCACGAAACCGTCACGCTGACGGGGGACATATCCACATGTGGATGATTGCTGTGCATAGCTCGGTGAACGCGCTTTTCGTCGCGGCCGGCGCCACTTATTGGGCTCATCGTGTGACGCAGCTCTCGATCGGGGTGGGTTGTTCACGCAACGGACACACCGGCTTCCCATGCCATTCACAGGTCGAGGAAACGAACGTCCTTTGCGTTCCGGGTGATGAAAGCCCGACGGGCCTCGACATCCTCACCCATCAACACGGAGAACAGTTCGTCGGCGGTGGCCGCGTCTTCCAGCGTCACCTGCAACAGCAGCCGGTTGGCCGGATCCATGGTGGTCTCCCACAGCTCCTTGGCGTTCATCTCGCCCAGGCCCTTGTACCGCTGCACGCCCTCGTCCTTGATCAACCGGCGGTTCGCCCGCTCACCCTCGGCGATGAGGCCGTCACGCTCGCGATCGGAATAGGCGAACTCGTGCGCACCCTTGCTCCACTTGATCTTGTACAGCGGCGGTTGGGCCAGGTAGACATGGCCGGCCTCCACCAACGGGCGCATGAATCGGAACAGCAGGGTCAGCAGCAGCGTGCGGATGTGTTGGCCGTCGACATCGGCATCGGCCATCAACACGATCTTGTGGTAACGCAGCTTGGCCAGGTCGAAGTCGTCGTGGATCCCGGTACCCAACGCGGTGATCAGGGACTGCACCTCGGTGTTGCGCAGCACCCGGTCGATCCGGGCCTTCTCCACATTGATGATCTTGCCCCGGATCGGCAGGATGGCCTGGAACATCGAGTCCCGGCCGGACTTGGCCGACCCGCCGGCCGAGTCACCCTCGACGATGTACAGCTCCGAACGGCTCGGGTCGGTGGACCGGCAGTCGGCGAGCTTCCCCGGGAGCCCGCCGATCTCGAGAGCACCCTTGCGACGCACCAGATCTCGCGCCTTCCGGGCGGCATCCCGCGCCTGGGCCGACGAGACAGCCTTGCTGATAATGGTTTTTGCCTCGGCGGGGTTCCGCTCGAACCAGTCGGAGATCCACTCGTTGCAGGCGGTCTGCACGAACGACTTGGCCTCGGTATTGCCGAGCTTGCCCTTGGTCTGACCCTCGAACTGCGGCTCGCGCAGCCGGATCGAGATGATCGCGGCCAGGCCCTCGCGGACATCGCTGCCGTCCAGGTTCGAGTCCTTCTCCTTGAGCAGCTTCTTGTCCCGTGCGTACTTGTTCACCTGAGAGGTGAGCGACGCGCGGAATCCCTCCTCGTGGGTGCCACCCTCATGCGTGTTGATGGTGTTGGCGAAGGAATGCACGGACTCGTTGTAGGACGAGTTCCACTGCATCGCGACCTCCACCTCCATCGTCTCGCCCTTGACCTCGAAGCCGATGATCGACGGGTGGATCGGGTCCTTCGTGTGGTTCAGATGCTTGATGTAGTCGACCAGCCCACCCGGATAGTGGAACGACTTCTCCAGCGGCTTCCAGACCTTCGTCGGCGATTCCGCGGATGCCGGAACGGCGGTGGCACCGCTCTCAGCCAGTTCTTCCAATTCGACTTCGGTGCGTCGCTCGTCGCGCAGGGTGATGGTCAGGCCCTTGTTCAGGAACGCCATCTCCTGCAGCCGGCGGCTGATCGTCTCCACCTTGAACTCGGTGGTTTCGAAGATGTCCGGGTCCGGCCAGAAGGTCACCGACGACCCGGTCCGTGAGCTGGCTCCAAGAGTCTCCAGCGGGCCGGGTTTGGCCTTGTGGTAGCTCTGCGCGTACGCCTTGCCGTCGCGGTGAATCTCCACGTCGAGCCGGGTGGACAGCGCATTGACGACGGACACCCCCACCCCGTGCAAACCGCCGGAGACCGCGTACGCGTCGGAGTCGAATTTGCCGCCGGCGTGCAGCACGGTCAGCACGACCTCGACGGTCGGTCGCTTCTCCTTGGGGTGCATCTCCACGGGAATGCCGCGGCCGTTGTCGATGACGGTGACGCCGCCGTCGGCCCGCATGATCACTTCGACCTTGTCGGCGTACCCCGCCATCGCCTCATCGACGCCGTTGTCCACGACCTCCCACACCAGGTGGTGCAGACCGCGCTCACCGGTCGATCCGATGTACATGCCGGGCCGCTTGCGGACGGCCTCCAGCCCCTCCAGGACGGTGATCGAGGATGCGCCGTACTCGCTCTTCTTCGCTGTCACGGATCTGCCCGTCGCTCCTGTGCTCGCTCTAATGCTCGCTGCGGCCCGGGCACGGGCGTCGGTCGAGGGATCCAGGAGGCGCCACCGCACCCTTGGCGGGCTCGGGACGCTCCGATCGGCCGGCGGAAGCGCTCGGGGGCGACGGTCGCGCCGAGCCCGGCCGCCGACGTCCACCGACAGTGTCGGCGGGCGGATCGGAGCGAATCGCTCGATCCGTCTGCGGCGATCTCAGGGTCCTTTGCGGACGAAGCCTTCCTGAGTCTACCGGTACGCGGGCGCTCAGCACGGCAATACCGATGCCTGGGGATGCCGTGGCGGGTCCGGCGGGAAGCGCCGATAGTGACCGGCCTCCGCCGTGGTCGTCGGCGCCGCTCCGGGCGAATCCGAGGGCCTTTCCGGGTATCACCGGTGCGCCTACCGCACTCGGACACCCGGACCGGAGTTACATCCGGTCTGGGCTCGAGCCCCGCGCCGCCGGCGCACCTTTCCGGTGGGCCCACCGGGTCGCCGCAGCGAGAGGACAACACGATCGTGACCCTGGACCTGAGTCAGGCGCGGGGCGACGCCGCCGCCACGGCACCGCCGCTCGGCCCGGCTACGCCGTTCACTCCGGCACCGGGGCTCGACGGTGCCCAGCGGCGCCGCACCATCACGATGTTCGCCGTGGCCCGGGATCTCGACCGGCTGGGCGGCGTCCTCGGCGGGCCCGTCACGCAGGTGCGGCGCGCGGCCCTGATCGGGCACGTCGGGTTCCTGGTCGAGCAGGCCCGACCGGCCGGCGATGCGCCCGGCCGGCAGCCGGCCGCCCTGTCCCGGCTCCGCCATGAGTCCCGGCTCTGGTCCCGGGATCCGCTTCGGCGGGCGGACCTGCGAGCCGCCGTCGAGGTCGCGGCGGCAGCGGTCGACGCGTCGCGCGCAGCCTCCCGGGGCGACTCCGGGTCGGAACCTGCCTGCACCGAAAGAACCGTGGTCCGGCTGCGGGATCTGCCCACCCAGCGGCCCACCGCCGCGGCCTACCGCTACTTCTGGCTGCTCGACGAGCTGCCCCCACAGCTGGCGCAGCACGTCACGGGCGGGTTCAGCGGGCCCGCCCGGTGGGCGCTGCGGAACGGGCTCAGCGGCGGGTACAACCGGCGCGCCCACCTGATGTGGCACACGAAAAAGTGCGCCACGATGTCGTCCTGCTTGAGCGCGGCGCCCTGCACGCCCTTGCCGCCCCGCCGCTGGGCCCGGTAGAGGTCGGTCTTGGTCCGCTTGGCGTAGCCGGTGCGGGTGATGGTCACCACCACGTCCTCGACGGCGATCAGGTCCTCGATCGAGACGTCGCCGTCGTACGGGATCAGCCGGGTGCGTCGATCGTCGCCGTGCTTGTCGACCGCCTCGTTGAGTTCGTCCCGGATGATCGCCCGCTGCCGCTCCGGCTTGGCCAGGATGTCCCGCAGATCGGCGATGACCCGTTCGAGTTCGGCCAGCTCGTCGATGATCCGCTGCCGTTCCAGGGCGGCCAACCCGCGCAGCTGCATGTCCAGGATGGCGGTGGCCTGGATCTCGTCGACCGTCAGCAGCTCCATCAGGCCGGCCTTGGACTCCTCGGCCGACGGTGAGCGCCGGATCAGGGCGATCACCTCGTCCAGCATGTCGAGCGCCTTGACCAGGCCGCGCAGGATGTGCGCGCGCGCTCCTCGGCCTTGTCCAGGCGGTACTGGGTCCGCCGGACGATGACCTCAATCTGGTGCGCGACGTACAGGCTGATCATCTGGTCCAGCCGCAGGGTGCGCGGCACCCCGTCGACGATGGCCAGCATGTTCGCCCCGAAGCTGGTCTGCAGCGCCGTGTGCTTGAACAGGTTGGCCAGCACCACCTTGGCCACCGCGTCCCGCTTGAGGGTGATGACCAGCCGCATGCCGATCCGGTCACTGGACTCGTCGGCGATGTCGGCGACGCCGGCGATCTTGCCGTCCTTGTGCAGCTGCGCGATCGCCTCCACCAGGTTGTCGGGGTTGACCTGGTAGGGCAGTTCGGTGACGACCAGGATGGTGCGACCCTGGCGTCCTCCTCGATGTTGACCACCGCGCGCATCCGGATCGACCCGCGGCCGGTCCGGTAGGCGTCGGCGATGCCGTCCTTGCCGACGATGAGGGCCCGGGTCGGGAAGTCCGGGCCCTGCACGCGGGCCATCGACGCCTCGAGGAGTTCCTCGGCGCTCGCCTCCGGATTTTCCAGGGACCAGACGACGGCCGACGCGACCTCACGCAGATTGTGCGGCGGAATGTTGGTGGCCATCCCGACGGCAATGCCCGAGGAACCGTTGACCAGCAGGTTGGGAATCCGGGACGGCAGCACCGTCGGCTCGGTGGTCTTGTTGTCGTAGTTCGGCACCATGTCGACGGTGTTCTCGCCGATGCCGTCGAGCATGAGCATGGCCAGCTGGGTGAGCCGGCATTCGGTGTAGCGCATCGCGGCGGGCGGATCGTTGCCCATCGACCCGAAATTGCCCTGACCGTCGATCATCGGGTAGCGCAGCGACCACGGCTGGGCCATCCGGACGACGGTGTCGTAGATCGGCGAATCGCCGTGCGGGTGATAGTTGCCCATCACGTCGCCGACCACCCGGGAGGACTTCACCGTCGAACGGTCCGGGCGGAACCCCGAGTCGTACATCCCGTACAGAACCCGGCGGTGCACGGGCTTGAGCCCGTCCCGGACGTCCGGCAGTGCCCGGGAGACGATCACGCTCATCGCATAGTCGATGAACGAGCGCTGCATCTCCTGCTGGATATCGATCGGCTCGGTGCGATCGTGTTCGCCTGAGTCGGGACCTGTCACGACGAGTGCCCTTCGAATATCACGAAACCGTCACGCTGACGGGGACATATCCACATGTGGATGATTGCTGTGCATAGCTCGGTGAACGCGCTTTTCGTCGCGGCCGGCGCCACTTATTGGGCTCATCGTGTGACGCAGCTCTCGATCGGGGTGGGTTGTTCACGCAACGGACACACCGGCTTCCCATGCCATTCACAGGTCGAGGAAACGAACGTCCTTTGCGTTCCGGGTGATGAAAGCCCGACGGGCCTCGACATCCTCACCCATCAACACGGAGAACAGTTCGTCGGCGGTGGCCGCGTCTTCCAGCGTCACCTGCAACAGCAGCCGGTTGGCCGGATCCATGGTGGTCTCCCACAGCTCCTTGGCGTTCATCTCGCCCAGGCCCTTGTACCGCTGCACGCCCTCGTCCTTGATCAACCGGCGGTTCGCCCGCTCACCCTCGGCGATGAGGCCGTCACGCTCGCGATCGGAATAGGCGAACTCGTGCGCACCCTTGCTCCACTTGATCTTGTACAGCGGCGGTTGGGCCAGGTAGACATGGCCGGCCTCCACCAACGGGCGCATGAATCGGAACAGCAGGGTCAGCAGCAGCGTGCGGATGTGTTGGCCGTCGACATCGGCATCGGCCATCAACACGATCTTGTGGTAACGCAGCTTGGCCAGGTCGAAGTCGTCGTGGATCCCGGTACCCAACGCGGTGATCAGGGACTGCACCTCGGTGTTGCGCAGCACCCGGTCGATCCGGGCCTTCTCCACATTGATGATCTTGCCCCGGATCGGCAGGATGGCCTGGAACATCGAGTCCCGGCCGGACTTGGCCGACCCGCCGGCCGAGTCACCCTCGACGATGTACAGCTCCGAACGGCTCGGGTCGGTGGACCGGCAGTCGGCGAGCTTCCCCGGGAGCCCGCCGATCTCGAGAGCACCCTTGCGACGCACCAGATCTCGCGCCTTCCGGGCGGCATCCCGCGCCTGGGCCGACGAGACAGCCTTGCTGATAATGGTTTTTGCCTCGGCGGGGTTCCGCTCGAACCAGTCGGAGATCCACTCGTTGCAGGCGGTCTGCACGAACGACTTGGCCTCGGTATTGCCGAGCTTGCCCTTGGTCTGACCTCGAACTGCGGCTCGCGCAGCCGGATCGAGATGATCGCGGCCAGGCCCTCGCGGACATCGCTGCCGTCCAGGTTCGAGTCCTTCTCCTTGAGCAGCTTCTTGTCCCGTGCGTACTTGTTCACCTGAGAGGTGAGCGACGCGCGGAATCCCTCCTCGTGGGTGCCACCCTCATGCGTGTTGATGGTGTTGGCGAAGGAATGCACGGACTCGTTGTAGGACGAGTTCCACTGCATCGCGACCTCCACCTCCATCGTCTCGCCCTTGACCTCGAAGCCGATGATCGACGGGTGGATCGGGTCCTTCGTGTGGTTCAGATGCTTGATGTAGTCGACCAGCCCACCCGGATAGTGGAACGACTTCTCCAGCGGCTTCCAGACCTTCGTCGGCGATTCCGCGGATGCCGGAACGGCGGTGGCACCGCTCTCAGCCAGTTCTTCCAATTCGACTTCGGTGCGTCGCTCGTCGCGCAGGGTGATGGTCAGGCCCTTGTTCAGGAACGCCATCTCCTGCAGCCGGCGGCTGATCGTCTCCACCTTGAACTCGGTGGTTTCGAAGATGTCCGGGTCCGGCCAGAAGGTCACCGACGACCCGGTCCGTGAGCTGGCTCCAAGAGTCTCCAGCGGGCCGGGTTTGGCCTTGTGGTAGCTCTGCGCGTACGCCTTGCCGTCGCGGTGAATCTCCACGTCGAGCCGGGTGGACAGCGCATTGACGACGGACACCCCCACCCCGTGCAAACCGCCGGAGACCGCGTACGCGTCGGAGTCGAATTTGCCGCCGGCGTGCAGCACGGTCAGCACGACCTCGACGGTCGGTCGCTTCTCCTTGGGGTGCATCTCCACGGGAATGCCGCGGCCGTTGTCGATGACGGTGACGCCGCCGTCGGCCCGCATGATCACTTCGACCTTGTCGGCGTACCCCGCCATCGCCTCATCGACGCCGTTGTCCACGACCTCCCACACCAGGTGGTGCAGACCGCGCTCACCGGTCGATCCGATGTACATGCCGGGCCGCTTGCGGACGGCCTCCAGCCCCTCCAGGACGGTGATCGAGGATGCGCCGTACTCGCTCTTCTTCGCTGTCACGGATCTGCCCGTCGCTCCTGTGCTCGCTCTAATGCTCGCTGCGGCCCGGGCACGGGCGTCGGTCGAGGGATCCAGGAGGCGCCACCGCACCCTTGGCGGGCTCGGGACGCTCCGATCGGCCGGCGGAAGCGCTCGGGGGCGACGGTCGCGCCGAGCCCGGCCGCCGACGTCCACCGACAGTGTCGGCGGGCGGATCGGAGCGAATCGCTCGATCCGTCTGCGGCGATCTCAGGGTCCTTTGCGGACGAAGCCTTCCTGAGTCTACCGGTACGCGGGCGCTCAGCACGGCAATACCGATGCCTGGGGATGCCGTGGCGGGTCCGGCGGGAAGCGCCGATAGTGACCGGCCTCCGCCGTGGTCGTCGGCGCCGCTCCGGGCGAATCCGAGGGCCTTTCCGGGTATCACCGGTGCGCCTACCGCACTCGGACACCCGGACCGGAGTTACATCCGGTCTGGGCTCGAGCCCCGCGCCGCCGGCGCACCTTTCCGGTGGGCCCACCGGGTCGCCGCAAGCGAGAGGACAACACGATCGTGACCCTGGACCTGAGTCAGGCGCGGGGCGACGCCGCCGCCACGGCACCGCCGCTCGGCCCGGCTACGCCGTTCACTCCGGCACCGGGGCTCGACGGTGCCCAGCGGCGCCGCACCATCACGATGTTCGCCGTGGCCCGGGATCTCGACCGGCTGGGCGGCGTCCTCGGCGGGCCCGTCACGCAGGTGCGGCGCGCGGCCCTGATCGGGCACGTCGGGTTCCTGGTCGAGCAGGCCCGACCGGCCGGCGATGCGCCCGGCCGGCAGCCGGCCGCCCTGTCCCGGCTCCGCCATGAGTCCCGGCTCTGGTCCCGGGATCCGCTTCGGCGGGCGGACCTGCGAGCCGCCGTCGAGGTCGCGGCGGCAGCGGTCGACGCGTCGCGCGCAGCCTCCCGGGGCGACTCCGGGTCGGAACCTGCCTGCACCGAAAGAACCGTGGTCCGGCTGCGGGATCTGCCCACCCAGCGGCCCACCGCCGCGGCCTACCGCTACTTCTGGCTGCTCGACGAGCTGCCCCCACAGCTGGCGCAGCACGTCACGGGCGGGTTCAGCGGGCCCGCCCGGTGGGCGCTGCGGAACGGGCTCAGCGGCGGGTACAACCGGCGCGCCCACCTGATGTGGTTCGGCGGCGGGTCGGGCCCGGCCCTTTGATCGATCCGCACCCACCCGCACCTCTCCCGCGCGGATCAACTGCGTCGGCGCGGATCAAGTCGCCAACTCGCTGCTCACCGGTCACATTCGGGGTCGGTTGATCCGCGCGGTGGTCCCCATGGCCGGGTCAGCCGTAGGTGTCCCGGGGGCCGCGGCCGCGGACGTGCCGGACCCCGAACCGCCAGGACGGCCCCGCCGGCCCGTTGGCCCGGATCCGCAGCACCGTCCGGCTTCCGAGCTCGGCGTTGATCTTGGCCACCAGTTGCGGGGCCAGCAGCCTGATCTGCGTGGCCCAGGCCGTGGATTCGGCCTGCAGCACCAGTTCGCCGTCGACCAGCGATGTCGGGGTGCAGCGGCCGGCCACCTCCGGACCGACGATGGCGGCCCACCGGCCGAACAACGTCGCCCTGGTCAGATCGGCGCCGGCCCCGGCCGCCTTCACCCAGGTGCGCATGGTGGATCCCAACGCCTGCGGGTCGCGGGCCGGGTCGGGTCCGGCACCGGACCACCGGCGGCGCTTCAGCCGCGCGGCGGACCCGCCCGAGGTGCGGGCGGCCCGGCCGGCGGCCTTGCGCCGGGCGGCGTTGCCGGCCCGGGCCGCCGCCAAGGCGTCCCGGGCCAGGTCCGCGCCACGCGGCCCGGACGGCCCCGGGACGTCGGCCGGCCGGGGGGCGGTGGACCGCCCGGCTGCACCGGTGCCGGCCGGGCGGGCGGCGGGTTCGTCAGGCATCCGGCCATTGTTCCCCGCCCGCCGCGACACGCCGTCGGCCGGCACCCCGATCCCCGGTCGATCGCGGCACCGGTGGTTCACCCGGGTCCAGCCGGCCCACCGGTCATGGTTGCCGGCGGTCTGGTCGGCTCAGGACGGCGCGACGGTGCTGCCGGCGACCGCGAGGCGAACCCCACCGAGCGCGGCCGGCACGTCGGCGCCGACCGCGGCCGTGATCAGCACCTGCTCCGCATCGGCGACCAGGCCGGCGAGCCGGTCGCGACGACCGACATCGAGTTCCGCGAAGACGTCGTCCAGGATCAGCACCGGGTCCACCCCGTCGGAGCGGAGCAGGGCGAACGAGGCCAGCCGCAGGGCGAGCGCGAACGACCAGGACTCGCCGTGGGAGGCATATCCCTTCGCCGGGTCGCCACGCAGCAGCAGATCCAGGTCGTCGCGGTGCGGACCGACCAGCGAGATCCCGCGCTCGATCTCACGCGACCGCATCCGGCCGAGCTCCACCAGCATCGCCGCCGCCAGCTCATCGCGGTCGGGAACGCCGGTCGGGTCGGGGACGCCGATCGGGTCGGCCCCACCCTCCGGCGCAACCGCCGCCCCCGGGGCGACCGCGGTCTCCGCGCCGGCCGGGTCGGCGTCCTCGTCCGTGCCGTCGTTCGTGCCCGTGTGCGCAACCGGCTCCGCGACCGGCTCGACCGACTCCGGGTCCGGCACCGGCGGCTCGTCGAGCGGGATCGTCGACCGGTAGACCAGGTCGACCACCTGGTCGGACCCGGCGACATCGGCATAGGCCGCGACGACCCGCGGTCGCAGCGCCGCCACCAGCGTCAACCGGGCGTGCACCAGCTCGGCGCCGGCCGCGACCAGGTGCTCGTCCCAGGCGTCCAGGGTGGACAGGTCGCCGCCCCGGCGGGCGGCCCCGGCGCTCTTGAGCAGGGCATTGCGTTGCTTGAGGACGCGGTCGTAGTCCGACCGCACGCCGGCCAGGCGTGGCGCCCGCATGATGAGCACCTCGTCGAGGAACCGGCGTCGCTCGGTCGGGTCGCCGCGGACCAGGACGAGGTCCTCCGGCGCGAACAGCACCGTCCGCAGCACGCCGAGCAGGTCGCGGGGCCGGGTCAGCGGCGCCCGGTTGATCCGGGCGGCATTGCGCCGGTCGCGGGCGATCTCCAGCTCGAGCAGCAGTTCACGCCCGGCGGACACCACGGCGGCCCGGATCACCGCCCGCGGCGTGCCCGACCGGACCAGCGGGGCGTCGGTGGCCACCCGGTGCGAGCCCAGGGTCGCCAGGTACCCCAGTGCTTCCATCAGGTTGGTCTTACCGGTGCCGTTGCGCCCGACCAGCACGTTGACGCCGGGGGCCAACGGCACATCCACCGACGCCCAGGACCGGAAGTCGGTCAGCTGGAGGTGCCGCACGTACACCGCCGCGGGCACCCCTTTCCATCATTGACGTGAACAAAGGGCAGGTGCGGAGGCGGGTGGATTGAGAGGGACCTACCTCTTGCGCAGGTGGGCGGTTCCCGGCGAGACGGAGCGCGGCCGGTCAGGCGGTCGGCACCGCGGCGTCGGAGCCCTCCTGGCCGACCGGGTGCCCACCGAACTGATTGCGCAGGGCGGCGACCACCTTCATCGTCGGCGAGTCGGTCTGCCGGGAGGCGAACCGGGCGAACAGGGCCGCGGTGATCACCGGCATCGGCACCGCGTTCTCGATCGCGGCCTCGATGGTCCATCGGCCCTCGCCGGAATCCTGGGCGTAGCCGCGGATGGTGCTCAGGCCCGGGTCCTGGTCCAGGGCCCGAACCAGCAGGTCGAGTAGCCAGGACCGGATCACCGTGCCCTGCTGCCAGGAGGCCATCACCTCGTCCGGGTTGGTGACCCAGTCGACGGCCTTCATCAGCTCGTAGCCCTCGCCGTAGGCCTGCATCATGCCGTACTCGATGCCGTTGTGGATCATCTTGACGAAGTGGCCGGCGCCGACCGGCCCGGCGTGCACGAACCCGCCGGTCGGCGGCTTGAGCGAGTCGAAGATCGGCATCGCGACGGCCACGGCTTCCGGTTCGCCGCCGACCATCAGGGCATAGCCCTCGGTCAGCCCCCACACCCCACCGGACACGCCGCAGTCCAGGTAGTGGATGCCCTTGGGCGCCAAGGCGGCGGCGTGTGCCTTGTCGTCCACATACTCGGAATTGCCGCCGTCGATGATCACGTCGCCGGCCGCCAGCAGCTCGCCCAGCGCGGTGACGGTCGCCCGGGTCGGCTCGCCGGCCGGCACCATGACCCACACCACGCGCGGCGACCCGTCCGAACCGAGTGCAGCGACCAGGGCCTCGAGCGAGTTGACGTCCCGGGGCGAGCCCGGGCTGCGGTCGAAGCCGACCACCCGGTGACCGTCCTGGCGCAGCCGTTGCGCCATGTTGCCGCCCATCTTGCCGAGGCCGATGAGTCCGAGCTGCATGATGACCCTTCCGGAGAGTGCGAGCGCGTGGTCAGCCGGGCAGACGCGCCGGCATGACGAGGTACCGGTACGCGGGGGTGGCGGCCCCGACGCCATCGGCGTCGACGTCCGTTGACCCGGCATCCGCCGACTCCGCATCGCCGCCGACCACCGGCACCAGCAGCGCCGGTCGCGCGGACGTGGTGAACGAGATGCGGACGGTCTCCGCATGCACCACGCCCAGGCCATCGAGCAGGTAGGTCGGGTTGAACGCGATGAGCAACTCGTCGCCGTCCACCTGCGCGGGCAGGTCTTCCTCCGCCCGACCCTCGTCGTCGCCGCCCGCGGTCAGGGTCAGCGAACCGGCGCCGACCTGGAGCCGCAGGTGATGCCCGCGGTCGGTGACCAGGGCGACCCGCTTGATCGACTCGCCCAGGGCGGACACCGGTACCTCGACGCTGGTGGTCTGGGACGTCGGCAGCAGGGACCGGTACTTGACGAACTCCACGTCCAGCAGCCGAACCGTCGTGCGGCGATCGCCGGCCTGCAGCCCGAGCAGTCCGTCGCCGAGGGCGACGGTGACCTCTTTGGCGCCACCGAGCGTCTTGGCCGCGTCGGCCAATGTGCGGGCGGGCACGAGCACCGCAGTGGACAGCTCGGCGCGGTCCGGTCGCCAGCCGAGCTCGCGAACGGCCAGCCGGAAGCGATCGGTCGCGGCGAGCGTCAGCCGGTCGCCATCGATCTCGATCCGGATGCCGGTCAGCATCGGCAGCGTGTCGTCCCGGCCCGCGGCGATGACGGTCTGGGCGACCGCCTCGGCGAACTCGGCGCTGTCCACCGCACCGGAGGCGTCGGGCATCTGCGGCAGCGGCGGGTAGTCCTCGACCGGCATGGTCGGCAGGGTGAACCTCGCGGAGCCGGCGACGATGCTGACCTTGGGGCCGACCACCGCGAGGTCGACCGGCTTGGCCGGCAGCGCCCGGGTGATCTCGGCGAGCAGGCGACCGGAGACCAGCACGCGGTCGGTACCGGCCTCGCCGGCGTCGGCGTCCAGCTCGTCCAGGGCATCCACCGAGAGCGTGGCGCGGGTCGAGACCTCGTAGTCGAAGCCGGCGACGGTCAGCGTCGAGCCGTCCACCTGCAGCAGGATGCCGCCGAGGACCGGCACCGGCGGCCGGGCCGGCAGCGACTTGGCCACCCAGGCAACGGCGTCGGCCAGGTCGTCGCGGGCGACGCGGAACTTCATCGAGACCTCCATGAGTCGCGTCCGGGCGATCGAAGGGCGGGCAGGTGGCGGGCGGGTGCCGGCGGAGCGACCGGCGGGCGGTGTGTCACGGGGAAATCACATCGTTCGCGGGCCGGGCGAAGGCCGGGCGTCCACCGTACGACCATCGGCCGGCCCCGTTCGCGGCGGGGTGGCGTCGGGCCGCGGGGCGGCGCGGGCCCCGACCACCCGCGGATCCGCGGGGCGACCGTTCATCCCCAAGCCTGTTGTTCTAAAGATCTCCTGAAGAGAAATAACCAGTAGCAGTAGTAGGCGGTGTGGACGCTGTGGATTCCCCGGCGTCGGCGCAGGCGGCGTCGCGTGTCGCGGACGTGGACAGCACCTTGACGGTGGGCGGGACGGCTGCGCGGCTTTGTGGAGCGGGCGCGGCGATTTCTTGTTGTCCCCGCCGGGGCCCGAGCTGTCCACAGAGTTGTCCACAGAATGTGCATGGCTCTCCGAGGGTGCGCGGGAGCCCCGTGGCGCCGGCCGGACGGGTCGATCGGGCCGAGCGCGGCCGGTGGGTGACGGACTGTGGGACGGGTCGCGCGGTCACCGACGGGCGCGCTCGCGGATGCGGGCGGTGAGTTCCTGGACGTGGTCGTAGGTCTGTCGACGCTCGGCCAGCTCGGTGCGGATCTTCTTGGTGGCATGCATGACGGTGGTGTGGTCGCGACCGCCGAACGTCGCACCGATCTTGGGCAGGGTCAGGTCGGTCAGCTCCCGGCACAGGTACATGGCGATCTGCCGGGCCATGGCGATGTGCTTGGTCTTGGTCGGCCCGCACAGCTCGTCCAGCGTGACGTCGAAGTACTCGGCGGTGACGGCCATGATCGTGGCGGCGTCGATGTCGTTGGAGACCGGGTCGCGGATCAGGTCGCGGAGCACGATCTGGGCCAGCGCGAGGTCGACGGCCTGCTTGTTCAGCGAGGCGAACGCGGTGACCCGGATCAACGCGCCTTCCAGCTCGCGGATGTTGCGTTCGATCCGGCTGGCGATGAACTCGAGCACGTCGTCGGGCGCGTTCATCCGGTCCAGGGCGGCCTTCTTGCGCAGGATCGCGATCCGGGTCTCCAGCTCGGGTGGCTGGATGTCGGTGATCAGCCCCCACTCGAACCGGGTTCGCATCCGGTCCTCGAGGGTCTCCAGACGCTTGGGCGGCCGGTCCGACGAGATGACGATCTGCTTGTTGGCGTTGTAGAGGGTGTTGAAGGTATGGAAGAACTCCTCCTGGGTGCCCTCCTTGCCCTCCAGGAACTGGATGTCGTCGACCAGCAGCACGTCGACGTCGCGGTAACGGCGTTGGAACGCGACCTTGCGGTCGTCGCGCAGCGAGTTGATGAAGTCGTTGGTGAACTCCTCGCTGGACACGTACCGCACGCGCATGCCGGGAAACAGGCGTTGGGCGTAATGGCCGATGCCATGCAGGAGATGGGTCTTGCCCAGCCCGGAATCGCCCCAGATGAACAGCGGGTTGTAGGCCACCGCGGGGGCCTCGGCGACCGCCACCGCGGCCGCGTGCGCGAACCGGTTGGACGAGCCGATGACGAACGTCTCGAAGCTGTACTTCTCGTTGAGCCGGCTCAGCGCGGGGTTCTGCGGCGCCTGGTCGCGGCGGGTCGAGTAGGTCGGCCAGATCTCGGTGACGGAGGCCAGGTTGTCGACCTCCCCGTCCAGGCCGCCGTCGACCGCGTCGGTGGGGCCGGTTCGGTCGATGTCGTCGTCACCCGACCGGAAGGGGCCGGACCGATCGCGGCCCGTCGGCGGCGCGTCGCCCTGATCGCGGAAGCCGGGCAGCGGGGCCCGACCGTTGATCGGCGAACCGGGTGGCGTCCCCGGCGTCGGTCGGTCGCCGCCGAATCGTTCGCCCGCAGCGGGCTCGACCGCCGTCTCCTCGGAGACGGTGACGGCCAGCTTGATCGGCATGCCCAGATGCCGGGAGAGCGTGCTGGCGATCGCGTCGCGCAGGCTGCGTTCGATCGCCTCCTTGGCGAACTCGGAGGGGGCGGCGAGCAGGGCGGTCGAGCCGAGCAGCCCGACCGGCTGGGTCAGGCCCAACCAGGCCTTCTGCTGCTGGGACAGGGTGGGCTCGAGGTCGGCCACCACCTTCTGCCACACGGGTAGCAGGAGGTTGTCGCTGTCCTCGGAAGTCACTTGATGCCCCTCACCCCGGTACCGCCCCCGTACGTCATCCACAGGGGTTGTCCACAGTTGTGGGCAACCCCGGGAGGATAGTCAACGGCCCGCGGCACCGGGTCGTGGCGCGGATGGATCTGCTCCGGGGGGCTCGGTACTCCCGAGCGGTCGCGGCAGGGACGCTAACAACTTTCGCGGCCTTGCCACAAGGCCGCGGGCCAAGCAAGGAGGCGGTACGGCGTGTCGCGATCTTGTCCGGCCCCGTGGGCCCGATCCGGGTCCGGTTCGGCGTGTTCGGGTCGCGTTTGACCACCCCGCCGCGGGTTCCGTACTCTGAACTGGTTCCGGTGATCGCCGGTCGGTTCGTGCTGCCCTCAGTGCAGCGCGGCCTCGCTGTCGGCGTGGCCGCCCGACCTGCGGTAACAGACGCAGTATCGGTGCCACCAGTCGTTTCGAAGTAGGAGTAGATAGCCGTGAGCAAGCGCACGTACCAGCCGAACAACCGCCGCCGTGCGAAGACCCACGGTTTCCGCCTCCGGATGCGGACCCGGGCCGGCCGCGCCATCCTGGCCGCCCGCCGACGCAAGGGTCGCGTCGAGCTGTCGGCCTGACGGCCCCCGGGCCGGACACCCGATGCTTCCTTCCGGCAGCCGGCTGCACACGTCCGAGGAGTTCTCCGCGGTGGTCCGTTCGGGCCGGCGGTCGGCATCGGGCGGCCTCGTCGTCCACCTGTTGCTCGATCCGGCGGGAACCTCCGCCGGACGGGCGTCGCGGGTGGGTTTCGTGGTGTCCGGGAAAGTCGGCAACGCCGTGGTCCGGCATCGGATCACCCGGCGGTTGCGGGTGCTGGTGCGGCCGCTGCTGACCGATCTCCCGTCCGGATCGGAACTGGTGGTCCGAGCCCTGCCGGCCGCGGCCGCGGCGTCCAGCGCCGAGCTGGGTCGGGACCTGCGTAGCGCCGCCGCGAGCGCGTTGCGCAAGGCGCGGGCGGCCGGATCGTCCCGGACGACGGCCCGAGTGGGTGGTGCGGGATGAGGATCACCCGATGGCCGGCCGAGGTGCTGATTGCGCCGATCCGCTTCTATCAGCGGTTCATCACTCCCTACACGCCGGCGACCTGCCGCTACTACCCGACGTGCAGCGCCTATGCGGTCACGGCGTTGCGCACCCGCGGAGCCCTGGTCGGCACCGCGTTGACCATCTGGCGCCTGCTTCGCTGCAACCCATGGAGTGACGGCGGGTTGGATCACGTCCCGGCCCGCGGCCGGCACCGGGAACCCGGGGCGCTCGACCGGAGTTCCTCGCACGACGAGCCGATTGGTCCGGTCGCCGGCGACGGGACCGACGACCGAGCCGTCAACGGAGCCGACAACGGGTCCGAACCGACTGCACCACCCGCCGGGGATCCGGCAGACTTGTCCGGTCCACCGCCATCGGGCGGGCCGGGCACAACGATCAGGAGATTCGCGGCGTGACATTCAACTTCTGGTCCCTGGACTACATCTACTACCCGGTGTCCGGGATCATGTGGGTCTGGCACAAGGTGTTCGGGGCCGTGTTCGGACCCGACCAGGCGGTCACCTGGGTGCTGTCGGTCATCTTCCTGATCTGGACGCTGCGCGCGATCCTGTTCAAGCCGTTCATGAAGCAGATGGACTCGCAGCTCAAGATGCAGGCGGTCCAGCCGCAGATGAAGAAGCTGCGGGAGAAGTACAAGGACGACAAGCAGCGGTTGTCCGAAGAGATGATGAAGCTGAACAAGTTGCCCGGTGGGGCCCCGCTGGTCGGGTTTATGACGATGCCGGCCGACCAGCTGGCCTTCATGGACGGGGTGCGGTCGGCGATCATCGTCTGGGGCGTGCCGCTGACCATCCTGGCCGGCATCGCCACCCACCTGACCAGCCGCCGTTCGGTGGCCCGGCAGGCGCAGATGAACATCGACGCGTCGGCCAATCCGCAGACCGCGATCATGAACAAGCTGATGCTGTACATGTTCCCGCTGTTCGTGATCGTCGGCGGTCCGTTCTTCCCGTTGGCCATCCTGTTCTACTGGCTGGCGAACAACTCCTGGACGTTCGGTCAGCTGTACGTGGCCCACAAGCTCCAGGACAAGCGCGCGGCCGCCACGGCGCAGGTGGTGGAAGAGGAGAAGGACGCGAGCCGGTTCACCACGCCCAAGCCGGGGGCCAAACCGAAGACGGCGACCAACCGGCCCGTTGTGAACCCGTCGAAGGTCGGGGACGGGGCGCCGTCGGGCAACGGGTCACCGCCCGCGACGGGCACCAACGGCAGCGCCGGCGGCGTGTCCATGTCCAAGCCGGTGGGAGACCAGGCCGCTCCGGGTAGTAAGCCGGGACCGGGCAGCAAGCCGGCGCCCGGCGCGAAGCCGCGGGGCGGTTCGAAGAAGAAGCGCTGATCGTTTCCGGGCCAGGGTCGTTCGGATCGGCTGCTGCCCGGGGATCGGGCGAGGCGCGGCGGTGTCGCCGTGTCCAACGAGGGAGAAACCATGACTGACAACGTGACCACCGTCGTCGACGACGAGGCGGTGACCGGCGCGAGCGACGACCATCCGGGCGCTGCGGGACCGAGCAAGCACGAGCTGCTGGTGGCGGAGGGCGACGCGGCCGGGGACTACCTGGAACGCCTGCTGGACATTCTCGACTTCGACGGCGACATCGACCTGGACGTCGAGGGCGAACGTGCGGTGGTGTCCATCATCGGCGATGGCGAGCTGAGCAAGCTGGTCGGCGAGCACGGTGAGGTGCTCGACGCACTGCAGGAGCTGACCCGGCTGGCCGCCACGGTCGAGACGGGTCAACGGTCACGGTTGATGCTGGACATCGCCGGTTACCGTGCCCGCCGCCGCACCGAACTCGACGAGTTGGGCCGGACGCTGGCCGCGCAGGTGGTCGCGTCGGGCGAACCGGTGCGGCTGTCGCCGATGAACCCGTTCGAGCGCAAGATCGTGCACGACGCCGTCGGCCGGGTCGAGGGGGCCGAGTCGTCGAGCGAGGGCGAGGAGCCACGGCGCCGGGTCGTGATCAGCGTCAGCAACTGACGACTCGTACATATGTTCGAATCGGCAGATCCCGTCGATGCGATCGCGGGGCTGGAGCCGGAGCCGTCGTCGGCGGCGATGGTGTTCCGCGACCGGCTCCCGCTCGCAAGGTTGTACGTGCGGATGCTGGCCACCGACGGGGTCGTTCGTGGGCTGATCGGACCGCGCGAGGCGGGCCGGCTGTGGACCCGGCACGTGCTGAACTGCGCCGCGCCGGCTGAGTTGATCCCGCCGGGCGCGCGGATCGTCGACGTCGGCAGCGGCGCCGGACTACCCGGTGTCGTGCTGGCGATCGCCCGCCCCGACTGCCGGGTCGTGCTTCTCGAGCCCCTTGAGCGGCGGGTTCGCTTCCTGACCGAGGTCGTCGATCGGCTCGGCCTGAATGAGTGCCTGGTGGTCCGGGCGCGCGCCCAGGACGCGCCGGCGCAGGCCCGCGGCGCAGACGTGGTGGTTTCCCGGGCGGTCGCTCCGCTGGGCCGGCTGGCCGGGTGGTGTGCCGGCCTGGCCCGGCCGGGCGGCGTGGTGCTGGCCCTGAAGGGCTCCACCGCCCAAGAGGAACTCGTCCGGGACGCCGCCGATCTCGCGGCGGCCGGGCTGCGTGACGCGGAGGTCGTCGCGCTTGACGGACCGGCCGGACCGGCCCATGTCGTCCGGGCGGTGCGCGGCCCGGACCAGGTCAGGAGTCGCCGACCGTCGACGGGTCGGGGTTCCTCGGCGGGCCGGCGTGCGTCCGCCGGGCGGGCTTCAGCTGCGGGTCGGGACTCGTCCGCGGGCCCAGGTTCGTCCGCCGGGTGATCCGCCCCCGTCGATCGCCCGGACGGACCGGCGGCCCAGCGGGTTGGCCCCACCGTCGGCGGCGCTTCGGTTAGGTTCGCGTGGTGTCCATCGACATCGAATCCTCGACCGATCACCTTCCTCCGACCAGTGAATTCTGGTCCGACGCCGAGCGTCACCTGATCCGGTACGGTCCGCCGTTCAGCCCGGTGATCATCGACCGGGCCGAGGGCGCCTACCTGGTGACCGAGGAGGGCCGCCGGCTGCTCGACTTCACCTCCGGTCAGATGTCGGCCATCCTCGGCCACTCGCATCCGGAGATCGTGTCGACGGTGCGGGCCCAGGTCGGCCGGTTGGACCACCTGTTCAGCGGGATGCTGAGCCGGCCGGTCGTCGACCTCGCGCGACGGCTGGCCGAGAGCCTGCCGGCCCCGCTGGACCGGGTGCTGTTGCTGAGCACCGGGGCCGAGTCGAACGAGGCGGCGGTCCGGATGGCCAAGCTGGTGACCGGCCGGCACGAGATCGTCTCGTTCGCCGGTTCCTGGCACGGCATGACGCACGGCGCCGCGGCCGCCACCTACAGTTCTGGGCGGAAGGGGTACGGCCCCGTCTCCCCTGGCAACCTGGTGCTGCCCACGCCGAATCCGTACCGCCCGGATTTCACCCGGCCCGACGGATCGTTGGACTGGCAGCGCCAGCTGGATTTCGGCTTCGATCTGATCGATGCGCAGTCCGTCGGAGCTCTGGCGGCGTGTCTGGTCGAACCGATCCTGTCCTCCGGCGGGGTCATCGAGCCGCCGGTCGGTTACTTCGCCGCGTTGAAGCGCAAGTGCGTGGAGCGCGGGATGTTGTTGATCCTGGACGAGGCGCAGACCGGTCTGTGCCGCACCGGCTCCTGGTACGCGTTCGAGCGGGACGGCATCGTGCCGGACATGCTGACGTTGTCGAAGACGCTGGGCGCGGGCCTGCCCCTGGCGGCCACCATCACCAGTGCGGAGATTGAGGAACGGGCACACGAGCGCGGGTACCTGTTCTACACGACGCATGTGTCCGATCCGCTGCCCGCCGCGGTCGGGAACACGGTGCTCGACGTGTTGATCCGGGACCGGATGGACGCCCGCGCCGCCGAACTCGGCGATGTTCTGCGGTCCGGGCTGACCGAGATCCAGGGTCGGCACCAGGTGGTCGGTGACGTCCGGGGCCGCGGGCTGATGCAAGGCGTCGAGCTCGTGCTGGACCGGTCGACCAAGCAGGGTGCGGCATCGTTGGGTGCGGAGGTCACCGCGCGGTGCCTGGAGCTCGGCCTGCACATGAACGTGGTGCAACTGCCTGGACTCGGTGGCACGTTCCGGATCGCCCCGCCGCTGACCTGTTCGGCCGACGAGGTCAGGCTCGGCTGCGAGATCCTCGATCAGGCGATCGGTGAATGCGCGACCGGCATCATCGGCTGAGTTGGCCCGCGTGCGTGCGTGTTTCACGTGAAACGGGCGAAGGGCGGCGGCTGAAATGGTGGGCACCCGTTTCACGTGAAACACTCCCGGCCGGTAGTCGACGGGCCCGACGGCGATCTCCGCTGGCCGGTCGTGCACGTCACCGGCTGAGATCAGGCCGGCCATGATGCTTCCGCGCGAACTGTCGCGCGCCAGACGAGTCAGATGCGCGATGGCCAGCGCGGAACCGGGTGTTTCACGTGGAGCCTGACCCGCGCCGGCCACGGTGTTTCACGTGGAACACGGCCCACTCAGACGCCATGTTTCACGTGGAACGGGCCGTGCAGCCGACGAACTCAGCTATTCCCCGCTGGCTGCGGCGTGGTGCGGTGGCGCCTGCGATGTCACACCGTAGCGTGCGAAGCGACCGGTGAGGCGGGGCAATGACGCGAGATCTCGGCCGGACCAGGCGGGAGAAGGAGGCGAATTCATGAGTATCGACACGGCAATCGACCTCGGCGAGTCCGACGTCGGCGACATCGATCTCGACGACACACCACTGGCCAGGGCGTCCCTGGCCGCGATCGAGATGCGATCGGGCGAGCTGACGATGCCCCGGCCGCGACACCGTCGGGTGTTCTCGGTGGCCAACCAGAAGGGTGGTGTCGGAAAGACCACCACCACCGTCAACATCGGCGTGGCGCTGGCCCGGGCCGGATTGCACGTGCTCGTGCTGGATCTCGATCCGCAGGGCAACGCGTCCACCGCGCTCGGCGTCGAGCGCCAGGTCGGCACGCCGTCCGTGTACGACGTCCTGCTGGGCCACATCACGCCGGCGGAGGCGATCCAGACGAGCCCGGAGGCTCCTCGCCTCGGCTGCATCCCGGCCACCATCGACCTGGCCGGCGCGGAGATCGAACTGGTGCCCCTCCCCGAGCGGGAACTGCGGCTGCGCCGGGCGATCGAGGCGATCGACACCTACTACGACTACATCCTGGTCGACTGCCCTCCGTCCCTTGGCCTCCTCACGGTGAACGCGATGTCGGCGGTGGATGAGGTGCTGATCCCCATCCAGTGCGAGTACTACGCACTGGAGGGACTCGGCCAGCTGCTGCGCAACATCGGGATGGTGCAGGAGCACCTGAACACCCGCCTGGTGGTCTCCACCATCCTGCTGACCATGTACGACGGCCGGACCAAGCTGGCCGAACAGGTGGCCACCGAGGTGCGCAACCACTTCGGAGACCTGGTGCTGCGCACCACGATTCCGCGGTCGGTGAAGGTGTCCGAGGCACCGGGCTTCGGGCAATCGGTGATGACGTACGACCCAGGTTCCCGCGGTGCCATGTGCTACCTGGACGCCGCCCGGGAGATCGCCGATCGCGGTACGAAGGAGCACTCATGACGCCGAAGGCACGAGGCGGACTCGGCCGCGGACTGGCCGCGTTGATCCCGACCGGACCGACCACCACCACGGTCGCCGACGTCCTGATCAACGGCGGGCCGCCGGTGAAGCGCGACACGCCACCCCTGTCCCTGGTCACCACTGCGGTACACGACATCGACGACCAGGCGGTCGCGCAGCCGGTCGAGGAACCGGCGGTTCCCCAGCCCGCCGGAGAGCGCGCCGTCGAGGTCGACGGGGAGAGCGCTGGCGAGGTCGGCGACGCGCGTCCGGCCGACCGGCCGGGCGCCGGCGGCCCGCGCTACGTCGAGCTACCGGTGGACCGGATCCGGCGCAACCCCCGCAACCCGCGGACCGTGTTCGACGAGGACGCCATGGCCGAGCTGGCGCACTCGATCCGGGAGTTCGGCCTGTTGCAGCCGATCGTCGTCCGCGAGGTCCCTGGCGAGCACTACGAACTGGTGATGGGCGAGCGCCGTTGGCAGGCCGCGCAGCGGGCCGGCCTGAGCACCATCGCCGCCATCGTGCGGCGCACCCAGGACGCCGACATGCTCCGGGATGCGTTGCTGGAGAACATCCACCGCGCCAACCTGAACCCGCTGGAGGAGGCCGCCGCCTACCAGCAGTTGCTCGAGGAGTTCGACGTCACGCAGGAGGAATTGGCCTCCCGGATCGGCCGCAGCCGGCCGGTCATCTCGAACACCATCCGCTTGCTGAAGCTGCCGATCCCGGTCCAGCGGCGGGTCGCGGCGGGTGTCCTGTCGGCGGGCCACGCCCGGGCGCTGCTGGCGCTGAACGACGCCGAGGATCAGGAGCAGCTCGCCGCCCGCATCGTGGCCGAGGGACTGTCGGTCCGGGGCACCGAAGAGGCCGTCACCTTGATCATCGGCCGGACGGCCCCGCGCCGCCGAGCGACCCCGCCCAAGCGCACCATCCCCGGGCTGGAGAATCTGGCCGGCGCACTGTCCGACGCGTTCGACACCCGGGTGCGGCTCGAGCTGGGCCGGACCAAGGGACGGATCGTTGTGGAGTTCGCCACCCAGGACGATCTTCGGCGGCTCATCGCAGTGATGGCGCCCTCAGCGATCGACGTGGCGGCGCACCAGGCCGCCGGCTGACGAGCGCGCTGATCATCTCGGCGAAAAGACCGACATTTCGGACGAAATGCGCCGAGATGATCAGCGCGGCGCGGCGGCAGGTAGTGCGCCCACCCAGGCGGGTCGTCCCCCTCGGGACAACGGGTCAGACGCCACGTCGGACGGCGTGTTCGACCAGTTCCGCGTAGACCCCGCCGAGGTCGCGTCCGGCGGCCAGCACGGACATCGGCAGGAGCGAGGTCTCGGTCAGCCCGGGCGAGACGTTCACCTCCAGGAAGAGCACGGTGCCGTCGGGCGCGACGACGGCGTCGGTACGCGAGACGTCGCGCAATCCCAGCGTCCGGTGCGCACCGAGCGCCAGCTCGGACACCGCGGTGCCGACCTCGTCCGGCAGCCGGGCCGGGGTGTAATACGTCGTGAGCCCGGCGGTGTATCGCGACTCGTAGTCGAAGACCCCGCTCCGCGGCACGATCTCGACCGCCGGCAGCGCGGCTGCGCCGTCCGGGGTGTCGAGGACGGTGACGGCGACCTCGGTACCCTCGATAAACTGCTCGACCAGGGCGATCTCGCCGTAGGCGAAGGCCCCGACCAGCGCCGCCGGCAGTTCCTCCGCGGTGCGGACGGACGCCGCGCCCAGGGCCGAACCGCCGTGTTGCGGCTTGACCATCAACGGCAGGCCCAGGTGCGCGACCAGCAGGTCCATCAGCGCACCGGCACCTAGATCGCGAAAAGTGCTGTGTGACAGCGCAATCCAATCTGGAGTCGCAAACCCGGATCGCCGTACGAGATTCTTGGCGATGTTCTTCTCGTAGGAGAGCCGGCAGCTGCTCGCGACCGAACCGACGTACGGAATTCCGATCATCTCGAGAATGCTCTGGATCGACCCGTTCTCTCCGCGGCTGCCGTGCAGGACGACGATCGCGGCGTCCGGGCGGGTGGCCGTGAGCCAGCCGAGCAGTTCGCCGTCGGAATCCCGCTGTGTCACCTCCAGGCCCCGATCCTGCAGCGCGTCGAGCAACCGGGAACCCGACCGCAGGGAGACGTCTCGCTCGTGCGAGAGCCCGCCGGCCAGCACCACCACATGTCGGGTCATCGACGTTCCTTCGGTCTTCTCCGGGTTGGCTGCGTGGTCACGCCGTGTCCGGGGCCGGCGACGAAGGTCCGCCGACCGCCCGCAGCGGACTCGTACCGAACGTGCGCATGACGTCCAGCTCGCCGGCGATCACCCCGGCCAGCCGGCGGATCCCCTCGGTGATCCGGTCGGGCGTCGGGAAGCAGTAGGACAGGCGCAGCTGGCGGGTGCCCAGACCGTCCGCGTAGAAGGCGGTCCCCGGCACATAGGCGACGCGGGCGGTGACTGCCCGCGGCAGCATCGCCGACGCGTCGAAACCTTCAGGAAGCGTGACCCAGACGTAGAAGCCGCCGTCCGGTGACGTCCAGGTCGTCCCTTCGGGCATCAGGTCGGTCAGCGCGGCCAGCATGGTGTCGCGGCGCTCGGCGTAGGTGTGGCGGTAGGCCTTGATCTGGCTCTGCCAGTCGAAGGTGGCCAGGTAGCGGGAGATCAGCATCTGGTTGAACACCGGTGGGTTCAGCGTCGCCGCCTCGTTGGCCAGCACCAGCTTCTCGCGCACCGCATGCGGCGCCAGGACCCAGCCGACTCGCAGGCCGGGGGCGAACGTCTTGGAGAAGGAGCCGAGGTACATGACGTTCTCGGCGTCGTCGGCCCGGATCGCCCGGCGGGTGCGGTCGTCGAACCCGAGCAGCCCGTAGGGGTTGTCCTCCAGGACGGCGATGCCGGCGGTCCGGCAGATCTCGGCGATCTCCGCCCGACGGGCATCGGCCAGCGTCACGCCGGCCGGGTTGTGGAAGTTCGGGATCGTGTACAGCAGCTTCACCCGGCGCCCGGCCGTGCGGCAGGCGTCGATTGCGGCGACCAGCGCCGCGGGGATGAGGCCGTCGTCGTCCATGGCGACGTGCACGACCTGGGCCTGGTAGGAGTGGAAGGTGCCCAACGCGCCGACGTACGACGGCGCCTCGGCCAGAATCACGTCGCCCGGGTCGATGAAGATCCGGGTGGTCAGGTCCAGCGCCATCTGCGATCCGACCGTGACCATGACGTCGTCCGGATGCGCCTTGATCCCTTCCAGCGACATCACCTGGCAGATCTGCTCCCGCAACTCCACGATGCCCTGCCCGGATCCGTACTGCAGGGCGACCAGCCCGTCCTGGGCGACCAGCGCCGCCGCTTCGGCGGCCAGCGACTCCAGCGGCAACGAGCGCAGGTACGGCATGCCACCGGCGAGGGACACCACCTCGGGGCGGTTCGCGACCGCGAACAGCGCGCGGATCGCGGATGCCCGCATGCCGCTGGTGCGTTGCGCGTAGCGCTGGACGTGCCGGTCCAGGCTCGTGCCCGTCATCGCTCTCACCCCGCAGAAGGTTGGGCGCCATCGTAGTCGGCCGGCCGGGCGCAAACGCCGATGTGACGCCGGTGGCGCGGCTGTGGTCGGCCGTCCGGACCCGCCTATCCTGATCGGAGCGGATCCGCGGCTTGCGCCGGCCCCCGGCGCGCAGGCGCGAGCGGACCCGATCGATTGCCGGACGTCGTTGACAGGGAGCGGTGTGACGCAAGCGCTGGTGCCACTGTCGATGTCGACGATCGGACTGATTCCGAAGTGCTGCCGCGGTTGCGTCGCCTGGGAGCTCGAGGCCGCCGCGGCCCGGGCCGCCGCCGATTCCGGCGAGGCCGAGTTCGAGAAGGAGATCTGGCTCTCCGGCGTCATGTTGACCTGGGGTTCCGCCGGGCAGATCGTCACCGTCGACGACGAGCCGGTCGGCTTTGCCCTGTTCGCGCCACCCACCGCGGTTCCCGGCGCAGCGGCCTTCCCGACTGCGCCGGTGTCTCCGGACGCCGTCTTGCTCACCACCGCGCGGATCGAACCCGCGTACCGGCGACAGGGGCTGGCCCGCTATCTGATGGACGGAGTGATCCGCGAGCTCACCCGGCGTGGCGTGCGGGCCATCGAGCTGTTCGGCCGCGAGGGCGGCCCGGACGGCGAGGTCGGCACCGTCGCGTCGCCGGGTGACGCGCACCCGGTCGGCGAGGGCGACCTACCGTCGTGCGTGTTGCCGGCCGGCTTCGCCCGTACGGTCGGTTTCACCGACGTGCAGCCGCACCACCGATTCCCGCGGCTCCGGTTGGAGCTGAACCGGGACATCGGCTGGAAGGCCCAGGTCGAGGCGGCCCTGGAGGAGCTGTTCGCCAGCGTGTCGATACCCGCGTCGCCGCCACCCGCGGTCCGCGAACTGGTCGGCGCCGGCGCCAATCGCACCCCGCCGACGTGAGCCGGAAGCACCTTCCGTAGGCCCCGGAAAGGTGCCGATGGCTCCGGTGGGCAGGGGGCTCAGGCGGAATCGCGGATGCGTCGTTCGTGGGCCAGCAGATCGGAAAACGTGAAGGTCCCGGTGTGCGGGTCGTCGCGGCCGTCCAGATAGAGCCGCTTGACCGCGACGAGCATGCCGTCGGCCAGCTGGTTGCGGAACTCGGAGGACACCAACCGCCCACGCTCCGCCGGATTCGACAGGTAGCCCATCTCGACCTGGATGGCCGGCATCCGCGTGAGCCGGAGGATGTCCCAGGGACGGTGGTGCACCCGGCAGTCCGCGAACCGCGTCCGAGCCACCAGTTCGCGCTGCACCAGCCCGGCCAACGTCTCGCCGACCGTGGAGGTGGCCCCGGAGTCGGTGCCGAAGTGGAAGGTCGCGATCCCGCAGGCGTGCGGTGATGGCGAGCCGTCGATGTGCAGGCTGAGCAGCAGGTCGGCGCCCACCGAGTTGGCGAACGCCGCCCGCTCGTCCTGCGAGGGATTCTCGTGAGCCTCCCGGGTGAGTACCACGGACATCCCGGCGGTCGTCATGCGGGAACGGAGCCGCTGCGCGACGTCGAAGGTGAGATCGGCGGCCCGCACGCCACCGGATGTCCAACCGGCGTCGTCCGCCCCGTGCGCGGGGTCGAGCACGATGCGCTTGCCGTGCAGCCGCGGACCGGCCTGCCGGACGAGTTGGTACTCCCGCAGGTACTGCGGCCGCCCGCCGGTGACCATCCGGCCGATCCGGTTGAGCTCCTTGTAGGTCTGGGGTCCGAAAACCCCGTCGTCGGTCAGACCGCGGTGCCGCTGGAAGTCCCGGACGGACTGGTCGGTGAGCGGACCGAAGATGCCGTCCGGCCGGCCGGTGTTATAGCCCATTTCGGCCAGTCTGGTCTGCAGCGCCATCACGTCGTCGCCGGTCATCGCCGCGGACAGGGTGTGTGACAGGATCCGGGCGCCCAACGTCCACCGGGCGTCGGTCAACGAGCGTGCGGTCACCGGTCCCACGATGCCGTCGGCGATCAGGCCACGGCGCTGCTGGAAGTCCCGGATGGCCCGGTCCACGCCGTCGTCGAACTCGACCTGCATACGGTCCGAGCCGTTCAGTCCGGGCAGCAGCTGCAGGCTGGCCAATGCGTCCCGCAGGTCGGCCACCGCAGGCCCTCGATCTCCGCGCCGCAGCAGCATCGTTCTCCCTGAAGTCTCGTCGATCCGGTCGGATCGGCCGCGGTGGTCGGACGACCACCCCTTCGACTGACGCATCAGCCCCGAACGGGTTCACATCAGTCGTGCAGTCGTCTCTCACACTGGTCCGATGGGCCCGCGCCGTCCATCATTGTGCCCCCGATCCGGCCCGATGCCCGCCATTGCCGGGCCGACGTCGTCGAACGGCACCGACCCCCGGCCACACGAGCACCGCCGCCGACCGGGTCCTCCGGGCGGCGGCGGCGGCGTGACGGGCGAGGCCGGATCAGGCCAGGACGTCGGCGAATTCCTTCAGCAGGGCGGCCTTCGGCTTGGCCCCGACGACCTGCTTGATCGGCTTCCCGCCCTTGAACACGAGCATGGTCGGGATCGACAGGATCTGGTACTGCTGGGCGATCTGCGGGTTCGCGTCGATGTCGAGCTTGGCGACGGTCACCTTGTCCTCGTGCTTGGTGGCGATCTCCTCGAGGATCGGCGCGACCATCCGGCACGGACCGCACCATTCGGCCCAGAAATCCACGATGACGGGCTTCTCGGACTGCAGGACGTCGGTGGTGAAACTGTCGTCGGTGACCTTCACGGTGGCCATGGTGGACCTCTCTGTCGGTGGTGCGGGGATGGCTGTGGTGGTGGGGACGATCAGACGCTGAGCGCGTCCGAGAACGCGGCCCGGGGGCTCTCCGGCATCGGATCGTTCGGGTGCGCGGCGCCGATGACCGCTTCGCCGTCCGGGGCCGGGTGCGCCGCGAGGTAGTGCTGGGCGTCCAGGGCGGCCGCACATCCGCTGCCGGCCGCGGTGATCGCCTGCCGGTAGGTGTGGTCGACCAGGTCTCCGCAGGCGAAGACGCCCGCGAGGCTGGTGCCGGTGGAGGCGATCGCCTCGACGTGATGCCCGGTGAGCACGTAGCCCTCGAGGTCGACCGCGACCTGGTCGCGGAACAGCTCCGACCGCGGGTCGTGCCCGATCGCGACGAACAGGCCGGTGGCGGCCACCTCGGTCTGCTCGCCCGTGCGGGTGTCGGTGACGGTGACCCCGGTCAGGCTGGTCTCCCCGTGCAGCGCGCTGACCACGGCGTTGGTCAGCCACTTGATCTTGGGGTCCTTGCGGGCGCGCTCGAGCATGATGGCGCTGGCCCGGAACTCCTCCCGCCGGTGCACGATCGTCACCGACCGGGCGAACCGGGTGAGGAAGGTTGCCTCCTCCATGGCCGAGTCGCCACCGCCGACGACCAGGATGTCCTGGTCGCGGAAGAAGAACCCGTCACAGGTCGCGCAGGCGGACACGCCGCGTCCGACCAACCGCTGCTCCTCCGGCAGCCCGATGTACCGGGCCGCCGACCCGGTCGCCAGGACGACCGCCCGGGCGCGGTGCACGGTCCCGTCGACGGTCACCGTCTTGATCGGCCCGGACAGATCGACCGCCTCCGCATCGACCGTGCGCAGATCGGCCCCGAACCGCTCGGCCTGCTCGCGGATCTGGCCCATCAGTTCCGGGCCCATGATCCCGGCGGGAAAACCGGGAAAGTTCTCCACATCGGTGGTGTTCATCAGGGCGCCACCGTAGGTGTAACCCTCGAACACCAGCGGCTTGAGCTCGGCCCGGGCCAGGTAGATGGCGGCCGTGTAGCCGGCCGGACCCGACCCGACCACGATCACGTCGTGCACGCGATCACCGTCGGCGTCCACCGGGGCCGCGGCGGAATCCGGCGCCGTCGGCACAGCGGCCTGGATTCCCGGAATGGACACGAACTGATTCACAACTTCTCCCTCACGCAGCGCCGCCACCGACCCCGCCCGGTCCGATCGACCCGGCTGCTGCACGATGATATGGCGGGCCCCCGACGGCACCCGCGCCTGCAGTCAGCTCAACGCCGCGGGTGCGCGGATATTCCCCGGTCAGCTGCCGGTGACGGTGATCTCGTTGATCTTGGACTGGAACTGGTTGTCCGGCGTCTGACCGAGCTTGACGACGTAGAGGATCAAGAACTTCGACTTCGGTGCGTTGCTCAGGTCGACGGTCGCAACGCCGTCCTTGACGGTCGCCCCGCCCAGCTTCGTGGTGGTGTCGACGGGCCCGGGCTTGAGCGAATCCGCGGTCCGGACCTCGACGACCGTGTCGTTGTTGCAGGCCGGACACGGGGCCGCGCTCTTGAGGACGACCTGGGTCGGCGTGACCGGATGATCGAGCTCGATGGTGATGCCGACGCCCGACTTGAGGGTCGGGAACTGCTGCTTGTAGACCCAGGTCAGCCAGAACGAGCCGTCGTTGCCGTCGAAGGCCCGGTCGACGTAGTCCTTGTAGTCCGGGGTGCCGTCGCCCTCCGGGTCGTAGACGACCCCGCCGACGATCGGTACCGGACCGGCCGCCGGCCCCGCGGTGGTGGCCGGCGCACTGGACGGGGCCGTGGCGTCGCCATTGGGCGCGGTCGACGCGGCGGCCGAGTCGATCATCGGCAGTTCGTCCGGCGCGCTGTTCTGGATCGAGGCCATGAATTGGTTGGTCAGCCCGCCGAGGGCGATCACCACCAGGATCGCGAAGACCGCCAGGACGACGCCGGCCAGACTCAGCTTGGCCCGTCGCTCCCGGATCAACCGCCGATCGGCCGCGGACAGCGGGCGGTTCTCCGGGGGCGGCGGGGCGTCGGCTCCGCCCGGGGCGTTCTCCGGGCTGCGCAGCAGCGCGGCGATGGCACCGACCGCGTGAATGCCGTCCGGCTCATCCGGGTGCAACGCGCGTTCCGCCAGCGCTGACAGCGCCTCCGGCACGGTGGCGACGACCTCGTCGGCGGGCACCTCCCGGCCGAGCCGGGTGGGCGCGGCCGGCAGCGGCACCGACCCGACGCCGTCCGACCCCGGACCGGCCAGTGGCCAGCTGCCGGTCAGCATCAGGTACAGCAGCCCGCCGATTGCCCGGATGTCCTGGTCGGGTGTGGCGGCCGCATGCGCGATGACGTGCGACAGCCGGACCTGCCCATCGAAGTTCACCCGGACCAGGGACGGGTGGATGGCGCCGAGCGAGACGCCGTTGCGGTGGGCCTCGGCGACCGCCTCGGAGAGTTTGGCGGTGATCGAGGTGGCGACGTCGGCCTCCAGCGGACCGCCGGAGACCAGGTCGGTGAGCGTGGCGCCATCCACCCACTGCCCGACGACGTACGACTGCCCGTGATCGGTGCCCACGTCCAGGGTCTGCGGCAGGCCGACATGGTGCAGCTTGCCGGCGCGCAGCGTGCGGGCCACCGTCGCCGACGTGCCGGTGGTGTCCGGAAGGATGGTGACGGCCATGTCCCGGGGCAGAACGGCGTCTTTCGCCCGCCAGAACCATTGCCCGGCGCCGTCCGAGGCGACCAGGTTGACCAGCCGGTAGCGTCCGCCGACCACCATCCCGGGCTTGAGCGGGGATTCCGCGGCGGGGACGGGGCCGGCCGGCGGGTCGGCGACCGGGCCGGCCGCGGCGCTGACCGGTGCCGTCCGGGTGGCTTCGGCCTCCGGTACGTCCAGCAGGGACCTCTGCTGGGCGGCCTGTGCCAGGTCGTCCCGTCGGACCTCCGTGGTCGATTCGGGGTCGTCGGTCGCTGAGTCGTCGACGGCGGGCCCGCCGCTGCGGTTCTCGGACACCGTTTCGGACACCTGCTCCCTGCTCGTGGACGACGGACCGGCTGGTCTGACGGCACTGACGGCACTGACGGCGACCGTCGAGGCCGCGCTCGGGACGGACGGGCCGCCCCCCATGAGGGTGCCATGCTCACCGTTCCGGACGTGTGTGGACGCCTCCGGGTTCATCGCTCCGGGCCGGCCGGTGCTTTCCGGATCCGTGCCGTCCGGCTCGAGGGCCGGTCGGCCGCGACCGGGCACCCGGGCCCGCAACCGCCGCCGGATCGGGTCGAGTTCCTCCACCCGGAGCAGCAGCGCCACTGCGGCGATGATCACGAGCCCGACCGGCGCGCAGACCAGGATGCGGACCAGCGCCTCCGACAGCGTGTCCACCGGACCGTCGCCGATCAGCTCGCCCAACCCGAACGCCGCCGCTCCGCCGACCGCGCTGGCCAGCACCATCTTGCCCAGCGTGATCAGCGTCCGGGCAGACCCCATCGGCCCGTACCGGTGCCGCAGCCAGATTTCCCCGACCACCGCCCCGACCAGGTAGGAGACCGTGGTTCCCAACGCCATGCCGGGCACGATCAGCTCAGGGGACAGGGTCATGCAGGCGATGAGCAGCGGGATCCGCACACCGACCATCACCAGGTTGATCAGGGTGGGCGTGCGGGCGTCCTTCATCGCGTAGAACACCCGCATCTGCATCAGGGTCACCGCGAACGGCACCAGGCCCAGGGCCAGCGCGGTGAGGGTGCCGCTGAGCACGACGACGTCGGCCAGGTTCACCGCCCCGTACAGCGAGGCGACGATCGCCAGGGCGCCCGCCAGCACGATCATCCCGGTGGCGACCGGCACCAGCGCGACGATCGACAGCCGGTTGCCCAGGGAGGCGTCGTCCTTCATCCGTTCGTACTGGCCGGCGGCCGCGTGCCGGCTCATCCGCGGCATGATCGCGGTCAGGATGGAGACACCGATGATCCCGTAGGGCAGCTGGAACAGCAGCGAGGCGAACGCATACAGGGAGATGCCGCCGACGAAGTTCGCCGACGCCACCTGGGTGATCACGATGTAGCCGGCCTGCGAGATCAGCACGTAGACGACGGCCCAGAGCATCAGCTGGCCCGCCTCGAGCAGTCGCCGGTCGCCGCCCCAGCGCCAGCGGAACCGGAAGCCGCTGCGCAGCAGGGACGGGATCATCACGATCGCCTGCACGACGATGCCGGCGGTGGTCCCCAGGCCCAGGATGAGGAACTGTTCCCGGGTCAGGCCGGACAGCGCGCCGCCGCCGGCGGCGACGTTCGCCGGATCGCTGGTCGTGGTCAGCAGCACGATGCCGACCGCGATGACGACGAGGTTGTTCGCCACCGGCGCCCAGGCCGGGACGCCGAACTTCTCCTTGGTGTTCAGGATCGCCCCGAACAGGGCGGCGATGCCGTAGAAGAAGATCTGCGGGAGCAGCAGCCAGGCCAGGCCGGTGGCCAGGCCCCGGTCGACCACGCCGCCGCCGCCGGCCAGGTAGATCCGGGTCAGCAGCGGTGCGGCGGCGATGGCCAGGCCAGTCGCGGCGAGCAGCCCGACGAGGGCCATCGTCATCAGCCGCTGGGTGTACCCGGCACCGCCATCGGCGTCGGCCCGGGCCCGGGACAGCAGCGGGATGGCCACCGAGGTGAGCACCCCACCGATGAGCAGCTCGAAGATGATGTTCGGCAGTGTGTTGGCGATGGTGTAGGCGTCGTTGACCATCCCGAAGCCCAGGAACGCCAGGATGACCACCTTGGCCAGGAACCCGGTGGCCCGGCTGACCAGGGTCGCCCCGGCCATCACCGCGCCGGCCCGGACGACACCGGCGGTGCGGGCCGTCTTCATCCCGGCGACGTCGTCCCGGACGGGGGTGATGGCCGGATCGGTGGCCGGCTCGGCCTCGTCCGGAACCGGCCGACCGGCGGGGACCGGGCGACCGGCGGCTGGGTGGGTCGTCACGAACGGAATTCCTGTCGCTTCTCGGCCCCGTTCGCGGGGCGGTGGGGGGCATCGCCGGCGGGCGTGGGGGTGACGATCCGATCGGTCCGCGGGTCCGGTGTCGGACCGGCCAGGATGCCGTCGCCCGGACCGTCGTACGGTGCGACCCCGGTGCCGGCGGCGATCCGGGCCCGCCGGTCGCGCAACCGCTGCCGGATCCGGAGGAACACCATGATCACCAGGACGCCGCCTGCGCCGACGATCAGGATCACGGTGAGTGCGCCGTAGGAGCTGGACTGCACGGTCAGTTGCACCGGGGTCCCCCAGGCGACGCCGTCCGGACCGATCAGCGAGGCGGTCACCTGGAACTGCCCCGAGCGGGTGACTTCGGTGGGGATCTTGACCTGCTGCGACCGCCCGGCGGGAATGATCTGCACCGGCGAGTCGGTGACGGTCAGGCCGACCATCTCCCCGCCGGCCAGTTCGACGGTCACCGGGACGTCGTACGCCGTGTTGTTCTGCACGGTCAGCAGGAGCGGCGACGTCGACGACGCGAGGGTGTAGTTGTTCCCGGTGTCGGCGATCTGAACGCCGGCGCGGACGGTGGACACCGTGCTCTCCACGGTGCCCAGATTCGCGTCACCGACCGTGGGATTCGTCCGGAAGGCCGTCGACGCCGCCGTGTCCAGGGCCCGATCGAGCGGATCGAGCAGGGTCGCCGGGTCGGTCGACTGGCCGACCGAGGCAAGCCCGGCGCGCAGCGTCGCCACGTCGGCCCGATCGTCGGCGATCCGCCGCAGGTACTCCGGTGAGAGCTCCTGCTCGCGGGCCCCGTCGGGGTAGTCGGTGGTGCCGGATCGGGGCGGGGCAGCGCTCAGGTCGGCCAGGGTCTGGCCGGTGATGATCCCGCTGCGGCCGAGGTCGCCGAGCAACTGGACCAGGCCTTGCAGGCCGGCGCTGTCCGGTGACCACCGGCGGACCGGCGCGAACACCGCCGGCGTGACGGTCCCGTCGGCCCGCTGCTGGGCCAGCAGTGCGGTGAGCGAGTTCACCTTGGTCGCCCAGCCGGTCGGCTGCCCGTCGTCGATGAGCTGGTCCAACCCGCCGAGCACATCGGTGCGCGAGATGACGGACGGCAACCCGTCGGCACCCGGGTCCGCTGCGATCACCGCGGCGCCGGTCGGCCGACCGGCGGTGCGGGCGGGCACCTCGACCGATGCGTCCGACAGCAGGCCGGTGCGCGCACCGCCGGCCATCAGGGCCGACAGGGTCGCGCCGTCGGTCGCGCCGTCGATCGGATACGCGGTCGACGAGGCGGTGACGCTCGTCGCCGTCGGCAGGTCTCCCCACACTCGTCGGACCACCTCCTGGCCGTGCTCCTGCGCTGCCGCCACCTCACCGGTCAAGCCGGCCCGCACCAACGCGACGACGTCGGGATCGCCGTAGGGCAGCACCACCAGGGGACGGGAGGCCGCAACCGCGCGCAGCCGTTCGAGGTAGGACGCCGCGACCTGCTGGCCGGTTCCGGCAACCGTGCCCGGAATGTCGACCACGGGCCGGTCGGCGGGGTCGGGGGCGTTCCGGTCACCGGTCGCCGTCCCGGTGGGCGCCGCAACAGGGGTGCCGGTCCCGGCCGGCTGACCGGTGGGAGCCGTGGCCTGACTCTCGGCCTGCTCGATGATCCCGACCGGCGGTTGGGCCGCGCCGGGCGGGGCGACCACCCGGTACGCGCCGGTCATCCGGCTCAGCTCGTCCAACAGTTGTGGATCGACGACGAGGGTCAGCGCATCCGGCGGTAGCGCCCGCGCCGATTCGCCGGCGAGGCTGGTGAGCAGCAGATCCAGACGGCCCCCGGGCGAGACGGCGGTCAGCAGGTCATCGTTGAGGAACACGCCGTCGACGCCCAGGTGGGGGACGTCCACCATCGGCCAGATGAAGTTGAAGGGGGTGGGGCCGCCGCTCGGCGGGACGGTGGATTCGGTGCCGCCGGGCACCGAGAGCACCGTGACCAGCAAGTGGAGCTCGCCGATGCGCGCTTCCAACGGTCCGCCCGGCAGCACCACGGCGCCGTTGACGTTGACCATGACCGGGTAGACGCCGGGCGCCGTGACGGCCAGCGAGTCGGATCCGGTCAGTGTGGTCGTGAACGCGAACGGTGCGGACGCGCCGCCGGCCAGTGAGCCCGGGAACGGCTCGAACCGGCTCGGCACCTGGGCGATCGGTTCGGACGGTTGGGCGAGTTCGTTCCGCACATCGGTGGTGGACGCCAGGGCCGTCCCACGCTGGAAGCGGTACGCGAGGTCGACCAGCTCCTCCGAACCGGTGTTGTGCATCGTGCCGGTGATCGTCAGGGTGTCGGGCCCGGTCGCCGTGACCAGAATCGGCGTGATCGACGTCACGTCGAAGGCCAGCCGATCGACGTAGTCCCCGAAGGGCGCGGCCGCGACCACGGTCCGGATCTGCGCGGTCTGCCCCGGGGTGCCACTGGCACCAGCCGGCAGCGCGGCGAGGGTCATCATCAGCAGCAGGCCGGTGAGGATCAGGAGTGGACCGATCGAGCCCCGCCGGCGGGAAGTGCCGGTCCGCCGCCGATCCGCCGGGTGGCGACCGCTGCCCCCTCGGCCACGGGTCACGCGATGTCCGCGAGCAGCTCGACGGCGCGGCGGACCAGCCGGCGTTCGCCCGCGTAGGCCAACCGGCTGGTCAGGTCGGTGAGCGGGACCCAGGCCACTTCGGTGACCTCGATGTCGGCATCGGACAGTTCGCCGGACACAGCGACCATCAGGTAGTGATGCACCCGCTTGTGGATCCGGCGACCCTCGGCGATGAAGGTGTATTCGACGCTGCCGAGCCGTGCGGTGATCCGCCCACTGATCCCGGTCTCCTCCGCGACCTCACGAACGGCGGCCTGCTCATGCGTCTCGCCCGCCTCCACATGTCCCTTCGGCAGCGACCAGCGCAGGCGTCCGCGCCGGTCGAGCCGGCCGATCAGCGCGGCCGACGCGGTCCCGTCGAGGGTGCGGATGACCAGGCCGCCCGCCGAGGTCTCGTCCGCCGGTCGGCGGGGTCGGGTCGGCCCGGGCTCGCGGCGACGGGCGGGAGGCATGGGCCGATGGTAGTGCGGCACCCGAGGCCGAACGCGGTACCGGACACGGGCGCACCACAGCGGCAACACCGGCGATGGCCGGGCCGGAACCGCCCAGGGGCCCGGGTCCAAGCTAGCGGGGCGCAGGTGGCCGGGCGGTCCGGCAGCGGGCGCAGGAGTCGATAGACTGGCCCGTCGTGTCCAGTTCGCCGCGTGCCTCGCTGCCGGCATCCCCCACCGTCGGCGGCCGGTTGTCCGAACTTCAGCGGACGGCGGTGGCCGACCTGCTGCGCATCGCGCCGGTCGCCGATGACCTCGGCGCCCGGTTCGCCGCGGCCGGTCACCAGTTGCATCTGGTCGGCGGTTCCGTGCGGGACGCGCTCCTCGGGCGCCTCGAGGACGACCTGGACTTCACCACCGACGCCCGCCCGGAGCGGGTCTTGACGCTGGTGAAGGGCTGGGCGGAGAGCATCTGGCAGACCGGCATCGAGTTCGGCACCGTCGGTGTGGCCAAGGCGGGGTTCCGGGTGGAAATCACCACCTTCCGGTCCGACCTGTACGACGGCGACACCCGCAACCCGGTGGTGACCTTCGGCGACACCCTGGACGGCGACCTGCTGCGCCGCGACTTCGCGGTCAATGCGATGGCGGTGTCGGTTCCCGGGCACGTGTTCGCCGACCCGTTCGGTGGGCTGGCCCAGCTGGCCGAGAAGGTGCTGGACACGCCGGGCACCCCCGAGCAGTCGTTTCGGGACGACCCGTTGCGAATGCTGCGGGCGGCCCGGTTCGTCTCGCAGCTCGGCTTCCGTCCGGCCGCACGGGTGGTGACGGCGATGACCGCGATGGCCGGTGAGATCGACCGGATCACCCCCGAGCGGGTCGGCGCCGAGTTGGAGAAGTTGATGCTGGGCGTGCACCCGGTCGACGGGTTGCGGTTGCTCACCGACACGGGCCTGGCCGACCGGATCCTGCCGGAGTTGCCGGCCCTGCGGCTGGAGCGGGACGAGCACCTGCAGCACAAGGACGTGTACGAACACACCCTGACGGTGCTCGAGCAGGCCATCGCCCAGGAGACCGACGGCCCGGACCTGGTGCTGCGGTGGGCCGCGCTGATGCATGACATCGGCAAGCCGGCGACCCGCCGGTTCGAGCCCGGCAACGGCGTCAGCTTCCACCACCACGAGGTGGTCGGGGCCAAGCTGGCTCGCAAGCGGTTGCGGGCCCTGCGAATGCCCAAGGCGCTGATCGAGGACGTTGCCCAGCTGACCTATCTGCATCTGCGCTTCCACGGCTACGGCACCGGCGCCTGGACCGATTCAGCGGTTCGCCGCTACGTGACGGACGCCGGTCCGCTGCTGTCCCGGCTGCACAAGCTGGTGCGGGCCGACTGCACGACCCGCAACCCGCGCCGCCGGGCGGCCCTGCAACGGTCCTACGACTCGCTGGAGGAACGGATCGCCCAGCTCGCCGCCGCCGAGGACCTGGCCCGGGTCCGGCCCGACCTGGACGGCAACGCGATCATGGCGCTGCTCGGCATCCCTCCCGGCCCGCTGGTCGGCCGGGCGTGGGCCCACCTGAAGGAGCTGCGGTTGGAGCGGGGACCGCTCGACCCGGCGGCTGCCGAAGCGGCGTTGCTGGATTGGGCCCGGCGGGAGGGCATCGTCCCGTAGCCGCCCCGGCCGCGCCCCTCAGGTGGCCGCGGCCGGCAGGTCAGCGGCTCGCCGTCGTCGAGGTCGGGGACGGCGAGCCGGAGGCGCCGACCTCCGACTGCAGGCCCTGAGCGGCGAAGTCGCCGAACACGATAGAGCTCTTGCCGTCCACCGAGGCCACGGTGATCTTGATCCGGAGCACGTTGGTCACGTCCAGGTCGACCGGGGTGGTCGTGCCGAACGGGACGTCCTGGGCGAGCAACTGCCGGCCGTCCCCGTAGATCTCGACCTTGCCGATCGCGGCACTGTCCGACTTGTCGTCCAGGCCGAGCTCGCCGCTGAGCTTGCGGTACTGCCGGGAGAAGTCGTATTCGACCGTCCCGATGCCGCTGCCCGGGGGGGTCATCAGCAGGCCGTGGCTGTACGACTTGCCATTCGCCTTCGTCGTCCCCGTCGTCGGGTAGCTCATGCGATCCACCGACACCGGCTGCATGTCGGCCAGATAGGCCACGACCGGTCGGCGCACGACGTCGAGAGTGACATCGGCGGTGTTGGCCGTCCCGGCCGGCGGGTTCTGCGCGGTGACTAGGCCGTCAGCCTTCTGCTGGTCGAAAATCGGGTTCTCGGTCACGGTGAACCCGGCCTTCGTCAGCGTCTCCTCCGCCTCCCGGTAGGTCTTGCCGGTGACGTCGGGCACGGTCGCCGGAGCGGTCGACACGGTCAGGGTGACCACCTGGGCGAACGGCGCACCGGCCACCGGATCCTGGTCGATGACGGTGCCGGCCGGTTGGGCGTCGATCCGGTTGACCGTCTTGATCTGGACGTTGTACTCGGCCAGCGCCGCCTGGGCCTCGGCCAGCTGCCGGCCGGTGTAGTCGGGCATCACCTTGGGCACGGGGCTGGAACTGGAAGTGGCGCCGGTGGTGCGCGCGGTCGGCGACCCCGATGACGTCGTGGTCGTGGTCGCGCCCGATGCCGTCGCGGCCGGCGAGTCGGCCGTGGTGGCGGTGCCGCCCGAACCACAGGCGCCGAGTAGTAAAGCGGTCGGGAGCACGACGAGGGCGATGCGGGTAACGAGCTTCATGGGGTGCTCCACTGTTATCGGTAGGCCAGCGCGTTGGTGAGGAAGACGAGGTAGTCGCCGGATCCGCAGGGGCCCGATCCGGCCGTGGCCAGGTCGATGGTGAGATCGCGGACCCCGCGGACGTCGACGTCGATGGTGGCGCCCGCCCGGGGGGCGACCGTCTTGGCGGCCACCGGGACGCCGTCGGCGGTGACGGTGACCTGCGTCCGGGTGTCCGGGTCGGCATTGTCGGACATCAGGAACGTACCGGTGATCCGTTGCAGGCCCGAGCCGACGCCGACGGAGTACCGCTGGGAACCGTTCGGGCAGTTGCTCGGGCCGAGTTCGACGGCGGCCGCGCCGGCGACCGGTACGTCACCGGACGTGCCGGAGCGGGCCGCCGGGGCCGGACTGAGCAGCGACTGCAGGGGGACGACGGCCGTGCCCGACGACCCGCCGGTGGCCCCGGTCGCCGCTGACGTCGCGGTGACCGATGGCGACGTGGCGCTCGGTGCCCGGGACGGTTGCGTCGCCGCCGCGCCTCCATCGTCGGCCGACTCCGTCGATCCGGTCGCGGCGACGTCGGGGGCGGCCGCCGTCCCCCCGGTGCGACCACCAAGCGTGGTCTGGACCGCGTAGCCGCCGCCGACCAGCAGGAGGGCGGTGGCGGCGGCCACGACGATCCACCGTCGCCCGCGGTTGGCGGGCTTCCAGGATTGCGGGGAGTCGGTTCGGGACGGCTGCTCCGGCAGGTTCGGGCGAACCCCACCGGTCGGGGTCGGGACCCGGGTGTCGGCCGCCGGGGCCGGCCGGTCGCCCGGGTCGGGCGCGAGTTGGGTCGCCGCGGCGGCGGCGAGCGACTGACGCAACGCACCGGCCAACTCGACGCAGGTGCCGTACCGCCCGGCCGGGTTCTTGGCCATCGCGGTGGCGATGACCCGGTCGACGCCGGGCGGCAGGACCGGCCGGACCACGCTGGGCCGGGGCGGCGGCAGGTGACGGTGCCCGTAGATCTTTGCCGTGTGGTCCCCCGGGAACGGCACCTGCCCGGTCAGCAGAGCGTGACAGGTGGCGCCGAGCGAGTAGATGTCGGTCCGCGTTCCGACGGCCTCGTTGGCCACCTGCTCGGGTGAGGCGAAGTCGGCGGTGAATGGCTGGAAGGTCGTCATCGTCGATGTCTCGCCAACCACCTTGGCGATACCGAAGTCGGTGAGGAAGACCCGGCCGTCGTCGCCGAGCAGCACGTTGCCCGGTTTGACGTCCCGATGGGCGACCCCGTGCCGGTGGGCAAAGTCCAGGGCGTCGGCAATGGCATCGACGATGCCGATCACCCGGTCCGGCGGCAGCCCGTCCGGTGCACGCCGGATCGCCTCCGCCGCGTCGATGCCCCGGACGTAGGTCATCGTGTACCAGACCCGCCCGTCGGAGGTGCCGGCATTGGTGGTGGCCACGATGTGCGGATGGTCGAGCCTGGAGACGGTCCGCATCTCCCGCTCGAATCGGCCGACGAATTCCGGCTCGTTCGTGAGGAACGACGGCAGCAACTTGAGGGCGAACCGCTTTCCGAGGCTCGGTTGCAGGACCAGATAGACCATGCCCATGCCACCGGCACCCAAGCTGCGTTCCACCCGGTAGCCGGCGATCTCGTCGCCAGGGTCGAGTCCGTCGCCCCCCACGGGCGCAGTATAGGGATCGATTGCGCTCGGTAGCGGAGTCAGGCCTGGGCCTGGCCGCCCGGGCCAGCGGTCGGGTGATCGGTCAGCTCGACCGGACCGCCGGGATCGGCGTGGGCGACGACGGTCACCGGCCGACCCGGCCGCCGCATCAGCCGACGCATCGCCCATCCGTAGCCCCAGCCGGTGGCCAGGAACACCACGGTGACCAGCACGACCGCGCCGAGCCCGTCACCCTGCGGCGGCACGATCAGCACGCCGAGGCAGAACGCCAGCACGTACGCCAGGTTGTTGGCCGTGTCGTACAGGGCGAACACCCGGCCGACGTAGGCGTCGTCGGAATCGGCCTGGACGACCGAGTCCATGCACACCTTGCTCGACTGGTACGCGAAGGCCACGGCGAAGGTCGTGACCAGGGTCGACCAGATCGTGAACCGACTTCCGAACACCAGCACCAGCACGGACACCACCGTCAGCAGGATCACCAGCCAGCGGGTCCGGCCGAGCCGCCGGACCACCGGCGCCGTGATCACGGCGCCGGTGAACACGCCGAGCGCGCCGATCGCCAGCACCTCGGCGATGCCCGCCGGACCCGGCCGCAGCACCCAGAGCGGTTCGGTGAAGTGCTTCTGGAACAGCAGCAGGACAACCATCGTGCACATGCCGAAGTTGAACCGGACGGCCATCACCACCAGCACGGCCAGCCCGACGGTCGGCCGCGCGATCACGTGGTGCAGGCCGCTGGCGAAGCCCTGCAGCACTGCGCGCAGGGTCTGGGCGGGCTCGTCGGTCTCGTCCGGGCCGAGCTCCATCAGCCGGAACCGGGTGGCGATTACCGCGGACGCCAGATAGAAGATCAGCACCGTGGCGGTGACGATCGCGACCCGGCCGTTGGAGTCACCCAGCAGGCCGCGCAACGCGATCGCGTACCCACCGCCGGCTGCGGTGGCGATGGCCCCCGACGTGGTGGCCAGCGCGTTGGCACCGACCAGCGAGTCCTTCGCGACCGTGTGCGGCATGGAGGCCGACAGCCCCGACCCGACGAACCGGCCGACGCCGGTGATCAGCAGGGCGGTGACGAACAGCACGATGTAAGGCAGCCCGGCGGCGATCTGCACGGCGACGATCCCGACCAGCAGGCACCGGATCAGGTTGGCCCAGACGATGACCCGGCGCCGGCTCCATCGGTCCAGCAACGCACCGGCGAACGGCCCGATCAGCGAGTAGGGCAGGAGCAGCACGATGAAGCCGAGGGCGATCTCGGCCGGGTCGGACTTGCGCTCGGGGCTGAACAGCACCAGCACGGCCAGCGCGCCTTGGAACGCCCCGTCCCCGAAGGAGCTGAGCAACCGGACGAACACCAGCCGGCGTAGCGCGCGCACCCGCAGCAGGTGCCGCAGACCCCGGACCGAGGGGCGAGCGGCCGCACGGGTCACCGGGGGCGGCGGTCCTGCGGTCACGGTCGAACGGTACGCGCGAAGGCTGGGAGATTCCCGTCCGGCGGTCGCCGGGCCGATGTTCGGAGCGCGCGTCGACGCCGCGGAACGGAGAATGAGCCGCGATGACGGAGGCTTGCCGAGCGAAGCATCAACGCCCATCGGCGATCAGTTCTCGGCGATCCCGAGGAGGGAGGCGCGTTGACGGAGATCGATTCGCTGCGCGCGGGGATGCTGCTGGTCGCCACCCCGGGGCTGCGTGATCCCAATTTCCGGCGCACGGTCGTGTACCTGGTGGCGCACAGTGATGAAGGAACCGTCGGGGTGATTCTGAACCGGCCGAGCGAGACGGCCGTGCAGAACGTGCTGCCGTCATGGGCCACGCACACCGCCCGACCGCACGCGGTGTTTGCCGGCGGACCGGTGCAGACGTCGGCTGCGATGTGTTTGGGCGTGTGCCGGACCGGCACCGACCCGCGGCAGGTCTCCGGGGTGGTCGGCGTCACCGGCCCGGTCGTGCTGGTGGATCTGGACAGCGATCCGGCGGTGATCGCCCAGTCCTTGCGCGGCATCCGGATCTACGCCGGCCGGGCGGGATGGGACGCCGAGCAACTGGTGGACGAGATCGTCGAGGGTTCCTGGTACGTGGTGCCGGGCCTGCCGGACGACGTGCTGGCCGGACCCCGCACCGACCTGTGGTTCAGCGTGCTCCGGCGCCAGCCCTACCCCAGGTCGCTGTTGGCGTACCACCCCGGCGACCCCACCCGGAACTGAACCCTTGCCGCTGGGCCAGGCGCGGCCGGGCGGGTCAGGCCGAGCCGGCGGCCGGTTCGGCGGCGGGTTCGGTGGTGCGGGTCAACTTGCTGCAGCCGCCGCCCCCGCAGCCGCAACCGCCGCAGCCGGCCCCGCCGGCGGCCGGCCGGCGGGCCGGAATCGGCACGTGCCGGGCGGCCCGGTCGCCGAGCACCCCGGCGGCCAGCAGCAGCGCGAACGCCGCGGCGAGGGCGACCACGAACAGGATCAGCGCGACCACCGATGACACCGGCAGGACCAGGATCAGGACCGCGAGCAGCGCGGCGATCGCCGCGGCGCCGAGCGCGACGGGCGCCGCGACCCGGTTCGCCACGGCGAAGGCCTCGTCACTGGCCATGCTGGCGGGGGTCCGCACACCCATCCGGCCGTCCCGGGTCAACGCGCCGGCGCGACCGCGCAGTCCGACGGTGCCGGACAGCCCGGCCAGCAGGAGCAGCACGACGGCCAACGGAATGGTCAGGGCGAGGGACGCGGTCGACACGGCGACCATCCTATTCGGCCCGGGAGCGGCCGGTCGCCGAACCGGGTCCCACCGGCGGCGGGTCGCGGGGCCACCGTCGCCGACGAGTCAGCCGGACCGGACCGACCAACAACCGGGCACCGGCTCGAAGGAGTACTCGACGTCGGTCAGCCCGGCCAGCCGCGGCCGGGCCTGCGCCTCCCAGTGCCAGGCGCCGAGGCCCACCGTCCCGATGCCCGCGGCCGCGAAAGCCGGTGATCTCGAGCGGACCGGCAGAGTAGACTCCCGCGCATGGCGGTGGCCCTGCTTCTTTTCCGGCCGCGCTGATCGGATCGTGTCCAGCGGTTCGGCGAGCGCGGCGATCCCTCCTGTCCCGCAGGAGGGATTTTTTGTGCGATCAGCACGGGCACATCCCGTACCGGTGAGAAAGCAGGAGCAGACGGCATGACGACGCAGAGCGAGACGACGGTCGGGGACGCGTCCGGCGAGGATTCGGCCCCGCCGTTCCGCTACACGGCGGCGCTGGCGAACCGCATCGAGGCCCGGTGGCAGGACCGCTGGGAGGCGGAAGGCACCTTCGAGGCGCCCAATCCGGAGGGGCCGCTGGCCCCGGCCGACGGCGCCCCGGTGCCGGCCGACAAGCTGTACCTGCTGGACATGTTCCCGTACCCGTCCGGCGCCGGCCTGCACGTCGGCCACCCGCTGGGGTACATCGGCACCGACGTGATCGGCCGATTCATGCGGATGACCGGCCGGAACGTGCTGCACACCATCGGGTACGACGCGTTCGGCCTGCCCGCGGAGCAGTACGCGGTGCGGACCGGCACCCATCCGCGCACCACCACCGAGGCCAACATCGCCCGCTACCGGGCGCAGTTGCGCCGGCTGGGCTTCGCGCACGACCAGCGACGCAGCGTCGCGACCACCGACCCGGAGTTCTTCCGGTGGACGCAGTGGATCTTCACCCAGCTGTTCGAGGCCTGGTACGACGAGACTGCCGCCACCGCCCGGCCGATCTCCGCGTTGATTGAGGAGTTCGTCGCGGGAACCCGCGCGACGCCGGACGGCCGGCCGTGGGCCGAGCTGACCTACGTCGAGCGGCATCAGGTCCTGGCCGGTTACCGGCTGGCCTACATCGACGAGGCTCCGGTGAACTGGTGCCCCGGGCTGGGCACGGTGCTGTCCAACGAGGAGGTCACCGCCGACGGTCGCAGCGCCATCGGCAACTACCCGGTCTTCCGGCGCAGCCTGCGCCAGTGGATGATGCGGATCACGGCGTACGCCGACCGGTTGCTGGACGACCTGGACCGGCTGGACTGGCCGGAGTCGGTCAAGTCCATGCAGCGCAACTGGATCGGCCGGTCGTCCGGCGCCACCATCAGCTTCGCGGTGGCCAATGCTTCACGTGAAACGTTGAGTGACAGGGGATCCCGCGGGATCGACGTCTATACCACACGCCCCGACACGCTGTTCGGCGCGACGTACATGGTGCTGGCGCCGGAGCACCCGTTGGTCGATGCGATCACCACCGCCGGCTGGCCGCAGGGCACCGACGAGCGGTGGACCGGCGGCGCCGGCACGCCGGCCCAGGCGGTCGCCGCGTACCGGCTGGCGGCCTCCCGCAAGTCCGACCTGGATCGTCAGGAGAACAAGCAGAAGACGGGCGTCTTCACCGGTGCCTTCGCTACGAATCCGGTCAACGGCCAACCGCTACCCGTCTTTGTCGCCGACTACGTGCTGATGGGCTACGGCACCGGCGCCATCATGGCGGTACCGGCCGAGGACACCCGCGACTTCGAATTCGCCACCACGTTCGGCCTGCCGATTGTCCGGACCGTGCAGCCGCCGGCCGACCACCCGGCGGACCAGGCCTACACGGGCGAGGGCCCGACCATCAACAGTGCCAACGACGAGATCAGCTTGAACGGGCTGGATGTCGCGGCGGCGAAGGCCACCATCATCGACTGGCTGGTGGCCAAGGGCGTCGGCCACGCGCGCACGCAGTACAAGCTGCGGGACTGGCTGTTCTCCCGGCAGCGGTACTGGGGTGAGCCGTTCCCGATCGTCTACGACGAGCATGGCGTCGCGATCTCGTTGCCCGACGCGGCGCTGCCGCTGACCCTGCCCGAGGTGTCGGACTACTCGCCGCAGTCCTTCGACCCGCAGGATGCGACGTCCCAACCGGTGCCGCCGCTGGCCCGGGCGACCGAATGGTCCACCGTGGAACTGGATCTGGGTGACGGCCCGAAGACCTACACCCGCGAGTTGAACGTCATGCCGCAGTGGGCCGGCTCGTGCTGGTACGAGTTGCGCTACCTGGACCCGACCAACGACAAGACCTTCTGCGATCCGGAGGTCGAGCGGTACTGGATGGGCAAGAACCCCGACCGGCCGAACGACCCGGGCGGGGTCGACCTGTACGTCGGCGGCGTCGAGCACGCGGTGCTGCACCTGCTGTACTCCCGGTTCTGGCACAAGGTGCTGTACGACCTGGGCCACGTGTCCAGCGAGGAGCCGTACCGCAAGCTGTTCAACCAGGGCTACATCCAGGCCTACGCGTACACCGACGAACGCGGTCTGTACGTCCCGGCCGATGAAGTGGTCGAGGTTGCCCCGGATCGCTTCGAACATGCGGGCCGGCCGGTCAACCGCGAGTACGGGAAGATGGGCAAGTCCCTGAACAACGTCGTCACGCCGGACGAGATGTGCGAGCGGTTCGGTGCCGACACGTTCCGGATGTACGAGATGGGCATGGGACCGATGGACATGTCCCGGCCCTGGCAAACCCGGGACGTCGTCGGTTCCCAGCGGTACCTGCAACGGCTGTGGCGGCTGGTCGTCGACGAGAACACCGGGGACACCGTCGTCTCCGACGCCGAACCGGATCCGGACACGCAGCGGCTGCTGCACCGGACGATCGACGGGGTGCGCGCCGACTACGCGGCCATGGGCTACAACACCGCGATCGCCAAGCTGATCGTGTTGACCAACCACCTGACCAAGTCGGGTGCTCCGGTGCCGCGGCCGGTGGCCGAGGCGCTGGTGCTGATGACGGCGCCGCTGGCCCCGCACATTGCCGAGGAGATGTGGGCGCGGCTGGGGCACCCGGAGTCGTTGGCGCACGGGCCGTTTCCGGAGGCCGATCCGGCGCTGTTGGTCGCCGAGCAGGTCGAGTACCCGATCCAGGTCAAGGGCAAGGTCCGCGGCCGGATCACCGTGGATATGACAGCTGCCGCTTCCGACATCGAGGCGGCGGCGCTGGCCGAGCCACGGATCGTCGAGCTGCTGGCCGGGGCGACGCCGCGCAAGGTGGTCGTCGTGCCGGGCAAGATGGTCTCGATCGTGCCCTGAGCAGGCGGAGTCCACCAATCCGACCAGTGACGAGGCCAGGCCCATGCCCAAGTTCGTGATCGGCTGCTACACCTTCGGCGCCGGTGGCCGTGGACGGCGGATCGAGATCGTCGGTCACGACCCGGAGTCGGGGCGATGGGACCTGTTGACCGACCAGGACATGGCCGAACCGATAGCCGGCGCGTCGGATACCGAGCGCCCGGCGTCCCCGTCCTACCTGGCCTGGCATCCGGACGGGCGGCACCTGTACGCGGCCGGCGAGGAGTCCGACGGTCAGGTGTGGGCGATGCGGCTGTCGGCCGGCGGACGGGCACTGGGTGTTCTGGGGTCGGTGACCACCGGCGGTGCGCACCCCTGCCATCTGGCCGTTGACCCCACCGGCCGGGTCCTGGTGACCGCGAACTACACCTCCGGCAGCGTGGCCGTCCACCGGATCCGCCCGGACGGTCGGATCGCCGAGTTGAGCCATCTGGTGCAGCACCAGGGATCGGGCCCGGACGCCGACCGGCAAGCCGGCCCGCACGCCCACATGGTGTATTTTGCCGACGACACCCTGGTCCTGGTCGCCGATCTCGGGGCCGACCTGATCGCCGGCTACCGGTTGGACCCGGTCGCGGCGACCCTCGGCGCCCTGACGTCGTCGGCGTTGCCGGCCGGCTTCGGACCGCGACACCTTGTCACCCTCCCCGGCGACCGGGTGGCCGTCGCCGGTGAGCTGACCGGCGAGATCGCCCTGCTGGAGCTCGATCGGGCGACCGGTGCGCTGACCGTGCTGGATGTCCGGGAGGGCTCGGCCGTCACCGAACGGCCCGCGGCGCCGAGCGGCATCGGCCGGACGGCCGACGGACGGTACGTGCTGATGGCCAACCGGGGTCCGGACACGGTCGCGTCCTTCGCCGTCAACCGCGACCGCCTCGACTTCATCGACGAGATCCCCTGCGGTGGCGAGCATCCGCGCGACCTGACGGTGACCGGTGACCGGGTGTACGTGGCCAACCAGGAAAGCGACTCGATCACCGTGCTGCGACTGGACCTCCGGACCGGTGCGCTGAGCGGCACGGCCAGCCGGTTCGACACGCCCAGCCCCACCCAGGTGCTGCCCATCCCGGACTCGCCCACCGAGCGGAGTTGACATGGCGGACTACCGGATCGTCCGATTGCAGGTGCAGCGCGGCCCGGTGAAGGTCGGCCGGGCCCCGCTGCGCAGCTACGGGCCGGAGGCGATCGTGCCGGTCGACCGGCTGGTGGCCGGACCGCGCGGCGTCCTCGGCGTCACGGGTGACGGCGAGGAGATCCTCGATGTGCACCATCAGGACCACCCGCAGTCCCGGGATCGCAAGGGTCGGGCCGGCGTGCTGTTCATGGGGACCGGTGACTATGCGGCGTTACGGGCGCGCTACGGCGAGCATGTCGTGGACGGGATCGCCGGGGAGACCGTCCTTCTCGATGCGCCCGCCGGACTCGCCCGGCTGGGTCTGCCGCCGGTGGCGACGGTCTTCACGGCCGACGGTCCGCTCGAGCTGCACGACGTCCGGGAGGCCGAGCCGTGTGTCGAGTTCAGCCGGTTCTGCCTGCGCCAGGAGCCGTCTCCGGTGGTGGACGACGCCGTGCGGCGGGCGTTGGTGGACCTGGACTTCGGCGCGCGCGGCTACCGGTCGGTGGCGCGGAATGCCTCGACGATCCGGCTCGGCGACATCGTGGGGATCGGCTGAGTGGCGATCGGATGACCGCGCCCGCGACCGGGCCGCCTTCCTGGCCGCGTATGACGAGGCGATGCTCCGCTGGCCGCCGGGCACCGCCGTCACCGATTTGACCTCGGAGTTCGGGACGACCCGGGTGTACTCGTGCGGCCCCGCGACGGGTCGGCCGGTGGTGTTGCTGGCGGCCTACGGGGCGACGTCGGCCGAGTGGAACCCGCTGGCCCACGATCTGGCCGCGGACCACCGGGTGCACGCCGTGGACCTGCCCGGCGGCAGCGTCGCCGGCAGCGCGGCGATCGACACGTCGGCGGAACTGCGCCGCTGGCTGGCCTCGGTGCTGTCCGGGTTGGAGGCGGCCGCGGCGCACCTGGTCGGCCACTCGTACGGGGCGTGGATCGCCCTTGACTTCGCACTCGGCGAGCCGACGCGGGTGTCGGGACTGACCCTGCTCGACCCGACGATGTGCTTCGCCCCGCTGCTCAAGGGCTACATCTTCCGGGCGACGCCGGTGATGATGCGTCCCTCCGGCGAGAAGCGGACCGGGCTGATCCGGTGGGAAACCCGCGGTGTGCCGTTGAACGAGGACTGGCTCGCGTTGACCGCGCTGGGCACGGACGCGTTCGGACTGACCTCGACGGTGCCGACCAGGATCCCGCCCGGCTCGGCCTTCGATGCCCTGACCGCGCCGACCACGGCGATCTTCGCCGGCCGCGGCCGGGTGAACAGTGCGCGGGCCGCGGCCCGGCGGGCTGCCGCCCGGTCGCGGCTGATCAGAACGCACATCCTGGCCGACGCCTCGCACTACGGGCTGCCGATGACCCACCCGCAGCAGATCGCCTCCCTCGTTCGCGGCGGCTGACCCGGCGAGTGTTTGCCGTCCGCCCGGACCGGGTAATCCCGGGCCGAGCCGGCGAGCGACGACGGCCCATCCGAGGTTTGCCTCGACGAATGTGCCTTGACGAAGGTGACGGTGCCGGGATGACGCAACACGAGTCGGGATCGGGATCGGCCACTGCGGCAGACGGAACTGACGGGCCCGAGCTGAAACGGGTGATGGGCCCGAAACTGTTGCTCCTGTTCATCGTCGGCGACATCCTGGGCACCGGGGTCTACGCGCTGACCGGTGACGTCGCCGCCGAGGTCGGCGGGGCGGCCTGGCTGCCGTTCCTGGTGGCGTTCGCGGTGGCGACGGTGACCGCGTTCAGCTACCTGGAGCTGGTCACCAAATACCCGCAGGCGGCCGGGGCCGCGCTGTACACGCACAAGGCGTTCGGCATCCACTTCTTCACCTTCCTGGTCGCGTTCGTGGTGATGTGCTCGGGCATCACATCGGCGTCCACCGCCTCCCGCGCATTCGCCGCGAACCTGGCCAAGGGTTTCGGCTTCGAGCCCGGCACCTGGGGCATCGTTCTCATCGCCCTGGGGTTCATGGCGCTGGTCGCGATCGTGAACTTCCGCGGGGTCGGTGAGAGCGTCAAGGCCAACGTCGTGCTGACCCTCATCGAGCTGTCCGGGCTGCTGCTGGTGATCATGGTCGGGTTCTACGCGTTCTTCGGGTCCGACTTCGACTTCTCCCGGGTGATCGCTTTCGACACCCCGGACGACAAGAACGTGTTCCTGGCGGTGACCGCCGCGACCTCGCTGGCGTTCTTCGCGATGGTCGGCTTCGAGGATTCGGTCAACATGGCCGAGGAGACCAAGGACCCGGTCCGGATCTTCCCCAGGGTGATGCTGACCGGCCTGACCATCACCGGGATCATCTACGTGCTGGTGTCGATCACCGCCGTCGCGCTGGTCCCGGTGGGCGACCTGGCGGCCAGCGACACCCCGCTGGTCGAGGTGGTCAAGGTTGGCGCCCCCGGCCTGCCGATCGACACATTGCTGCCGTTCATCTCCATGTTCGCGGTGGCCAACTCCGCGCTGATCAACATGCTGATGGCCAGCCGGCTGATCTACGGGATGGCCCGGCAGCGGGTGCTGCCGCCGGTGCTGGGCAAGGTGCACCCGAAGCGCTGCACCCCGTGGACGGCGATCGTCTTCACCACGCTGCTCGCGTTCGGGTTGATCGTGTTCGTGTCGATGGGCAGCGCCGACGTCGTCGCGGTGCTCGGCGGGACGACGGCGCTGCTGCTGCGCGCCGACGACGGCGATCGTCGCTCGCGTTCGGGTTGATCGTGCTCGGCGGGACGACGGCGCTGTTGCTGCTCGGGGTGTTCACCGTGGTCAACCTGGCCGTGCTGGTGCTGCGGCGGGACGTGCCGGCCGGCAAGTACTTCCGGGCACCGACCGTGCTGCCGATCATCGGCATGATGACCTGCCTGTACCTGGTGACGCCGCTGACCGGGAGGTCGTCGACCCAGTACGTCGTCGCCGGCGCGCTGCTGGTGCTGGGGGTGGCGCTGTTCTTCGTCACCGTGCTGATCAACCGCAAGCTCGGCATCTCGCCCAGCCGCTGGCGGGACCGCTCCGAGATCATCGAAGAACCCGGCCCCCGCAACTGAGGCCCTCTCCGCCCCCGTGCCGCGCGGATCATCTACGCCGGCGCGGCTGAACTTGCGCCTAATGTCACGGGTGTGACGCGGGTTGACGACTTCATCCGCGCGGGGCGGGTCGGTTCGAGCCCTCGGAGGGCGCCGGACCACCGGGCGCCGGACCACCGGGCGGCGGACCACCGGGCGGCGGACCACCGGGCGGCGGACCACCGGGCGCCGGACCACCGGGCGCCGGACCACCGGGCGGCGGCGAACCATCGCCCTCCGACGGGTCGAATCGAGCGCGAAGCTCGGCCAGCAGGTCTTCGTACTGCCGTCGGTCGAAGGTGAAGCTCACCGGGGGGTCCTCGAACACGGTCGGAGTGTCGTCCC